>DCWA01000021.1 GCA_002327445.1 Desulfobacteraceae bacterium UBA2174 | reverse complement strand
ATACATTATCAGAAACCGGACGGCTTGACAAGCATGCGCAAGATGAGGGGAAGACCCGGCAGTTTTCTACCATTGATATTGTTTTCAATGGGTTGGACGAAATGATGGGCAAGCCGGAGCGAAAATTGGAAACCGAAAAAGACGCTTCAAATTTGATCAAGTATGGCGGGAAGTGCCTGCTAACATATTCCTTAATCCGTGGCACAAAAAGTGCTCAAAGCCAACACAACCTATTGAAATATTGTTATAAATATGATATATGGGCGCCTAAAATCATTCACTCGAAAGGTGAAAGCCATGCGCCCTGCAATTCGTATCAAAGACACCATCGATCGACTGGCCAGCCATAGCGGTATCGTTCATGTTGGAACGCTTCTGGAAAAAACCGACCTCAAGAGCAGGCTGGACAATTTCGATGGCGTACACTTTGAACAACGCCAATTTTCCCATAGCGATGTACTGTTTTCAATGATCGGTTTGCTCAGTATTGCAAAGCCCGACTACGATGCCATCGAGCTGTTTCGTCCAAAAGCGGAGTTTTTCAACTTGGCCTTGGGCCTTTCCGGATGCCCGTCAGCAGTAACATTGCGTCAGCGAATCGATCTTCTCGGTCACAGTGTAGAGCCGATTCTGACGGAGGAATCGGCCAAGTTGGTCAAGACGATGGCTCCCGCATTGACGCCGATTGAAACCGGTTGCGGGCCTTTTGTGCCGTTGGATATTGATGTAAGTCCTTTCGATAACTCAAAAACTCAGAAAGAGGGGGTTTCCCGCACCTATAAAGGCTGCGACGGCTATGCTCCGATTTTCGCCTACTTGGGCGCCGAGGGGTACCTGGTCAACCTGCAATTGCGCAACGGCAGTCAGCATTGTCAGAACGGAACACCGGACTTTATCGCTCAAACCATCCGTTATGTCCGCCAAATCACCCCGGCACCGGTGCTGATGCGATTGGATTCGGGAAACGACAGTCAGGACAACTTTCCCGACGTGCAACGCGACAGTGTTGATTTCATCATCAAGCGCAACCTGCGCCGGGAGTCGCCAACGGCTTGGCTTGATGTGGCCCGGCGCTGCGGCCAACCCGTTGCGGCTCGCAAGGGAAAGCGCGTCTGGATCGGCAAGACCACTGTCGGAATAAACGGGCAGCCGTTGCCGTATCCGATCGTTTTCAAGGTGATCGAGCGCATCATCGATAAAAAGGGACAGCAACTGGTGTTTCCGGAAATCGAAGTGGAAACCTACTGGTGCTCGCTGGTGGAAATGCCCGCGCCGGAAGTGATCGACTTGTACCATGATCACGGCACCAGCGAGCAGTATCACAGCGAACTGAAAACCGACATGGATATCGAACGGTTGCCAAGCGGGCATTTTGCCAGCAACAGCCTGGTGCTGCATTTGGCGATGATCACCTACAACGCATTGCGCATCATCGGTCAGCATGGCCTTGAAGAAGCACGACGAAAAGGGATCAAGCTGCCCGGCAGCCGTTCCTCGAAGCACGTCGAGCGCCGTCGTATCAGAACGGTCATCCAAGACCTCATGTACATGGCAGGCCGACTGATTTACCGCGGTCGGCAGTGGTACATCGGATTCGGCTGTCTGAACCCGTTTGTCGAGCTTTGGCGTTGCATCGATACCCGGCTGCGCGGCGCACCTGCATAGCCGCTGACAGCCCGAAAACAGACACGGGTTTACCGGCCGATGCGGCCGGAGTGGTAAAGTGTTGCCTTTTCATTGCCGATATTTATTGATGCACTAAAATCGGGCGGTCATTGCTGCTTTGCAGCTTGAAAAACCGGGCGAAAAGCCGTTCGAAGTTGTCAAAGAACTGCTAAAAACATCTGCCGAAAAACGATACGATAGCAGATTCCGTGCCACGGAAACAGGATATTGATATTACAGAATCCAACCGAATTGTGGTTTCATAGATTTAAACTATTTGATCCCGCTTGAAATCTTGGCGTTTAATTTGTTTGTAATGTTGAATACCCGAGTAATATATTCAAAGTATCTATCCGTTTGCTCCAGATTTAGCACCCAGGTAGTGTATTGCTTTTCTGCTGGAAGACCGATAGCTTCTGCAGCACTGTAAGGATATACCATGACAGGCACCCCCGCATCTTCATACCACGCAAGAATCTTGGTCAGTGCCCGATAAATGACACTTGCCGAACTCCTCTGCGGATCGACGACGAATACTTGAATGCAATTGGTCAGATCGGACATGTTGAGGCCGAAGTCGGCCCGATTGGCGACAAAAACGACTACCGGGCGGCCTTTTCTGCGGAGGGTAAAAAGTCGGCGTTCGCGTTGAAAACCGATAGCCCGATACTCTTCGCTGAGTGATCGGATATCGCTGTCGCCATTGGTTAAGTTGAATGCCTTCATCATCAAACCGCCGGAATGATTGTCGTACCATGCCGTCAACTCGGCCAAGTCCTCGGAATCGCTCGGCACCAGACGCCACTCATGACCGGCCGGTCGCTGGTGTGATTTTGTCGGCCGGGGCAGATAGAGATAGGCAAAAGTGTCCCGAGAACAGGCGTGAGGATCGGATATGGCAATTGCCGCTCCACCGAACACCCGGCTGGGAAACTTGTTTTCCGGGCGGTAGATGCACAAAACATAGTCCATTTGGCTTTGGTAGAGCCGGTGCGCGTCATTGATGTATCGGCCAATTTGTTCCAGTACGATCAATCCGGCGCGATGGGATTCAGCGGTCTTGGCGGCATGGTGCTGGATAATCCAGGATCGGTTGTAAAACCGCAGCATGGACATGTGACCCAAAACACGCCCCATGAGCTGGTAGGTGAAATGACGGGCAAAACTCGGGTGGCGAGTATAGAGTTTTTCAAAAGTGGATTGAATCTGGGCCTTTCGCTGCTGGATGTGAATGTATTTTTCGGGGTAAATGAAACCCGTGTCGAAGAAAAACCGCCAAAGCGCTTCCGTTTCTATAGTTTGATTGATATAGGCATTGGGTTCATTGCTCTGATAGATCAAGGACAGTAGGCGGGTATGTTGCTCCGGCGGAATATCCAATATGGCGAACCCCGATCGGACGGTTTCCGGACTCTCATCCTCGACCGATTCGGAATGAATCACTTGAAGCCGGCAATCGAATGCCACGCCTCCTGCAAACATTAGTTGGGTTTTGCGAAGCACCATTCCTGGGACAAGGCTGTCCTGACAACGGTTCGTTTCAACACCCAATCCGCTTCCGGAAAGATCTTTCACGGTCATTTCGATCAAGCGGCCTGTGAGGGGATGATGAAAGATCAGGTTGGGAGGCGGTTGGATATTCATGCGCTGGCCGCGGTAACGTTTGGGTTTGAAACGCCTGATCTGGGTGCAGGAAGGCTTCAGAATGCAAGTTCCACTCTGGATGCCCCACTGTGTCCGGAGGATTTGGCATTGGGCTGCGAAACAAATGTCCTGGTCATCCGCCAGTATCAGATGCACCGGCACATCGGGATCAATCCAAGCAAAGGACTGGGGGGGGACAAGATTTAACTTCACCAATAGGGAGGATGCGCTGAAGTCAAGCAATTCACCAGTAAAACGGGCACTGTTTTGAATCAATTCCACCCGGACTGACAGACACAGGTACCGCCGGGAGCTGCGCGCATTGAGCGCTTGGCAATGCTCCGGCAGTTCGAAAACGCCTCCGACCGTGTCCCACCGGTGGTGAACAGGATTGATCACGATGAGGCGGTTGCCGTCGTCGATGAGAAGGTCCTGAAATCTGAACTGGGGAGGGACTTGAGGCTGTGCGTTGGTCGAAGTCCAGCGATAGAACCCGTATCCGTTCTGGCACGGTTCCGGTATGGCCAGAAGTCTCAATACCCGGGGTAGGCTCGTGTGACGGAATCGGACTATTAGAGGAATATCACGAAAATTCAGATAGTTGAGTTTATTGATGAGTTGGGAACGGTTAATCTGGCCCTCTTGCTGAGTGATGGATTCACGGTGTGGTGAGGAGGCCATCGAGATTTCTTACCAGAGCGCTTTTTTCAGTGGAGTAACCGTTTTGGCCGATAAAAATATCAGAATTTTGCCGATAAAAATATCAGAACATATGATCACGGGTTTTGGGTCATCAATTCGACCTTTCGGTCCAGCTCTTGTCGGACAGCCTTGCCCAACCCTTCTCTATTATAAGGTTTTTTAACATATTGGCCAACACCGAGTTGCATGGCCTGCTGGACTTTTTCATTTTCTGAGAAACCGCTGGCTATAATCGCCCTCTGGCTTGGACATTGAAGCACGATCTGTCGGTATGTGTCCAGCCCGTCCATCCCGGAAGCCATGATCATGTCCAGAACGACCAAGTCTGCCGGCTCTTCTTTCAGGGCTTCGATCGCGGCTTCTCCGCTTGGCACAGTTTTTATCTTATAGCCCAAATCGGTGAGAATTTCATGTGCTATTTCACGTTGACTCTCTTCGTCATCGATAATCAGGATTTTTTCGCCATTCCCTCGGTAGGTCTCCACTGAAATGGCTTCAACCTTTTTCCCCTCCTTGAGGGTAGGCGGAAAATAGATGTCGAAACGGGTCCCCCTTCCAGGGGTGCTGTGGATGTCGAACAGCCCGCCATGGTCCTTGATGGTTCCCCAGACTACGGCCATGCCAAGTCCAGTTCCGCTGCGTCCCATTTTTTTTCTACTGAAAAACGGTTCAAAGATGCGGCGCAGGTCATCAGTCGCCATGCCGCAGCCGGTGTCGACAACCGTCAACCGGACGTAGCCCCCAGGTGGAATGCGCTCGTAGGCGTCGATTTGGTCGGTCAGTCGGCAATTTTCCGTCAGGATGGTCACATCCCCGGGTTTACCCTCTAAAGCCTCTACTGCATTGGTTACCAAATTCATCACGGCCTTGGAGAGCTGCACCGATGATCCAAGAATACCGTTGACATGGGGATCAAGCAGGCTGCTGACCTTCGCGAGTGGATGATTGAGGCGTAGACGGTCAAATTCTGGGCTGCTGATATATTCGGACACCACATCATTCAAGCGAATGGCCTCGATTTGAACCACATTGCGCCGAGCCAAGGTGAGCAAATCTTGGACGATGGCCGCAGCCCGTTCTCCACTTTTTTGAATGGAGGTTGCATAACGGCGTAATGGGCTGTCCTGGGGTAGCCTCATGAGCATCAATTCAGGGTAGTTGATCACCCCTGCGAGGACGTTGTTGAGGTCATGCGCCACGCCGCCAGCCAGAGTCCCCAAGGCTTCCATTTTCTGGGCACGGATCAACTGGATTTCAAGTTTGGCATTTTCCTCGATGGTCTGTTTAAGTTGGGTGATATCATTGCCGATGCAAAGAATTTCGATCAATTTCCCATCGGCAGAAAAAATTGCCCTATAGGTCCAGGCGATCCATATTGTTTGCCCATTTTCAAGGGCATAGGCGGTTTCTTCTACCCTAGGAATATCGCTATCCGGGAGAATGGCTTCAGCCAAGGTGTCGATCCAATACTGGGAGCCGGAGATTGCAGGATAAAGCACTTCACTTATTGATTTACCATAGACTTGGGACTCAGAATAACCGAAAAGTTTTTGAGCGAATTTGTTGAAGAAAACGATACGCCCAGCCGGATCGATTCTCAAAATGATACTATGCGCATTTTCAACAAGGTCTCGATATTTTTTTTCACTTGCTTGCAGTTGGGTATACGATCTGGTGTTGACTATTCCGACGGCGAGTTGGGATGCGACGCCCATTAATAGACTCACGTCGCTCTGGGTAAGTGGACGCTCCGTATTGCTGTTGTCGATTGCAATTATGCCCAGCACCTGGTCTTCATAGGCGATTGGGACACAGATCATTGATTTGCCGGCCAAGCTCATCGCTATTTTTTTACTGCGTTCTGAGAAGTCATCAACGATTTCGTCCATGTTTTGGATCAATAATGGCTTTTTTTCTTTGAAGGCTTTAACGAAAATTCCTTTTGAGTTTGGTCGATCAAGATGGAAATCAGTGCTCATTAATTGTTTTTTTGTTTCATCATTGTAGCCGAAGCCGGCCGCATAGCTCAACGTCTGGCCAGCACTGTCTGCAAGCATAATAAGGGATCTGTCGTATCCGGATCTGGCTTTAATGGCCTTAGCTGCGGCTTGAATCATTTGATTGTCGTCATGCACAGTTGCGGTAGCTTGACCAATTTCTTGTATCATCAAAGCGTTGTTATACCGAAGATCCATGGCTTTGATGTGGTCCCTGGCGACTCCAGCTTGAGTAAGGATTCTGGCGGCATATTCTTTCGCGCGCATGTGTTCTGAAAGATAGGCCACCATGCTAACAACCGCAATCCAGCCAATCAGAATTTCTCTCCAGCTAATGGAGGTCATTATTGAAGCGCCAATCAAGACAGAAAAGGAGCCAATTAGAACGAACCAGTTTCGCCTTCTACGCCATTCTATCCAAGAAGAAGGCGTCCAGCTGATTATATATCTACAGCATGCATCGCCACGATGTATGCATTCAGGGTGTTCAATTGATGCAAAGTCATCGCTGAACAACTTCCCTAGAGATTCGTATATACCTAACCGGTTTTCACATTGATATGGTTTTTCAGTAAAACCGGGTTTTACCGTATTGATAATTTCAACACTATTGGGGCCAATAACTTTGGTGCTTACATTCGATCCTCGAGTAAAAAGACTGTGTAATGGACCTATCAAAGTGTACACAGCTTTCAGGCTCAATAGGCCCAAGGTAACTTGGCGTGGGGCACCTGTTGTTACAGATGTTGCCAAATAGCGTCCTGCATTTCGTGCCAGTTGCGGATCACCAGTTGCCTTGAGAGCCTGATCATAGAAGGTGTCTACCTGTTTTTGAGTAAGCCAATGGCCGGGGTCTTCCACTTCGAACGCTGTAATCTCGGACATTTTCAGGACTGAATCGGACGAAACTTCAGGATGGTGTTTCGATATGTATTCCAGATAGACTTTTATCAGTCTGCTATTATAGGCCGGAATTGTGCTGTTAAAGGCGGCTGGGACAGCTCCGTCGGTATCGTGTGGTTTTCGGGAATCGAAGGCTGAGACAGCCATATGCTTTATGAAATTTTCTTTGTCCGTTGACATCGGCGATCCGCTTTCATTTCGTCCTGTCTTTTTTGTGTTCAACGGCGCCAATCGATTGGAGAATATCAATCAGCTAAAGAATCATGATAATTATTAAGTCCGGAATCAGCGCCAATAACCGCTTTTAGTTCGATTTTCCCTTTCTTAATTCAAACTCGACAGTCCAAAGTTTTACCGCCATTAGGCGGCCAGCGGCATCCAGCATTGCTGATCGCCGCGGCTCTTTGACATAATTATCGTATAAATCGCGTCATTGCTGAAAGCGCGAAAATTCTGGAAGTATTCCTGCTGGACCACCGACTGAACGACTTCTTCGGAAGGGATGGCCGAGCTGACGGTCCGCAGCCAACCCGTGTATCGTTGCCAGATGGTTTTGTGACAGCTCAGCGCCAGGATTTGAAGAATCCCGGTGGCAATGCAGCCGAAGTTGACGAAGGCCTCGATGGCGTCGGTGGTTTCCGCAATCAACCGCTTCCTGTGCTCGTCGTTGACGCTTGAAAGATCGCTGTTGGTGACCTTTCCTATTCGTGGCCAGGCAGTCGTCCAGAATCGGTAGAAAAAGGCGCCAATCAAGTGTTTGAGGACCTTGAAGCTCACCTCGATCTTGAACCGATAACTGTAGGCCAGGATCATGTCCCGGGCCCCGAGGGTCAAATCCGAGCCCATCAGGATGAACCGCTCGTCTCCATCGGCGACCAATACAAAACGCAGTTTTTCGCCGATCGGCTTCCAGAGCAGGTCCAGAGTCAGAACCGCCACGTCTTTGACCTGTCCGTACAGCTCGATGCGCTCCTGTTCAAAGGACGCCCGGCGCTTTTCGAACAGTTCGATCAGGGCGAGCTTCTCACCATATTCCCTCGGCCGGCCGGCGGCATCGCGCACCGTCTTTAGGATTGCAAACGCCGGTCCCACGGCGAAGTAGGCGTCCAGTACCAGCAAACACCGTTTACCCAGTGCCGGCACCAACTCTGCCGCCATGGCCGCCATCAAACTGGTGATGCTGACCTTCGGCTGGCCGTCGACCAATGGATCCGCTTTTTCTTGGAAGCGGCGAAGCGCTTGCACGCCTTCATTGAGCTCGGCACAAAGCGGGATGCAAAAGATTTTTTTTACTCCAACCGCCAAGAACACCGATCACTCCCCGGTGGTGCCCGTAAATGTACGGGGCTTTGCCCGAGTTGTCCGACTCCTGATGAAGCCGCTTGACGCCGGGCATCTTTTCGGCTTCCTTCGAAACCTTGATACCGTCGCCGGCCAACACCAGGCGACCGTCAATCTCCACCGGGATGCATCGCTCCAACACGATTTGCCACCAGCGGCGCAAGATCGCGTCGAGCTTCCAGGACCGGGCCCGGAAAAACGAGAGCATCGCCGTGTACAGCGAGGGCCGGATCGCGAGCCAGCGGACAAAGGAACTGACCCCGCAGTGGTCGATGCGCACGATGAAGCCCAGCACCACGGTCACAAACCAGCGATAGGCGGCCTGGCGGGTGAAACAGGGTCGGAAGGCTTCCAGGATGCGGCTGATATGACCGATCATGACCCCTCCTTTGCCATCGCGAAGGTATTGGGGGCCGTACGCACAACGCCTTGTCCGGCATGGACTTTTTTCAACAGGGCCGAGACGATCGAGTCGCGGCTGAGCTCTATGCCATGTCCCCGCTTTGCCAAATCGATGATCTCGGTGACGTGCAAAGGACGGCCGCGGCTTGGAGTACGTTCAGCACGATATCGATATTAGACGTACGTTTCTGGGTTGGCTTTCCGCCTGGCTGCTGGAAGCGCTCGACAACCTTGATCGTAGCTTGTGCAACCTCCTTTTTAAATTGAAGATATTTTTCGAACTGGTCCATAGGGCACCTCCTTTCATAGTAGGTTTGAAAGGAGGATACAGGCACTCTATGGGTATGGCAAGCAATTATTTACGTACCCGTCTAAATTCTTATATAAGCCTGTTAATGTTGGTTTTTATCTCTGTTTAGCGATTTGTTTCAGGTACGTAGTCAGTCGAATCGTACATGCCACCCTTTGCCTGAGAGCCAGAACTTTGGACTGTCGAGATTCAAAGATTGGTCCAGAAATTTTCCAACCAATATAATCTTCTAAAAAAATCGATGCATTGCAAAGGAAATTTTTCCAACTAATACTCCAAATTAAAAAATTATGCAATTAAAGCATGTTACCGCCCAAAATTTTTGGTTTTCAAGGGATTCGTGGCATGCCTCCTTTCCGCAGGGAAAGGTTAACGCCAAGTCCATTCAGCACTGCCGGTTACCCTCCGTGAAGGGCACACGGCCAGGTTCGCAGTGAAAAAGCGCCAGCACCCTGATAAGAAAAAAAGGGTAAAAGTGCATCGGCGGCAGTTAAATGGATTACGGCGACAGAAACAGCGTCTTAGGGCTTCATTGGGGCGCCCCACCCGCTTCCATTCCAAGAATTCCGTCGCCAATAAATAAGGTATCCCGTGGGGTGGGGAACCATTTTGTGGTGGGGTGGGGAACCATTTTGTGGCGCTTCCCCCTCCTGTGAGCCCTCTGTAACCGATGGCGTGAATTGGGCGACCTACCTCACAGGCCAAGACCAGGATGGGGCTCTCTGGCGTGGTTCTTTTCTTCTTTTCAATGGCCGCTGCCGAGAGGAACTTGCGTCCGGGGTGCCGGATGCCCACTATAATTTTGATGACAGAGGGTTGGAGGCGGGTTGAAACAAACGAAACAGAATACGCGCGCTGGCCTTTAGGCGAAGCTAGCGTTTGAAAGAAGGTGACCCCATGAAACGGCTTCTTTGGTTGATCGTTGCGGCGGTGAGTCTTTGGGCCGGCCCGGCCGCCGCCGAAAGTGACGACGCTGAAGTTGTGGGGCGCATTACCGAGATCACGGGTGGCGAGTTGCTGCGCTACGATGTCGATGCCAGCGAATGGATCCCCTTGGTGCCGGACGCCCCTTTTGGCATCGACGATGCCCTGTATACTGACGAGCGCGCCCGTGCTGAAATTGTCATTCCCAACGGCACATTGCTGCGGATGGACGGCTATACGCAGATCCTGACGCTTTCTCTTGACGATCGTCTTACCCACCTGCAGTTGTCCGATGGCCTCATCCGTGTGACCGGCCGGCCAGACGGAGCCGATGTCGAAGTCCAGACTGCCTTCGGCCGCGTCCGGGTACCACCGGGCGGCATCGGGGACATCGCCGTAGACGATGAGGGCGCCACCGCCACTGCCGTGGACGGGATTGTCGAAATCCTGACCCAAGGTGGTGAAAGCTATACCCTTCAGCAAGGCGAATCCTTGTCGTTCAGGGAAGGGGAAGTTGCCTCGGTCGCCGCTTCTCCATCCTCCTCCTGGGCGGACTGGAACCGGGCGCGTGACCGAATTTGGGAGGCCCGACGGCAGGATACGGCCTCGGGAAGATATCTGCCGACTCCGCTTAGCCCCTATGCCCACGAGCTGGACGACTACGGTGAATGGCGGCGGGTGTATTATTCCGGGGGCTACCACTGGCTCTGGCACCCGACACGTGTGGCGGTGGGTTGGTCGCCTTTTACCCATGGTCGCTGGGTGACATGGTATGGCGACCCGACCTGGATTCCCTCGGAGCCTTTTGGTTACGTGACGCACCACTACGGCAGTTGGGAGTTTCTCGGCGGCCTCTGGTTCTGGGTCCCCCCGGGTTTGGGCGTCTCGATAAGTCTTGGCCCGCACTGGTATCCCGGGCGGGTCGGCTGGGTGAGCTACGGCGGATTCATCGGATGGTATCCGCTGCTTTGGCATGAGCCCTGGTACTCCCACCGGCACTGGGGGCCCCACAGCTATTCATATGCGCGCTACCGCTATGTGCGGCATCACCATGCTTCCCGGTTGGTGGCCGTGGAGTACAGGCATTTCTACCGTAGCCGCAGCTACGCGGAGCACCGTCAGCGTTTCGACAACCATTCCCGATTCAAACCCCACCGGGGTCCGAACGATCTGCCTGCCCTGAAAGGGGATCGGCACCGTTTCTACACCAAGGGAACGCCGGCTGTGCGCATGCCATCCCCAAACGTTACCCGAGCGGTGGCGCAGCGCATCGAGACCAAGCGCCAACGGCCAGACATGTTTCGCCCCGCAACGGTTCGAAGATACGGTCCTCCATCCCAGGGCGGACGAGAGTTCAGCGGGCCGCGTCCGGATTCAAGGACCGTGGAGGTGGATAGGGCCCGGCCAGACAGAACGCCGGAACGCAGGGCACCATTCGCTCGCCCGGATCGCCTCGATCAGCGAAAAGCCCCGGACATCCGGCAGCGCCGTATTGGCGCCCCCCCGGCGGCGGAAGCCATGAAACCGATGCCGAGCCCTCCTGGCCGCTTCGGCGGAGGAACTTCCACGATACGGCGGCCGGATTCGGCTGGGCGTGAAAAAGCGCCTCGACCCGACGTGGTTCGGCCCGGCTTGCATCGGGATCGGGAGAGGCCGTCCGTGACCCGGGATACCCGTCAAATGGGGTCGCCGGCGCCAGCCGTGCGGGAGCTGCCGCGTCAAGGGGATCAATCCAGGTCGACAGCGCCAGAACCGCGACGCCGGTTGCAGGCACCGCCGGTAGCTTCGCCGCCTTCGCCTTCGCAAACGGCGGCGGGGTCGTCTGCGTTGCGAAGAGGCAGCCCGTCCCGGACGGAGGCGCAATCCCGGCCACGAATTTTCCCGGCCCCGCCGGAAACCAGAATGCAGCGGCCGGCGGTGTCCTCGCCACCGGTCCGGCGGTCTCCGGAATCGCCTTCGAGCCGGCAGTTCGGATCGTCTCGCACGGAAAGGCCGGAACACGCCCGTATTTCGCCGGCGCCGCAGCGGTCCAGAATGCAGGCACCGGCCATGTCGCCCCAACCGACACGGCGACCTTCGGTATCCGCTCCGCAAAGACGGGATGATTCACCCCGACGGGCGCTTGAGGAGCGACCGAATGTGTCGTCACCATCTTTGCGGGAGCAGCCGCAGCGTCGGAGCTTTTCACGCCCCCAGCAACGGGGCGGACCCTTTTCTCAAGACAGGGAAGGTTTGAAATAAGGGAGGATCCAAATGCATCGATATCTGCTGGTTCCGATTCTTGGAACGCTTCTCTTCGCCTCATGCGTGGCGTCGGTGGGGCCTCATGGTACACAGGTCGCCATCGCTCCGCCGCTTCCGGTTGTGGTGGAATTGGGGAGCCCCTACTACGTCTATTCAGGCTATCATTATTACTATCATGGCAAGCGCTGGTATTACGCCCCTTCGAGAGGCGCGCGCTGGGTCGCCTTGCCGAGGGGGCATTATCCGAGAGAGGTCCGCTATAGAACCGACTATCGGGATCGATACCGGTCCTACGACCGATACCGGGATGATCGCCGTTACCATGGCGATGACCGATACCGGAGAGGCGATCACGACGATAGATGGGATGATTGATGCGCCGTTCCGGCGGCAACCATAGGTTTTGAACGGCAGGGGAACCAGCCTCGGGAGGTCCGAGGCGGTTCCCCTGCTTTTTGGGCCAATTCCGTCCGCCGCGAATCCGGCGGCCATCTTCGCCTGGATGCCGGAGGCCTTTTCCGGTTCGACCGGAAGCGCATCGGGATCCGTGTTGACAGCCCGTCATGAGCGGAGTAGTCTCCATTAAAAATTGGTGAATCATTACTAAGTGCAAAAAGCTGGCACCGTCTTGGATGCCGGCTGATGCCATATTGGAAAAGGCAAAAACGCCATGAAAGCAAAGGCAAAAGAGCCTCACTCGGAAGATCCCGTCCAAAAATCAGCCGAATTTGAAGAAGCAAGCGATGCTTCCCCCATCGGGTTGGTGCAAAAAGTCGCCGGTTCCAGGGTTACCGGCGCCTTGACTACCGACGGCGTGGAAAAGGTGCGGCTGGGGACCATCCTGCGCACGCCTTGCGGCGCCTCCTCCGTATACGGCATCGTCAGCAACATGGCGGCCAGGGACCTCAACTCCGCCGAGCCCCAGGCAGGCGGTTTTTTTGATATGGATCTCATCGGCGAAAGTGTCCTGGATGCCTCAGGAAGCGTCTCGTTTCAACGCGGCGTGTCGATGCATCCGAAACTCAATGGATCGGTGTTCAAGGCATCCGCTGAGGACCTGGCACTCATCTATGCCAAGCCCAACGTCCCCAGCGTGAGCATCGGCACTTTGCATTTCGAATCCAGACTCCCTGCTTACCTCATCACCGACGATTTGCTGGGCAAACATTGCGCTATCGTGGGGACCACCGGTTCGGGCAAGTCCTCTGGATTGGCGGTGATTGTCCGCTCGCTGATCGAACACTATCCCCATGCACATGTGGTGATCCTGGATCCCCATGACGAATATGCCGCCGCATTCAGCGACACCTGCGAACTGATCACCGCTGAAGACTTAGACCTGCCGTACTGGCTGCTGAATTTCGAGGAAATGAAGGACCTGATGTGCAGCCAGGATCCGGTGAGCCGGGAGACGGAAGCCTCCATCTTGAGGGAGGCGGTGGAGGCCGCCAAGCGGGAGTACCTGGAAGGCCGGAGGATCGGGTATCCCGTCAAGGTGGACACCCCGGTGCCCTACTGGCTCAGCCGGGTACTGCGGTCCATCCGGGAGGCCATGGGTCGCCTGGACCGGCCCGGGGAGGCATTGCCGTACCTGCGCCTGAAATCGAGGCTCGAAGCGCTTCAAAACGACCGCCGCTACGCCTTCATGTTTTCCAATGTCCTGGTCAAGGACACCATGGCTGAAATCCTGTCGCGGTTCATCCGGCTCCCGGAAGAGGGGAAACCCATTAGCGTCCTCTCCATGGCCGGGATGCCCTCGGAAATCGTCAATTTGGTGGTGTCCGTCCTGGGACGCCTGATTTTCGATTTTTCCGTATGGCGGGACCAAGCGCGCGAACTTCCGATTCTCCTGGTCTGCGAGGAGGCTCACCGGTACATTCCACGAAATCCCTACACCGCCTACCAGCCCGTCAAAAACATCATTTCACGCATTGCCAAGGAAGGCCGCAAGTACGGGTTCTCCCTGGCGCTCATCTCCCAGCGCCCCTCGGAACTCGACGAGACGGTGCTGTCCCAATGTGGCACGCTGCTGGCCATGCGCTTGAGCAATGAACGGGACCAGGAGCTGCTCGCCAGAGCCCTGCCCGACAACTCCCCCGGTCTGCTGGCGTCGCTGCCGGTGCTGCGCACCCGGGAGGCGGTGGTGGCCGGAGAAGGGGTTTCCATGCCCATGCGTTTCAAGTTCAAAGAGCTGTTGACAGCGAACCGCCCCAAAGGGAAGACCGTGAGCTTTGCGGAAAACTGGGGTGAGGAGTTCCCGGTGAGAGACCACGTCCCAGAGACCGTGGATCGCTGGCGCCGGCAGGTGAAGTAGCCGGGTTTGGGAGCGTGCCGCATCCCGCCTCGGCGGGATCTTCTTTATGTCGTTCCGTATTCCCTCCCCACAGCACCCGCTTGACCTTTCCATTCCGAATGCGGTGAACGATCCGCGAAAACCACAGCGGCGGGATTCCAATCGGCTTTTTTCCAGCCGGCGCTTTAACCAAAAAACAAATTGATATAAAAGAGTTGAGACAGTCCCCGAACCGATGGGGGCGGGAAGGAGCCGTGATTGATACCGATCCGATGGGAATGGGTCGCAACCATTGGCGGGACGCTGGCCGTCGGTGTCCTGACCGCAGTGCTGGTGCTCTACCGACGCATCGCCGGAGCCTACACCGCCGGGCGGGCGGCCCTGGCGCCGGAGATCGATCGCCTCACCCAGACCCTGGCGCGCACCGAAGCAGACCTGCATGCGGCCGAGGCCGCGACGCATGCGCTGGAAACCCGCTTGGCGGCCAGCGAACAGGTGGCCGCGCAAATTCCGGATCTGAAGACGGCCGCTGCCGAGCGGGAGGCCCGTCAGGCGGAAACCATCGGCGCCTTGCAGGAGCGTCTGGCGCAAAAGGAAGGGCTGATCGGCCAATTGCGCACCGGCCTGGAGGAGACGCGGCGACAGGCTGAGGAAAAGCTTGCGCTGCTGCAGGACGCCCGCCGGGAGCTCACCGGCCAGTTTCGTCTGCTGGCCCAGGAAATCCTCGACGAGAAGGGCAAGGTTTTCGGCCAGCAGAGCCAGACCGATCTCAAGCGCCTGCTGGATCCGTTTCGCGACCAGCTCAACGAGTTCAAGCGCAAGGTGGACGACGTCTACGTCCACGAAGCCACCCAACGGGCCGCCTTGAAAAAGGAGATCGAGACCCTGCGCGACCTGAACCGCCAGATGGGACAGGAGGCCGTCAACCTCACCCGAGCCCTCAAGGGGGACAAGAAGGCCCAGGGCATCTGGGGGGAGCTGGTGCTGGAGCGGGTGCTGGAAAAATCGGGATTGAGGAACGGGGTCGAGTACGAGACCCAGGGGGCCTTTCGGGATGCGGACGGCCGCCTGCTGCGACCGGACGTGGTGGTGTACCTGCCCGGGGAGCGGTGCGTGGTGGTGGACGCCAAGGTTTCCCTGGTCGCCTATGCGCGCTATGTGGATGCCGAAACGGAGCCGGCGCGCCGCGATGCCCTGGCCGAACACGTTCAGGCGGTGCGCAACCACATCGAGGCCCTGAGCGCCAAGGACTACACGGCGCTCAAGGGGCTTCGCAGCCTGGATTACATCCTGATGTTCATGCCCATGGACGCGGCCTTCGCCGCCGCCTTCCGCGAGGACGAGACCCTCTACCCCCGGGCTTTCGAGCGGCGCATCGTGGTGGTGACCCCCTCGACGCTGCTCGCCACCCTCAAGACCATCGACAACATTTGGCGCTACGAGCGGCAGAACCGCAGCGCCCAGGAAATTTTCGCCCGGGCCGGCGCCATCCACGAAAAGCTGCGCCTCTTCCTGGAGGCCATGGAAAGACTCGGCACCCAGCTTGCCACTGCCCGGGGCACCTACGACGAAGCCATGAACCGGCTGACCCGGGGCAAGGGCAACGTGGTGAGCCAGCTCTGCCGGTTTGCCGATCTGGGGGTGGCCACCCGGAAAACCTTGCCGGCCTCGGTGCTGGAGGCGGCGGAACTCGACGAGGCGCCGGTGGAAGGCGCTGCCGGCGATCGCGGCGCCGATTGACGTCCAGAGTGCCGGCAGGGAACCCGGACACTGCCCATGGGACCGGATATCCGGCCCTTTCCATGAAAGGAGCGATTTTCTGAACCCCTCGCGCCCCGACAACTCGGCCCGATCGGCCTTCAACATCAACAACGTCCGCCGCTTCATCGCTTTTCGGGTTTTTTTCAACTGCCGTTTCTACTACCCGATTTTCACTATCCTGTTTCTGGACTTCGGTCTTAGCGTGGCCCAGTTCGCCGCCCTTAATGCGGTGTGGGCCGCCACCATCGTGATGGCCGAGGTCCCCTCGGGGGCTTTGGCGGACGTGGTGGGCCGCCGCCGGCTGCTGCGTTTCGCCGCTCTGTCCATGCTGGTCGAGATGGCGCTTCTCTGTTTGGCCCCCCGGGGACACACCACCCTGCTGTTCGCCTTCTTCCTCGTCAACCGGGTGCTCAGCGGTCTGGCCGAGGCGGCGGCCAGCGGGGCCGACGAGGCCATCGCCTACGACGCCCTCCAGGCCGCCGGCATCGAAGGCCAGTGGGGTCAGGTGCTGGACGTCCAGATGCGCTTGCAGTCGGTGATGTTCATCTTCACCATGACCCTCGGTGCAGCGGTGTACGACCCGGAACTGATGACCCGAGCGGCCGCCCTGCTCGGATGGGGGCGCCCCTTTACCCAGGGGGAGACCCTGCGTTTCCCTCTGTATCTGACCTTCGTGATGGCCCTCTTTACCCTGGTCGCCGTCTGGGGGATGGATGAAGTCTGCCCGCATCCCGGTGCCAACGGCACCGGCCGGAGGATGGCGAAGGCTTCGGCCGTAGAGGCTTTCAGGCTCACTTTCGACACGGGGCGCTGGATCCTCAAGGCGCCCTTCGTGCTGGCAGTGATCTGTTTCGGCATGCTCTTTGACAGCATCCTGCGCATGGTGGTCACCCTGGCCAGCCAATACTACCGGATGGTGGCGCTGCCGGAATCGACCTTCGGCATCCTCGGGTCGGTGATGGCCCTGGCCGGGGTGTTCATCCCTCGTCTGGCGCTGCGCGTCGCTGCGGATCGATCGCCCGCCTTCTGCCTGGCCACCACCGCCGCCACGGCGTTGGCCGGTCTGGCCGGCATGACCTTTTTCTGGCCTTACGCCGGGTTGGTGCCGGCCCTGGTTGCCTTTTCGGGCATGTACCTGACGGGGTTCTACGTAAGCTACTTCGTCAACCAGAAGGTTCCGTCGGCGCGCCGGGCCACGGTGCTCAGCTTCAAGGGGCTGGCCTACAACCTGGCCTACGGATTCATCGGGGTGGTCTACGCCGCCTTGCTCGAGGTGGAAAAAGCGGGAATTGACCATGCCCACCGCACGGCCCAGGCAGTGGAGAACCTCGTTTTCAAGGACACCTTTTTCTGGTTCCCGCTGCTTCTGGCCGCCGGCCTGGCGGTGACCGTGATGGTCTTTCGGCGTCGCATCGACGGAACCGGCGGAGGCCGATGAATGTCGCCGTCCGGCGGTTCGCGCCGCCTGGAAAGGTTGCCCTACTGCCGGGGGCCGGATACGGATCGGTCCATCAGCGCGCCGTCTTTGCAAACCAGCGCCCGGCGCAGATCCGCGCAGCGTTCCAGCGCTTTCGGGATGCCTTCGGTGGCCAGGGTGCGGACATACGGCAGCAGGGCTTGGCTCAGCGCCCGGGAGGCGTCGGCGGCGGCAAGACCGGGGATGTTGGGCACGGCGTAGTGAAGAATCCCGCCGACGGTGAATACCGGATCGTCATGGGAGGTGAGCCGGTGGATGGTTTCCACGGCGCCGCCGACGGTAGCCGAGACGTCGACGATGACCCGGCCCGGTTGCATGCGCCCCACGGTGGCCCGGTCGATGAGGTGAACCCGGCTGTGGGCGGGCACTGTGGCGGTGTCGATCACCAGGTCGGCCGCAATTACGATATCGGCCAGCCGTGGTGAAGGGACCGGGTGCAGGGCCACCTCGGGTGGCAGAAGCGTTCGCAGGCGCTGCAGCCGGTTCGTATCGATTTCGAACAGGTCCACCACGACGGCTCCCCGGGCGGCTGCCTCCCGGGCCGCCGCCGTGCCGGCCGTTCCACCGCCCAACACCACGATCCGACGCAGATCGATGCGCCCCAGCAGCTCCCGGCCGATGGAGACGGCTCGGCGGCCGGCGATGGTGCTCATCGGCTCCAGGAGCGGAAATCGGCCGTCGTCGGTTTGCACGGCTTCGAAAGCCAGTGCCGTCATCCGCCGGCGCAGCAGAAAGTCCACCAGTTCCGGCCGGTTGCGTGCCACGAGAAAACAAAACAGAGCCTTGCCCGGGGCAAAGCCGTCGAATTCGGCCGGGGTGGGGCCTTTGACCTTGATTACCAGGTCCGCTGTCCTCAAAACCGCCGCGGCCGACGGGCGCACCTCCACCCCGGCCCGGACAAAGGCCGTGTCCGCAACCCCCGCGCCGAGACCGGCGCCTTTCTCCATCGTCACCGACGCCCCGGCAGCCACCAGAGCGCCCGCCGCCTCGGGCAGCAGCGCAATCCGCTTCTCGCCGTTTTGGATCTCCTTAAGGATGCCGATGTTCACGGTTTCTCCTGGATCCGTCGTTACTCTTTCTGGATTTTCCCGGAACCCATGGCGTGCAGATTCCCCGGAACGCCGGGTACCGGCACCCCGGTCTGGCGGTGCCCCCGGGTCGCGACCAGCATGCCGGCGCCGCAGATCAGCAGGGTGCCGAGGCCGGTCAGGGGTGTCAAGGTTTCGGACCAGAAGAGCCAACCGAGCAGCGCCGCGAAGACGATGTTGCCATAGGAAAAAGGGCCCACCCGGCCTGCCGGCGCGAGGCTGTAACCCCGGGTGAGCATCATCTGGCCGAGTACAGCGACGAAGGCGATGCCGCTACGGCATTGGGCAGTTCGGTGGGAACTTCCTTCACCAGCCCACCCATCATGGCAAACATCAGCGAAGCCCCCAAAACGTAAAGAGCTCCGGCCAGAAAACGGTCGCCTCGGACCGCACCGGTGGGTGCATTGGCAGGGGCCTTCACGTTTCGGGGCCTCCGGCCAGGGCTTCCAGGGTGACCGGCTTGATGGGGGCCCGGGTGCCCCAGGGCGGTTCCGGGACATGGGGTCCACGGGTCAGCAGGGCCAATACGTCAGCGACGATGGGCCCGCAGGTGCGCCCCTGGCAAATGCCCATGCCGAGGCGAAGGGTTCTCTTGAGGGAAAGAAGGCTGTCCGCTCCGGTGAAGACCGCCTGCCGGATTTCTCCCATGGTCACGTCTTCGCAGCGGCAGATCACCGTGTCGTCGGGAATGCCGGACAGAACGCCGGGCGGAACCCGGCTGGCGTCTGCCAGGGCGCGACCCAGGGCCAGTTCACCCCGGCGCAGGCGATTCAGCCGGCGGCGCCGGGCTTCGGCCTGCCGTCCCAAGCTGCCTCCCAGATAGGTCAGGACGCCCAGGGCGGCCAGCTCGCCTTCCACAAGTGCCTTGGCGCCACCGCCGATTCCGGTGACCTCGCCGGCGGCGTAGATGCCAGGCACCGAAGTGGCCAGGTCCTGGTCCGTGTCCACCACCCAGCCGCCCAGCCGGGCATCGTGAGCCAGGCGGCAGCCGGCCTGCGAGGCCAGATCGAGATTGGCCACCAGACCCCAGCCGATGGCCAGACCGTCGGCCGCAATGGTCATTGCGGCGCCGGTGGGAAAACCCTGGGCATCGCTGCGCGACACCACCACTTGCTCCAGACGTCCCCGTCCTTCGGCGGAGCGCACCCGCCAGCCGCAGCGCATCCGGCATCCGCGCAATTGCAATCGGATTATGTAGGCCGCGCCTTCCAGCATTTTGGCAGGTCGGCGGCAGAGGGCCAGGGCCAAACGCCACTGATCCTGCCATCCGGCCTGATCCAGAACGGCGGCGACCCTCCCGCCGGCGGTGGCCGTATCCGCGGCGGCGGCGTAGATCAAGGGGCCGGCCCCTGCCGCCACCAGCCGCCGTGCCGGCAGGACGCCGTGGGTCTTGACCAGAATCTGCGCCGCTCCGGCGCCCATGACCCCGGGCAGGGTCCAGCCGGCAAAGGGGAGGTAGCGCTCCCGGGCACCGGTGGCCAGGATCACCGCACGGGGCTTGAGGCGAATCACGTGTTCGCCGGCGTCGGCGGCCAGAATTTCCCGGTCGGGGAAGATGCCGATGACGCGCTGCGGCGATGGCCTCTGCCGCTCCTTGGCCGTTCTCTGGTCGAGCATACGCAGACCGCGCCGCCGCGCCCGGTCCACACCACCGCTGGCGCGCTTGGCGGTGTGGCGCAGCAATTGGCCCCCCGGCTGAATGTTTTCGTCGAGCAGGCGGACACGGAGTCCGGCCCGTTCGAGAACCGTGGCGGCGGCCAAGCCGGCCGGACCGGCGCCGCAGATGGCCACGTCGCAGTGTTCAGTATCCATCGGTGCGGATGTCCATTCCGTCTTCGACCGCCGTCAAGCAAGCCTGGCCCCCCGGTCGCCCGTTGACGGTCACACGGCATTCGAAACACACCCCCATGCCGCACAGGGCGCCGCGGGGCTCGCCACGCAGGTCGCTTCGGCGCAGGGCCAGGATTCCGGCGGCGTGCAGGGCGGCCAGCACGCTCTGCCCCTCGACGGCCGGCACCGGGCGGCCGTCGACCCGGATGACGATCGAGCGGTGCCCGGGTCGCGCCGCCTGGTGGTAGCCGTCGCCTCGGGCAGAGCTGCCTTTTGTTTCTTTTCTCTTCACGATGCAATTCCGTTGACGGCCAATTTTGGCGAAGCCCGGTCGCTGAAGCGAGCCGGCGAAAAATCCTGCACGTCGATGTGGGGATGGCCCGAGGTGATCCATTCGGCGATCAGGGCTCCGGTGATGGCCGACAGGGCGATGCCGTCGCCTTCGTGGCCGGCGGCCAATAACAGCCCTGGCACTTCTGGAACGGGGCCGAGCAGCGGCAGCCCGTCCGGGGTCCATGGGCGCAGACCGGCAAAGGATCGGATCACCTGGACCGTCTTCAGCGCGGGCACTATCCGGGTGCAGGCCGCGGCGATGGACTGGATTCCGGCCACGGTGGTGTGGCGATCATAGCCGGCGAACTCTCGCGTCGAACCGAGCAGCAGGTTGCCTCGTTCTGTCTGCTCCATGGAGACGCTCGCTCCGTCCCGGGCGGCGAGGGCGGGGTCGTACTTGACCGCGATGTAGTGGGCCGAGATCAGGCAGTGGCGCAGGAGCGGTGCCAGCGGCGCCGTCACCAGGAGCTGGCCGCGGCGCGGCCGGATGGGGAGATCCAATCCCATCAAAGAGGCCAGACGGGGCGTATCGGCGCCGGTCGCCAGGACCACGGTCCCGGTTTGGATCGATCCCCGGGAGGTGGCCACGGCGCAGATGGCCCCGGCCCGGCGTTCGAAGCCGGTGACGCGGGTGCGGGTCAGGATGCGGGCCCCGTTCCGTCGGGCGCCGGCGGCGAGGGCAAAGGTCAGTCGCAGGGGATTGATCTGGGCGTCCAGGGGGCTGTAGGCCGCTGCATGGGTGCCTGCTGCGAGAGCCGGTTCCAGGCGCCGGGCCTCGCAACCGTCCACCAGACGCACGTCCAGCCCGTTTTGCCGCTGTGCCGTGACGTAGCGTTCCATGGCGGCGTACTCGGCCTCGTCGCCGATGACCACCAGACCGCCGCGGCGCAGATACTCGAACTCCATGGGCAACACGCAGCGCAAGGCCTCCAGGCGCCGCTGGCTCTCCAGGGCCAGGTGCAGGTGGATGCCGGGTTTTTTGCTTTGCAGAAAGACCAGCCCGTCGCAGGCCCCGCTGCTGCCGGAGGCCAGATCAAGGCCTTCGCAGAGCACCGGCCGGAGACCGGCGCAGGTGAGGTGAAAGGCCACCGAGGCGCCGATCACTCCTCCGCCCACCACTACGGCGTCGGCCTCTTGAAGGAAGTGGCTCATGCCGTCACGGCAACGCGGCGCCGGGCAGCGCGGTCGTGCAGCGACCATCCAAAGGCCACCGCGGCCGCCGCCAGACCGAAGACGGTGAGGATCAACTGCCCGAAGATCAACAATCCCGCGGCGGTCAGGAGCAGGATCCGCTGGGAAAGGTTGAGCCGATCGAAGAGATGGCCCACCATCCCGGCCGCCAGGCAGATCACACCGAAGGAGGTCAGAAGAAGGCTCGACAAGATGGCGGCGGTCGATCCGTTCAGCAGGAGCGCCGGCTGGTAGACAAAGGCGAAGGGAACCAGGAAACCGGCGATTCCGAGCTTGAAACCTTCGATGCCGGTGGCCATGGGCTCGCTGCCGGCGATGTTGGCCGCGGCAAAGGAGGTGACCGCATCCGGCGGGGTCAGGTCGGCCAGCACGGCATAGTAGAAAACGAATAGATGGGCCGCCACCGCCGGCACTCCGAAGTTGACCAGGGCCCGGGCTCCGACGGTGACCCCGATGATGTAGGAGGCCGTGGTGGGAATTCCTGTGCCCAGCACGCTGACGATCATGAAGACCAACAGCATGGCCAGCAGCAGCACTTCCTGGGAAGCCGATACCAGAATCGAGCCGAAGGCGAGGGCCACTCCGGTGTGGGTAAGCACCGCCACAGTCATTCCGGCCCCGGCCAGGACGGTGGCGATGAGGCCACAGTTGACCATGGAGGTGTGAAAGATCCGCAGCACCTTTTCCGGATTCAGGCGGGTGCGGCGGTCCAGGAAGCTGAGCCCCACCGTGACCCAGATGGTGTGGAAAGCCGCCTTGGACGGCGAGTAGCCCGCGGCGAGCAGCCAGACGATCAGGATGAACGGCAGCAGGAAGTAGCTGCGGCGCAGCAGGTCGCGGAACCTGGGTCGTTCATCGGCGCTGAGGGGTTCGATTCCCCGGTGCAGGGCGATGAAGTGCACCATCCCCATCACACCGAAGTAGTAGAGCAGGGCCGGGATCGCGGCCATCTTGATGATGGTGAAGTATGGCACACCGGTGATCTCGGCCATGATGAAGCTGCCGGCGCCCATGATGGGCGGCATGATCTGCCCGCCCACCCCGCTGACGGCTTCCACGGCGGCGGCCTGCTTGGCCGAGTAGCCGCTGCGCTTCATCAACGGAATGGTAAAGGCGCCGGTGGCGTATACGTTGGCCACCGAACTGCCCGACACCGAACCGTAGAGGGCCGATCCAATGACAGCGATTTTGGCCGAGCCGCCTCGGGCCCAGCCGGCCGCCCAGGTGGCGAAATCGATGAGGAAATCGCCAGCGCCGGTGGCTCGCAGGACGATGGCAAAAAGAATATAGATGTAGAGCAGTTCGGCGGAGATCCCCGTCAGAAAGCCGAACATGCCCTCATCGTTGGGAAGAAAAAGAATCTCGATGGCCCGGTCGAAGCGAAATGCCTTGAAATGGAACATGCCGGGCCAGTACTGGCAGGTGAACAGGTAGACCAGCATGGCGCCCACGGTGAGGGCGAACCATTTGGACATGGCCCGCCGGCAGCTCTCGATGACGCCCAGGGCCAACAGGACGCCCAGAACGACCTCCTCGGTGCGCACCTCGTGAAAACCGACGAAGCGTTCGTTGAGCCGCCCGGCGTGGATCACTGTATAGAGGCAGGCCGTCAGACAAACCAGGGCCCAAGCGATGTCCGGCACGGTGGGCCGATCCTGTTTGGATCGTGCCGTGGCCGGATAGAGCAGAAAGACGATCGGCACCAGCATGGCCAGGTGCAGGCCACGGAATACGCGCGGTTCGGGAGACCCGAAGCCGGAAGCGTAATAGTGGAAAAGGCCGGCGCCGATCGCCAGTAGGTAGATGGGCACCATCCATCGGTTGCTCAGTTTTCGCATGGGCCAAAAAAAAACAGGGCTTGAGGTTGCGGGGGATGCCGCTACTTGAGGACTCCTGCCTCGCGGTAGTAGCGTTCGGCGCCCGGATGCAGCGGTACGCCGCAGCCGGTGGGGCCGTCCTTGACCTCGTAGGGGGCCAGGCTGGCGTGGATCTGGTGGACCTTGTCCAAATTTTCGTTGAAGATCTTGGTGATGCGGTAGGCCAGGTCTTCAGGCATGTCCTTGTGTACCGTGATCACCGAGCCGCTCTTGGCGGTGCGCACCGTCGCCGTATTGGCCGCCTTGGGATAGGTACCCAAGGGAATCTCGCCGGCCGTGATGCCAAATTGATCCAGGTATTTCAATGCCTTGTCCGAGAAGTGCACCAGCTTCAAATCCCGGCCCACCGATGCCTCGGTCACTGCCGCGCCGGGCAGGGCCAGGAAGGTGAAGACACCGTCGGCGTTCTTGTCCTTGAACTGGTTGGACTGGAAGGCATAGTTGCCGCGGGCGAAATGAAAGCCCTTGTCGCTCATGGCCTTGAAGTTCGTCCCGTAGGCGGCCAGGATCTGTTCGAACACCCAGGCTTCGGAGCTTCCCGCCTGGCTGAGGGCAAGACGGAACTTGTCCCGGGCAAAGAGCTGATCCATGTCGTCGACGGGAAGCTCCGCCCCCACATACAGGTGAAAGAAGTTCATGCTCATGCCGCCGGCCAGGGCCCGCAGCTCGGTCAGGGGCCTTTCGAAGGGGGCGATGCCCTTGTAGGCCGCTGCATTCATGAATGGAAGGCCCCAGCCGATTTCCGCGCTTTTTTCGGCCACCAGCGCCGGGTTCTGCAGCCCTCCGCCCGGGATGACCTTGATGACGATGTCCGGGCTGGCCTGATTGATGACGGTGGCGATGCCGCCGGCCATGCTGTACCATCCGCCGCCGGCGCCACCGGCGGTCCAGGTGAGGGTCACCTGGTCGGCGGCATGCAGCGGCAGCACCCCGGTGAGCAAAACCAGTCCCGCCAATGCCAATTTCGAAAGAAATCGAGCCATGGTCCATCCTCCTTTTTGTCGCTGAGGGATAAGGGGTTGGCGGCCGGCGGCGGCAGTCGCTTTCCGCCTGGATCGCGGTTGCCGCACCGCCGGCCTTGAGCGCCAGGGTCGTTGCGGCGACTTTTCCGGCGAGGTTCCGAGCTGATTACAGATCGCCCGGGCCAGTGTCAAGAAGTTTGTCGGATCCTCAACGGTGTTGGTCGACAAGGCAAGGATGGCGAGGTCATGACAAGGCGGCGAACGCCAAGATCGTCTCAGTTGCGCAATTGGTGCTGTGCCGGTCCATGCAAATCATAATCCGAGATGCTTTCCCTGATCAATCCGAATGCTTTTTCAGCAGAATCCGCATCGGAGAGGACGCCTTCAATCATGCAGGAGAACCGGTCGCCCAAAAGCTGCGCTTCCGAAAGGTCATGAGTGACGTAAAGAACAGGTATGCCAAGTTTTTTTAATACCTTACGAAATTCAGGAATCAGCTTTTCCTTGATGGCAAGATCCAAGTCACTCAAAGGCTCGTCCATCAGCATGACATGAGGTTGGGAGGCCAGGGTGCGGGCCAGGGAAACCCGGCTCTGAAAACCGCCGCTCAGCGCTTCCGGCTTCTTGTCGAGAACGTTTTCAATTTTCAGCATTTCAACAAGCTGATCGATATCTGCTTCCGCCCCTCTCCCGTTTCGAAGGCAGTAGCGAATATTTTCCCTAACGCTCAAGTGCTTGAAAAGCGAAGCCTGCTGCGGAACATACCCGACATGGCGATCTTCGGGCGGAAGTGCGGTGACATCTCTTTTGTCAATAAGGATTTTTCCATTGTCGCTTGCCAAGATACCGGCGACTATTTTGAGCATCGTTGATTTTCCGCATCCGTTCAGACCCAATACGACCCTTATTTCAGAGCCGACAGTCAAGCTTACATTTTTGATGACTTTATGAGTGCCAAAAGATTTGCTGAGATTCGCAATTTTAAGCACGGCGCCTCCTTCCCTGACCGACCAAGACAACGAGAATCAGGGACAGGAAAATGCAAAAACCGCTTGCCGTTACCGCCATGGCCACTTCCCCCTCTTCCACCTTGGTGAAAACATAGGAGGCCAGAACTTGTGTGGAACCTGGCACATTTCCGCCAAACATGATGACCGCGGCAAATTCGCTCAGTGATCTGGCAAAAGATAGAACAAAACCCGAAAACAGTGCTTCTCTCAAGGCCGGCAATGCAATGCGAAGAAATGCCTTTGTGGGCGTGTCTCCCAATGTCCTTGCCACTGCGATGCTTTCCAGGTCCATTTGGTCGACGCCAGAGGCTACCGCTCTTGCCGCCAATGGATAGGAGACGAAGAACATGGCCAGAACCACCGCGATCATGGTGAAAGCCAATCCGGTGGGCCCGGCGAAACCGAAATTGGTCCTCCCGAAGGCCAGAAGCAGCGCAAGGCCCGCGACCGTGTGCGGAAGCGCAATGGGAAGGTCGTTCATCAGGTTTGCGGCCTTGTACAAGAGCGAATTCCTCATGAACAGATGACAGTAACCGAAGCCGATTGACAAGATCACGCAAAGCGAAGCTGCGACGAGAGCTGCCAGCAGGGTGTTCTTGACGCTGTCCCAGAAAAGGCCATCCATGAGCGTTTCTCTTACCCCCGGAACTTCCAGGTTGGTCAGAAGCGCCACGATAGGATAAATGATGAGCAAAAACAAAAGAGGGGTGAATAGGATTGTGATCAGGTCTTTATTCATTATTTTATTCATAAGGCTGCCATCCATATGAAACAAACTCGGCTACATTTTGAACTGCAAATTCCATGAATTTATTCGCCAAGGCCTCGTTTCCTCCCTTGATTACACCTATTCCGAAAACAATTTCACCGGTAAGATCGGTCCCCATGGAATCGATGGGTGGTAGGCCATACATATTGGCCACGCTTTGAAAAATCAATCCTGCATCCACTTGATCCTTTTGAACCAGAATTGCCAGTTGGTTTACTGTGCTCGGTTTCGCCTTGATGTTGCCCTTGGCCACTATCGTGTCGAATAAGCCTGAATTTTGAAGACCTTTTTCGGCATAGCGGCCGACAGGTGCTCTGGGATCCGCGATCGAAAGAACGATCCCGTCTTTTGTTAGATCATTTAACGATCGAACTTTGTTTTCACCCGTTTTAGAAACAACAAGAACAATGAAATCTTTCAAAAATTTTTTCTTCTGCGCCAACATTTCTTTCTGCTCAAGTTTTTCAATCAAATCCCAATCGGCGCTGAAATAGATATCGCAGGGTTGACCTTTTATGATTTGCGTATAAAGCCCGCCAGAAGGGCCATAATTAGGGTAGGTTTCCACGCCGTTCTCTTTGATGAATTTTTCCACGACCACATCCATGGCCTTCTTTAATCCGGCTGCGACATACAAGTTCAACTTGACCGGTTCAGCGCATATTGCCTCGTTAGTGGAAAGAACCGCCAAAAAGGTCAAGAATAGTATTAATTTTCTAAGATAGTGTCGTTTCATTATAATCTCCTCTCCCCTGTGAAACGTTTGACTTGAAAAGCCATTATCGGTTATGGTTAATAAAATTTAAAAAAAGTTGGCTACCCCCGTGAATATCGCTTGTCAAATAGTTTTTTATGAATTAACCAATACGAACGTAAAATAACCATGAACGACACCGGCCTGCGATATGTTTCACATTACTTGGCGATATCAATTTGTTGGAAGAATGGACAGGACGTCGGCCGCAACTGGCTTTGCGATGAGAGAAAAATGAACCGCGCCTGGAAATAGCGGAGATTGTTTTCTTGCGTTGGATCGTGATAAAATTTTAAAAATGGCGACAGCGATTCGACCTTCAAGTGCATTGCGCATGGGCGGCTTTGAAAATTCCGGGATCGATGCAAGTTTCAGGTGTGGCAAGTTGATTCCGCGATGTTCGACGGCTCAAAAAAGGGGGCAGGAATGGAAAAGTCTGGAGATTCGGAGGCCAGTCGACCGGAACGTCTGAGAGGGGTGAATCTCGGCGGCTGGCTGGTGCTGGAAAAGTGGATGGCGCCCAGTCTGTTCGCCGGGCTTGCGGCTACCGACGAGACGACCTGGTGCGTTGAACTCGGGAAAGAGGCGCCGGCACGGTTGCGTGATCACTGGCGGCACTTCATCACCCGGGAGGATTTCGCCTGGCTGGCCGACACAGGCGTCAATGCCGTGCGCATCCCGGTGGGCCACTGGATTTTTGGCCCGCCGTATCCGTATCATCCGGTGTACGGTGACAACCCGCATCCCTTCGTGGATGGGGGCATCGACGTGCTGGATCGGGCTCTGGGCTGGGCCGAAGAATTCGGCTTGCGGGTCATCATCGATCTTCATGCCGCGCCTGGATGCCAGAACGGCTTCGACAACGGTGGCATCAAGGACGTCTGCCAGTGGCACACCCGCGAAGAGTACATTTCGTTCTCCGTCGAGCTGTTAGGACGGATCGCCGCGCGCTACCGCTCGGAACCCGCACTCTTCGGCATCGAGCTGCTCAACGAGCCGCGCTGGGACGTGCCTACCGAGCCGCTCAAGGCCTATTATCTGCGCTGCTACGACGCCATCCGCACCCACTGCCCGCCACAGCGCACCGCGATCGTTTTTCACGACGGTTTCCGTTCACACCGCGAATATCTCGGGTTCATGCAGCGGCCGCAGTTCGAAAACGTGATTTTCGACATACACCGCTACCAGTGCTTCGATCGCGAAGACCTCGCCCTGGACATCCATGGCCATTTGGACAAGGCGGGAAGGCTGCGCCGGAAGGAGGCCGCCGCCATTCAGGGGGATTTGGGACTGCCGGCCATCGTGGGGGAATGGAGCCTGGGGCTGGACCTGGAGGTCGTCTCCCTTTGGGCCGAGGGACCGTTCCATCACCCGCTGCACCACCTGGATCGCTTCCAGCAAGAGGCGGCCTACCGCGCCTACGGGGCCACGCAGCTTCTTTCCTTCGAGCATTTCCAGGGTTGGTTTTTCTGGAGTTACCGCACCGAGTCGACCCCGGAGTGGTGTTTCCGCGACTGCGTGGAAAGAGGGTGGCTGCCGCCGCGATTCATGTGATCGCCGCCGGCTTGAATCCGCTTGCCGTCTCGCCGTGCTGGGCTTCGGTATACCGGCCCAGCACCACGGTGCGTCGGTGCAGCCGCTTGAGGCTCGGGTTGGAGCTGATGTGGAGGAGGCCGAGGTTGTTCAGCTCGCGGCGGAGCATCTCGAACATCAACTGCTCCGCCTTGGGATCGAAAGCGTTGGTGGCATCCTCGATGACGACCCAACCGGGTTTCTGAAGAAGGATCCGTGCGAAGCCGAGGCGCTGCCGCACCAGCAGCGGAAGCGATTCTTCCCAGTTGCTGGAGGCGTCGAGGCGAGGGATCAGCCACGAAAGGCCGGTGCATTCGAGGGCGCGGCGGATCTCGGCGCCTGAAAAGATGTTGGCGGGCATGGGATAGGAGAGGGCATCCCGCAGGGTTCCCTCCGGAAGAAACGGGTCCTGCGCCATCAGCAGCATGGGGGCATCATCCGGCAGGTGGATCGTGCCGCTGCCCCAGGGCCAAAGCCCGCCAATGACCTTGAAGAGGCCGGTGGTCACTTCGGAGTCGCCGGTGATCAGTGCCGCCTCCCCGCGGCGGATGTCCATGTTGAAGCGGTCGAGGAGGATGGCCCCCGATGGATCGAGGATGCAAAGATCCTCGATGACCAGTCGTTTGCGTTTCCATCGCTCGATTCGGATCGCCCCACTGTTCATCAGCCGGTCCTCGGCGTCCAGGCGTTGCAGGGACTCATGGAGCGCCAGGACGCGGTCGGCCGAGGCGCGGCAGCGGGCGATTTCTCCGAGATTGTCCACCGGCCAGGAAAGGGCGGAGGTCAGCCGCTGGAAGGCCTGGGCGGCCTGCATCAGAACGCCCAGGGTCATCATGCCGGCGATGTACTGGGGAGCGGCGATTAGAATCGGAAATACCGGCAGGAGCGCGCCGTATCCCGTCCCGAACGAGACGATCCACAGGTAGGCGAGGGATTGCCGGTTGAAGTCTTTCACGATGTGGCGGAAACGGTCCGAAGAGCCGACCCGTTCCATCGGTTCCCCATGCAGCAGGGCAATTTCCTCCGCATGCTCCCGGGTGCGCGATAATCCGAAGCGAAACGTCGCCTCGGCGGTCTGGAGCGCGTTGGTCGTTCGTACCAACGGCCGGCCGACCATCCAGCCGAAAACGCTGCCCACGCCCGCATAGGCAAACGCCAGGGGGACCATGTAACCCGGCCACCGGATGTTGGTGCCCGGCAGGACGATGGCGCCCGATACCGACCACAGGATGTCGATGAAAAGCGCCAGAATCATCAGCGAATAGACCAGGGTATGCCCCAGCGCGATGGCGCTTTCCGTGGCGATCCGGATGTCCTCGGCGATGCGCTGGTCCGGATTGTCGTGTTCGCCGGTGCTGAAGCGCAGGCGATAATGGCGGCTCTTGCCCAGCCAGTGACCCACCAGTTCCTCGGTCAGCCAATCCCGCCAATCCAGTTGCAGCCACCGCTTGACGAGGAGATGCGCGCCGGTGACGACGATCGAAGCGGTGAAGATCACCGCGAAGACGGCCACCTGGACCAGTACGCCGCGCACCGTGCGCTGTTCCAGGGCGTCGAACAATGCGCGCTGCCAGTAGTTGCTCCAGACGGTAAGGCCGACTTGCCCGGTGGTGAGCAGCAGGAGCAGGAGCGTGGCGCCGCGCACTTTCATGCAGTGCTGGCAGTTCCAGTATGGACCGGCTAGAAGGCGCACCTGGCGCAGGAAGCTTTTTTTCTCTCGCGGCACGGCGCCGGGGGAGGCCGTCGGCGCTGCATAGGGCATCTTGCCGCTCATGGATGCCATTCCAAGGCCCCACTGTACCTAAACCCAAAACAGAAAAACCGTAACCCATCAGGATTACGGCTCATCTGTATTCGGTGGTGCCGAAGGTCAAATTGACCCATGAGTTGTTACCCAATAAAATGTTCAAACTGAAAATGGGATGATTGCCGGTCTCTTGCATGATTTTGCAGCCAATCCATCGCCATTTCCCATGATTTGCAGACCCGAGCGAAAAGAGGGGAAAGCGTCTCCCTGTCAACTGAAAATCACCATTCCAACCCCAGAGGGTTCCCTGTTATCTCAAAAATTATCCCCGTTTTTATTATTCACTCGACAGTCCTAAGTTTTACCGC
>DCWA01000046.1 GCA_002327445.1 Desulfobacteraceae bacterium UBA2174 | reverse complement strand
GATGTCGGCCATGCACCAGTACACATCCTCGGGATGGATGTCCTGAATGTACTTGCTGGTGCCCGTCACATAGGCCAGATACCCGCCCGTGCTGTGCTGGCTGCCCTTGGGCTTGCCCGTGGTGCCGCTGGTGTACATCAAAAACAACGGCGCCTCGGCCGGCATCCGCACCGGCTCAATTCGCTGACCGTAATACTTCTTGAGCAGATCGTTGACGATGAAATCCCGCCCCTCCACCAGCGGCGTGGCCGCGGAATACTTGCCCGGATAACGCTGCCAGATCAGCACCTTCTTGACCTTGTGGCCTCCGGCCGCCGCCGTCTCGCAGGCCACGTCCGCCTTCTCCTTGTGATCCAGCAACTGGCCGCCACGATAGTAGGCGTCCATCGTGATCAGATAATCGCTGCCGGAGTCCAGAATCCGGTCCGCCGCCGCCTTGCCCGAAAAACCACCGAACACCTGGCTGTGAATCACCCCCAGCCGCGCGCAGGCCAGCATCGTGACGGGCAGTTCGGTGACCATGGGCAGATGCAACGTCACCCGGTCACCCGCCTTGAGCCCGCAAAAATCCTGCAACAGCGCCGCCATCTCGTTGACCCGCACCCACAGCTCCTGGTAGGTGATGTGCTCGACCTTCTCCTCCTCCATCTCGGGCACGAAATGAATCGCCGTCTTGTTGCGGTTCTTGGCCAAATGACGGTCGATGCAGTTGTAGCTGGCGTTGATCTTGCCCCCCTTGAACCACTTGAAACAGGGGGCGTCGCTGGTATCGAGAATCTCGGTCCAGTACTCGTACCAGTCCAACATGTCCGCATATTCCTTGAAACAATTGGGGAAATTCTCCAGACTGAAACGCTGGTAAATCGACTCATCCGTCATGTTGGCCTGGGCGATGAAATCCAGCGGCGCGTGGTAATACCCCTCTTCCTGCCAGTGAACCGCAATTTCAGCTTCCGAAGTCTCGATAATTTCTTTCTCGGCCATTTCCTTCCTCCTTGACGATCGGGTTTGCTGTGCCCCCCGCAGGGGTACGGATCAGGTGCGAGCATCCGCCGGATTGGTTCGCTTTTCAGTCTCCTCTTGATGACGATGGCTTGATGGTCTTGTCATTCCCCGTCCACTCGATTGGCAGTGATCGCGCTTCTTTTTTGGCAGCCCACCGGCCCTGGATCCAGGTGCATGCCTTCTGTTCAAATGGAACTTGCCGGGTGGCCGATACGGTGCCCTTTCGATCCGGGATCCTCTTCCCGGACCTTGCCAATTCCCCGCAAAAAGATCTCGAAAGCCATGTCCAGGGTATCTTTCAAGAAATTGTTGTCATCGTCCAGAATCCGCTTGCTTTCTTCCCAAAGGACCATTCCCGAAAACAAGGACCAGAGTATCTCGGCCAGCACCACCGGATCGAAGGAATCGAAGAGGCCGCCGTCGATGCCGCTTCGAAACAGGATGGTGATCCGGTCAAGGGAACCGCTCGATAGCTTCTGGATGTCGTCAAAGAGTTCCGGCGACAGGTTCTTCAATGTTTCGCTGGATTGCAGATGAAACAAATTGATCAGGATCAGTGGATCGAACTGGTAGACGTCATATATGGCTGCCTTTAGCGCCTCTATGCGCTTTGCGGGTTCGATCCCCTCTTCCTTGATGACATGGTCCAGGCGCATGTTCAGGTATTGGAGGATGCGCAGCGAAAGGGATGCGTAGAGCTCATCCTTGTTCTTGAAATACAGGTATAGGGTGCCGGGGCTCAGCTCGGCCTCCTGGGCGATGTCTTCCATGGTCGCCCGGTTGAAGCCCTTTTCGGAAAAGACCCGCTTGGCCGCCACAATGATTTGCTGGCGTCGGCGTTCCCTTTCCCGCTCCTTGCGTTCCTGGATGCCCATAAGATTATGAATTTTATTTAGTTCTTTTATGCCTCCCTAACCGATTAAAAAGTTCTTGTCAAGTATGAAAAATTCATTTTGTTAATTTTTAATTTTTTTTATACCTTTTTTATTGACAGTAAACTTTTTGAAGGATCCGTTTTATTTTTCTCGGATCAGAGATGACAACCCCTTTGTAAATTCTAAATAGCCGCGCCGGACCTGGAATCGGGAACACCCGTGAGAGAGTGCAGCTTGCTGCCGGCGATGACGTTGAAAAGCGGTTTTTTAAGAAATGATCGTTGTTTCTACGGCAGGCGTCGCCGCCGGCTAGGCGAGGTGAAACATCTCGTCCAATGCGCAGTGGGAAAGGATGCGGTCGATGGTTTCGTGGTGGGAGGACAGTTCTGGCCGGTTTGAAAAAGAGAGCGTCAATTGGAAACCCCGGCCCTCGAAGCCGGGCGGCGCCGCCAGACGGGCGTTTCCCGCAAGACACAGTTCATGGCTCAGGAGCTCGAATCGGCGCTGTGCCTTGGCGAGGGCCGGAAAACGGCGCTGGTACAAATAGAGACGCAGTCGATGGCCCCGTTGAGCCCGATCCGTGTCGGCATCCGACGCCAGCGCTGCCAGCGCCGGCGTCTCCAGCACCGTCTGGACCGGGATGCCCTCGCGGCGGGAAATTTCTTCCAACAGCGTTACGATTTCGCGCTGTTTGTTCAGGCTGAACCGCAATTCGGCCAGCAGTCCGGCCACTCGCACCGCCGTCGCTTGCGGCATGCGGCAGAGGGAAACGGCGGTGGAGACGGCCAGGGCTTCATCGTCGACCGCCGCCTGGATCACCTCGGGCAAATCGCAGAGGCTTTCCAGGCGCATCTGGGCCGTCGGTTGGTCCGGCAGTCCGAAATCCCGGACCGCTTGGCGAAAGGCGTCTTCACCCGAGGCAATAGCGCGAAGCAAGCGCAGGGCCTTCCCCGTTTCGAGGGGAGTCAGCGGACCTTCGGCCGCCTTCTCCGCCACCGCCCACCGGGCGCATTCCCAAGCCTCGGCAGGATGTCGCGGCATTCGCGCCGACATCTCCTGCCAGCCGAGACGCCGGCAGGCCTCCACCCGGCAGAATCCGCTCACCACCACCTGGCGCCCGTTCAAACCCGCAACAATCGGCGCACAGAGAAGGCCGAGGCGCTCAATGGATGCCGCCAGCGCCGCCACATCCCGGATTCGGCCGAGACGGAAGGTTTCGTCGGCGGCATCGATGGCCGCCAAGTCTACACGGCGCAGCTCAAAGGGCATGATCCGATCCAGCAAGGCGATTCAAGGCATCGATGTACTTGGCGCGGGTCCCGGCGATGACCGCTTCGGGCAGGGAAGGCCCTGGCGGACGCTTGTCCCAGTCCAGGGTCAGCAGGTAGTCGCGGACGTACTGCTTGTCGAAACTCTGTTGGGGACCGCCGGGGCGATAGGTCTCCTTGGGCCAGAAACGCGAGGAATCGGGGGTCAGGACCTCGTCGATGAGAATCAGGCCTTCGTCCACGAGACCGAATTCGAACTTGGTGTCGGCGATGATGATTCCCTTGGTCTCGGCCAACCGGGCGCCACGCTTGTAAATGGCCAGGGACATATCGCGGACCCGGGTCGCCAGCGCCGGACCGATCAGCGCGGCGGCCGCGTCGAAGTCGATGTTCTCGTCGTGCTGTCCCTGGGCCGCCTTGGTGGAGGGCGTGAAGATGGGCTCGGGCAGCGGGGCCGACTCCACCAGACCGTCGGGAAGCCGGATGCCGCAGACCTGGCCGCTCTTGCGATAGGACTGCCACCCCGAACCGCTCAGGTACCCCCGCACGACGCATTCGATGGGAAGGGGGCGGGCTTTGCGCACCAACATGCTGCGGCCACGGAGAATGTCCGCGTAGGGGCGGCAAACGTCCGGGTATTGGGCCACGTCGGCGGTGACGAGGTGGTTGGCGACGATGGGGGCCATCTGCTCGAACCAGAAGAGGGAGATTTGGGTCAACACCCGCCCCTTGTCCGGAATCGGGTCCGGCAGCACGACGTCAAAGGCTGAAAGCCGATCGGTGGCCACCAGGAGAAGGCGATCTCCCAAATCGTAAATATCGCGCACCTTGCCGCGCTGAAGAAGTTTCAAGGCGGGGAAATCGGTTTCACGAACGAGAATCGACATGACTGCGCATCCTTTTACCTTGCTTGGATATTGAATTCCTATGATTGAAAGGCGGCGATGTAGTGTTGCAGCACCTGACGCGAGGTTTCGGGCATCGCCTCGAAACGGATTCCCATGATCCAGACCTCCTCCGACACCTGGCCGCAATGGATCACCTGGCCTTCGATCACCACGAGATCTTCGCCCAATTCCAGGGTCACGGCGATGCTTTCCCCCGGATCCACCGGAATGTGGGTTTCCAGGGTCAACCCCGCCAGGGAAACATTCAAGGTCCGTCCCATCCCCCGGGCAACCGGCTGATCGCCCGGGGGAGTGCTGAAATGCAGCAGATTGAGGGCGCCGTAGCGAAAATGGTGACGTCTTTCCTGGATCATGGAATTCCCCCGGTTTGCATCGATTTCAGGGCCGCCGGTTTTCGGCGGTGGTCGTTGCCGGCGTGAAGGACCCGGGCATGGGCCTGGACCGATAGCTTGGTGGTGACCGCCAAGGAGTTGATCATGCTCTTGAAAAAATTCTGAAAGGTCAGCGACAGCCCCCGGTATTCCGCATCCAGGGCATCGCGGTCCAACGGACGATATGCCAGCGCCGCATCCCCGATCACCGTCGCCGAATGGGGCTCCTGCCCGAGGTCGGCAAAGGGGATGCGCCCGAACACGTCCCTGGCCCCGAGTTCGGCCAGCACGAAAGGTTGGCCATCCTTGCGCCAGACCACCGCGGCCTTTCCCTCGGTGATGCAGTAAATCCCCTCGTCCTCGGCCGCCGCTTGCACCGGCGGCAGGTCCGCGGCCTCGGTCCGCGGCTCGATCTCGTCGCGCCGAAACGTCACCAGCCGGTCCGTTGCCTGCTTCAGCCGGCGATCGATGCTCAATGCGACCGCGCGCATGTCCCCGCTCATCCGGGTGTATTCCACGCTCAAACGCTGGAGGTCCAGAACCCCCAGCACCACGTTGGTGGCCGCCACGCAGGAGGCCCGCCGGATATGCCCGTGAATGCTGAAGGAGGTCATGTTGCCGATGAAGGCCCCTTCACCGAGGGAGAGCAGCTTCAATGGACCCTCGGGGGTTTCGCGCAGGAGATCCACCTGCCCTTCCAGAATTACCCAGATCCAGCTGCCGTAAGCGCCTTCCACCATGATTTCCTGGCCGGCGACATAGCGCTCCTCGTCCACCACCGCCATGTAATCGACCAGCGGCCCGTGGACGAGGTTGAAATCGAGGTTCCGCGACTGGCGGGCCGGGTCGGGTGGACCGAGGACGGCCACCTCGCCGTCGTCAAGCATCTTGAGACCGTCCAGGATCAGTTGCATCCGACTGTGGTGGACCGTCCGCGAAACGTTGAATTTCTCCGGATTGAAGGAAAATTCTCCCGCGAGCCATCCGAAGAGGCTGTACAAGGCTTCCAGGCCGAGCTTGTCGCCGTTGAGGGCGTGAATCGGCTGGCCGTCCTGGAAATAGATCAGGCCCGGATGCGGGCTGTGGGGGCTGTAGAGCCGCAGGATGCCGCTGGCTCCGTTTCCGCCGAGCATTTGGAGCAGATCCGGCAGGCTGTAAAAAGACAGATTCCCGGAAAGCAGGGGTTGGCCGGTCATGTCGGTTGGGCCCAGCGCATTTCTTGGTGCAGATGCTTGAGGGTCGATTCCAGGGCTGCCTTCAGTGTGTCGCGTACCCCTTCTCCGTTGAGCGCACTGGCCGGAAACGCCGGGACCTTCAACTGGCGGTTCAGATCCCGTTGCATCTGCTCGATGGACAGCAACGGAACGCCTTCCGCTCCCAGGTCGCGCTTGTTGAACTGCATCACCAGCGGGACCTTGAAGATGTTCAACCCGTATTCCTTGAGATTCGTGGCCAGGTCTTTGAGGGACAGCGCGTTTTTTTCACGCCGCACCGCCATGGAATCCGCCACGAACACCACCCCGTCCACTCCCTTGAGAACCAGTTTACGGGTGGCGCTGTACTTCACCTGGCCGGGGACCGTGTACAGTTGGACCCGGATCTCGCATCCTCGGATCTTTCCCAGGCCCATCGGCAAAAAGTCGAAAAAAAGGGTCCGATCCCCGTCCGTATTGATCGAGACCATCTTGCCGACGACGTTTTTGGTGAAGGTCCGATGAATCCATTCGAGGTTGGTGGTCTTGCCGCAGCGGCCCGGCCCGTAGTAGACCAGTTTGCATTCGATTTCACGCTTCTTGGGATTGAAAACAGCCATTTTCCCTGTTCCCCCAATCCGGGGGCGCCTCTTGGCGCAGCCCGCACCGAAGCGCCTCGTCGGGCGCGAATTATCCGCAGGAAACCGCAAACGCCCGGATCTTCAGATCCACGTTGAAAAATCCGCTGCGCGGTCCGACCTTGATCCGATTCTTGGCCATCACCTTGGCCGAGCCCTTGAAAATCGCCACCGCCGCCGTCAGTTCGACGTTGGACAGGATCTCGCCCAACTGAAGAATGTTGAGCACTTCGGCGTCCTGCTCGGAAACCAGGATGCTGATCACGTTCCCGGATTGGAAGCTCACATCGTAATCGACGTACAGCCCCTTGCTGGGACCTTCCGAGATCTGGATCCGCACCCCGTTGATGTCCAGCACCTCGTCCGGCGCTTCAACCTGGAGCGTGGGCAGCATTTCCGACTGCAAGATGCGCGGCGGCTCGGGCAGCTCAACCGCAGAGCCCTTCTGCTCCAGCAGCGATTGCAGGAAAGCGTGGAGCTTGCCCAGCAACTCGGAGTCGAAGCGCGGGTCTCCGATCCAGCCGCGGTACTTCTCCGTGGCGGCGGGAATCTCATCGGCCGCCAGGTGGCACCGCAGGATGTTCTTGGCAGCCGCCAGGCGCACCGTCGGGCGGCCGAGCAAGTCCTCGAATTCGCCGATGGCGCTGCCGTACTGACCAAACTTGGTCAGCGCGACGGCCCCGTCCAGGGCGACATGATCCGGATCATCGGACAGGGAAAATCTGAAGAGCTTCTTGATCAATGCCTGGACTTCAGGCGACAGCACCGGCGGCGGAGCGGCGCCCTCAACCTTGCGGATCCGGGCCTTCATCGCCTCCACCTTGGCATTCAGACTCTTCAGGATCTTCTCCCTGTCCTTTACCCGGGGCTGCGCCTGGAGAAGGTCGATAACGCCGCGATAGTTGTCCCGGGCCTCCACGAACAGGCCCTGGGCGGCGTAGATTTCCGCCTGCTTGAGAATTTCCTTGATTTTGGATGCCAGGTCCATTTCGTCCGGCGCCTTGCGGCGTCCCAATGCGCGTAAAGGTGAATTCTAATTCTCTTTTCAATACGTTAATCGTCGCACCGTTGTCAACTACTTACGGCTCGGAGACATCCGCCGGGGCGGCATCGGCAGCCAGGTGAGCTTGCAGCGCCGCCGCCAGCGGCAGCGGCAATCCGGCGGCGTTCAACTCCTCGACGGTGGCCTGGCGCATGGCCTCGATGGTATCGAAATGTTTCAGGAGGTGCCGCTTGCGCGCGGTGCCGATCCCGGGCACTTCGTCGAGCACCGATCGCAATGCCTCGCTGCGCCGTTGCCGGCGATGAAAGCCGATGACGAACCGATGGGCCTCGTCGCGCACCGCTTCCAGCAGCAGCCGTGGGGCCGGGTTGCGTCCGAACTGGACCGGATTGGCGCGTTCCGGCAGAAAGATCTTGTCTTCGGTTTCCCCCCGGTCGCGGTCCGCCTTGGCAATGGCGGCCAGCGCCGTCCCCCGGGGCCACCCCAATGCCGCCAGAACACGGGCGGCGATGTTCAGTTGCCCCTTCCCGCCATCCACCAGGAGCAGGTCCGGCGCATCGGGGGTGTCTTCTCCGGCCTTGAAGCGCCTGCCGAGCACCTCTGCCATGGCAGCGTAGTCGTCCGGGCCCCGAGTCGAGCGGATATGGTAGCGTCGGTAGGCGTCCGGTTTGGGCCGGCCGCTGACGAATACGGCGATGGCGCCGACACTCTGGCGGCCGCCGCTGGTGGAAATGTCCACGCATTCGATGCGTCGCGGTGGTCGGGCCATGTGCAACCGCTCGGCCAGCGTCTCGAGAAGATCCTTGCGCTGCGCGCCGTCCTCCGCAAGGCCGGATGCGGCGGCCGCGGCGTTCTGCCGCGCCATGTCCAGCAGCCGGCTTTTTTCCCCCCGGCGGGGGAAAAGGATGTGCACCCGCCGGCCCCGGGTCTCGCTGAGCCAGTCGGCGATGAGCGCGGCGTCTTCCGGCATGGCGGAAACGAGAATTTCCCTCGGCAGCTTGACGTTTCCCGTGTAGTACTGGCGGATGAATCCGGCCAGCAGTTCTTCTTCCTGGGCCGGGATCGATGAAACGTCGAAGTGGCGAGTCCCCACCCAATAGCCGCCGCGTACCGTCACCAGGGTCACCACGGCGGCGGTCTCGGCCCTGCCCACCGCCAACACGTCCCGATCCTGTCGGTCGGTACTGACTGCCACCTGTTTTTCCAGGGTTTTTTCAAGGGCGAAAATCCGGTCGCGCAGGCCGGCGGCGGCCTCGAAATCCTGGGCCGCTGCGGCAGCCAGCATCTGCCGGCGCATGGCGCGGATCAGTTCCGGGGTGCGGCCGTTGAGAAAGAGCACCACCTCCCTCACGGCGGCCGCATAGCGTTCTCGATCCACTTCGAGACAGCACGGTCCATAGCAGGTGCCCATCTGGTAGTGCAGGCAGGGTCGGGTACGGCGCGCAAACTCCCCTTCGCGGCACTTGCGCAGCTTGAACAACTTGTTGATCGTCGCCAGGGTGCTGCGCACAGCGGCGGCGGAGGCGTAGGGACCGAAGTACAGGGCGCCATCCTCCTGGAAGCGCCGGACCACGCTCAACCGAGGGTAGGGATGATCGATCCCGAGGCGAAGGAGCGGATAGCGTTTGTCGTCCTTGAGCACCACATTGTAGCGCGGCCGGTGCTGTTTGATCAGGTTGGATTCGAGGATCAGCGCTTCTTTTTCCGAGCCGGTGAGGATCGTTTCCAGGTCCGCGACCCGGGATACGAGCGCCGCGGTCTTCGGCTCGACCGGCCCTGCCGGTGCAAAGTAGGTCGCCAGGCGCTTTTTCAGGCTCCGGGCCTTGCCCACGTAAATGATTTCCCCCGCGGCGTCGCGCATCAGGTAGACGCCGGGGCCGGAGGCCGCCCGATCGAGTTTTTCCCTGACGGTGGCCGGTACCTCCGGCCCGCGGCTTTCGGGATGTGGGAGATTTTCCTCTTTCATCGTAAACTTATAATCTATAGCTTGAACCTTGAACCTTGAGGTTGGACGAGAACCTGGAATGCTCCGTTACGCGTCCGCCAATACCACCTGCCGTTGCAGTTCCCGGATGCGGTCGCGCAAGGCCGCGGCACGCTCGAATTCCAGATCCCGGGCGGCGGCCTGCATCTCCCGGGTCAGGGCTTCCACGGTTCGGTCCACCTCCTCCAGAGGGGCGGGGACCGGTATCGGGACCTTCGCCTCTCGGACCCCGCCCGTTTCCGGGGTCACTTCTGCGAACACGCGCTGAACTTCCTTGACGATGGTTTGGGGGGTGATGCCGTGGCGCTGGTTGAAGGCGATCTGAATGGCATGCCGCCGCTCGGTTTCATCCATCGCCTGGGCCATGGCCGCGGTGACGGTGTCGGCGTAGAGGATCACCCTCCCCTCTGCGTTGCGCGCCGCCCGGCCGAAAGTCTGGATCAGGGACCGCGCCGACCGCAGAAACCCTTCCTTGTCCGCGTCCATGATCGCCACGAGGGCCACTTCGGGAATGTCCAACCCCTCGCGCAGCAGGTTGATGCCCACGAGCACGTCGAAGGCCCCGGCGCGCAGATCCTGGATGATCTCCATGCGTTCCAGGGTCGCGATGTCGGCGTGCAGATAGCGGATCCGTACCCCGAGGTCACCGTAGTATTCGGTCAGGTCCTCGGCCATGCGCTTGGTCAACGTCGTTACCAGAATACGCTGGCCGGCGGCGGTGCAGCGGCGAATCTCGTCAAGGAGGTCGTCCACCTGATGGCGGGCCGGACGCACCTCCACCAAGGGATCCACCAACCCGGTGGGCCGAACGATCTGCTCGGCCACCGCATCTCCGGCAAGGCTGCGCTCGTAGTCGGCGGGGGTGGCGGAAACGTAGATCACCCGGGGCACCCGCGCCTCGAATTCTTCGAAGCGCAGAGGCCGGTTATCCAGGGCCGACGGCAGGCGGAACCCATACTGCACCAGGGTTTCCTTGCGCGACCGGTCCCCGCGGTACATGGCACGCAACTGGGGCACGGTGATGTGGCTTTCGTCGATGAAGACAAGGTAATCGTCCGGAAAATAGTCCATCAGGGTCGGGGGCGGTTCTCCGGCGGCGCGGCCGGTGAGGTGGCGGCTGTAGTTTTCGATCCCGTTGCAATAGCCCAGCTCCTGGAGCATCTCCAGGTCGAAATGGGTCCGTTCCTCGATGCGTTGGGCTTCCAGGAGCCGGCTTTCCGAACGAAAGAAGGCGATGCGAGTCTTGAGTTCGGCGATGATGGAGGCGGTGGCCCGCTTGAGGGTGCGCTGCCGGGTGACATAATGGCTCGCCGGGAAAATGGCGGTCTTGGGAAGGCCGCGGCGCAGGGTGCCCCGCAGGGGATCGATCTCGGCGACGGCCTCTACCTCGTCGCCGAAAAAGTCGACCCGGATGGCGGTGTCCTCCTCATAGGCCGGAAAGATTTCCACCCGGTCGCCGCGGACCCGGAACGTGCCCCGGTGAAAATCCATGTCGTTGCGTTCGTAGTGGATCTTGACCAGACCGGCGAGGAGCTTTTCACGCGACAGCGCTTGACCGGCGGCGATCTCCACCCGCATCTCCAGGTAGTCCTCGGGCGCCCCCAGGCCGTAGATGCATGACACGCTGGCCACCACGATCGTGTCCCGGCGGGTGAGCACCGAGCGCGTGGCCGAATGGCGCAGCTTGTCGATCATCTCGTTGATGGACGAGTCTTTCTGGATGTAGGTGTCGCTGGCGGGAATGTACGCCTCGGGCTGGTAGTAATCGTAGTAGCTGACGAAATACTCCACCGCGTTGTGGGGAAACAGCCCCTTGAACTCGTTGTAGAGCTGGGCCGCCAGGGTCTTGTTGGGGGCGATCACCAAGGCAGGCTTGTCCAACCTGGCGATGACGTGGGCCATGGTGAATGTCTTGCCCGAACCCGTAACCCCCAACAGCACCTGGTGCCGCCGCCCTTCGGCGAGCCACCGGCTCAGGGTTTCGATGGCCGCCGGCTGGTCGCCCTTGGGCGAAAAGGAGGAAACGATCTGAAACAGTTCCATCAGTCCGCCATGCGCCAGATGGTGCCCTCCGGCCGATCTTCGATGGCCACGCCCATGTCGCCCAGTTCCTTGCGCAGGCGGTCGGCCTCGGCCCAGTCGCGTGCCTTTCGGGCCGCGGTGCGCCGGGCGATGAGGTCTTCGACGCGGGCCGGATCGATATCTTTGGCCTGGCTCTTGAAATAGGCTTCCGCATCGAGGGTGGCGATCCCCAGCACGCCGCCGATGCGCAAAATGGCGCCGTGGTTGGCGGCGATGTCGCCGTCGTCGCCATGACCGGCATCCAGGAGCTGGTTGGTGGCGCGAACCGCCTCGAAGAGGACGCCGATGGCACCGGCGGTGTTGAAATCGTCGTCCATCTCCTCGGTGAAGCGGCGCCAGAAGGGGTTGTCCTCCACTGCGCCGGCCGCGGCGGGAATGCGCCCAGCCAGGCGCCGCAACAAGGTGTATACCCGGGTGAGCTTGGCCGAAGCCTCGGCCATGGCCTCAGGGGTGAAATCGATGGGGCTGCGGTAGTGGCTGGAGAGCAGAAACATCCGCACCGCCTCGGGGTGATGGTGCTGGAGGACGTCGCGGATCATGAGAAAATTGTTCAACGACTTGGACATCTTCTCATGATTGATGTTCACGAACCCGTTGTGGAGCCAGTATTTGACGTAGGGATGCCCCGAGGCGGCCTCGCTCTGGGCGATCTCGTTCTCGTGATGGGGAAAGATGAGGTCCTTGCCGCCGCCGTGGATGTCGAAGGTGTCCCCGAGCAGCGCGCTGCTCATGGCCGAGCACTCGATGTGCCAGCCGGGCCGCCCCTTGCCCCAGGGGCTGTCCCATGATGGCTCTCCCGGTTTGGCCGCCTTCCAGAGGGCGAAATCATGGGGATGGCGCTTGCGCTCGTCCACTTCGACGCGGGCGCCGGCTTCCATGTCTTCGACGCGCCGGCCGGAGAGCTTGCCGTAGCTCTCAAAGGTGGTCACGTCGAAGTAGACGTCGCCGTCCACCGCGTAGGCGTGGCCGCGCTGTACCAGCCGCTGGACAAGGTCGATGATCGGTTGGATGTATTCGGTCACCTTGGGCTCTTGGTCGGCACGTTCCACCATCAGAGCATCCATGTCGGTGTAGAACGCCTCGATGAAACGGGCGGCCACGGCCCCCGGATTCTGACCGGTCTCGTTGGCGCGACGGATGATCTTGTCGTCCACGTCGGTGAAATTGCGCACGTAGGTGACCTCGAAGCCACGCTGGCGCAAATAGCGGGCGATGACGTCGAAGACCACCACCGAGCGAGCGTGGCCGATGTGGCAGTAGTCGTAAACCGTCGGTCCGCACACGTACATGCGCACCTTGCCCGGTTCGATGGGTTCGAAAATCTGCTTTTCGCCGCCGAGGGTGTTGTAGACGCGCAAGGCCATGAAGAGCTCCTTTGTTTCATCCAGATCGGACCGATCCGACTGATCGGTCGGATCGGGTATTATTCCTTTTGCCGGCCGTCGGCCGCGGCGAACAGCAGCGCCACGCAGGCGGCCCCGATCCCTTCGCCGCGCCCGAAGGGTCCCAACCCCTCGGTGGTGGTGGCCTTGACATTGACCCGGGACGGGGTGACGCCGGCGGCCCGGGCGATATTGGCGGTCATAGCTTCCCGGAACGGCGTCAGCCGGGGTGCCTGGGCGAACAGGGTGGCATCGAGGTTGCCCACAACCCATCCCCTGTCCGATAGCATCCGGGCGCAGCGCACCAGCAGCACCAAGCTGTCGATGCCGGCCAGCGATGGGTCGGTGTCGGGAAAATGGCTCCCGATGTCTCCCAGGCCGGCGGCGCCAAGGAGGGCGTCGCAGACCGCATGAACCAGCACATCGGCGTCCGAATGGCCCAGCAGGCCAAGTTCGTAGGGAACCCGCACCCCGCCGAGGATCAGGGGCCGGCCCGCCACCAGCCGGTGGACATCGTATCCCATGCCGATGCGCATCATGACTGTTGCCAATACCATATTGGCCGCTGGTTGCCAACGCGGCAGCAGGGCGACCCGCCGGTCGCCCCGATACGATTTTGCCGGTTGACAAAAACGACGGAAAATCCGACGTATCTGCGCAGCAGGTTCAATGTGGCAGGCTTTTACCGATTGCAAAAGGAAACTGGCCATATGATCGATCCGCAACACCTCATCGACACCACCCTGAACGCTGGGCGCCAATCCCTTTCCGACGCGGAGGCCAAGGCTTTGCTGGCCGCCCACGGCATCCCCCTGGTTTCCGAGACCCGGGTCCGAACCCCTGCCGAGGCGGCGGCGGCCGCGCAGAGCACCGGGTTTCCCGTCGTGCTGAAAGGATACGGGGCCGACCTGCTCCACAAGACCGAGCTAGGGCTGGTGCGCCCCGGGCTGACCAGTGCCGAGGCGGTGGAAACGGCGGCAGCGGCCATGGCGGAAACTGCCGCCGGCCGATTGGACGGATTCCTGATCCAACCCCATCTGGAGGGGCGGCGGGAGTTTGTCGCCGGCATTTCCCGCGATGCCCAGTTCGGGCCGGTGGTCCTTTTCGGATTGGGGGGCGTGCTCACCGAAGCCTTGGGCGACGTCACCTTGCGCCTGGCACCGCTGACCCGGTACGACGCGGCCGACATGCTGGCGGAAATTCGCGCCAGTCGTCTGCTGGCGGCATTTCGCGGCGAGGCCGCCGCAGACAGCGACCGGCTCATCGACGTCCTCATGGCGCTTTCGGACATTGCGCTACGGTACCCGCAGGTCGCCGAGATCGACGTCAACCCCGTCCTCATCACCCCGCGCGGTGAGCCGGTGGCGGTGGACGCCCTGGTGACCGTGGCGCCATCCCCCGGGCCTGAACCGCCGCGCCATGCCGTTCCCCCCCAGGACCTCGGGGCTCTCTTCCAGCCCCGGCGCATCGCCTTCATCGGTGCTTCGGCCACTTTGGGCAAGTGGGGATACATGCTCGCCACCCACACCCTTCGCGGCGGGTACGAGGGAGAGGTTTATCTCGTCAACCCCAAAGGCGGCAAAATTTTCGGTCATCAGGTGTACCCTCAGGTGGCTGATCTGCCCGAGGGGATCGACCTGGCGGTGATCACCGTCCCCGCGGCGGCGGTGCCGCCCCTCATCCCCCGGTTGGCGGCTCGCCGGATCCGCTACGCCGTCTTGATCACCTCCGGTTTCGGGGAAACCGGGACGGCCGGCAAGATGTTGGAAAGCGAGCTGGTGCGAACGGCCCGCCAAGCCGGCGTCCTGATCCTGGGGCCCAACACCATGGGTATCTGCAACCCGCACATCCGCCTGTACTGCACCAGCTCGGCGGTGCAGCCCGAACCGGGCTCCACCGCCATGGTGGCCCAGTCGGGTAACATGGGGGTGCAACTGCTGGCCTTTGCCGAAGACCAGGGGATCGGCATCCGGGCCTTCGCCGGTTCCGGCAACGAGGCCATGATCACCATCGAGGACTACCTGGAAGGGTTCGGCGTGGATCGGCTGACCAAGACCATGCTGCTCTACGTGGAGAGCGTCAAGGACGGCCGGCGCTTCTTCGAAAATGCCCGGCGCGTCGGACGTCACAAGCCGGTGGTGCTCCTCAAGGGCGGCCAGAGCGAAGCCGGCCGCAAGGCTGCCGCCAGCCACACCGGCGCCATGGCCGGAGACCGGCGCGTCTTCGACGCCGTCTGCCGCCAGGCGGGAATCGTCAAGGTGGAACAGCCCATGGACCTGTTGGACCTGGCCGCCGCCTTCGCCTCCCTTCCCCTGCCCCGGGGCAACCGGGTGGCCATCATGACCCTGGGCGGCGGCTGGGGCGTGATCGGTGCCGACCTCTGCGCCCAGAACGGGCTGGAGCTGCCCGAGCTGAGCCCCGAGATCCTGGCCCGCTGCGACGCCCTGTTGCCGCCCTACTGGAGCCGATCCAATCCCATCGATCTCGTGGGCGAAAACGACCCCAACCTTCCCCTGACGGTGCTGGAAAGCCTCATGGCCTGGCACGGGTGCGACGCGGTGGTCAATCTGGGCATTCTCGGCCGTCGGGTCTTCCTGGGCCGCAAGGGCGAGGCGGTGCGGCATTCGGACCCTCAGGGGGACGACCGCGAGATCCAGGCGGCCATCGGTCTCATCGAAGCCTTCGAGGCGCGCTTCATCAGCCGTTGCGTCGAGTTGATGGACCGCTACCGGAAACCGATCCTGGGGGTCAGCCTGATCACCGACGCCGCGGCGCGCACCGTCTACCCGGTGGAGGGACAGACCCTGTGCGCCGTCTTCTATCCGACCCCCGAGCGGGCCATCCGGGCCCTGGCGCGGATGGTGGAGTACGCCCGGGTCCGCGAGAGGCATTCGGAACAGCTTTAATAGCTCTTATCGATTCTTTAGTTTTTTCATAGGACCTATAAGCCCTATAGGTCCTATAGCTTTTAAAGCTTTTTCAGTCTTTCTTCAGCACCAGCCCCAGCGGCAGGGCTTCCCCGAAAACGGCCCCCTGCTCCACCGGTGCCAGTGCCACCACCTCCCGGACCATCTTCAACTGCCGCTCGGCGGCCCCGCTGGCCGCCAGCCAGCGGCAGGCCTCCGCCCGCGTTTCCGGATCCAGGTCCCGGGTGCGATCGCCGGTGCGCCGGGCCAACTGCACCACGGCGGCAGCCACCGGTTTGGGGGTGCGCCAGGTCTGGCGGGTCAAGCGCCGGATCCAGGCCGCGGCCTCGCCGGCGGGAATCACCCGGTCCACGCTGCCGTAGAGCAGCTCCCGGGCCCCCAGCCGCCCCAGGGCCCACAAGAGCTGGGGAACGGGTTTGCGCGGCGTGAGGGTTTCCAGCAGCCGCCGTCCCCACTTGATCTTGTCTTTCACCAGGAGCCGTTCCATGCCGGCCAGGGCCATCCACATCTCGGTGTGCACCGCCGATCCGGCCCGTTCCTTGGCCAGAGGGCCCGCGATGTCCTGGAGAAACTGTCGCTGCTGGCCGGCGTTGAGGCCGCCGGAGACCCGCCGCCACAAGACCCACCATTCGCTGCGCACCTGGGGCTTGCCGGAAAAGTGCGGCCCTTGGAGATAAACCCGCCACAATCGCTTGATCCGGTGGGGATCGGCGCCGTCGCCAAAGCCGGGCCGCAGGCTATAGCCTCCCAGATTGAGCCATGCGGCCTCGTGAACCGGCGTGCGCCGGCGATCCGCGGCAAAGGCCAGAAGGGCGTCGGCAATGGTCCGCAACAGCCCGAGCGGCCATTCCTCCCTGGGGATTTGCGCCGTTTCGGTCAAGTCCTTGACGAGTTCTTCCATCTGCCGCGGGTCGTCGTTTTCAAACTTTTCCTTGACCGCCCGCGTCGCCGCTTCCAGCGTCCGGATGTCGATGGCCCTGTCCACCGGCACATCTGCCGCCGCTGCGGCACCACGCAACTGAAACCGCAGTTGCCAGCGGTGGTCGCTCACCTGGCTGGCACACCAGAGGGAAAGTGTCCCGGTCTCGCTGTACACCGCCTCCAGTCGCACCGGGATCCGTCTCTTCTCATCGCCTTTTCCGAAGGCGATCACCGTTTCCAGGGGAGCCAGGCGCGAGAGGGTCTCATCCACCGTCACCAGGTCGCCACACCGGTCGCCGCTGCGATAGCTGGAGGCAAACAGGTCGAAACGCACCGGCTGGTTGGCCACCATCTCGAGGCGGTGGGGATCCAGGGCGATGCGGCTTCCCTCTTCCAGCCCCCTTTCCACCAGGCAGACGGCCCTGGCGGCGTCACTTTCCCCTTCCGGCGGCGCCACTCCCAGGTAATAGGCCCGGGGGCTGCCCGAGCCCACGCGTACTCCGCGTCCGGACTTCACCCAACCGTAGTATGCGGCGCCAATGGCCACGGCGAGATCCGGCTTCGGGTTTTCCAGCACCCGAGGGCCTTCCGGCGGCCCGAACCGCTCGGCCAGTACCCGGCGGATCCGTTCCTGGACCAACGGTGATTTCAGCGAACCGCCATTGAAGAGAATCAGGTCCGGCCTCGGATTTTCCCGCTGCAGTATCCGCTCGGCATCGGCAAGATGGCGCTGGAAGAAGTCGATGAGATGTCCGGTGACGGCCTGGCTTTCAGCGAAGGGGAGCCCGTGGAGCCCTTCGCTGTCCACTGGTTCGGCCGATGACCGCCCCGAGACCGGCAGAAACTGATCCATCACGACAGTCACCACCGCTTCCCGGGTCAGTTCGGCCGACAGGGTCCCGGCGATGAGTCGGCTGCCGCTGCCGGCCACCGTGATGCGGCAGAACTCGGCCGCTCCGTCCAGCAGCCGTTCCTTGGCCTCTCGGCACTTGTGGCAGAGGGACTTGTACTGATCCATGGGCACCGTGGCCGGAGAGCGTCCGAGGCGGGCAAGGACCGCGCGGGCCAGGGCGATGTCGATGTTGTCGCCTCCCAGGATCAGGTGGTCGCCCACGGCGATGCGCTCGAACCGCGGCCCCCCCTCGGCGGAACGCAGGGTGATGAGGGTGAAGTCGGTGGTGCCGCCGCCGACATCGCAGACCACGACCAGTTCTCCGGGCGAAACATGCGCCGACCAGCTTTCTTCGTGGTCTGAAAGCCAACTGTAAAAGGCCGCCAGGGGTTCTTCGAGGAGGACGACGTCAGGCAGTCCGGCCAGGACGGCCGCCTTGACGGTCAGGTCCCGAGCCACCTCGTCGAAGGAGGCCGGCACGGTGATGACCAGGTTTTGGCGCTCAAGGTACAGATCTTCATCCTGACCCCAGTGGTGGTTCCAGGCTTGGCGCAGGTGATCGAGATAGGCGGCCGTGGCAGCCACCGGAGAAACCTTGGCAATATCGTCTCCGGCCGCCCGGGGCAGGATGGGCGCCTCCCTGTCCACCCGGCCATGGCAAAGCCAACTCTTGGCCGAACTCACCAGCCGCGAGGGCACCTTGGCGCCATGGTCCCGGGCGAAGGCGCCCACGAAATGGTCGCTGGGCCGGGACCAGGGAAGGCCGATGGCTTCATGAGCGATGTCGAAGCGACCGGGAAGATAGAGAAACGAGGGCAGCACGGGCAGCCGGCTCACCTCACCCGGTCCGGTCAATTGGGCGATCTCGAAGATCCGGATGCGCCGATGGTCCTCCGTGTCGTCCTTCAGATCGATATAGGCCAGGGCACTGTTGGTGGTGCCCAGGTCGATGCCGACGATGAAACGCGCGTCTTCGGTCAAACAGACTCCTTTATCCACCCATCACCTCGACCTCGGCCGGGGCGATAATCGCTGGGTCGGTTTTTTCGGATAACAGGGGAATGTCCATGCGGGTGGCACGCCATCCTGCATGACGGACGACGCCCTTAAACGGCGGCCGGTCGCCGACGCTTCCCGTCAGTGTGATGGCGGCAGCATCGTAGTTCTCATCCAGGGTGACCCGGGCTTCCTCCCCTTCGGCCATCACCGGCCGGGGGGAGAGCAGTTTTTCCACCACCCGCCGGCAGCCGGCATGTACGCTACGGACCGCCGCACCGATCTGGGCGTCTTCATAGGTTTCCAGGTCTTCCGCCAGAAAATCCATCAGCCGGCCTTCGCGCTGCAGGCGGTTCAGCAGGTGGACGAAGAGGCGGGTTTCCCTCGCGCGGGTGGCAGCCCGTTGCTCCGCATCGGTATCGGCGGCCGGTGCTGGCCGGGCAACGGGCAACGGCTGCCGCGAGGGGCGCGCCGCACGCCACATCAGCAACGCCGCCAGGCCCAACACCAGGATTCCCCCGACCAGCGTGCCAGCCTGGAGCAGCCCGGCGGGAAGGCCCTCCTGCCCCGATGTCCCTCGGGTCATGCCTCCAGGATCCAGAAAGCCCCACGACAGCACGGCGCCGGCAGCCGCGGCGGCGACAACGGCGACAACGAGGGTGAATACCTGGGCGGCAGCGGAAGGCTGACGGGTGCTTGGGGGAGGCTTCGGTTGCGATCGAGTCTGTTTCATGGAGAGGTTGTCCGGGATGCCAAATTGTGAATATAGTGCTTCCTGTTTTTGTTATTATTTTTATTCTTTCAGTAGGTTGGCAACATTCAGCAATCTGCGTTGTACATACCTTCCGGATTCATCGAAAGGGTTTTGAGGTTGAGAACCGGGAGGCGCTATGCTAATCATTTTGTCACCGTGTTGCAACCGACCTTGGTGCTTGCGTCCCGACAGGGCCTGGCGCCCGGCTTACGCAGGCAAAATGAAACCCAACATCCGTTACATTCGTTTCCGTTCCCGCTTCGATTTCGAAGTCGGCTACCTGGTCAAGAGCCCCTGCAAGGGATGTCCCCACCAGCCGGAGTTCCCCGCCTGCCGGGAGGGGTGCCGGAGCATCGACCGCATCCAGGAGATTCTGGCCGAATCGATTTCCTGCCAGCGTCGGCCCTGAATTTCCGGCAACTTGCCCTCGGGACAATGGAGGTGGCGCCATGCCGCTCGTTCCCCCCACTACCCTGCCTGCCTGGAAGACGCTGGTGGATCTGGCGGATCGCATGCAAACGCCGGAGCACCACCTGCGCCGCATCATCGAGGCCCCCGGCCGCTTGGATGCCTTCAGCGCCGCCGGCGGGGGTCTGTTTTACGACTACTCCCGCCAACGGGTGATTCCGGCCGTGATGGACGGCCTGCTCGCCCTGGCGGTCCAACGCGATCTCACCGGCGCTTTTCGACGCATGGTCGACGGCGAAACCGTCAATCCCACCGAGAAGCGGGCCGCCCTGCACACCGCCGCCCGCCGCCTGGACGAGGCCCCCGTTGATGTCGACGGGCGGGATGTGATGCCTGAAATCCGGGCCGTGCGCGAACAGATCCGGGAATTCGCCGCCGCCGTGCACGCCGGTCGCATCACCGGTTCCACCGGCAAGCCGTTCCGGGATATCGTAGTGGTGGGCATCGGCGGCTCCTACCTCGGCGCCGCCTTCGCCGCCCATGCCCTGGCCGAGGACGCCCTACCGGGCATGCGGCTGCATTTCCTGGCCAACGTGGACATCCACAACTTCGGGCGTGTGGCGGCCACCATCGACCCGGAGGCCACCCTCTGGGTGGTGATCTCCAAAAGCTACACCACCACCGAAACCATGGCCAACGCCTTGCAGGCCGAGCATTTCATGCGCCAGAAGGGCCTGGACCCGGCCCGGCACACCGTCACCGTCACGGCTAAGGGAAGCCCGGGAGACGACCCGGGCCGGCCCGTGCTGGCGGCCTTTCATATGTTCGACTTCATCGGCGGCCGCTACAGCGTCACCTCGGCCGTCGGCGGGGTGCCGCTGAGCCTGTACCTGGGATACGACAAATTCGAGGCCATGCTGCAAGGCGCCGAAGAGATGGACCGCCACGCCGCGGCGGCCCCCGCCGGCCAGAACCTGCCCTTGCTGGCGGCCTTGATCACCGTCTGGAACACCAATTTTCTCGGCTATCCGGCCCTGGGAATCATCCCCTACGCCGACCCCCTGGCCAAGCTCCCGGCCCATGTGCAGCAGCTCAACATGGAAAGCAACGGCAAATCGGTGGACCTCGATGGCCGGCCCCTGGAAACAGCCACCGGCCCCATCATCTTCGGTGAACCAGGGACCTGCGCCCAGCACAGCTTCTTTCAACTGGCCCACCAGGGGCGACCCTTCCCCATTGAATTCATCGGTGTGCTGCGCCCGCGATACCCGCAACCGGCCGACGTGCGAAGCAAGGGGGTGAGCAACCACCAGGAACTGTGGGCCAACCTGGTGGCCCAATCCCGGGCCCTGGCGCTGGGCAAAGCGGAGGGCCCGCCGGAGCGCCGCTTCGAAGGCAACCGCCCGTCATCGACCCTGCTCATGGAAGACCTGAGCCCGCGCAGTGTGGGCCGCCTCCTCTCCTTCTACGAGGCGCGCACCGTCTTCGAGGCCTTCGTCTGGGGAATCAATCCCTTCGATCAGTTCGGCGTGGAACTCGGCAAGACCATGGCCTCGGGTCTGCGCCGCGCCATGGCCGATCAGAATGCAGGTCACCCGCTTCCCGCGGATATGGATCCCATCGCCCGATTCTATCTGCGGACGCTCGCCGCGGGGCGATGGGACTAGAAAGCGGATGAGCCGGTCGGCGAGGAATCTTTCTGAAGCAGGGGTGCTCAATCCGGCATGAGGTCGTAAAAGTACGTCATGACGTCCGAACGGGTGACAATGCCGATGACCCGGCCGTCCTCGACGACCGGCAGGCGGCCGATGTCGTGCTTGACCATCAGTCGCGCCGCGGCCACCGGACTGATGCCCGGCCCGATGGTCACCGGATCCCGGCTCATGAACGCCTTTACCGGCGCATCGAGCTGAGACTCCCGTTTGAGCTTGCGAAAATCGCGCCGCGATATCACCCCGGCCAGTTTGTCCCCCTCCACCACCGGCAGGCCGGTGCATCCCTTCTCGCTCAGGAGCCTGGCCACGTCGCGCATCGGCGTTTCGGCGGAAACGGATTCGACGGGAAACGACATCAGGTCGCTGACCTGCACCGATGCCTGCTGGTTGCCCCGGATCAGTTCCAGCAGCATCTGCTCCACCGCTTCGGGATTCACCTGGTGCAACATGGCCGAGCCGGCTCCGGGATGCCCGCCGCCGCCCAGGGCGTGCATCAGGGTGCCGATGTTGAGGCCTTCCACGTTGCTGCGGCCGATCACCATGCAGCGTTCCCCGTTCTGGCTGGTGAAGATGCCGAAAGCGGCATCCACGTTCACCAGCTCGCGGTACATCCGCACCACCACCGCCAGCCCGTCCACATGCCCTTCCACCTTCTGGTGGGAAATGCTCACCGTGTGCCCCGCCACCCGGGTGCGTGTGGCGTTGCGGACCATTTCGAAGAGAATCTCCTTCTGCCGCTGGCCGTAGGCCGGCCGCAGGAAGGTGCCCAGCACGTTGAGATCCGCGCCCCTTTCCATCAACCAGGCGGCGGCATAGGCGTCCTCGGAGCGGGTGCCGGGAAACGTCAGGTGGCCCGTGTCTTCGTAAAGCCCGATGAGAAAAAGGGTCGCCTGGATGGGGGAAATCATCTGCTTGCGGACTTTGAGTTCCTGCACCAGCAGGGTGATGGCCGCGCCGGTTTCCGACTGGTTGCACTCGGTGGTGTCGATGTCGCCCGAATTGCCGTGATGATCCCAGACGACGATCTCCAGGTCCTTGCGTTTTTTCAGCGGGGACATCCCTTCGAGCCGGTCCCAGCGGTTGACATCCACCACGATGAGCCTTCCGACCCGCTGCAGGTCGATTTCCTTGACGGTGTAAGTGTCAAACAGGTCCTTGTGAATCGACAGGAAGGCGCGCACGTTGGGGTTGAGGGCGCGCGGAAGGACGGCCAGGGCGCCAGGATAAAGCAGCGTGGCGGCGACGGTGGAGGCCAGGGCGTCGAAGTCGGTGTTGCGGTGGGTGACGACGATCTGGACGGGATGGTCCGGGCCTCCCGCGCCGCCGTTGACCGAATTGTTGAAGGGATCCAGGCTTGTCATTCGTCCTTCCGTGTCGAAGGTGGCGATGGGGGTTGACGGGACGATCCCTCGAAGCATTCCAGCAGCTTCGGAGCCTCCGGGCGCAGGCCGCATTCCAGTTGCAGCCGGTACTTTTCCACCTGCTCCCGGCTTTCGATGGTTTTGCAGGCCAAACGGTAGCGCAGGTAGATGATCCAGACCACCAGTCCGAAGGCCATCAGCCCCAGGATGATGAAGAACCACTTGAAGCGCACCAGGGTTTCCAGACCTGTTTGGCCAAGATAGACAACGAGGTTGGGAACGGTCCAGTACGCGAGCACCGCGGCCAGGGCCAGGGCGCCCAGGGCGAAGATGTTCAGGCGCGAAAACTGCCCGAAAAGACGCACCAGCCGGCTGTCGTCGGCCGCATCGCCCGGGGTGGCTTCAGGGGCTTCCCGGGGCCGGCGACCTTGCAAGAGGCCCTGGAAGGCCCGGATGATGAAGGCGAACATCAGCACGGTACCCAAGGGAACGCCCACCGCCGCCACGAACCAGGCCCGGAACGGAAAAGGCCGGTCATGCCGGGCGAGGCGCACCTCGTACTGGTCGAGGGGGCCGAAGGTCTTCTCGAAGTAGTAGCGGTTGAACTGGCTCAGGTTGCTGCCGTCGGTTTCGTAAATCAGCTGCCCCCGGGGGTTGTAGACTTCCAGGCGCGACTGGCGGCCGGACTTCATGACGGCCAGCGCGAAGATTTCTATTTCGAGCAGGAGCAGCCCCACGCTCACCAGAACCATGAGGGTCTTGCGGGTCTGAAAGAATTCAGTCAGTTGACGCGATTCAGGCATTGGGTCGATCCATTGACGGTCACGGGCATTGAATTGAAAAACTATCACAGGCAGCGGGGCCGCTCAAGGTCTAAGCGTGCGCGGCCCTTGAAGTTCCAGGGGAAAGGGGCTATAGGGCCACACGATGCGCCATACGGTGGCAGGGGGCGCAAACCCGAAGATTTTTTGAATGCGTCAGGAAGCGATCCATGAACAAGGCGATCATCTCCATCCTGGGCCAGGATCGGCCCGGGATCATCGCGGCGGTATCCGATCTGATCTTCAGGCAGGACGGCAACATCGAAAACGTCTCCCAGACGATTCTGCAGTCCGAGTTTTCGGGCATCTTCATCGTCTCGCTGCCCGAGGCCCTGGATCTGGATCGATTGCGTTCCGTCTTGCAGGAGGGCCTCGACCCCCTGGGACAGCATGTCATTGTCCGGCCGGTCCGAACCGATGCGCCGGTCTACTCGCCATCGCAGAACCGCGAGCCCTTCGTCATCACCACGCGCGGACCGGACCGCAAGGGGCTGGTGGCCCGGATCACCGGCGTCATCGCCCGCTTCGGCGTCAACGTCACCAATCTCCAGGCCATTTTCAAGGGAGGCGCCGCTCCGGGCGACAACGTCATGATCTATGAAGTGGACATCCCCGCCACGGTGGACCAGAAGATTCTGCGCCGCGCCTTGCGCGCGGAGGCCGAAGCCCTGGACCTGGAGATCAGCATCCAGCACCGCCACATCTTTGAAGCCTTGAATCGGATCTGAGCCATGCTGCACCCCCAAGAAATCCTTTCGACCCTCGACATGCTGCGCCACGAACACCTCGACGTGCGCACCGTCACCCTGGGAATCAACCTCTTCGACTGCGCCCGCAGGGACCCGGAACGGGCCTGCACCGCCATCCGCCAAAAGATCCGCGAAAAGGCCCGCAACCTGGTGTCCGTCTGCGACGAAGTGGGCGACAAGTACGGCATCCCGGTGGTGAACAAGCGCATCGCGGTCAGCCCCATCGCCGCGGCGGCCGCTTCGCTGGATGCCGCCGGCATGCTGCGCGTCGCCCATACCCTGGACGAAGCGGCCGAGGCGTCGCGGGTGGATTTCATCGGCGGTTTTTCCGCCCTGGTGGAAAAAGGGATCGCCTCTGGAGACCAGGCCCTGATGGACGCCCTGCCCCGTGCGCTTGCGGAAACCGAACGCGTCTGCGCTTCGGTGAACGTGGCCTCCACCCGGGCCGGGATCAATGTGGATGCCGTGCTGCGGATGGCCGCCATCATCAAGGATGCCGCGGCGCTCACCGCCGCGGCCGACGGGCTGGCCTGCGCCAAGCTCTGCGTCTTTGCCAACATTCCCCAGGACGTTCCCTTCATGGCCGGGGCCTACCTCGGCATCGGCGAACCGGATGCGGTGATCAACGTCGGCGTCAGCGGGCCGGGAGTGGTCAAGAGCGCCATTGAAAGGGCCCTTGCCGCGGACCCGGGGCTGGACCTGGGCCGCATCTCGGAACTGATCAAGCACACGGCTTACAAGGTGACCCGGGTTGGCGAACTCATCGGGCGGGAAGTGGCCGAACGGCTCGGCATTCGTTTCGGGGTGGTGGATCTTTCCCTGGCGCCCACGCCCAACGTGGGGGACAGCGTGGGCGAAATCTTCCAGAGCCTAGGGCTGGTCTCCATCGGGGTGCCGGGAAGCACCGCCGCCCTGGCCCTGCTCAACGACGCGGTCAAGAAGGGCGGCGCCTTCGCCTCCTGCAACGTCGGCGGGCTTTCCGGGGCCTTCATCCCCGTCAGCGAGGATCTGAACATCTCGGAGGCGGCGCAGCGGGGCGATCTGGGGCTGGAAAAGCTCGAGGCCATGACCAGCGTCTGCTCGGTGGGGCTGGACATGGTGGCCCTGCCGGGAGACACCAGCGTCGAGACCCTGGCCGGCATCATCGCCGACGAGATGGCCATCGGCGTGATCAACAAGAAGACCACCGCCTGCCGCCTGATACCGGTGCCGGGCAAGGCCGCCGGGGACTATGCCCACTTTGGCGGGCTGCTGGGCGAATCGGTGATCCTTCCGGTGAACCACGGCGCCGGCCCCAACGCCTTCATTCGCCGCGGCGGCCTGATCCCGGCCCCGATCCAAAGCCTGGTGAACTAGAGTCCGCCCCCCGATGCGAGAGCGATTTCTTGCCTACTGCACCATCCTGGCGGCGCTCTTCGGCTTCTGGTACGCCATCGGCCGTCCGGAACGCTTGCCGGAACCGGGCCTGGCTCCCGGCCAGCGTCTCCAGAGCGTTTCCTATGCCCCGTTCGACAAGCACCAGAACCCCCTGAAGAGCGGCCCCGACGGACCGGACATATCCGCCGATCGTATCGACAGGGACCTGGCCATCCTGGCGCAGCGTTTCGAAGCGATCCGCACCTATTCGACCCTAGGAATGGAATCGCTGCCGGCGCTGGCCGAAAAGCATGGTCTGAAAATCATGCTCGGCGCCTGGGTGAATTCCGATCCGGTGGCCACCCGCAAGGAGTTGAACAAGCTGATCGAGATCGCCCGGAGCCGCCCCTCCAGCATCCGGGCGGTGGTGGTGGGCAACGAATCCCTGCTGCGCCGGGAAGTCACCGGTGCCCAGCTCGCCGCCTACATCCGCGAGGTCAAATCCGCTCTCCCCGACATGCCGGTGACTTATGCCGACGTCTGGGAGTTTTGGCTCAAGCACCCCGAGGTGGCCCCGGCGGTGGATTTCGTCACCATCCACATTCTTCCCTACTGGGAGGACGATCCGGTCGCCGTCGATGATGCCATGGCCCACATTCGAAAAATCCGGGAAGAAATCGCCGCCAAAATTCCGGGCCGGGAAATCTTTATCGGTGAAACCGGATGGCCCTCCCAGGGCCGCATGCGCGTCGGGGCCCTGCCGAGCCCCGTCAATCAGGCGCGATTCATGCGCGGCGTCGTGGCCATGGCGGAGCGGGAGCACTGGGCCTACAATCTCATCGAGGCCTTCGACCAGCCATGGAAACGCATCAGCGAAGGTGCGGTGGGCGGGTACTGGGGGATCTACGACGCCGACCGGAAGGACAAGGCCGTACTCTCCGGCCCGGTATCCAACCATCCCCGCTGGCTGGTTCTCTTCTGGCTGTCCGCCGCCATCGTTCTGCTCACGGTTCCCCTTTCCGGTGGACGCGCTTCTCTGGACGGCTTTCGCTGGTGCGAATTCTCGGCCCTGGCGGCGGCCGGAGCGGTGGGAATCGTCCTCCAGGGCCGCCAATTCGCGCTGATCTCCCATGGCATTTGGCCCATCCTCTGGGCCGCTCTGGTGATGACCCAGGCCGCCTTCGCCTACTTTCTTCTCCTCACCACCGCCGCCGGACACTCCCTGCCCGGCGCTTTCGGGCTGGCCGCCACGATGGATCTGTTACGCCCGCCCCGGCCGAAATTGTGGCGCCTGTCCGCCCTGATTTCCCTCCACCGCCTGGCGGTGCTCGCCCTGGCCCTTGTCGCTGTGGCGGGGCTGGTGATCGCCCCCCGCTACCGCAGCTTCAACAACTTCGGCTTCATTCTGCCGGCTCTGGCCTACGCCTGGCTCTCGCGCCGGAACGAGCACCGGGCCGGGCCTTCCGCCGGCCTCGAACGGCTCGTTGCATTGGTCCTGGCCGCCGGCGCCGTGGGCATCCTGATTCGTGAGACCCCATTGAACCGCCAGGCGGATATCTGGGTGGGCACCTGCCTCTTGCTGACCTACCCTCTCTGGCGCCAGGGTCGCGGCGCCGCTCTGCGCCCGATGCTGGCCTGCGGGTTGGGGCTCGTGGCGGCCTATGGCATCTTGATGGCGCTGCGCTACGTGCTGCTGGATTGGAAACGCCTCGCCGTCCCATGCATGGATGATCCCTCGGGGCTTTACTGCCGGATCCGCGACGCGCTAGGCTTCCTGATGTATCACCAGGCCTTCGGCTGGCTCAGCCTGGTGCTGGCCGCCTTGGCCGTCTGGCGTGCCAAAACAGGACCGTGCTTTCTGGCCCTGACCGCCAGTCTCTGCGGGTTTGTGTTCTACAATGCCGGGGTCGCCGCCGTCGCCTTCGTGGCTGCCGGGCTGACCTTGGCAAAGACAAAACTCGACGCGGACGGACCTCGCTGCCCTACCGAGAAATGCCGCGACAACGAATCTCTTTGATTTGGTCGCCCATTCCCGCCATATTGACAAAAAGCAGATGGCTCGTCTGCGACGATGAGGCCTGGCTGTCATTCCGGTGCGACTTCCTCGCGCCATTCCGGGCGCGGTGAGAAATCTTGGCACTTCCAAGAGATCCCTCGTCGCTACACTCCTCGGGATGACAGGGGGGAAGCGCTCCTCGGGTTGACAGCGGCAGATCAAGCGTTAGCCACATGATCAAACCGGCGCAACCAGTGGCCGGCGACAGCGTTGGTCCGCATTCGTCCGCGCCTGTCGGCGCTTGTCAGCGGTGGATTCATGCAAAAAACACCATGATCGGGGATATCGTTCCATGAAGATCCAACAGATTCATCCGGTGGGGTATACCGAGGTCAGGCCCGACTACACCATGCAACTGCGCTCGCTGCTCGGGCTGCTCCAGGATGCCGCCGTGGCCCACTCGGAACAGGCGGGTTTCGGTAGCCGCAAGCTGCTGGATGCCGGGACCGTCTGGATCCTGAACAAGATGGCGGTGGACATCGACCGGCTGCCGCGCTACCAGGAAACGGTGCGCGTGGAAACTTGGCATCGGGGAAGCCGCGGTTTCCGCGCCTATCGCGACTTTCTCGTCTTCTCCGGCCCCGAGCGCATCGCCGCGGCCACCAGCCTGTGGCTATACTTCGACCTGAAGGCCAACCGGCTTCAACGCATCCCGGAACAGGTCGGACAAGCGTATACGGAAGAACCCGTGTCTGCCGGCTGCACGGACCTGGACACTTGGAAGCCCGAACCGATGAACCAAGGCGGTTTCGATGCGAAATTCACCATCCGCGGCAGCGATTTCGACCCCCTGGGCCATGTCAACCACACGGTCTACTTCGACATGCTCGAAACGCTGGCCGAAGGCGCCAGGGGAGACGGGGCAACCCTCCGGCGTCTGCGCATCCATTTCCAGAAGCAAATTCCAAGGGGGGTGACGGCGGTCCGGACCCGGCTGGAAAATGGCGCAAAAGGCGGCGCATTTCGCATTTACAACGCGGCGGAGACCTATGCCGCCGGCGATCTGGAAATTTGCTAAAAAGAGGTTGGCCGCGCCATGAACACACCCATCGCCGACATTCGGGTCAAGAGCTGGAACGAGCTCCAGGATCGGCTTTTCGAAGACGCCTGGAACCCGGACATCCTGCGCTACCGCTCCCGTTACGCCTTCCGCGGCCTCTCGGACTGCCACTACCGGCTGGAAACGACCCTCATGCGGCTCGGGGGCGATTATTCCAATCTGGAACGCCACCTGCTGCGCAATTTTCGCAAATACGCCCATCGCGACGTGGTGGAGGGCGGCTCCGTCTGGCAACTGATCTCGGTGGCGCAGCACCACGGGCTCCCCACGAGGCTCCTCGACTGGACTTACTCGCCTTTCTTCGCGATGCATTTTGCCACCGCCAACATCGACAAGTTCAATGAGGACGCCGTGATCTGGGCCGTCAACTACGTGGGCGCCCACCAGTATCTGCCCCAACGGCTCCGACGGTATCTGGAAAACGAGGGCGCCAACGTGTTCACTGCCGAGCTCCTCTCCGACGCCATTGACACGTTGGGCGTGCTGCCGGACCTGGCCCCCGGCGCCTACGCGATCTTTTTCGAACCGCCGTCCCTGGACGACCGGATCGTCAACCAGTACGCCCTCTTCAGCCTCATGTCCCGGGTGGATCTCGTCATGGACGACTGGCTCTGCCAACACCCCCGGATCTTCCGGCGCATCGTGATTCCGGGGGCGCTCAAGTGGGAAATTCGCGACAAGCTCGACCAGGCGGGAATCACCGAGCGGGTGTTGTTTCCGGGACTCGACGGTCTGAGCTGCTGGCTCAAGCGCCACTACAGCCCGCGGGGATGAAACGGCGGTCGATTGAAGTGACAAGTGACAAGTGAGCTAAAGTGCCTCAAGTTGTGGAAGCGCTTCGCGCGAGACGAGCCGAGGAGCCTTGGTGGCTCGAAGAGATCCCTCGTCACTGGCGCTCCTCGGGATGACAGGGAGAAATCAGGATCCGCTATTCGATCAAACCGTCGGCTCCGGAGGCAACGCTTGTCCGCGCCGGTCCGCGCCCGTCGGCGGTAAATCTTTGGGATCCTCGCGATAAAGACGGCCCCAACGGGTCGTGCCGAGCAAAAAAAGGCCGGGCATCTCCATCCGGAGACACCCGGCCCATTTGTTCTCAGCGGCTGTAACGAAACGCGATTTACCAGCCGAAAGTCAGGTACTTGTGGATCGAATCGGCCGCTTTGCGGCCGGCGCCCATGGCCAGGATGACCGTGGCCGCACCGGTGACGATGTCGCCGCCGGCCCACACCCCTTTCATGGTGGTCTTGCCGGTTTCCTCATCGGCAATGATGTAGCCGCGCTTGTTCAGCTTCAAACCCGGGGTCGACGAGGTCAACAGGGGGTTGGCGCCCGCCCCGACGGCCACGATGCACAGGTCGCAAGCCAGCTCGAACTCGCTGCCGGCAATCGGGATCGGCTTGCGACGGCCGGAGGCATCCGGTTCGCCAAGTTCCATCTTGAGGCACTGCATCCCGACCAGACGGCCCTTCTCGTTGCCGAGGTACTTGACGGGGTTGGTCAGCAGCATGAACTCGATCCCCTCTTCGTCGGCATGGTGGATTTCGGCACCACGGGCCGGCATCTCGGCGCGGCTGCGCCGGTAGACGATGCGCACCGACTCGGCGCCCAGGCGCATGGCGGTGCGGGCCGAGTCCATGGCCACGTTGCCGGCACCAAGCACCACCACGTTCTTGCCGTGGGGAATCGGCGTGTCCACCTCGGGGAACTTGTAGGCTTTCATCAGGTTGGCACGGGTGAGATATTCATTGGCCGAAAGAATGCCGATGAGGTTTTCGCCCGGAATGTTCATGAAGCTCGGCAGGCCGGCGCCCACCCCGACATAAATGGCATCATAGCCCTGCTCGAAAAGCTCATCCAGGGTCACGGTGCGTCCGGCAACGGCGTTGCATTCCACCTTGACGCCCAGTCGCTCGATGAAGTTGATCTCCTGGGCCACGATGGCCTTGGGCAGACGAAACTCGGGAATGCCGTAGACTAGCACCCCGCCGGCCTTGTGAAAAGCCTCGAACACCGTCACGTCATGGCCCTTGACGATGAGGTCGCCGGCCACGGTCAGGCCGGAAGGCCCGGAACCGACCACCGCCACGCGTTTGCCGGTGGGCGGCTGTTTGGGAGGCAGGGCGCCGGTGCCGTGTTCCCGTTCATAGTCGGCGACGAAGCGCTCCAGGTTGCCGATGGCGACCGGCAATCCCTTCTTGCCCAGGATGCATTGCCCTTCACACTGGTTTTCCTGGGGGCAGACCCGGCCGCAGACCGCCGGCAGGCTGTTGGTGGCCCAGATGTGGCGAATGGATTCGGTGAATTTGCGTTCGACGATCAGCTTGATAAAGCCGGGAATGTCCACGTTGACCGGGCATCCCTTCACGCAGCCGGGGTTCTTGCACTGCAGGCAGCGCTGCGCCTCGGAAACGGCCATTTCTTCGGTATAGCCGGTGGGGACTTCCAGGAAATTGCGCCGGCGCACCTCGGGAGCCTGCTCGGGCATGGGGGTGCGTTCGGTTTTTTTCTTTTTTTCTGTCTCCGTCATCCTTCTCCTCCCAAATGGACGCGGCGCGTCCCTCGAATCAATATTAACTTTAAAATGGGGATGTTCTGGAAATAGTCAATTTTGATCCAGTCGCAAAAAGGGATTTTCGAAACTGTTTGTCTGCGTCTTGAGGCCATCGATCGGTGACGGGGAACGACTCATTTGGCGTCGTGAAGCGTGCAGTAGTGCTCGTAGCAGCGTTTCTCATCCTCGCAATAGGCCTGAAGCCGCATCATCAGCTCGTCGTAGTCCACCTGGTGGCCATCGAACTCGGGTCCGTCCACGCAGCCGAACTTGGTCTTGCCGCCCACCGTCACCCGGCAGCCGCCGCACATGCCCGTGCCGTCCACCATGATCGGGTTGAGGCTGACCATTGTCGGCACGTTGTATTCCTTGGTCAGCTTGGAGCAGAACTTCATCATGGGCACCGGGCCGATGCAGACCGCCTGGTTGACCTGTTCCCGCTCCATGACCTCCCTGAGCTTGTCGGTGACGAAGCCGTGATGCCCATAGGACCCGTCGTCGGTGCAGACGATCAATTCGTCGCTGGCGGCCCGCATCAGATCTTCCATGATCAGCAGATCCTTGTTGCGGGCACCGATGATCGCCACCACACGGTTGCCGGCCTGTTTCATGGCGCGGGTGATCGGATAGAGCACCGCCACACCGGTGCCGCCGCCGACGCACACCACCGTCCCGACCTTCTCGACGTGGGTCGGTTTGCCGAGGGGGCCGATGACATCCTGGAACCCTTCGCCGACCTTCAAGGATTTGAACAGCGCGGTCGATTTCCCCACCACCATGTAAATGATGGTGATGGTACCCTTGGCCGGATCGGTGTCGGCCATGGTCAGCGGAATCCGCTCGCCTTCCTCGTTGGCCTTCAGGATAACGAACTGCCCGGGCTTTGCCTTGACCGCGATCTTGGGTGCCTCGATTTCGTTCAGGACCACGTTGCCTTGGGACATCTCTTCACGCCTGACAATTTTGAACATATCCACCTCCGCACAAGGTACACCGAAACGATCTCCCCGGGCTTTCGCACCGGGGGTCGGGGGACGATTTTGCAACGCCCAAAGAAGCATATACCCATTATTAAATCAAGCCAAATCCAACGGCGGATTTGCATTTTCAGCCCAAGTTGTGGTAGGCGCCTCAGGCTGCTCCAAGGGAGGAATCGCGGATGAACATTTTCGACAGCCACTGCCACCTGAATGATGCGGAATTCGAAGCCGACCTGCCCCAAGTGATGACGCGCATGGCCGAAAACGGGGTGCGCGGCGCCATGATCGTCGGCACCGACGAAGCGAGCAGCCGCCGGGCCGTGGACCTCGCGGATCAGTACGCGCCGTGCTGGGCTTCGGTGGGGGTCCACCCCCATGATGCGGCCGGGTGCGGCGAAGCCGTCCTGGAACGGATCCAGTCGCTGACCGGCAGCGCAAAGGTGCGCGCCTGGGGAGAAATCGGTCTGGACTTCAACCGCATGCACTCGCCCCGTTCCGATCAGGAGCGCTGGTTCGTGCGCCAGTTGGAGGTCGCCCGCGGGCTGGAGCTGCCGATCATTCTCCACGAACGGGACAGCGGCGGCCGTCTGCTGGAGCTGATCCGCGCCCACGACTGGCCCGACCGGCGCGGTGTCGTCCATTGTTTTTCAGGCACCGCATCGGAGCTGGAGGGCTACCTGGGAATGGGATTCTACATCGGCATCACCGGCATCGTCACCCTTGCCGCCCGCGGCCGGGAACTTCGCGGCCTGGTGCCGCGCATCCCCGCCGACCGACTCCTGGTCGAAACCGATGCCCCCTACCTCACCCCCACCCCAGAGCGCAAGCGCCACCGCCGCAACGAACCGGCCTTCGTGCGCACCGTGCTCCTCAAGGTCGCCGAAATGCGCGGTCAGAACCCCGAAGCCCTGGCCGAGCAGGTGTGGGCCAACACCTGCCGCCTCTTTCGCATTCCCGCCGCAGCCCTCCCCTGAAAGCGCCCCGACCTTGCGGCGACGCCGATGCGCGCGCCATGGGTTGACCCAACCATTCAAATCGATTACTATTTTAATAAACAGCGACGCGCCGGCGCCCACAGCGCCCGCTTGAACCTCAACCGGCTGTCCCTGGAATCGCGGTCATGGCCGTCATCATTTTCACCGACTTGGACGCCAGCCTGTTGGACCATGAAGGGTACGGCTTCGCCGGGGCCGCGGAGGCACTGGAGTGGATCCGCCGGGACCGCATCCCGCTGATCGCCGTCACCAGCAAATGCCGGCCGGAAGTGGAAGCGGTCCGGATGCAACTCGGCATCCGGGATCCGTTCATCGTCGAAAGCGGCGCCGCCCTCTATGTGCCGGAAGGCTACCGAAGGCTCCGCGTCAGCGACGCCCTGCCGGAAGAAGGATACCGGGTGTTCCGCTGGGGGATGCCGTACCGCCTCGTCCGCGACGCCTTGGCGGCCGCCCGGCAACGGTTTCCCGTCAGAGGGTTCGGCGACATGGATGCCGCCGAGGTGATGCGAAGGACCGGACTGCCCCTCGATCAGGCGATCCTCGCCCGCCAAAGAGAGCACAGCGAGCCCTTCATCCTGGCCGACCCGTCCCGGCTCCGGGATCTGGAAAACTGGGCCGCGGCCAGGGATCTGGCCATCGTCAGGGGGGGGCGATTCTTCCACCTCATCGCCGCTGCTCAGAGCAAGGGGCGGGCCGTGACGCATCTCATCGGCCTTTTCCGGCAGATCCTGGACAAACCGCCGGTGACCATCGGTATTGGCGACAGCCCCAACGATGCATCCATGCTGGCCGTGGTGGATCTGCCCGTGCTGCTGCCCCATGACGACGGCACCCTGGCGCAGGTGCCGCTTGCGGGGCTCATCCGCGGACGCGCCCCGGGCAGCCGGGGATGGAACCAAGTGGTCCTGCGTCTGCTGGCGGCCAACGTCTTCACGGCCATCGCATCTCCATAGCCTTCTCATTGCTTGAAGAAGGCATCAATCTGTCAACCCCCGAGGCCATCCGCGTCCGATCACCGGCGCCGGGCCTCTCCAAGAAAGGAGGCCGACCCGATGACCCAACGTTTTTCCACTGCGCTGAGACCCACCTTGCGAGAGAGAATCGAAACCCTGGACCATGCCGACATCGTCATCGGCATCCCCACCTATCACAGCGGCCCCGCCGTGATCCATGTCATCGAGAGCGTGGCCAGGGGTCTCGAGAAACATTTCCGCGACGCCAAGGCGTTGATTCTGGTGTCCGACGGCGGCTCCACCGACGATTCGCGCGAAATGGCCGAGCAGGTCGAGGTGGATTCCTTCAACATCGAAAAGATCGTCACCATCTACCGCGGCATCCCCGGCAAGGGGTCGGGGCTCAGGGCCATCTTCGAGGCCGCCCGATTCCTCAGGGCCGAAGCGGTGGCCGTGTTCGACTCGGATCTGGTGTCCATCACGAGCGAATGGGTGAAAAACCTCATAGATCCCGTATTCCACGGCTACGACCTGGTCTGCCCGTATTACCGACGCTACAAATTCGACGGCACCATCACCAACACCATCGCCTACAACCTTACCCGGGCCCTGTACGGCAAGCGGGTGCGCCAGCCCATCGGCGGGGATTTCGGCGTCTCCCGCAAACTCCTCACCCACTACCTGGATCAGGACGTCTGGGAGTCCGACGTGGCCCGCTTCGGCATCGACATCTACATGACGGTGTCGGCCATCGTCGGCGGATTCGCCGTCTGCCAGGCCCGGCTGGGCGCCAAGATCCACGGGCGGAAAGACCCGGCCGCCGATCTGGGGCCGATGTTCCAGCAGGTGGTGGGCACGATCTTCAACCTGATGGAATCCAACGAAGACTACTGGCGCCATATCGAAGGATCCCGGGACGTCGATCTGGTGGGATCGGAAATCCGTCAAGATGCCCCGTCCTTTGAAATCGACCGGCAAAGCCTCGTCGACTATTTCCGCCTCGGCTTCGGCAATTTCCAGGGGATCTGGCAGCAGGTGCTGGATGAACGGGACTACGCGGTATTCCAGGAACTTGCCGCGGGAAACGGCATCGACGCCTTCGCCCTCCCCATCGAAACCTGGGTCAGGACGGTGTACCGCTACGCCGCGGCCTTCCAGGTCACGCCCCGCCAAAGGATCAAGATCCTCGGCACCCTCATTCCGCTTTACCACGCCCGGGTGGCATCCCTGATCAACGAGTTGAAAGACAAGGATGCCGAGCAGTCGGAAGGTCTCTTCAACGATCAGGCCGAAGTCTTCGAGCAGATGAAGGACTACCTCCAGTCCGTATGGAAGAAAGGAGGCTGAGATGTCGGACTTCTGGCAAAACGGAGAAGTGACGGTCCTGCAGCATCTGAAAGAGCGGCCCATCGAAGGTCTGGAGGAGGAACTGTTCAAGATTGGCCGAAAGCGCAAGAGCACCCTCCTGCTGCCCGCGCTGTACTCGGAATTCGACACGCCCGCCATGCCCGGCATCATCGCCGAACTCCAGCGGGTGGGCTACCTGCACAAGGTCGTGCTCTCCCTGGATCGGGCCGACCGGCGCCAGTTCGAGGCCGCCCGGCGCCAGATGTCCGGCCTGCCGATGGAAGTGAAGATCGTCTGGCACGACGGACCGGGGATGCAGGCCCTGCTGGAGGAACTGCGACGGGCCGACTTCACCATGGACCACCCGGGCAAGGGGCGCTCGGTGTGGATGACGATGGGCTACATCCTGGCCGACCGCGATGTGTACGCCATGGCCACCCATGACTGCGACATCGTCAATTACCGGCGCTCCCTGCTGGCCCGTCTGCTCTATCCCGTCGTTCACCCCGCCACCGAGTTCGAATTCAGCAAGGGGTATTATGCCCGGGTCACCGATCGGCTCTACGGACGGGTGACCCGCCTGTTCTACACGCCCCTGATCCGGACCCTCCGCCGCATGCTGGGCAACATCGACTTCCTGGCCTATCTGGACAATTTCCGCTACGCCCTGTCCGGTGAGTTCGCCATGATCGCCGGCCTGGCCAAGGGAATCCGGATCTCCCCGACCTGGGGTCTGGAAGTGTCCCTGCTGAGCGAAATTTACCAGAAGGCATCGGTCAACCGCATCTGCCAGGTGGAAATTGCCGAATCCTACGAACACAAACACCAGGAGTTGGAAAAGGGCCGCCCTTCGGAGGGATTGATCCGCATGGCCTGCGATATCGGCAAGGCACTCTTCAGGGTGCTGGCCCAGGATGGCATCATCCTGAGCAGCGCCTTTTTTCGCACCATGATCGCGACTTACACCCAGGAAGCGCGCGCCAGCATCGAAAAGTACCATGCCCTTTCCCTGATCAACGGCCTGACCTACGATCGGCACAGCGAAATCGAAGCGGTGGAGGCTTTCGTCGACTCGCTGCGCTGTGCCATCCCGGAGTTTCTCGAAGACCCGGTGGGCATTCCCATGATGCCGGCCTGGGTGCGGGTCACCGCGGCCATCCCGGATTTTCAGGATCGCCTGGCGGAATGCGTCGAACGCGACAACGGCGCCTGACCGGTTTCGATTCCAGGGGCGCGCAATCGCTCCGGGACGGTGCCACCTTTCCGGCTCCGCCCTTCCGGCAGGTGCCATTTTCATCTGACAGAGGAACAAAAACCGATGCAAGTGTTTCATATCGCCACCGAGTGCACCGGAATTGCCAGCGTTGGCGGCCTGGGAGACGTGGTTCACCAAGTGGCCAAGCAATGCGCCCTCTCCGGATTCGACACCACCATCATCCTGCCGCGGTACGGCCGCCTGGATGATGGCTTCGAGGCCCGCTTCGGGGAAAGGCTCCGGCACGCCTTGCGCACGGCCCCCGTGCATCCGGTGCGCCTGTGGTTCCCCGGCAAGTCCGATCCCGGCCCCCAAGATACCGAAATGGCGCGTTTCGCCGAAATCGCACTGCCGGCAGCCGGCGCCGCGGTGCGGCTCTGCCTGGTGGATTCCCCGCGGTTTGCCCGCCGCTCCTCCCCCTACGGCCGGCCCGATTATCCGGATGTCTACCCCATCAACCTGCTGCTGCAGAAAGCCGCGCTGACCTATATCGGCGCCAGGGTCTCACCCAAGGTTCCCGCCGTTGTCCACGGCCACGACGCCCATGTGGCGACCCTGGCACTGGCGGCTTGCCGCGGCTTTCCCTTCTCTGGAACGCTCAACCACCTCACCTACGTTTTTACGGCCCACAACCTCGGATGGGGGCTGCGCCAGCGCCTCTGGATGGACAATGTCGGGTGGGAGACGAACTTTCTCGCCCATGCTCTGGACGTGGCCCCCGAGGAGATCCGTTCCTGCATCGTCGACGACGGGATTCATGCCATGCCCGGATTCGAGCCTTTTGCCGCCGCCGCCCTGCATGGCGATCACCTCACGGTGGTCAGCGAGGGGTACTTGTGGGAGTTGATGCAGGCGGGCACTTCCGAGACCGCCGAGAGCGATATGGAGATCAGGACGCTGGCCGTGTTCCTGGAACGTCACCGCCGGGCCGGAACCCTGCGCGCCACCCTCTCGGGAATCACCAACGGCATCGACCCCGAGGAGGCCGGCCCCGAAGCCATCGATGCCGCGGTTCGTCCCGAGGGAATCGCTTGCGGCGATTTCGACTGGAAGCAGCCGTTCCAAGCCGCCTTCCGCCATCGACTCCAAAGCCCCGCGATCCGCCCGGCCTACTGGGACCGGATCGCATCGGTCACCGGCAGCCTGGACGGGTTCCATCCGGACCGGGGCGTCTTGTTCACCTACGTGGGCCGCCTCGACGCCCAGAAAGGCGCCGACATCCTGGCCCGGGCCGTGGAGGAGGTCTTTCCCTACCGGGACGCCGCGGCCCTGTGCCTGCTGGGCGCCGGCCGTTCATCCCGGTTCGATGAGATCGCCGGACGCTTTCCCGGCCGGGTGGTCTTGCTGGACGGTCGCAGCGAAGAGGTGGCCCGGGAAGTCTTCGCGGCCGGCGATTTCCTCCTGATGCCGTCGCGCTTCGAGCCTTGCGGGCTGGCGGATCTGCGCGCCCAGCTCAACGGCAACATCCCCGTGGTCAACCAGGTGGGGGGTCTGTCCAAAATCGTCAACGGGCAGACCGGGATCGGCTTTTTCGGCCTCGGCGACCGGTCGATTCTCCGCGGCCTGGTGGATGCCATGCACCGTGCCGCGGACCTGCACGCCAATCCGGAGGCCCGTATCCGGTTGATGCGCCAGGCAGATGCCTGGGCAAGGCAAACCGCCACCTGGGAAAAAGTTTTTCCGGCCTACCAGGAGCGATATCTCCAACGGCCGCGGCCGCGGGATTGAAGTGCGAACCCGATGGCGAGGCACCCCCCGCCCAAGCCGCATCCACCCGTGTTGCCATCGGAATCGGTTTGTGGCATGTTTCTGCTGCAACCTCATTCATTTCTTCAATAAATCGTCTCCAGCGGCGGATGCGGGAGTTGAGCGGGTCAAGCACCCATGGATCACCATTTTTTGCGCCCCCCGGGCCTCAAAGAAAAAATCATCCTGATTCTCGTTTCCTACATCATCGCCATCGTCGCCCTGGGCACGGTGTCCTTCGATGACCTGGAAACGGTGGGCCGAAAATTCGAGGTGGTGGAGCTGGCCGACAACCTCAACGGGGTGATTCTGGAAATCCGCCGCTACGAAAAGAACTATCTCCTCTATCACAATCCCCAGGACCTGGAAGAAAACCGCCGCTACATCGGGCAGGCGCTGAACCTGGTGGAGGACATCGAACGGCGCGCCATCAACCTGCGCAGCCAGCCCCAGCTCAACGACCTCCGGGAGGCCATCAGCACCTACCAGGACCGGATGAATCAATTCGCCGGCACCAATGCGGGGGAATACGATTATATCGAGTCGGCCCGTCCGATAGCCGAGGTGCGCGAGCTCGGACAGAAGATGATCGACATCGCCCAGCAGGAAGTGACCTTCGAGCGCACCATGATCTGCCACATCCTGGAGACCCTCCGGGCGCAGCTCCTCGGGGTCTTCGCCGTGGCGCTGGCCCTGGGCGCGGTGCTGCCTTTCCTGGTCTTTCGCAAGTTCTTCAAACTGCTTTATCTCCTGCGCGCCGCCACGGAAAACATCGCCGGCGGGCGCTTCGGGAAAATCCCGGTCCATGCCAGCGAAATCGAGATGCGCCAGTTGATGGAAGCCTTCAACCACATGGTGGAGGAACTCGAACGCCACGAGGCCCAGATGATCCAGAGCCAGAAGCTCTCCTCCCTCGGCACCATGGCCGCAGGCGTGGCCCACCAGCTCAACAATCCCCTCAACAACATCTGGACCTCCTGCCAGATCGCCATCGACGAGCTCGATGCCTGCGATCCGCAGTTCGTGCGCAAGATGCTCGGCAACATCGACCAGGAGACGGTGCGGGCCCGCGATATCGTCAAAGGGTTGCTGGAATTCTCCCGCACCAAGATCTTTTCCATGCGCTGGATCGAACTGGACGTCATCGCCAGGCGGGCCATCACCCTCATCGCGGCCCAAGTGCCGGCCGAGGTGGAAGTGCATACCGAAATCCCGCCGGACCTCAAGGTGCAGGTGGATGTGCAGCGGTTCCAGGAAGTGCTGCTCAATCTGCTGCTCAACGCCGTCCAGGCCATCGGTTCCGGGCCGGGGCGCGTCACGTTGCGGGCCGAAGCCGACCGGGTGTCCTGCCAGGTGGTGATTACCGTGCACGACAGCGGGCCGGGGATTCCCCCTGAGATCCGCAGCCGCATCTTCGACCCCTTTTTCACCACCAAGAGCGACACCCAGGGTACTGGCCTGGGGCTGGCAGTCGCCTACGGCATCATCAAACAGCACCGCGGCAGCATTGGCGTCGAAAGCGAACCGGGCGAGGGCTGCACCTTCGTTATCCGCCTGCCCATCGAACCCCCATGCGGGGCGGAGATCGCCACCGGTGGATAACGAAACCATCCTCATCGTCGATGACGAGGCCATCGCCCGGGAGAATCTCGCCCATTCCCTCGGCAAGAAGGGCTATCGCGTCCTCACGGCGGCCGACGGCACCGAGGCCATCGAACGGCTCGCCGACACGGACGTCGGCTTCGTCCTCACCGATTTGCGCATGCAGACCGTCGACGGCCTTGAGGTGCTGGCCCGGGCCAAAAGGCTTCAGCCCGATGCCGAAGTGGTGGTCATCACCGGCTACGCCTCGGTGGAAACCGCGGTGGAAGCAATGCGCCGGGGCGCCTATCACTACATCGCCAAACCGATCCAGATCGACGAGCTCTGCCTGATCGTCGCCAAGGCGCTGGAGAAGCGCCGCCTGAAGAAGGAAATTCGCGACCTGCGCCGCCGGGTGGCCGACCAGTCCGGCCTGGAGCGCATCGTCGGCCAAAGCCAGGCGATCCTGGCCCTCAAGGAGATGATCCGGCAAGTGGCCGCCCTGGACTGCACGGTGCTGGTGAGCGGCGAAACCGGCACCGGCAAGGAACTGGTGGCCCGGGCGGTGCACGAACTCTCTCCCCGGGCGGACAACCGTTTCATGGCCGTCAACTGCGGCGCCTTTTCCCCGGACCTGATCGCCAACGAACTCTTCGGACACGAGCGGGAGGCGTTCACCGGCGCGGGGCGGGAGAAGAAGGGGCTGCTGGAAGCGGCGGCCGGCGGATCGGTTTTCTTCGACGAAATCGGCGACCTGCCCCTGCCGATGCAGGTCAACCTGCTGCGCGTGCTCCAGGAGCGCAGTTTCCTGCGGGTGGGCGGCACCCGCGAGATCGCCGTCGACATCCGTGTCCTGGCCGCCACCAACAGGGATCTGAAAAAGGAGGTGGAACGGGGGGCCTTCCGCCAGGATCTCTACTACCGGCTGAACGTCATTGCGCTCCACCTGCCCAACCTGGCCGAGCGCCGGGAGGACATCCCGCTGCTGGTGCGCCATTTCATCGCCAAGCACACCCCTGCCGGCGCCACGGTCAAATCGGTGGCCCCCGAAGTGATGGCGCGCTTGCAGCGCTACGATTACCCCGGCAACGTGCGCGAGCTGGAAAACATCGTTGCCCGCGGCTTGGCCCTGTGCGACGGCCCGCAGATCGAACCCCGCCATCTGCTGGGGGAAGTCGACGGCGGGGCGCTGCGCATCGCCCGCCGGGAACCGCGCCAATGGCCGACCCTGGAAGAAAACGAGCGCCAGTACATCCTCTCTGTGATGGAGGAAGTCGGCGGCAACAAGACCCGGGCCGCCCGGATCCTCGATATCGACCGCGTCTCGCTGTGGCGCAAACTCAAGCGTTACCGGATCGACTCGGATTGACCGGCATCAGCACGGTGGGGATCAGCTCGGCGAGTTCCTCGGCCAGTTCGATCTTCAGGTGCTCGGTGACATCCGGGGCCAGAGTTTCGATCTCGGCGCGATTGCGGGCCGGCAGGATCACCGTCTTGACCCCGGCCCGGCGCGCCGCCAGACATTTTTCCCGCAGTCCGCTCACCGGCAGAATCCGGCCGCTGAGGCTCAACTCCCCGCTCATGGCCACGTCGCTGCGCGCCGGCCGCCCGGTGAGCAGCGAAATCAAGGCCAGGGCGACCGTCACGCCCGCCGACGGGCCGTCCTTGGAAACGGCGCCGGCGGGAAAATGGATATGGATGTCGCTGGCGTCGAAAAAGTTGGGATCCACCCCGAGCGCTTCGGCATTGCCCCGGATATAGCTCAGGGCCGTCTGGGCCGATTCGCGCAGAATGTCCCCCAGGCTCCCGGTGAGGATCAACTGGCCGGTGCCCTTCATGCGGGCCGTTTCCACAAAGATCAGCTCACCGCCGAACTCCGTCCAGACCAGGCCGGTGGTCACCCCGATGCGGCTGCCGCTCTCGGCCGCCTCGCGGCTGAATTTGCTCGGCCCCAGAAGGCGGGACGCGAGATCGGCGTCCACCACCACCGGTTCCATCCGGGTGCCGGCTTCCAGGGTCATGCGCGCCAGCTTGCGGCAGACGCCGGCGATCTCCCGCTCCAGGTTTCTCAACCCGGCCTCGCGGGTATAGTTTTCGATGATGCGGATCAGCGCCGCGTCGCTGAAGCGCACCGCCGCCGGGTCGAGTCCGTTTTCCTCCAGCTGCGCCGGCACGATGTAGCGTTGGGCGATGTGCCGCTTCTCGCGCTCGGTGTAGGCGGGAAAGGCGATCACTTCCATCCGGTCCATCAGAGGGCCCGGCAGCCGGCTGATGTCGTTGGCCGTGGCGATGAACATCGCCCGGCTCAGGTCCAGGGGGATGTCGAGGTAGTGGTCGAGGAAACGGCTGTTCTGCTCCGGGTCGAGCACCTCGAGGAACACCGAGGCCGGATCGCCGCGGAAGTCCTGGCCGATCTTGTCCATCTCGTCGAGCATGAAGACCGGGTTGAGGACCCCGAGCCGCTGAAGCTCCTTGGTGATGCGCCCGGGCATGGCGCCCACGTAAGTGCGCCGATGGCCCCGGATCTCCGCCTCGTCGTGGAGGCCGGCCACGGAAAAGCGGACGAATTTTCGGCCCAGGGCCTCGGCCACGGCCCGGCCCACCGAGGTCTTTCCCGTTCCCGGCGGGCCGCTGAAGCATAGCACCGGACCGCGGCTGATCTGAATGCTGCGCTTGCGGTCCAGCACTTCCCGCACCGTCTTTTTCAACTCGCCGATGTCCACCGGTTTGCACAGATAATGGGCCGCCCCCTGGCGCAGGGCCGTCACGGCGCAGTCCACCGTGCCGTATCCGGTAACGAGGACCACTTCGGTATCCGGCGCCTGTTCACGGATCTGCCCCAGCAATTGCAACCCGTCCATCCGGCTCATCTTCAAGTCGCTGATCACAATGTCCGCCGGGACCTTCCTGAGGCGCGCCATGGCCTCGATGCCGTCGGCGGCCGTCTCCACCTGGTAGCCTTCCTTGGTAAAGACGTGCTCCAGGTTCGTGCGGGCGATCTCCTCGTCGTCCACCACCAGCACCCGCCGCGGCTTGAGGCTGCGCAATGTCTTGGCCGCCAGGTATTCGACCATGCGCTCCTTGACCTGCTCCAGCCCGTAATGGCGACGTTCCAGCACCTGCCGGACCCGGACGATATCCGAGTGGTCCTCGGTGAACCGGTTCCATGGCAGGCTGAGGATAAACTCCAGGTAGGCCAGTCCGATGGAATACTCGGCCTGGGTGGACTCCATTTTTTCCAGGGCGCCGATTTCCCGGTTGGCCGTTTCCCTGGCCGCATCGGGCAGATTGGCGCTGGCAATGCGGGTCTTCAGGTCGGCCAACGGCTTGTTTTCCGCAATCTCTTCAGGGCTTCGTTTGAACAGCATCTGCGCGCCCACCCCCTGTGAAGGTTTAAATTTGGGCTATGCTAAACCAGTGGGTCCGTGGTTGTCAAAAATGACTGGCGCAGCGCAACCCTCCTGTCATCCCAAGCGCCAGCGTAGGATCTCTTCGAGCATGAAATCACTTCCCCGTGAAACGGTGTTCTGAACGATATAAATCCCCCTTGTTCCGGCAGGAATTTTCAACCGCCGCTGCAAAATGAATCGCTCGCCCTTGGAGCTGTTGCAGTCTGTAACATCCTTCCATTCTCTTTCAACTTCTTGAAATTCCATCTTTCATTCATTTTTCTGGACCACTTATCGAGAGAATGTTGCGAATTGTAACATTGAATGCGTCCAAATTTGGTTATGGTTTGGTTATGGAAAGGTTATGGAAAGGTTTAACTGTCCTTTTTAATTGGTTAATTTTTCATGGCACATTCATTGCTATGCATTGCGGCCATGGAAAGCCAATTTCATGCCATGGGAACAAGCACAAGGGATGCAGCGGCACCCGGCGAATCCCCTCCGTCCCCGACGGGCAAGCGCATCCTGGTGGTTTCGCGTACCGGCTCCCTGGCGGGAGAGCTGATATCCGTCACCCTGAACATCGCCCAGCGCCTGGGACTGGACCTCGTCTGTCTATACGCCGACCCCCTTCCGCGAAAGACGAATCCGCCCTCCTGCCGCCCGACCTTCGCCGTCAGGGCCCGGATCAATGCCGCCTTGCTGGCGGAACAGGCCCGGCGGCGCGGCGTTCACCCCCATATCGTCATCACCACCGGCAAAGTGGCCCAGGCCGCGGCAGACCTCGTGGCCGCCAGCCGCGGCATCGAGTTCGTCGTCCTGGAACCCGGCATCGCCAGCCGGGAAGTCAGATCGCTCGTTTCCGTGCCGGTCTTCGCCGCGGTGGTGGAGGCCGAGACGTCTGGACGCGCTTCCCTTTCATCCGCTTCATGGTTCGCCCGGCGCCGCGGCTTCGCTCGTGCCTGGCTGGAGTTTTTCAAAGCCCATTCACACAGAGGAGGAGAACAGATGGCAGAAACCGTATCGAGGAAAAAAATCGTTCAGAAAACTCTTGTCTTCGGCGCGGCCGCGGCGGCGATCTACGCGGCGGTCTTCTATTTTGCCGACCCGCTGATGTCCATCGTCAGCCGGGGCAAGTTCTACGCCCTGGTTCCCGTGGCCACGGTGTTCCTGTTTTCCTACATCCACGGCAATTTCACCAGCTACTTCTGGTCGGCCCTGGGCATCGAGGCATCCAAGCGCACCGGCGTGCAGCCGACGGCCAAGGCGGTCAAACCGACCAAGCGGAAGGATACGCGGCCGCGGGCGCGCCTGAGCGTCTGATCCCGTTGAAAACATTCGTTCAGAGGAACTCGGAGATTCGGAAAGGAGAAAACATGCACGCGACCGCAAACGAGATCATTCAATTCATCGACCTGAACCTCATCTCGGCGATCTTTTTGTTCGGCGTGGGATTTGTCGGCGGCCTGGTCAGCGGATTCATCGGATCCGGGGGAGCTTTCGTGCTCACCCCCGGCATGATGAGCCTCGGCGTGCCCGGCACCGTGGCCGTGGCGAGCAACATGTGCCACAAGTTCCCCAAGGCCCTGGTGGGGGCCATCAAGCGGGCGCGTTACGGCCAGGTGGACGTCAAGCTGGGGCTGATCCTGGGAGCCTCGGCGGAGATCGGCGTCCAGATCGGCATTCACGTGCAGAAGCTGATCCTGGACAAGTGGGGCCAGGCCGGGTCCGATCTCTACGTCAGCCTGGCCTTCGTCGCCGTGCTGCTCAGCGTCGGCGGCTTCATCTTGCGTGACGTGATCAAAAGCGCCGGCGCCTCCGCCGCCGAGCCGCAGATCACCCGCATCGCCCGGTTCCTGCAGAACATCGAGCTGTGGCCCATGATCACCTTCAAGACCGCCAAGGTGCGCATCTCTCTGTGGTTCACCGTTCCGGTGGGGCTGGCCACCGGGATGCTGGCGGCCACCATCGCCGTAGGCGGCTTCATCGGCGTGCCCGGCCTGATGTACATCATCGGGGTCACCAGCATCGTGGCCTCGGCCTCGGAACTGGTCATCGCTTTCGTCATGGGCCTGGGCGGCACCCTGATCTGGGCCTGGTACGGGATGGTGGACCTGCGGTTGACCCTGATCATCCTGGGCGGATCGCTGTTCGGTGTCCAGCTCGGGGCCATCGGCACCACCTATGTCAAGGACTACATGATCAAGCTGGTCATGGCCACCATCATGCTCATCGTGGCCCTGAGCCGGGGTATCGCCGTGCCCCGCTACCTCGGCCAGCTCGACCTGATGAACCTGAGTGCCGGCTGGGACCTGTGGCTCAGCCGGGTTTCTTTCGGCTTGATGATCCTGGCCCTGCTCGTTGGCGCAGGCATCATCCTCGGCGCGTTGTTCAAGGCCCGAAAAATCGAGGCCCTCTCGACCCTGGGGCCCGAACCGGAACCTGTTCAGGGATAAGTCATTGCATTCAACGGCGGGCTCGGGTATTCGGGCCCGCCGTCACCAAGGGAGGTTTGCCATGGAGATGACATTGCAATGGTATTTTTCCGTCGGCATTTTGGGTTTTTGCGCGGTCGCCATGGCCATGCGCCTCGGCGCGCGGGCCCGCCGCCGGACGGACCGGCGGGCCCAAGGCCGCGTCGGAAGGCCCGGCAATCTGGCGCAATGGCTGGCCGCGCGCTTCGCCAAGGGCGCCGACAACTGGTACTGCTTTTTCAAGATCTCCGACCTGACGGGGGAAAACCGCCCTGCCCCGTCCCGGCCCGACAACCGGCGGCGGGCCGCCCCCCGCTCGCGCCTGCGGGCCGCCGCACCGCCCCGTCCGTGACACCGTTGCGGGCAGAGCCCCTCTCCCAGACTTCCTCCGGATACCGCCACCCCCGCCGTCGAAGCCGACAGCGGGGTTTTTTTACAGGTCCGAGAAGGACTTGAATCCGAAAAGGGGCCGGGCGTTTTTCACCGCCGAGACCACGGCCCGGGCCATCACCCGGGCCGCGAGCAGCCCCACCAGGCTCAGGTCCGCGGCCACATGCCCGGTGGCCAGGGCGTAGATCGTGTCCCCGTCGAACATGGAATGCGCCGGCCGCAGCGTCCGGGCGTAGCCGTTGTGGGACATGGAGGCCAGCTTCTTCGCCTGGGCCTTGCTCAGCGTGGCGTTGGTGGCCACGATGCCGATGGTGGTATTGCCGGCGAAGGGGTTTTTGGACGCGCCATGGGATTCGATCATCACGGCCTCGGTGTCGGCCACGGCGCTGAGATCCTCGGTCAAGAGGCCGGCCAGTTTCTGGCCGTTTTCCGGGTCGACGACGTCTCCCAGGCAGTTGACCGCCACCAGGGCGCCGACCTTCAGATCGCCCACCTGGATCGCATCGGTGCCCAGGCCGCTCTTCATGGCCCGGCCCGGCCCCAAAATCTTGCCCACCGTGGCCCCGGTACCGGCGCCCACGCATCCTTGGCGGCACTCCCCGTCCGTGGCGTTGACGCAGGCCCGGTAGCCCATCGCCTTGTCCGGTCGGACCCGGTGGTCGCCGACGGTCAGATCGAAGAGCACCGCCGCGCACACGATGGGGACCCGGGTCACCTGGACATCGAAGCCGACGCGCCGCTCCTCCAGGTACTGCATCACCCCCGAGGCGGCGTCGAGGCCGAAGGCGCTGCCGCCGGCCAGGACCACCGCGTGAATCCGCTCCACCAGGTTGACCGGGTCGAGCAGGTCGCTTTCACGGGTCCCGGGAGCGCCGCCACGTACATCGACGCCGGCGGTGGCCCCTTTTTCACAGATGATCACGCTACACCCGGTGCCCGCTTCCAGGTTCTGGGCGTGCCCGACCCGGATACCCTCCAGATCGCTGAAAACGATTTGCCGCACGGTTGTTTTCCTTTCCTCAAATTTGAGGTAACATACTTCCCTCTTTGGGTTTGATGTCACCAAACGGTCGAATTTTAACCTGAAAATGGGATCCGGGTTTCAAAGGATCCATGGGTCCTTCTTGTCCTTGACGGCCTTTCCCATGACCACCATTTCATCACACCCCGGACGCCTTGAGCAAGGCCCGGATCGCCTGGAGATCACCGGCGACTGGACCCTTGCCCATCACGCCGCCCTCAAGAAGCAGGTCTCCGCGTGGAGACATGGACGGAGCGCTGCATCCAAGGTGGATCTGTCCGGGTTGGCGGCGGTGGACACGGCGGGCGCGGCGCTGCTGGTGGAGCTGATCGGCGCCGACCGACTGCGGCGGATCGACGACCTGGCGCCGGACCTGCCGGCGGCCAAACAGGCCCTGCTGCAAACCGTGGCCAAGGCCATGGCCGTGCCGTTGAGGCTCGAACAGTCTCGTGTTTCGCCCGTGATCGCCTTCCTGGCCCAAACCGGAAGGCACGTGGAGGCTCTCTGGCGGCAACAGCGCATGCTGCTTGCCTTCATCGGACTCACCCTGGCCACACTGGCGGCCACCCTGCCCCGGCCGCGCCGTTGGCGCATCACCGCCATGGTGGCCCACATCCAGCAGACCGGGCTCAACGCCGTTCTCATCGTCTCCCTGCTCACCTTTCTCGTCGGCGCCGTGGTGGCCTTTCTCGGCGCCACCGTGCTGGTAGACTTCGGCGCCACCATCTACACCGTGCATCTGATCGCCTACGCGTTCCTGCGGGAATTCGGCGTGATGCTGGCCGCCGTGCTGCTCGCCGGCCGCACCGCCAGTGCCTTTGCCGCCCAGATCGGTTCCATGAAGTCCAACGAGGAGATCGACGCCATCCGGACCCTCGGGCTCAGTCCGGTGGAACTGCTGGTCCTGCCCAGGGTATTGGCCATGATGGTGTCCCTGCCGATTCTCAGCTTTATCGGCACCATTACCGGCATCATCGGCGGCGGCGTGGTGTGTGCCCTGATGCTGGATATCCCGTCGACCCAGTTTCTGGCCGTCTTCGAGCGCGACATCACCCTCCGGCATTTTTTCATCGGCCTCGCCAAGGCGCCGGTTTTTGCCTTCATCATCGCCGTGATCGGCTGCCTGGAGGGCTTCAAGGTCACCGGCAGCGCCCAGTCGCTGGGCGAGCACACCACCAGCAGCGTCGTGCAGTCCATCTTCATGGTGATTCTGATAGACGCCATCGCCGCGATGTTCTGCATGGAGATGAGATGGTGAACGCAGACCAAAATCCATTGATCCGGGTGCGGGGACTGGTGAACCGTTTCGGATCGCTCACGGTCCACGAGAATCTCGACCTGGATCTGTTCCCCGGTGAGATCCTTGGCGTCGTGGGCGGCTCCGGGACGGGCAAATCGGTGCTGCTGCGGAGCATCGTCGGCCTTCACCGCTTCAATGGAGGCACGGTGGAAGTGTTCGGCGAGCAGTTGGATCGTCTTTCGCCGTCGAGGCGCTCCGAGATCGAGCGACGCTTCGGGGTCCTGTTTCAGCGCGGCGCGCTGTTCACTTCCCTGACCGTCCAGGAAAACGTGGCCTTGCCCCTCATCGAGCACACCGGGCTCCCTCGCCATGATGCCGAACACCTGGCGCGGCTGAAACTAGCCCTGACCGGGCTGCCGCCCGAGGCGGCCCTCAAGTTTCCCGCCGAGCTGTCGGGTGGCATGGTCAAGCGGGCCGCCCTGGCCCGGGCCTTGGCCCTGGATCCGGAGATTCTGTTCCTCGACGAGCCCACCGCCGGCCTGGATCCCATCGGCGCCGCCGCCTTCGACCGGTTGATCATGACCCTGAGGGACGCCCTCGGCCTCAGCGTCTTCCTGGTCACCCATGACCTGGACACCCTCTATACCACCTGCGACCGCGTGGCGGTGCTGGCCCGCCGGCGGGTGCTGGTGGCCGACCGTCTGGCGGTGGTCGAAGCCACCGACGACGACTGGATCCGAGAATATTTTCATGGTCCGCGGGGCCGTGCGGCCTACCAGGCCAACCAATTGCCGCAGGAGACATGAGATGGAAACCCGAGCGCACCATATCCTCATCGGCCTGTTCACCGTCTTGGCGGTGGCCGGCGCCCTGATCTTCGCCTTGTGGCTGGACAAGTCCAGCGGAGATCGCGAATACGCCTACTATGAAGTCGGCTTCGATCGGGCGGTGAGCGGCCTGGCCGTGGGCAATGCCGTGCTCTACAGCGGCATCAAGATCGGCGACGTCGTCGATCTGCGGCTCAACCCCGAGGATCCGCGCCAGGTCCGCGCCCGTATCCGGGTTTTCAGCGACATCCCCATCCGCCAGAACACCCGGGCCAACCTGCAGCTGGCCAATATCACCGGCAGCATGAACATCCAACTACAAGGCGGCACGCCAGAAAGCCCGCTGCTCGTGGGCAGCATCGAAAATCCGCCATTGATCGTCGCCGATCCGTCGCCGCTGAGCATGCTCCTGGCGGACAGCGAAACCATGGCCAAGACTCTCAACAAGCTGCTGGCCAATGCCATGGTGCTGATGTCGGAGGAAAATATCGGCCGCGTGGCGACCATCCTGGCCAACCTGGAGCAGACCAGCGCCACCCTGGCCGACCAGCGCGAAGAGATCGTCGAGGCCGTGGTCAATTTCAACCGCGTCGGCACCGAGACCAGCAACCTGATGCAGGAGCTGAATCGCCTGAGCCGCAACGCCAACCGCCTGCTGTCCCGGGAGGGACGCCAGACCCTGGATAGCACCGGCGAAGCCATCGGCGCGCTCGGGGACGCCGCCGCCCGCCTCGACGGGATCCTGGCCGAAAACCAGGCGTCCCTTTCCCGGGGGATGAGAGGGTTGACCGAGTTCGGACCGGCCATGCGCGATCTACGAAGCATTCTCGGCAACCTGAGCCGCATCACCCGCCGTCTCGAAGACAATCCGGCCGCCTTTTTCTTGGGCCAAGATCCCATTCAGGAGTTTACCCCGTGAACCAACGCTTCTATCACCCCATGTTCTTCCTGGCGCTGCTCGCCGTTTTGCTCGCCGCGCTCCCTTCGTGCACGCTGATCGGCCGGCGCGAGCCGCTGAAGGTCTACGTGCTGCCCGCCGCGGCCCTGCCCGCTTCCGGCCAGGCCCTCCTGCCGCTGACGCTGCGCATCGAAACACCCCGGGCCAGCCGCGCTCTCTACGGCTCGCGCATCGTGGTGATGCCGGAGCCGCTTCAGCTCAGCACCTACCAAGGAGCGCGCTGGAGCGACAATGCACCGGCGTTGCTGCATGACCGGCTGGTGGAAGCGTTCCGCCAGGACAACCGTCTGGCCGCCGTGGTGGACGAAGGGGATCGCGTCGGCGCCGATTTCGACCTGGTCAGCGACCTGGGCGCCTTTCACAGCGAATACGTCCAGGGCAGGCCCCGGGCGGTGATCCACCTCGACGTGCGGCTCATCGACAGCGGACGCCAGCGGGTCCTGGCCACCCACCGCTTCGAGGTACGCGAACCGAGCGCCGGCGAGAGCGTGGACGCCGTGGTGGAAGCCTTCGGCCGGGCCGCCGACGATCTGAGCCGGCAGCTGGTGGACTGGACCCTGGATCGGATCAGGGCGAAATAGAATGTCTCTCTGGTTGGAACAGTCGTTGACGGCATGGCGCTTTCGTCGTACATTTGTTCATACAAAATGATAACCCCATGATTCATGATTCCGGAAGCAGACCATGATCAAGTCTCTCACCAAACACGGCAACAGTCTGGCGCTGGTCATCGAAAAGCCGATCTTGGAGCTGCTGGGCGCCGACGCCGACACCCCTTTCGAAGTGAGCACCGACGGGCAGGTGTTGATTCTGGCGCCGATCAAGGACACCATCCGCCGCGAGGCTTTCAAGGCGGCCTTGGAGGAAGTCAATCGACGTTATCCGAAGAGCCTGAAAAAACTTGCCCAGTAAACGATGACGCCCCTTTTTCTCAGTCTCTCCGAGGTGTTGGAAATCCACCAGGACCAAATCGCCCGCTACGGCGGGTCCTCGGGCATCCGGGACATCAATTTGCTCAAATCCGCCCTCGGCATGCCTCCGGCCACTTACGCCGGTGCGTTTCTGCATACCGACATCTGCGAAATGGCCGCCGCGTACCTGTTCCACATCGTCAAAAACCACCCTTTCATGGACGGCAACAAGCGGGTCGGCGCGGTAACCGCCCTGGTGTTTCTGGTCCTCAACGGTTGCGACTTCAAAGCCCCGCAAGACGATTTTGCCGACATGGTGCTGGCCGTTGCCGGCGGAAAAATGAGCAAGGCCGAGGCCATCCTCTATTTTCGCCGATGGACGGCCGGATCCTGAAGACCCGCGTCGGCCTTTGCTTCTTGCGGCGCCTTTACGCATGGATCTCGGCGATAAACCGCCGGGAGTTTTCGATGGAGGCGTTCATTTCCCGGATCAGGACGTCGATGTCCAAACCATCATGACCGGGATTTGGTCACCCCCACTCATGAAAATCATCCCCTCTCCACCCGGTGGGGGGAGAGGGTCAGGGTGAGGGGGGTGTATTTTCACGGTAAAAGCCCTCAGATCCGCCGCTGGAGCTGGACCACCCGGCCCAGGATACGCACCGCGGCGGCGCCCGCATCGATGAGGATCGTCTCATAAGCCCGGTTGTCGCTGATGAGCGCCAGTTGGCCGGGGCGCTTTTCCAGTCTTTTGACCATGATGGTGTCGTCGATGCCCACGGCGTAGATCCCGCCGGCCACCACGGCCGTCCGGGAGCGGTCGATCATCACCGTATCCCCGGCCCGAATCCCCGGTTCCATACTGTCCCCGCTGACCTGCATCATCACCATGGAGGCGCCCGGCCCGAGCCCCTGGAGCTCCTCGCGCCGAAACGGGAAGGCACCCTTAGGGTCACTGCCGGTCTCAAAGGATCCTCCCCCGGCGCTGAGCCGGGCCTCCACCCAGGGCACCCAGACCAGTTCATCCTCTGCCAGAGCCACCGGGTCCGACTGGCCGGTGAGCAGCCAATGGGCATCGAGCTCGAACGCCTCGGCGATGCGATAGGCCCACTGGCGCGGCACCGAATCGCGCCGCTTGGCCTGGGTCACCGCCGAACGATGAATGCCCAAAGCACCGGCGAGCTGGTTCTGCGATTGGATGCGGGCCCCCTTTTTCACTCGGCGCATGAAGGCGTCGAAATTCAGGCGGTCCTGGCCCTCTGAGACCATCTTTGGCTCCTTTCACGATAATCGGGTTTCACCAGGCGGATCGGCGCGACGGCGGCGGTCTGCGCCGCGCCGTCCATGGGGCTGCGCACCGCCGCGGGGCCGCGCTGCAAGACATGGGTGTAAATCATCGTCGTGCTCACGTCGTTGTGACCCAACAGCTCCTGCACGGTGCGGATGTCGTAGCCGTTTTCCAGCAGGTGGGTGGCGAAGCTGTGCCGCAGGGTATGAGGCGTGACGGGTTTGTGTATTTCAGCCTTTTGCGCGGCGGCCTTGACGGCTTTTTGCAGGCCGCTTTCGTCGATGTGATGCCTTCTGGTTTCTCCCGATCTTGGGTCCTTGGAGAGCGCCGCCGAGGGAAAAACATACTGCCAGATCCAGCTTTTGCCGGCGTCCGGGTATTTGCGCGCCAAGGCGTTGGGAAGATAAACGCAACCGTATCCGCGGCGAAGGTCGTTCTCGTGCAGCCCCTTGGCGTAGTGAAGTTGGTTTTCAAGCTCCGGGATCAGGCGTTCGGGCAGCAGTGTCACCCGGTCCTTGTCGCCCTTACCGGCGCGCACGATGATATGGTGTTGATTGAAATCAACATCTTTGACGCGCAACCGCACGCACTCCATCAGCCGTAGCCCGGCCCCGTATAGCAAGCCCGCCATCAGCCAATGAACGCCTCGAAGATTTGCCATCAACCGGTCGACCTCGGCCTTGGAAAGCACCACCGGCAACCGCTTGGGCCGCTTGGCGCGTACGGCGTCGATTTTTCCATTGATTTCCATCGCCAATACGTGCTTATAAAGAAACACCAAAGCGCAGAGCGCCTGATTTTGGGTCGACGCCGCCACGTTGCCGGCAACCGCCAAATGGGTCAGGAACCGCTCGATCTCCGCAGCTCCCATGTCCTTGGGGTGCTTCTTGCCATGAAACAGAATATACCGTCTGATCCAGTCGCAGTAGGTCGCCTCGGTGCGGATGGAGTAGTGTTTACGCCGGATGGCATCTCTGACCTGGTCGAGCAGCCTTGGGGCAGAAGCGTCCATGTTGACCTCCTTGCGCTTACCGGGTTGACAAATGTTAAAGCCTATCTCAACATAAACGCCGCAGATGTAAACATTAAAATAGTCAACTCTTTTATATCAAATGGTTTTTTTGACCTGTTATCGCTCCGTATTGCCGTCCGGCCCAAATCATTGGACCGGAATTTTCGGGCTAAACCGGTCAGCAGGGAACGATCGGGCTAGTCCGATACGGCTGGAATGTTGAAGTTACTGAATTTATAAGGTTTTAGTTGCGTATCGAATTTGGCTGGCGGGTATAGTCGGAAACGTCTGGCCAATAATTGTTATGGAGGAATAAATGCAATCCATCCAAATTGCATATCGCTTCAGAATTGAGGGGCTTCAATTCAGAGAAATTGATTTTTTTGACACTACACCTGAATTCAAAAACATCTTGCTACGTCAAGTTGATGAAAAAAATTACAGATACGAACTATTGATAAGGAAGAATATATACTCGACGTCAGAAATGCAGTTGCGAGCAATATTCAATGAATCCTCCCTTGAGGCAGAAAAATTCAAGTACATATTCTCTGTAGCGGCTGACGTTAAGCTTTTCGATTTTGAGTGTATTGGCTACTATCACAATGATCAATTGGTAAGCCTTAATAGCGTATTCAGTAGTGGAATCAGATTAACTATTTCTGCTACAGCTACCGTAACAGCGGGGGAACCGTCAGTTACGGCACTCAAAGAGAAAATGAAGTTAAAGTATGATATTCCGTCAATCCAAATGTTTTACGACGCAGCTACAATTATAGAGCCTGTCGGACGTTTTATATCTCTCTATACTTTATTGCTTCACAAATTTGAAGATAATCAGAAAGCTGTAGACGAGGCAATTTTAAGTATCGATTCAACAGTGGGGCAATTTAAGAGTCCTTTTAGCAAGGGTTATGAAACAGTTTTCTCTAAACATAGGAATGAACTATCTCATAAAAGAGAAGGGACTAATATTCTGGAAACGCATAATGAAATAAAATTGAATGTTGACAGATTTGAAGCAATAGTTAAAAAACTGATTATTAATGAACCATAACAAAATCAATACAGCCGATCGCTACGCTCCGGCTGATTTTTTCGTTGGGCTTCACACAACCGAGCCATCATGTCCTCACAGAGCGAAGGAACCATTCCATGAAACCGCGCATTACAGTTATTACCCTCTGCGTTGACGACTTGGAACGAGCGGTATCTTTCTACCGCGATGGTGTCAATGGGAATGAAAAGTGTA
>DCWA01000040.1 GCA_002327445.1 Desulfobacteraceae bacterium UBA2174 | reverse complement strand
TTACCTCAACTTTCAATATACGAGCAACGCGACGAGGGATCTCTTGGATGCGCCAAGATTCCTCACTTTTTCCCGTGTCATCCCGTACACCCTTTTCCCGTGTCATCCCGAGCGAAGCGAGGGATCTGCAGTTTGGGATATGGCGGGAAGGGGTGGGAGGTTCATGGAGATTCCTCGTCGTTTCACTCCTCGGAATGACAGGGAAGAAACTCCTCGGAATGACAGGGAAGAAACTCCTCGGAATGACAGGGAAGAAACTCCTCGGAATGACAGGGGAGGGACTCCTCGGAATGACAAGGGAAGAAACTCCTCGGAATGACAGGGGAGGGAAACTTTTCGGAATGACAGCAACGCCACAAGTCCAAGGAGAGGCAGATGTATCCATCGATTCTGATCGTTGACGACGAACCTTACATCCTTCAATCCCTCGGTGGGTTGCTCAACGACGAGGGCTACGAGGTGATCACCGCTTCCAACGGGTACGAGGCGTTGAAAATCATCGACGCCCACGCCCCGGACCTGGTGGTGCTGGATATCTGGATGCCGGGCATCGACGGCATCGAGACCCTTCGGGAAATCAAGAAGAACCATCCCTTTTTGCCCGTGGTGATCATCACGGGCCACGGCAACATCGAAACGGCGGTCACGGCCACCAAGCTGGGGGCCTTCGACATGATCGAAAAGCCTCTCTCCATCGAAAAGGTGATCGTGACTATCAATAATGCATTGAATTTCAAGCGGTTGGAAGAAGAAAACCGCTATTTGCGGAAAAAAACCATCGAAAAGCACGCCATCAGCGGCGATAGCCCAGCCAGCCAGGAGTTGCGCAAACTCATCGCGGCGGCGGCACCACGTGATGCCTGGGTGCTCATCACGGGAGAAAACGGGACCGGCAAGGAGCTGGTGGCCCGCACGATCCATTACCTGAGCCCCCGGTCCGAGCAGCCGCTGGTGGTGGTCAACTGCGGTGCCCTGCCGGAAAACCTCATCGAAAGCGAGCTGTTCGGCCAGGAAAAGGGTGCCTTTGACGGTGCCACGGTGCGCAAGCGCGGCAGGTTCGAACTGGCCAACGGGGGAACCCTCTTTCTCGACGAGATCGGCGACATGCCTTTCAAGACCCAGGGGAAGATTCTCAGGGTCTTGGAAAAGTTGGAATTTCAGCGTGTCGGCGGCAGCCGCACCCTCTCGGTGAATTTGCGCGTCATCGCCGCTACCAACAAGGACCTGGCCCGGGAAATCGCCGCCGGCAATTTCCGTGAGGACCTCTACTACCGGCTCAACGTCATCCCCATCGCCATCGTGCCCTTGCGCCAGCGCCCGGAAGACATTCCAGCCCTGGTGAAAATCTTTTTTCAGGAAATCGCCGCGACCAACCGCAGCCGGGTGAAGACCGCCAGTCCGGAGGCATTGGCCGCCCTCCAACGACATCCGTGGCCGGGCAATGTCCGCGAATTGCGAAATCTCGTGGAGAGGTTGGACATCCTGGTCGACGGCGACACGGTCCACCTCGAAGATATACCGGCCACCTATCGGGGCCAGGCCCTCTCGGCCGGTCCCCCGAGTGCCGGATTTTTCGAGGCCGGATCCCTCAAGGAGGCGAGCCGGAGATTCGAAGATGCCTTTATCCAGTACAAGGTTCTGCAGGAAAGCGGGGACGTCGGCCGGGCGGCCGAGGCCATCGGCGTTTCCAGGTCCTTCGTGCAGAAGCGGCTCAAAGGGATGATGGAAAGTGACTAAAGTGGCGAATGACTAAAGTTACGAGTGACTAAAGTTACGAGTGACTAAAGTTACGAGTGACTAAAGTTACGAGTGACTAAAATGACTAAAATGACTAAAATGACGAATGACTGAAGTTATGAGCGGCTAAAGTGCCAGGTGCCTGAAGTTGGGAAGCGTTTCACGCCAACCTTATTGAAGGTCATACCGGCGGCGGCCGCTTTGCTTGAGTTTGCGGGTCATTTGCAAGACCAAGAAAGACGAATCAAAATCATGGGGTTGCAATAGGTTGCGGATCATCGCGGGGCAGCGTCGGGGCAAGCAGTTGGTTACGCCGAGGGACCGAAGTATTCGTCCCACGGCGGATCGCATTCGGGAAAGCATCTTCAACATTATTGCGGATCGGGTCAGCGACGCGCGGGTGTTGGATTTGTTCGCCGGCACCGGCGCCATGGGAATCGAGGCCTTGAGCCGGGGCGCGGCCCACGCCACCTTTGTCGATTCCAGTATCGAGGCCGTCGCTCTGGTCCAGCGCAATCTGGCCGCTTGCGGGTTTGCCGAGCGCGCCCGGGTGATCCGCCGGGCCGCAGTGGAGGCCCTGGCCGGCATGACGGGCGGCGCTGGCTTCGACCTGGTATTCATGGATCCGCCCTACGACCGGGCCCTGGTGATTCCCGCCTTGGCCGCGTTGAGAGCGGCGGCCGTCACCGATCCCGAGGTCCTGATCGTGGTGGAGCATGCCCCCGTCGAAACGTTGCCCGATCAGAAAGGCGGTTGGCGGTGTCTGGACCAACGGCGATACGGTAAAACCCTTGTCTCCTTCCTGGGCGCCGTGCTATGAAAGAAGCGGCGCAACTGGCTTTTTTCATGTAATTTTTTGGGAGAGAAACCTTTTTCATGGAACGCATCGCCATCTACCCCGGTTCCTTCGATCCCGTCACCAACGGGCATGTGGACATCGTCGAGCGTGGGTTGATACTTTTCGACAGGATTATCGTCACCATTCTTCATAACCCCAACAAAAAATCTCTCTTTTCGGTGGAAGAACGGCTGGAGTTGCTGCAGATGACCATGACCGACTTCAACCACCGGGTCGAGGTGGACTGCTTCGACGGGTTGCTGGTGGAATATGCCAGCCGGCGCGGCGCCCAGGCGATTTTGCGGGGGATGCGGGCCGTGAGCGACTTCGAATACGAATTCCAGTTGGCCTTGATGAACCGCAAGCTGAACCGGGATGTTCAGACGGTGTTTCTGATGACCGGGTTGCGCTGGATCTTCACCAGCAGCTCGATCATCAAGGAGGCGGCCAGGTTCGGTGGCGACATCGCCGACATGGTGCCACCGGTGGTCCACCGGCGCTTGGTGGAAAAGCTGGGCCAGTGCCCGCCGGGGGCCTGACATGGATTTGTGGCAATTGCGTATTTTCTGCAAGGTGGTCGAGTACAAAAGCTTTTCCAAGGCCGGCCGCGCCATTCATCTGTCCCAGCCCACCATCAGCAGCCATATCCAGGCCCTCGAACAGCACTTCGGATGCCGTTTGATCGACCGGATGGCCAAGCAGGCCGAACCCACGGCGGCCGGGCAGACCCTTTACCGCTACGCCAAGCGTCTCGATGCGCTGCGTGAAGAGGCCGAAGCCGCCATCGCGGCGATGCAGGGTGAAGTGCGCGGCCGGCTTCACGTCGGCGCCAGCACCATCCCCGGCAACTACCTGCTGCCGGAACTGATCGGCGGCTTCACCCGGCAGCACCCGGGGGTGAATGTGGCGCTGGAAATTGCCGACAGCGCCCGGATCATGGCGCGGGTGCTTGGCGGAGACCTTGAGTTGGGGGTGGTAGGCGCCGCCAGCCGGGACCGGAACGCCCTCCAGGAGCCATTGATGTCGGATCGTCTGCAGTTGATCGTACCGGCCGGCCATCGATGGGCTGGGCATGAAAGGGTCACCCTCACCGATTTGATCGAAGAGCCCTTTATCATCCGTGAGCAGGGGTCGGGCACCCTGGCGGCGCTTCAAACCGCCCTGCAGCAGGCCGGCATGGGACTGCGCCAGCTCCACATCGTGGCCGAGATGGGCACCACCACCGCCGTAATCCGGGGCATCAAAGCCGGGGTCGGCGTGTCGATTCTCTCTCCGCTGGCGGTGTATGAGGAACTGGCCGAGGGGCGTCTCCAGGCCCTGGACGTCGCGGATCTCTCCCTGGAGCGCCATTTTTACCTGATCCGCCACCGCCAGCGAAGCCTCTCGCCGGTGGCCGGCGCCTTCGCCGCATACCTCCACGCGTCGCTTGTCTGTGATTAAAGTGTTTTTCTGGCCTTCCTGAAGCGACAAGGAATCCTGCCGCCGCAAGGAGATTCCTCGTCGCTGGCGCTCCTCGGAATGACAGGGGGATTTGTCAGGCGCTCCACGGAGTGACAGGGGGATTGGTAAGGCGCTCCACGGGATGACAACGTGGGAGCAGGCGTTAGTCACATGGTCAAACCGGCTGCAGCGGTTGTCTGCGCCTGTCCGCGGCCGTCGGCGGTGAATCCATGTAGCGCACATCTGTGGCTAAAAGTGTTTTGCTGGCCTTCCTGAAGCGACAAGGAATCCTGCCGCCGCAAGGAGATTCCTCGTCGCTGGCGCTCCTCGGAATGACGGGGGGATTGGTAAGGCGATCCTCAGGATGACAGGAGTGCCATTCCCTTTTCTCAATGACAGAATGGTCGGCCGTGCGCTCCACGGGATGACAACGTGGGAGCAGGCGTTAGTCATATGGCCAAACCGGCTGCAGCGGTTGTCTGCGCCTGTCCGCGGCCGTCGGCGGTGAATCCATGTAGCGCACATCTGTGGCTAAAAGTGTTTTGCTGGCCTTCCTGAAGCGACAAGGAATCCTGCCGCCGCAAGGAGATTCCTCGTCGCTGGCGCTCGTAAATTGAAAGTTGATGTCATCCAGTACGAATAGTGCGGCGACGACTCCACCGGATGCGAACCTTTTCCCTCTGTCATTCCGAGCGTCAGCGAGGAATCTGCAGTTGGGAATCCGGCGGGAAATGCCGGCAGATTCAAAGAGATCCCTCGTCGCGATGCTCGGAATGACAGAGGGGTTTGTCATTCGCTCCCTGGAATGGCATTGGGGGCGCGGACGGTTTCAGGCCGGGTCCAGGCCAGGAAGCGCACGCCCAGTTTCTTGAAATCGCGAAACGACATCCCCTGGCGAATCGCCTCGAACACCGGCTTCGGAGAAACGACCCGGCAGCCGGCCAGAATGTCCGCGCCGCGGGAAAAAAGCACCGGCGAGAGTGGTGTCGTCGGGCCGATGACGATGGTGAAGGCCTGGGGGGCTTTTTCCAGATAGGCGGCCATGGCGCGGGTGATGAGGGTGGTGCCGGTGAGGCCGAGGACCTGGCAGCGGCTCAGGATTTCGTCCCACAGGGCCGGGGATGTCCGGCCGGGGATGTCCCGCAGTTCGAACAGGTGCAGGGTTTGCACCTGTTCTCGCAACCAATCGGTGAAGGGAAACTCCCCCACCAGGACCGTTTCTCCGCGCTTGCCGTTTTCGGCCATGATTGTCGAGGCTTCCAGGTTGGGGAGATCCGGCGGGGGGACCAGGCCGGCGTTCAACGCGGCGGCGCCGAGGCTGATGGCAAAGGCGCTGGCGGATTTGAGGAGTTCGGCCGCCCGGGCCAGGGGCGTGCCCGGGAGTTCATCCAACAGGCGCCGATCTTCGTCCGTGGCTGCGGCGCCCAGGGTGGAGGCGAGCCCCACGCATTCCATCCCTTGGTCTTGCGCCCGGAGACCGATGAAGTGGGAACCCACGGCTATCTCGGAGATCACGGCTTGGGGGTATTGGATGCTTTCGATCAGTTCATTGATCAATCCCAACTCCCGCCCTGGGGCGGGTCGCTGTGAGGGCAGGAAATTCTGGTCTTGGTGCGTACAATTGGTCTTCATGAGTGATCCATTTAAAATGACTAAAGTTACGAATGACTAAAGTGACTAAAATTACGAATGACTAAAGTGACTAAAGTGCCTAAAGTTGTGGTGTCGCTGCGCTCCGGCTATTTTATAGAAACCTTTAAGCCTCGAAACCTTGATCCTTGAACCTTGGCCCCGAACCCTGCAAAACGCCGCAAGTGCCTTGGTTTGTCGAGGGGCATGGGGCTCAGGTCCATCGCGCGGCCGGGGGAGCGTCGGCCTCCCGGTGGTCGGAACCTTGGCCGGGGGTGCAGGGAACGAAGAGCGCCGTGCCATCCTCCATGGCCACCCGGCGGGTGGGGGTCTGATACAGGCGGCCGACCATCTGCGCCGTCATCACGGTGTTGATGGGGCCACCCGCCAGCACTCGTCCCTGCGAGAGCATGGTCACCGTGTCGGCAAACCGGGCCGTCAGATTTGGATCGTGCATAGATGCCACCACCCGGGTCCCCTTTTCCTGGCACAGCCGCTTGATTTTTTCCAGCAGGCGGTACTGGTTGTTGAAGTCCAGGTGGTTGGTGGGCTCATCGAGGAGCAGGGTGTTCTGGGCCTGGAGAATCGCCCGGGCCAGCAGGGCGATGCGCCGCTCTCCCCCCGAGATGCGGTTGAAATTGCGCTCGGCCAGGGCTTCGGCTTCCAGTTCGGCCAGCACCTGGTGGGCGGCCAGGTAGTCTTCCGGCCCGGGCCGCTGGGCAAAGCGAAAGGTGGCGGTGCGCCCCATCACCACCACGTCCAGAACCCGGAAGGGAAAGATGTCGGCGTGCTCCTGAGGCACCAGGCTCACCCGTTGGGCGATGTCCGCCCGGGGCGTCGCGGCCAGATCCAGCCCGTCGATGGTCACGGTTCCTTGCTGGGGGCGCAGCAGCCCGGCCAGGCAGTAGATCAAGGTGGTTTTCCCCGACCCGTTGCGGCCCAACAGCACGCGGAATTCGCCCTCCCGGATCTCCAGGTCCACCGCCGACAGGATGGGGGTGCCATTATAGGCGAAATGCAGATTGCGGCACACGAGGCTCACGACCAGCCACTCCCCCGGTTGCGGTACAGCAGGTAGGCGAACAGTGGCGCGCCGATGAAGGCGGTCACCACGCTGATGGGCAGTTCGGCCATGGTGATAGACCGGGCCGCCGTGTCGGCCAGAAGGAGGAAAATCCCTCCGGAGAGCACCGCCACCGGCAGCATCTGCTCATGGTTGGGCCCCACCATGGTGCGGGCGATGTGCGGCATGACCAGCCCCACCCAGCACACTTGGCCGCAGACCGCCACCGACACGGAAACCACCATGGAGCTCAGGAAAATGAAGATCAGGCGGTAGAGCGCCGGATTGAGGCCGAGGCTCTTGGCCTGGAGGTCGCCAAGGGACAGGATGTTGAGCTTGTAACGCATCAGGTGGATCAAAATCAGGCTGGCGCCCATGATCGGGGCGGCGATGAGCAGGTCGCCCCACTGCCCCCGGCTCATGCTGCCCATCATCCAGAACACGATGGCCGGCAGTTCGTTGTACGGGTCCGAGAGGTACTTGAGAAGGGTGATGGACGAATTGAAAACCGACAGCACCACCAGCCCGGCCAGCACCAGCACCAGCATGGGCCGAACGGCCACCACCCGGGCGATGAGCAGGGCCATGCCCACCGCTGCCAGGCCGAAGACAAAGGCCAGGGACTGAACCACCAGCCAACTGCTGCCGGCGATGAGCAGCCCCAGGGCCGCGCCGAAGGTGGCCCCGGCCGAAACCCCCAGGATGTCCGGCGATACCAAAGGGTTGCGAAACAGTCCCTGGTAAACGGCGCCCGCTGCCGAGAGGCTCATGCCCACCAGGACGGTGAGCAGGGCCCGAGGGATCCGCACCAGACCGAAGACCAGTGCTTTTCCGGTGATTTCTTCGCCGGCACCGTTTCCCAGCCACGCCTGGACGATGGCGCCCAGTTCGTCCGGGGCGATGGGCACCCAGCCGGTCCACAGGGAAAGCCCCAGCACGGCCACCAGCCCTATGGCCAGGCCGGTGTTCAGGCGAGCCGCGCGGACGGATGGATTCCAGGTGGCGTTTGTCGGGTGGGATGGTTGCACCAGGGGCTCCAATGGTTCAGGCCGTCATTGCGGCAGCCGCCCGCCCAGTTCAGCGAAGGATTTGCCGAACAGAGACAGGTGGAAACGGTCGATTTCCGCTGCCAGGTCAACATCGGTGAATTGCTCCGGATAGCACGTTCGCGCCAGCCAGAGAACCCCCAGGGTCGAAAGGGGCGAGGGAAAATCCCAGGGGGCGATGTTGGACGGGAACTGGTAAATCCGGTTGGCGGCCACGGCCGCCACGCGGGCGAATTGTGGCTCTTCCAGTTTTTTGAGGCCGCGCTGGGCGCCGTGGCCCGAAACGAGGACCAGGTCCGGGTTCCAGGCGATGAACTGCTCGGGTGAGATTTCCCGGAAATAGCCGGTGAGGGCGTGTCCGGCATTGGTGCCGCCGGCCATGCTGACCATCTCGTCCTGCAACAGATCCCCGGAGGCGGTGAAAAAGAGACCCTGGGGAGCGGCAAAGTAGACGACCTTGCGGCGGTCCGGAGCGATGGAGGCCACCCGCTGCGCCACCAATTCCAGAACGTGGCGGCAGGCGGCGATGGGCTGTTCCGCTTTTTCCGGGGCACCGGCGGCCTCGGCGATGATCCGCAGCGTGGCGTACATGGACTCCATTTTTTCCGGCAGGATCAAGATGGCCGCCACCCCGTGGTCCACCAGGCGGTCGGCGATGGCGATGCCGTCCTTCTGGGCAAACAGAATGACCAGGTCGGGCTTGACGGCCAGGATGGCTTCGAAGTTCAGGCCGGTGGACTTTTGCCCCACCGCCGGCAGATCCGCCAGGGCCGGTGCCACGCCCAAAAAGAGGGGATCGCGCCGGGAACTCGTATCGATGCCCACCAGGCGTCCCTGGAGACCCAGGGCCGTTACGCACAGCGAGGCCGGCTTGAAGGTCGTCACGATACGTTGGGCCTCGATCGGCACACGGACGCTGCGGCCGACCATGTCGGTGAGGGTCCGGTCGGCGGCACCGGCGCCGGCGGCGACCGCCAGGACGATGCCGAGAGCCAGCCAAAAGGATACCAGGCCAATCTGGCGTTTCATTTCGTTTCCTCTTTCTTTTTATCCCGGGTGCGGATGGAGAAATCGAACAGGTCCCGGGCGAGCTGCCGTACCGCGGGGGAACAAACCGCCAGGCGGTAGTCGCAGTCCCGGGCGCGGTCCTGCCAGAACGGCGGCAGCCGGTCCATGCGGCTCACCATGCTGCCCTTTTCATCCGGGGTGATGTAGATCAAGATCAAACCGTACCGATCATCCTTGAAGGCCGGGTCGGGACTCAACTTTTCGATGCGGGCTGCGATCTGCGCCAGTTCCTCCGGCCGGCTTTCCGCTGCCGGGGCGGCGGCCGGGTGGGCGCCGAGGAGCACCAGGACCGCAACGGCAGCGATCCACTTGGCGGACTTGGACTTGAAAAGGAAATACCCGATCATCAAAGCCATGATCAGGGTCAAGCCGAGAATGATCACCGCCAGGCCGGGGTCGGAGACGATCATCAGCAACGGTCGCCCCACGCTCGCTTCCCGGGCTTCGGCGGAAGCCGGCCCCGGACGGCGGTCCGGTGGGGACCCGGCGGGCATCGATTTTTTCTGCGCCTTTTCTCCTTGCGGGGCTTTGTCGATGAGCAAAAAACGCCCATCGATGAAAACCGGCCAGCCATATTGGAGCTGAAGGGCTTCCCCGCCGGCGCCCTCCAGAGCGACGGCGGTCTGGCGCAGCCGCCCGCCCAGGGCCGATGATTCGGGATAGAATTCGTCCCGGATGGCCGCCACCCGGTAGGCGGGGGCCTCCGGCGATACGGCGATGGGGCTGTCGGCCGCCAAGGGCAGGCGCTGCCACCGGCCGGCCGTGAAGGTCGCCAGGTGACCGAGCATGATCGTGATGAACAGGAAATGAACCAGCGAGGGGGTCAGCAGATAGAAAAATCGTCCCGCCGCCATGTTTCGGCGCTGGCCGATGAGGCGCAAAAAACGGTTGGCGGCGCAGGCGAAGGTGTTGATGCCCAGCAGGGCCATGATGGCGAAAAGAACCGGTATCCACCAGACCAGTTCCGGCCGGGACGCCCACTGGGCCGGCAGCCAATCCTGGATCCGCATGTGGTTCAACGCCATGAAGAGCGAAAAATGATCTTCGGCATAGAAGGTGCCGGTCAGCAGGGTGGCCGATGCCGTTAGCAGCAGGATCACCGCCAGGCGGATGTCGCCCAGGGCATTCCAGATGGGTTTCAGCACGGTCAGCCTCCCACCCGCAAGTGGCGCATTTCGTGAAGGTAGTTGCCATAGCTGATGTACAGCACCAGCAATCCTCCGGCGACGGCCAGAAAGGCGCTTTTGGGTTTCCACTTCGGAACGAATTGAAGGTGCAAGGTGGCGGCGAAGAAGGTCCAGATGGCCGCGGAGCTCAAGTGGCGGGAACCCCAACTGAACGTGTTGCCCCAGCCGACAAAACACCAGAGCGCGCCGGTCATCTGGGCCACGGTGTAGAGGCTGAACCCCCAGACCAGCCAGGTGTAATACGCATGGGGAGGGGCCTTGCCCGCCAGGCTCAGGACCGCCATCCAGGCGGCGGCGTAAAACAGCGCATGGGCCATGGACTCGGAAAGGAAAAACAGGGCGGCCCAGACGGATTCGCGCTCGGGGCTCGGTGGAATCATCCCCTTGCCGTAAAAAAGGCAGAAGAGGGAAAAGGCGGCCACCAGGCCCAGCAGACCGCCCATGGGGGCCTTGGGCGCAATCAGGAATCGCCCGCCGGCGATCAGGGCCAGACACCAGGGAAGCAAAAACGGGCCTTCCACCACCGGATGGACGACGAAGACGCCGCCGAGCCACCCACGGCCGATGAGATAAAGGCTTTGCAGGATGAACCCGACGGCCAACACCGCGGCAGCCGGGCGGCGCTGGTGAAACACCGCCAACCCCCAGGCAATGCCATAGAGCCCTATGGCGGCATACAAACAGGCGTGAACTCCGGTGGTGAACATCGTCAACTCTCGATTTCGGCCTGGCGGATCCAGACCACATGGGCCAGACCCCACATGGCACGATCCGAAAAATAGTCCGCGGTGGGCGCCAGCAAATACCCCCGGGGCGGCGGCTCACCGTTGATCCGATCCGCGATCATCATGGCGGCGCCTTCCGGGGTGGCAAAGATCTCACGACCCGACAGCAGCGCCCGGTATCCGTCACAGGAGACAAAGAGAAAGAAATCATCCGGGTCGGCCTCCGGAAAGTTGGTGCTCAAGAAAGCGCGCAGTTCGAATCCTTCGGCCCTGACCATATCGTCGAAGCCGTGGCCGTGGCCGATGCGGATCCAGCGGGGCGCCACGGCGCGGGCGACAGTTTCGAACCGCGCGGGAAAACGGCTTCGGTCGTCACTTCGGAATGACACGGAAGAAGTGTTCGGAATCGCACGCAAAAAATCTTGGGAATGACACGGCAAGGAATCGTCATCGCGCCAAGTCTGAGCCCGGAATGGCAACGGACCATCCAATTCCTGTACCCCCAATGGCAATGCCCCGCTTCCCGCATCAGGAGACAGCGCATCAAGCGGGCGCCGTTTGCGTTAACGTCTACATGCTGTAGGTCAATCCAAGCCACATGCTCATCCCGGGTGCCGGATAGCCGCTCACCGGTTCGTAGTCTTCGTCAAACAGGTTGTCGACGGCCAGAAACGCCTCCACGTGATCGGAGAGGAACGGTTGAGTAACCTTGATGTTGCACAGGTTGTAGCTTTCGTTTTCCACCACGTCGAGGTCGGGTTCCTCGGGGGTCGGCAGTTGCCGGTAGGATTCACCCAGGTAGAGCAGGGTCAGGTTCAGCTTGGTGCCGATGGTCGGCACGATGTACTGGACGCCAAGATTATAAGTGTATTCCGGAACCCCGAGGACTTCGTCGGTAACCCGTCCCGGGCTCTTGTTGTCGGCGTCGTTGTACGAGTAGCCCAGCTTGAAGCTCAGGTCCTTCATCGGCGTGACCACCGTGTTGACCTCCACGCCTTTGAGCTCCACTTCGTCATAGTTGATGTACTGGGCGTAGGGGTTCAGTTCCGGCGGGACGTCGCGGGTGATGAAATCCGAGATGTCGTGGAAAAACGGCGCCACTTCCACGTTGATCAGGTCATTGTAGCGCCAGGAGACCCCGGCGGTGTAGTTGACGGCGGTTTCCGCCTCGAGGTCCAGGTTGGGGACATCCCCGGCGTAGAGCTGGCTCAGGGTGGGGAAACGGGTTTTCTTGGCCACCGAGGCAAACAGCTTGGTGCTGTCGCAGGCCTGGTAGGTCATGCCGACCATGGGGTTGAACTCGTTGCTGGTGCCCGGCGTTCCCGAATCGACGATGTTTCCGTCGTTTTTGATGTCTTCGTCCGCCTTGCTGACGTCATACCAGTCATAGCTGGCGCCGACGACGACGGAGAGCTTGTTGTCCAGAAGCCTCATTTCGTTTTCGAGGCCGGCGGAGCCGGTGTAGGCGATGCTTTCGGCAAACGGCAGGCTTTCAAGATCGCGCTGCTCGTGGGCATCGCGCTTGTAGTGCAGCGAAAACCGCAACGCGTCCCAGTCCACCGGACGGTATTCGCCCAGCAGCATGCCGCCCAAAATATCGTCTTTGTAGGTGCTGACAGCCACCGCCTCCGAATAGGTTTGATCTGAATAGGAGGTATAGTCGTCCTCGTGGTCGTGGTAGTAGAATTTTGCTTGCAGGTCGAACTTTTCCGAGAAGGCGTGCTTGGCGCTCAGGTCCACCCCCCAGTCGTCGTAGCCGGTGATCCGGTCAAACTGGGTAAAGTCGGAAAAAACGTTGACTCGGTCCAGGTTGGGCGCATCGCCCTTCTCGCTGGTGATATAGTGGAAATTGACATAAACTTCGCTTTTTTCAGACGGCTCGAAACCTACTTTGCCCCAGAAATTGTCCGTTTGATAATCCGAGTTTTCCCGCTCGCCGCCGTCTTCGATGAGGCGCGTGTCCAGTACTTTTTTGCCGGCAGTGACTTTTCCCAACCTTGGTTCGAAATCATCGGACAGATCCCATGAATCCCATTCGCGGTGGGAATAGGTGAGCCAATAGTTGAGATTGCCCACTTTTCGGCCGTGGGAGAGGGACGCCTTGTAGGCGTCATCCAGGCCGTCGAGGCCGTATTCCACCGTAGCAGACAGATGTGGTTTTTCGGTCGGTTCCTTGGTGATGATGTTCACCACGCCACCCAGAGCGTTGGGGCCGTAGAGCACGGACGGGGCACCCTTGACGACGTCGATGCGGGCCACCGATTCGAGTCCGATCTGATTCAGGTCCATCCCGCCGTACTTGGTTTCATAGTAAGGCACGCCGTCGATGAGGGTCAGGATCCGGTTCTGATCAAACCCGCGAATGTTGACGCTGGGGAAGAACTTGCGGCCGTAATATACCTGGACCCCCGGCACGTAAGTCAGGGCGTCGGCCACGCTCTCCGCGTTGATCGCCTCGAAATCCTCGGTCTTGATCTCGTTGGTGACGGCGATGTCCCGTACCGCCGAGCCTTGGCCACTGACGACGATTTCACCCAGCGAGTACTCCTGATAGCCCTTGTCGTCTTCCGCGCCGGCCGCTGGCACGAGGAGTACAAGTGCCATCATCAACGCGCCGAATACCGCGCTGCATCGCCCCATCCTTGCTCTTCGAATCATCTTCCGCCTCCTTCGCTCGCTGCCTTCGATTATGGTTGGTATGTTCCGCTCGTTTTTGACCCGGGTGTTTGGCTGTCATTTCGAACGCAGTGAAGGATTTTGCCACCTCCAAGAGATCCCTCGTCGCTGCGCTCGTATATTGAAAGTTGATGTCATCAAGCACGAATCGTGCGGCGACGGCTGCACCGGCTGCCAACCTCATGCCGCTGTCATTCCGAGCGTAGCGAGGAATCTGCATTTGGGAATAAGGCGGCAAATGGGGGCAGATTCGGGGAGATCCCTCGTCGCTTCGCTCCTCGGGATGACAAGGAGCGGACTCCTCGGGATGACATGGGGTGGGCACGCGTTCCTCGGGATGACATGGGGTGGGCACGCGCTCCTCGGGATGACAGCGGGGTTGGCCATCTTCAGTTCTCATTCATATTCATGTCAGCTCGAACACGATGGTGAGCTCCAGGGCCAGATCCCCCTTGAACAGGTTGGCCGGCGGCGGGGGAAATGGGGCCGCCTGGCGCACCGCATCCAGGGCCGCGGTATTCAAGGCGTCGCTTCGCGCCCCGCGAGTGACCGCCAGATCCCGCACGCCGCCGTCCGCGGCCAGGATGAAGCGAATGGCCACCCGGCCTTCGATGCGGGCGTTCTTGGCGGCCCGCGGATAGCGTTTGCGGCTTTCGATCCGCAACTTGACCATCTCCAGGTAACTGTCGGCGGTCATGAATTCGGTGGGTGTGGCCTCGGCCTGGAACTTCGGCACCCAATCGGAAGCCGCCACGGCCGGCGGCCGGGGAATGGCCGGTACGCCGATGCGCTCGCCGAGGGGGGACGGCGCGGCGGCGGGCGCGGCGGCGGGCGTCAAGGGCTTCAAGCGGGGCAGGGGCCGCTGGACCACGTTGAGCTTGGGCACCTGCGCGCCGGGCGCCGGCGTTTCGGGCCGCGGTCTCGGTCGGGGGATGTCCCTGCCCTGGGGGCGATGGATATTCTGCAAGGTCATCTCGATATAGGTGAGGGCGCCGGCGTGGTAGATGCCGGATAGATGGATCAGCAGCGCGGCATGAACCCCCAAGGAGAGAACGATGAGGGTTCTCAGCAACCAGTTGGGCCCGGACCTTGACACCATTCGGGTTAGAAATCCTTTTCCGTCGCCAGGCAGAGCCGGCCGGCGCCGGCGGCCTTGGCGATGTCCATGATCCGCACGGCCTTGTTGAGAATCACCGTCCGGTCGGCACGGACCACCACCAGTTCGTCCGGCCGGGAGCCGATTTTCTCCCTGAGCCGGTCGAAGAGCTGACCCGGGGAGACTTCCTTGTCTTCAAGAAAGGCCCGGCCCTGGGTGTCGACGAACACCGTGATCACCTCCTCGGTCTGGGGCGCCGCGGCGTTGGCCTGGGGCAGCTTGATCTTGATCCCATCGTCCACCATGAAATTGGTGGTGAGCAGAAAGTAGATCAGCAGCAAAAAGACGATGTCGATGAGGGACGTCATGGGCATCTGGATCGGGTAGCGCGCCTTGCGCTTGACGGGGAGGGCCATGGCTCAATTCCTCGTTTCGCGGGAAAGCGACGGGGCCGCATCGATGCGGCCCTGGTCCCGGGACCGGGATCCGATGGATTTCAGGAACACCACCGTGCCTTCCTGGAGCTGGGCTTCATACCGGTCCACCCGTGCGACGAGGTAGCTGTGGGCCACCATGGTGGGCAGGGCCACCGCCAGTCCCAGGGCCGTGGTGAGCATCGCTTCCCAGATGCCGCCGGCCAGCACCGCCGCGTTGACCTTGCCCCCCATCTCCTGGATGACCATGAACGCTTTGATCATTCCGAGCACGGTACCCAACAGCCCCAGCAGCGGCGCGATGTTGCCGATGGTCGCCAATGCCTGAAGGTAGCGGGACAGCTCGCGGGTTTCGGCCTCGGTGGCATGGGCCAGGACGGTTTCCAGGGTCTCTCGGTCCTGGTCCTTGACCTCCATGGCCTGGGTGAAAATTCGCCCCATGGGGGACGCATCCCGGCTGGCCCGCTCGTAGGCCTGGTGATCCTCTCCGTCTTTCAGGTATCTCGAAACCTGGTGGACGAGGCCGTTGCCGCGGATTTTGACCCGGCTAAAGCGGATCAGACGTTCGAGAAACAGCGCCAAAGCAATGACGGAACACAGCAGAATGGGGCCCACCAGCACGCCCCCTTTGGCAAGCAGATCGAACACGCTCATTCTCCTTTGAAAAACTCTTCGCCGCCGACCGTTTCTTCGACATCCGGCTGGCCGTCGCCGTTGAGATCCTTGGATCGTTTCACCAACGCTTCGGCCTCGTCGTAGTCCTCCCACAGGTCCGGCCGCCCGTCGCCGTCGGTGTCCTCGGCCACCTGCGTCAGACGGTTTTCTTCGTAGGCGTACCAGACGTCCACCCGTCCATCGCCGTCACGATCCCGTTCCGCGCGGATGGGCGATTCGGCGTCGTCGTAGATCCACACCAGGGCGAAGCGGCCGTTGGCATCCGGTTCCTCCTCGCTTCGGACGATTTTCCCCTCGGTGTCGTAGGTTTCCTTGAGATCGAAGCGCCCGTCGCCGTCTTCATCGATCATCTTCTCTCTCAGGACGCCGTCCTTGTAGTGGTAGCGGCCTTCCGGCGACCCGTCCCGGTCCACGTCCACCTCCATGACCATGGACCAGGGGGGATGATCGAACCATTGAGTGGTTTCGAAGGTGCCGTCGTGATCGCGGTCCCGGGTCAACCGGTGCTGCGCGCCGTCGCGGTAATATGCCTTGAGGTCCACCCGGCCGTCGTGGTTGCCGTCGCGCTCGGCGCGCACCAGGGCCTGCCCCTCGTAGTATTCCCGGGCATCCACGCGGCCGGAGAAATCGGTGTCGCTCTCCACCCGAACCTTCTCGCCTCTTTCGTTGAAGAAGATCGTCACGTCCGGGCGGCCGTCCCGGTTCTGGTCCCGGGTCTGGGTGACGGGGTGGCCGCCCTTGTACAGGGTGGTGGTTTCCAAGAAGCCGTCGCCGTCGTTGTCGACCTCCACCCTTTCCACGACGCCGCCGCGGTAGTGGTGGATGCGGTCGATTCGGCCGCCGTGACGGGTGTCTTCCTCCATTTTCAAGGGCTGGCCCCGGCTATCGAAAACCACGAACCGATCCGGCGCACCGTCGTGGTCGGTGTCGGATTCCTCCGTTTTCGGGGTCCCCTTCTGGTAGACGGTCTTCACATCGATGCGGCCGTCGCCGTTTTCGTCCTTCTCCTGGCGGGCGATCTCTCCGTTGACATAGTGGCGCGTGGTCTCGAAGGTGCCGTCGCCGTCCGTATCGTGGCGGCTGAGGCGCGGCTGGCCCCCGTCGTCAAACGAGACGATCTGTTCGATGCGGCCGTCGCCGTCGCCGTCGGTCTTTTGCTCCGCGGGGAGTTCGTTGCGGTAGGACTGCCAGACGTTGACCTGGTGGTCGCCGTCGGTGTCGCGCGTCGATGACACCAGCCGCCCTTCGGCGAAATCGTAGCGCGTGTCGAAACGGCCGTCGCCGGTGGTGTCCTTCTCCACGCGCGAGGGACGCTGCCGGTCGTCGAAGGTGATGACCTGTTCCGGCCGCCCGGAGGGCGTTAGCCGTTCGTGGCGCACCCGCTTTTCATTCTCGAAGATGTCCCGGCTGTCGACGGCGCCGTTGCCGTCGCGGTCGCTCTCGATGAGGATCAGTTTTCCCTGGCGGTAAAACTGGTTTTTTTCGAAGCGGCCGTCTCCGTCGGCGTCGATTTCCAGACGGACCGGCCGGCCCTGTCGGTCAACGTGGGCGATTTGGTCGATACGGCCGTTTCTGTCGGTGTCGCGCTCAACGTGCTGGTTCTGACCGCCGATTGCAGAAGATAGGAAAGGTTGAAAACTGACGAAAAAGAACAGAATCGCCAGCAGGCGGTATGGGTGCCGCTTTCGTTGCATAAGCCATCCGTCTCATCGCATCGGGTGGTTCTTGGGCTGGACTCAAATTTCTATAATTATTAAGGAAAATAGTTCCGATAGCCCCTGTCCGATAGCCCCTGTCGGAAAAAAAGGAAGCGCCATATTATCTTCCCTTCGTGTCATGTCAATGTTTTGGCAGATTTTTAGGAAATTTTGACCATTTTTGAACGGCTTGAAGAAAATGCCTGACTCAAACTAACTTATAAGAACAACCGAAGGAAGGGTGATGCCGCTTTCGAGGTCGCGGAGGCCGTCTGGGCCTTCCAGGGCCAAGGCGGGGTACTGTGGATAATCGGTTCGTGGAAAGTCCCGAATTGTCATCCCGAGGAAATCCCGAATTGTCATCCCGAGCGGAGCGAGGGATCTCTGCGCAAATCGCTTTATCCAATGATTGCGATTGGCAGAGATTCCTCAACGTAAGTACCCCTGCCTGCGCCCAGAGCGCAGGCAGGTCGGAATGGCAGACGTTTCTTTCGGGGCTTTGCACCTGAGTCGTTGGTGCCAGCGGATCAAAATTCGACGGCTAGTTGGGCGACGATGGCATCGCGTTCATCGTCATTTTCAAACTCGCCGTGGAGATATTCGACGGCCAGGGTCGTGTGCTGGAAAATACCGTAGCTGACCACGGCGCCATACTGATTTTCCGGCATCCAGTCGCCGCCGTCTTTGCTGCCTTCATAGCGCAACGCCGCTTCCAGGCGGTCGGTGGCCGCATAAGCCAACTCGAAGTTCCAGGCCTTGGGCTCCAGCGCCCGGCCGCCATCGAAGGAGAGTTCTCCGGGCTCGAAGGTCTCCAGGGCGGCCACGTATTCGCCTTCGATGAAAAATTTGTCCGCCAGGGAAACGGAGGCAAAGAGGTTGTATCCGGGCACGTGGTCTTGCAGTGTGTCGGCGACGATATCGTCCTCATTCAATCCGCCTTCGGCCAAGGTGGAAATGTAAGCGGCACCGAGGGCGATATTAGGCAGAGAAATGCGGGCCGCCGCCACGTAGGCGTTGACGGTGTCGTCGTCGCCGGTTTCATCGATATCCGCGTTGAACGCGCCCACCGAGATGTCCACCCGGTCGTTGGCGAAACCGACCACCGCGGCCCCCTCGTTGGTTTCCCCCAGTTCCAGGGTCAGGGGATCGGAGATGAAATGGCTCTCATAGTTGCCGAAGGGAAGGACCATTTTTCCGGCCTTGAGATAAAAAGGCATGTCATCCTCGGCCCCCAAGGTGATGAAGCCTTCGTCCACCGTCAGATCGTCATCCTCGTAGAGAAAGACGACCTCGCCGGTGACATACTTGACGATCCTGGCTTCCAACCCCAGTTCCACCTTGGTCAGATCCACATCGCTTTCATCGGTATCGTCGGCGGCCGGGGCCGCCGGGTCGGTCCGGACGAAACCGGCTTCGACCTCCACCGTGCCGCTCAGCGAAACATTGGAAGGCCATCCGCCTTGCGGCCCCTTTTCGGCCAGGGCGCTCTCGACCTTGGCCAGGCGCTCCTCCAGGGCCTCCATGCCGTCGGCCGCCAGGGCCGGCGCCGCCAGTAAAGAAATGATTGCCAATACCATCAAACCTGTTTTGCCGTGTTCTCCCACCATTGGTTTTCCTTTCTCCAGGGCTTTTATTGGAAACAAAAAAAGACGCGGCAAGGGCGTAGGCACACCCTTTGAACGCGCCTTCACTTCCTTCGCACCGCCGAGCGGTCGAAAGCCGTAAGACCCGGACTGTTGACGAGTTTATATTGAAAGATCCGATGTTATGGTTTTTTATGGGCCGCCGGGCATCCGTTGCACCCGGCACAACAGCCGCAAGAAGGCGCCTCTTTTTTGAGTCCGCGGGCGATGGTACGGCCGAGGTATCCGACGGCCGCAACGAAAATCAGAACAACCCATAGCGTTTCCATGTGATCCTCGGCTCGAATTCCCCGCCCCACAACGCCGCCGTCGTACGGCCATGGCTATTTCATGTCCCGGGCCTGGACCCAGATCACCGCGTCCTGGGACAGCTCCTTGTCCTTGAACGTCTTGGCCGGTCCCACGCCCAGCGCGCAAAAGCCCCACCATCCGGCCCGGGGGATGCCGAAGGCGAACTCCCCGTCGGCGTTGGCACGGATGCCCATGGTGACGAAGGCGTCCTGGGGTGCCTCGATTTCAGCCTCTTTGGCGAAGGCGTTCTTCTCCGGCAACGGGGCGTGGTTGAGGTACTCGACCTCGATCTCGGCGTTGGGCACCGGCTTGCCGTCACTCAACACGACCCCGCGAAAGACGTTGCCGGTCCACAGGGCGTAGGGCTTGTCCAGGGGCAGGATCTCGGCCGGCAGGCCCACCGGGGCATCCCAGTCGGTGGGAAAGCCCGCAGTGTTGACGACCATTTTGGTGACTTGCTGGATAAAGATGTCTTCTTCCTTTTCGTAGTAGGGGGCCGGCATCAGACAGAAGACGTCGTCGCCCATGCCGCGCAGCTTGAAAGTGGTTTCGTAGCCCGCTCCGCTATTGGTCAAGCTGGTCCAGACCATCGGTTTGAGGGTGGACAGAAGATCGGTTTTCTTCCCCTTGCGCACGACGAAGAACTGCTCCGGTTGCCCCATATCCATCGTATGGCCGGCTTCGAAGGGATGGGTGAAGACCAGGTCCAGACTGATTTCGCTCCCCTGTGCCAGCGCCGACTCGGGGGTGTAAATCATCTGAAAGTGGGCCATGGACGGGGAAGCCAGAAGTAGAAACAGGAATGTTGCCGCAACGACGATTTTCCGCATGATGAAATGCTCCTTTCTTAAACCTGAATGTTTTAGTTACGAGTTTCGAGTGAGCTAAAGTGCCTTAAAGTCGAGGTGTTGCCACGCTCCGCATTTCAATTAGACAACCCGTGCGAAAGCGCGTCCTTCACTTTAGCTCACTTTAGTCACTCATCAATTCAGCTCACTCTAAAATGTCTTTCCCCTCGATCTCGATCCTGTGCCCCTCGCCGGCGTCGAAGACGACCTTGTAGTCGCCCGCGGGCTTGTCGAAGGAAAACTCGCTGTTCTCGTCCATCTTGCCCTGGATCGCCACCTTGTCGCCGGCCTCCACGCGCATCTGCACCCCGGCGGCCGAGGAGCCGTCGGAGAACCCGCCCTCGCAGGTGACCGTTCCGTCGCCGTTGTCGTAGCAGGAACAAAGGGGCGTGTGGGCCAGGGCCGAGGCGGCCCAGGCGAGTGCCAGAACCATAATGCCGATGCCGAGAAACTTACCGTGTTGCATGACGTGTACCTCCCTTCTGTTAGTGCGTTACTCCTGAGTTACTGTCACAAAAAACAAGAAAACCTCTTTGCGTCTTTGCGCGAGACATTTTGGTTGCGGCCATCCGCATTAGTTGAATTGCGGTTGCTGTTTGTAAATGCCCATGAAGATCGTAAAACCCAGTGCCAGGCCGTAGAAGACGATCGTGGCCTGGAGCCCGGTAAGCCCGAGGGCGCTGCCGCCGGAGAAAACCGCCACCGCCACGATCAGCCCCAGCGCCATCGGGTAGAACATCGAAAAGAGCATCCATTTCACGGAACCCGACTGGAGCTTGACGGCGATGGAAGTGGCCAGACACGGTGGGTAGAGCACCATGAAGAGCATCAGCGCCAGGGCGTGCAAGGGGGTGAACCCCTCCTCGCCCCGGGCCATGCGCGTTTCCAGGGCTTCGCCCCGTTCTTCGGGCTCGTAGAGCGCGCCGAGGGTCGCCACGCTGCTCTCCTTGGCGGCGAAGGCGCTGAGCAAGGCGACGTTGACGCGCCAGTTGAAGCCGGCGAAACGGGTGGCCGGTTCGAGCCACCGGCCCAGGCGGCCGAGAAAACTCTTGTCGATGCTCTCCTTGCGCATCTCTCGCAGCAGCCCCTGGCGCTCCTTGTAGAGCTTTTTGAAGGCGCGGTTGGCCTTGGCGGCAACCTTGTCCCCCTCCGGCTGGACGATGCGGAAAAAGACCGGGTTGCGCGTCTCGTAGGCGGTGTTGATCGCCGCCATGGCTTGCTGATCCTTGGCGCCGATGCGGGCATTTTTGTACTCGTCCCAGTAGAGAACCATCGCCATCAGGTTGTCGCCTTGCAGGGCAGAGGCAAACGGGGTGCCATCGACCTGCTGGAAGAACGAGGCGGTCACCTTGTCCGTTTCCGCCTGGAAATGCGCCTGGCGTTCGTCTGAGATGCCCGGAAACTGCAACAGCACGAAAATCACCACGGCCACCGCCGCCACGATGGTGGTGATCTTGCGGATGAAGAGCCAGACCCGTTCCACCGCCCGGCCCAACACCCCGCGCACCGTGGGCAGGTGGTAGGGGGGCATTTCCATGACGAAGGGCGCCGTCTCCTTGTCCCGCAGCACCGTCATGGTCAGGATGCGCGAGACCGGTAGCACCACCAGCAGGCTGATGGTGGAGATGAAAAACATCGCCCAGGCCTTGTGGGCGGCGAAGTAGATGTTGATCAGCAGCACGTAGAGGGGCACCTTGGCCAGGCAGTTGAGCAGCGGGATGATCAGGATGGTGGCCAGGCGCGAGCGCTCGTCCGGGATTCCCTTGCAGGCCATCACACCGGGCACGGCGCAGCCGCCGACGTAGATGCCTCCCAGGACCATGGGCAGGGTCGACTGACCGTGCAGGCCGTAGCGGGAAAAGAGCCTGTCCATGATGAAAGCCATGCGCGGCATGTAGCCGCTGTCCTCGAGGATGGCGATAAGCCCGAAGAGGATGAAGAAGATCGGGATGTAGTTTAAAAGGGCGTTGACGCTGTCAACGAACCAGAGCACCAGGGCCCGCAGCATGGGGATTTCGATGAAGCCCGGCTGGGGAGTGACGGCTTCCGCCAGGGAACGGACCTTTGCCAGCAGCGGCCAGGTGTAGTTGGTGATGCGATATCCTTGAACGATGGACAGATAGTAGAGGAGCCAGATGACCCCCACGAGAACGATGGGGCCGAGGAGCCGGTGGCATACCACCCTGTCGATGCGATCCGAGAAAGTGCCCACTCCCTGTCGGCCCGGTGTGACATAGCGACGCTCTATATCGTCGGCTTCGCGGTAACGTCGGTGGGCGATGAACAGCTCGGGGGCTTCGCCGACACGATCCTCGAAATCGTTGCGCAGCCGTTCGGCGAAGCGCAGCAGATGCTCCGCGCGCGGGCTGTCGGCGCGCACCAGGCGTTGTACCTCGCTGTCGCCTTCCATCAATTTGATGGCCACCCAGCGGGACGGATAGAAGGCCGGCAGGGTGGTTTCATCGGCCAACCTTTTTTCGATATCCCGCAAAAACGGTTCCATCTCCCCGTAGTCGATACGCACCGCCGTTTTTCGGCTACCTTCGCCCGCGGCGGCCACGGCGTCCATGAGGGCCTTTTTGCCCGTTCCGTTTTTCATGCTCGTGGGCACCACCGCCACTCCCAGGTGTTCCGCCAGCCCTTCGGTATCGATGACCACCCCCAGTCGCTTGGCCACGTCCATCATGTTCAAGTCGAGCACCAGCGGAATTTCCATCTCCAGCAGTTGAAAGGTGAGATAAAGACTGCGCTTGAGGTTGGAAGCGTCGGTGACATTGACCACCAGCGAGGGCTTTTCGTGCAGAATGAAATCACGCGAGACCCGCTCCTCGGGGGAATAGGAGGTCAGGCTGTAGGTGCCCGGCAGATCCACCACCTCCACCGTGCGGCCGTCGTAGCGGTAGCGGCCGGACATCTTGTCAACCGTGACCCCGGGGTAGTTGGCCACGTGCTGGCTGGCGCCGGTCAGGGCGTTGAAGACGGTGGATTTGCCGCAGTTGGGCTGGCCGGCCAGGGCTACGAGGATCTTTTTATCGGTCACGTCCTTCTACCTCCACAAACCGTGCCTCGGCATGCCGCAGGCTGAGGAAACGGCCTTCGATTTCCACCTCCATGGGATCTTTCAGGGGGGCGTTGCGGACCACCCGCAAATAGAGCCCCGGGCAAAGTCCCATGTCCATCAGGCGTTGTCCGAGGTGGTCGCGGGCGGCCAGGCGCTTGACATAGCACCGGCTGCCGGGTTTGAGTTCGTCCAGGGTCATGGCTCCTCCTCATCGATGAACGCCGCATAGCGGCCCTTGAACAAAAAAGGCGCAACCCCGGGGCGGAGACAACCGCCGGTTGCGCCTTCACTTCCTTCGCGCCGGGCAGGCCGAAGGCCGTAAGGTATTTCTAATGAAGATAGAACATTCTATCAAAAAGACAGTTGTACGATAACTGATTCTGCGCTTTTGTCAAGCCGAATTTTAACGTCTACGGGATGATCACAATGGCTGGCGTTGGCGGGCACGCCCGGTGGGTGCTACCGTCGTTCAGGACATGGTCTTGACTTCAGCCTGTGCTGAGCGATTTAGGCGCAAAAAAATTCCACCCATTAGGGACGCGTCCGTTCTCAGTCCGTTTCGATCAGTATCGCCGTCAAATTTTTTCGCAGTGCTTCAAGCTGTTTAGATTTGAATGCCCTCCGGCTGGCCTCCAGCACGTCGATGGCCTCCTGGATCGCTTCCCTGAGTCGCTTTTCCCGTGAGCGCAGGGGGCAGTCGGCCGCCAGTGCCGAAAATCCGCCGGATCGCGGGCAGCTCCGCAGCGCCAGGGTCACCAGATTCTGTTGCAGCTCGATTTCCCGCTGCTGGCGGGCAACGCTGTCGGCGATGGCCGCCAGGACTTCAGCGCGCTCGCTACGGCGGGTCTTGTCCCCCTCGATCAGGACGGACTGCAGGCGATCCGTTGAAATTTCAGTGTGTTGTCGCCAATCTGTCGCCATGTCTTTGCAGCTCCTACCAAAGTTAATGGACTCTAACATGAAGGATATTTTAATGGCCGCCCGTCTGGCGCTTTCCGACGAAATGAAAAAACAGCGCTGGCAGGCGGCCGTAAGATGGGCAGCGTACAGCGCCGATGGCTGCCCGTCTCCTCGGAAGCGAGTTCCGGATCCGGTCAAGATGCCATTTCTTCCCCTCCGGCCGGATCTTCCCGGTTCATGCGCTGTTGCAACTGACCGGAGAAAACGGCCGACCGCTCGGGGCAATCCGCCGGTGGAGATCCCCGGCGGCGATACTCCTCGAAACGCTCGAGCCAGTTGGCCCCGGCACGGGGGCAGTCGCGCACGAAGTCCATGAAATCGGTCAGCCTTTCCAACGTGTCGATACTCAGGCTATGTTCCATGCGGCAGGCTTCTTCGTCCGCGGTGGCCGGATCGACCTTGAGGATTTCGGTGAGGAAGTTGGCCAGCAGCCCGTGACGGCGGCGCATCTCCTTGCCTACCCGCCGGCCCGCGGCGGTCAGATCGACGTACTCGTACTTGCGGTACTGGACCAGCCCCCGATCATCCAGGCTCTTGAGCATGCTGGTGACGGTGGGCATCTTGACCCCCATGCGCCGGGCGATGTCCTTGACGCGCACCACCTTCTGCGCTTGGTCGAGGTCGAAAATCGCCTCCAGGTAGTCTTCCATCACGGAAGTCAACGGTCCGGACGATGGCCGTCCGCTGCCGGTTTTCGGGGATTCCATGATCGTTTCCTTGTCTTTTCTCCCTAATATTACTAGAGCTCTCTAACTCTGGTAGCCACCGGCGTCAAGTCAAATCTTGAGGATCGCTTTTTCCTGCCTGGTATTTGTGGAAATTTCACCCCATTGCCATGACTCGAAATTTTGGCTAAAAAATTGTTCCGCTATGGAAGATCCATTCGCCAGGCTGCCCAAACGGGATGGTGTTCTGTCCCAGGGGGAAATTAACGCCCGAAAAGATCGTGGGGCGACGACCCTTCGTGTCATCTTGGTCAGCGGCCCCGGGCACAGCGGCAAGACCACCCTGGTGAAAAATGTGATCGCCTCCCTGGCCGGCCGGGGGCTCCGCATTGCCGGGATCCTGGCCAAGGGGCTGTGGGAAAACGGGTTGCGGTCAGGGTTCGATCTGGTCGATCTGTCCAACGGCCGGCGCACGCCGTTGGCCCGGCGGCGCCCCCATCCGCATCCGGAGCACCGGATGATGTTCGATTTTTTCGATTCCGGTTTCCAGGCCGGCGCGGAGGCATTATCTTTTAGAAAATGCCGCCAAACTGACATTGTCGTGGTGGATGAAGTCGGGCGGCTGGAAGCCGGTGGTCGGGGCTGGGCCCCCTGCTTGGAGGCATTGTTGACTCTGAACGGGCCGTTATTGATTCTCGTCGCCCGCCTGGACTGTCTGGCTCGAATCAGAGAGCGGTTCGGGCTTCACGACACACCGGCGATCGATGTGCGCGACACCCTCGCCGGGGACCGACTGTGCGCCGCCGTTGAAGGGCGCTTGCACGGATAGCAAATATTCTTTTTTTATCGAGATGTTGGAGCGGGGTTGCGTTCGCTCATGATCCATGGTGAAATTTTTTCAGTATGAATCCAAACCATGCCATTCAAAGATACGGCCTTGCCGGATTGATCTTCCTCTTGACGGTCTTCGCGTCCGTGGGGACCGGTCTTGCCTCATCGCAGAGTGCCGGGAAAAGCGTTGACGCCGGATTGACGTTGGCGGAATGCGTCGAAACTATTCGTTTTTTCGAAATCGTTGGGGGGGTGCAGCGAGAAGTCCTGGTCGAAGCCTGCGACCTTGCCGACGGCAGACCGCTGACCAGTTCGGGTTACATATCAGGAGTGGTGGTTTCAAGCACCAAGGACGACTTGCAGGTCAGCATCGAGGACACGGAAAATCCCCGGTTGAACGCCGGCGGCGACCCATCCGGCGCCAGGCGGCAGCTGACGGTGAATCGGGATGAAGCGGGGGGCATCGAGGGGCGACATTGTTATGTCTATTTCCCCAATGTTCCGGGAGACGCGGTTCTTGAACCGGATCGGTTTCAGATCACGATCAGCGACGGTCAACAGTCCGTCTGCGTCCCGGTGCGCCACCGCGGGTACCGGGAAATATCCCCCGTGGATATGGAACTGCCCACTACCAAGAGAAAAATTCGATTTGATTACGCGGGCGAAGACGCCAGCGTGCCGTCACCGGCCAGCGTCGAGCGGCAGTTGCGGCTACAGGCGGTGGCAGCCGGGATCGACCATGTGGAGCAGGCGTTGGGGGCGGAGCTGGTAGCCCAGGTCACCATCCTGGATTGGAAGGGGGCGGACAATGCGCTCACCAGCTCCGGCAATGCCCGGATCTGGCTTTATGCCGACACGTTCCGGAACCGGAGCGCGGCTGAGCTGAAGTGTGCGGCCGAACATGAAGCGCTGCATGTCTTCGTGGACCGTCAGGGGTACACAAAGAACACGCGGTTGCGCGAGCTTTTCGCCGATCTCAAAGGGTTCGGTCCGCTTTCGCTGGATCGTTTCGCCCTGGTGACCACCGGCAAGCTGCCGCCCGCCGCCCAAGACATCACTACCGACGCCGATCTGCTGACCTTCATCGATGAGCGCAATTTTATCGATGGAATGGCGGGTGGTCATGCCAGCGAAAATTTGGATGAGTTCGCCACTTCCTTTCTCCATTCCCTGCTCTACATCGATCGCCTGGCTTCCAATCTCGATGGTCTTGACCGGGTGGACCCGCGCGAAGCGGCCGAAATTTCCGCCGAGACGCGACGCCGAACCACCCTGGAAGACTATCGGCGGACCCTGGAAGCCTTTCTTGCGGCCACCGGCAGCGATCCGCGGTCGACCCGGGAGCCGGTGGCGCCCGTCCTGAGGCTTCTGGAAAGGGGCTTGGCCTTGTCGGCGGAGATCCCGCCCACGGTTGATCCGGAAGTGGCGCGGGAGTTCTGACCCCGCATCAAAGAGAAGCCGGCGAACCAGGGGTTCGCCGGCTTCATTTTGGATCAACGATGGGGCCATCCTTACTAGATGACTTCGTTTAGGTGTTGCTCTGGGGGTTCCGTTTCAAGGGGTCCGATACAGGTATTCGAGGTCCACTCCCTGGTTCCGCTCTGAAACTCGGCGTTTCGCCTTCCCCATCGAGCTTCCTTGTTCGAAGTAGCCGTGGACCGTCTCGCCGGCCTCGGTGCCCGAGAAATCAGGCCAGTTGTCGCGAGAAAAGCCGGGTGCCGAGTCGATGGTCGACTTGTCGATACCGGCGATCACTCGCCCCTCATCGCCCATCTTCAGCGCTGCAGAGGAGGCGGGAACGGCCACAAGGTCTCCGCCGGCGCCCATCACCCCGCCCCTGGACAGAATGATGTAGGTGACTTTACCCTCCCTGTCCATCACCAGGTCGTCGATGACGCCCAGCCTTTCATTCTCGCTGCTTCTGACTTCGGCTCCGATGAGCGCGCTCGCCCGCGGGGTCGTTTCGAAGACCGAACTTGCCGCTTTCGTCCCCGGGGAATGGTCGGTTCGCATGCTGAAATGGCGATCCGCGAAAGTATCGCCTTCGCCGTCGGCCAAGGCGGGAGCCGCAGTCCATGCGAGCATTGCCACCATTGCCAGTAGTTTTATTGCCGTTGACTTTGTCATAGCTGCCTCCCTTGAACACAGGGTTATATCGAGTGGGTTTGGCGGCACGCCTCCGGTTTCCACTGAGATTTTTCAGCGATGCGGAGAGGGTTGCCCGTTTGGGAATGCATTTGAGAAAACCCGATGCGCCGCTACACAGAGGAAATTTAAGGCCCGGCAGGGACAAGTCAAGGGCACTGCTGTGAAATGGGCGTCAGAGGTCTTTCCAGCCTTGTTCCCCGATCAGCTTGACGAAGCGGCAGGCGCCCAGGTCCTGCTGTTCGATGCCGTTTTCGGTCCTGATCAACCGGACCAGCTCCTGGCTGTGGGCGTTGCCCACCGGCAGTACCAGGCGGCCGCCTAAGGCCAGCTGGCGTACCAGCACTTCCGGAATCCGCGGCGCCCCGGCGGTGACGACGATCGCGTCGAAGGGGCTTTCGTCCGCCCAGCCGGTGCTGCCGTCCGAATAGCGGGTCACGATGTTGTGGTACTGCAACCGATCGAAGAGTTTGCGGGCGCGGGCGTAGAGGGTGTAGATCCGCTCGATGGTATAGACCCGGGACACGATCTCGGCCAGCACGGCGGCCTGGTATCCCGAGCCGGTGCCGATCTCCAGCACCCGGTCCCCGGGGTCGAGGGAAAGGGCCTGGGTCATCTCGGCCACGATGTAGGGCTGGGAGATGGTCTGCTGCTCGCCGATGGGCAGGGGAAAATCCCCGTAGGCCTGATCCATCAGCGCTTCGCTGACAAACAGGTGACGGGGTACCCGCTCCATGGCGGCCAGCACCCGAGGGTCGTGGATGCCGCGGCCGGCGATTTGACTGCGCACCATTTCCTGGCGCTGGCGTTTGAATTTGACCGGTTCCGGAATCATTCCAGTTTAAATCTTGTAAATGGTCCGCTGGTTGGTGATGATGATGTCGACGAAGCGGTCCTGGGATTCCATGTGGATCTGCGGCAGGATCTGCTCTTCGAACCCGAGTGCGACCTTGCGGGTGGTGGGTGCCAGGCGGGGCATGAGCAGGTCGTAGAGTTCCAACCCGCTGCCAAGGCGCCCCCCTTTTTCGTCCAGCCCGATGGCCGGCAGGATGGCGATATCCACCACGTCCAGCGGCACCTGTTTGCAGCGCTTGGGGTCCGGCTGGGGGATGCCGGCCGGACCTTCGATCAACTGGCTGTCCAGGTTGTCGACCTTGAACAGCCGGACATCCTTGGTGTCCGCCGAAAAGGACGGCAGTACGATGATCTTGTTGTACTGAAGCGCCTTTTGGATCATGGCCCGGGTGTCCACCTCCCCGGGTCCCGGCATATACATCATCACGATGCGGGCTTCGAGAAAATTGGCGAACTCGAAAAGCCGCGTTTCGATGGATTGCGTGCGTTCGGCGCGCTCGGTCTTGGTCAGGTTTTCCAGCACCGAGATGATTTGCTGCCGCAATTCCTGCTTGGTGGTGTGCTGGTCCTCCATGGATTTTCCTCCGGGGGTGCAAATCCAGACCCTTTCGACCCGGGAATCCCCTTGGCCGAAATGATTCCACAAATAATATAATGAAGGGCTGTGTCAAAGTCAACTTATAATAATCATTGACTAAATATCGGCTTCATACTAAGGTCCGGAATCGTTTCGAATCTCTGGTTTTTTCCAGGTGGCGGCTTTTTTCAGCGTTTTTTGCATCTTGATGAACAAGCGTCTCTGTGACTAAGGTGTCTTCCCGTCATTCCGATCGCGCCTTGACCTGCCCTTTTTCAAACGTAGAGAAGAACCTGCATTTGAGAATGTGGGCGGTAAGTGGCGGTCCACCTCCGAGATCCCTCGTCGCAGCGCTCGTATATTGAAAGTTGAGGTGATCAAGCACGAATCGTGCGGCGACGGGTCCACCGGATGCCAACCTCCTTTCCGCTGTCACTCCGAGCGTCAGCGAGGAATCTGCAGTTGAGAAGACGGCGGGCAGTGGTGCCAGACACCAAGAGATCCCTCGTCGCAAGCTCCTCGGGATGACACGGGGTGGGCATGCGTTCCTCGGGATGACACGGGGTGGGCATGCGTTCCTCGGGATGGCAGAGTAGTCGCCATGTGCTTATCGGGAGGGGATGAGCATGTGCTCCTCGGGTTAACGGGCAGGGGTGTTTCTCTGCTAGGGCGCAGGCAACTCGGTAGGTCCCGCATGGACACCTTTCGGGAAGCTGTTTTTTCAACGAACCGCGAAGAATTAACATAGGAATGGTGATGCTCGATATCAAGCTGGTGAGACAACACCCCCAACGGCTCCGCGAGGCCCTGGGGCACCGGAACCTGGACCTGGACCTGGACGCCTTCTTGGCCTTGGACGAAAGACGGCGCACCGACCTGCAGCAGATCGAAACCCTGCGCCACCGGCGCAACGTGGTATCCGAAGAAATCGCCCGATTGAAAAAGTCCGGCCAGGAGCCCTCGGCGATGATGGCCGAGATGCGCGAGGTGGGCGCCGCCATCAAGACCCTGGAGGCCGGCCTGGACGAATTGCAGCAGCGGATTGACCAGTTTTTGCTCACCGTTCCCAACCTCCCCCATGAGAGCGTGCCGGTCGGGCGCGACGAGAAGGACAACCCCGTGCTCAGGGTCGTGGGCGAGCCGCCAGTCTTCGAATTCGAGCCCCAGGCCCATTGGGATTTGGGGCAAAAGCTGGGCATCTTCGATTTTGAGCGGGCCTCCCGCATCACCGGCGCCCGCTTCCCCCTCTACTTCGGGGCCGGGGCGCGGCTGGAGCGTGCCCTGATCAACTTCATGCTCGACGTGCACACGGGCGAACACGGTTATTGCGAAGTGCTGCCGCCGTTCATCGTCAACCGGGCCACCATGACCGGAACCGGCCAGTTGCCCAAGTTCGAGGCGGACCTCTTCAAGCTCGAGGGATGGGACTATTTTCTGATTCCCACCGCCGAGGTGCCGGTGACCAACATTCATGCCGGCGCCGTGCTGGACGCCGAAACCCTGCCCCTCCGTTACACGGCTTACACCCCCTGCTTCCGGTCCGAGGCCGGCTCCTACGGCAAGGACACCCGGGGTCTGATCCGCCAGCACCAGTTCAACAAGGTGGAGCTGGTCAAGTTCGCCCTGCCCGAGACGAGCTACGCGGAGCTGGAAACCCTGCTGGCCAATGCCGAGACGATCCTGCGGCGGCTCGGCCTGGCCTACCGGGTCGTAACCTTGTGCACCGGGGATCTGGGATTTTCGGCGGCCAAGACCTACGACATCGAAGTCTGGATGCCGGCCCAGCAGACATACCGGGAAATTTCCTCGTGCAGCAATTTCGAGGACTTCCAGGCACGGCGGGCCGACATCCGCCTGCGCCGCAAGGGGGTCAAGGGCACGGAGCTGGTGCACACCCTCAACGGTTCCGGGCTGGCGGTGGGACGCACCGTGGCGGCGATTTGTGAAAACTGCCAGCAGGCCGACGGGACGGTGCGCATTCCCGAGGCGTTGCGGCCTTACATGGGCGGCATGGAGGTGATTGCACCATGAAGCCGGAAGACTATCGCGGTCCATTGAAGGACATGCTCGTGCCGCGCTGCTCCGGACGGCTGGTGTATCGCTGTCTCGGCTGCGGGGAGCGTTTCGGCATCGAACGGCTGCTTTACACCTGCCCGGCCTGCCGGCAGGTGCTGCTGATCGAGGATGAAGACTTCGACCGGCTCAAGGCGGTGGACGGCACTACTTGGCGGCAGTTGTTCGACTATCGCAAGATGCTCACCCTTCCCGCTCTCAAGGGGATTTACCGCTACCACGAGTTCATCGGTCCGGTGATTCCCCTCGATGCCATCGTCTACCTGGGTGAGGGGCACACCCCCGTGGTGGAGGCCAACCCGCTCCTGCAGCAGCGGGCCGGGATGCGGTTTTTCTTCAAGAACGACGGCCAGAACCCCAGCGCCTCGTTCAAGGACCGGGGCATGGCCAGCGCCTTCAGCTACATCCGGCACCTTCTTGTCAGCGGTCGGCTCGACGAGGTGCTGGCGGTGTGCGCCTCCACCGGCGACACCTCGGCCGCCGCCGCCCTGTACGCAAGCTATCTGCAACCGCGGGTCAAGTCGGCGGTGCTCCTGCCCCGGGGCAAGGTCACGCCCCAGCAGTTGAGCCAGCCGTTGGGCAGCGGGGCGGCGGTCTTCGAGATTCCCGGTGTTTTCGACGACTGCATGAAGGTGGTCGAGGCCCTCTCCGAGCGCTACAACGTGGCCCTGCTCAACAGCAAGAACGCGTGGCGGATTCTCGGCCAGGAATCTTATGCCTATGAAATCGCACAGGATTTCGAGTATGCGATGGCGGATCTGGTCGTGGTGGTGCCCATCGGCAACGCCGGCAACATCACCGCCGTGATGAGCGGTTTTCTCAAGTTCCACCAGGCTGGCATTATCGACACCCTGCCCAAGATCGTCGGGGTCCAGTCCTTCCACGCCGATCCGGTATACCGCTACTACCAGGAGCCGGATCCGGCCAAACGGCGCTTCGAGCCGGTGACGGTCCGCTCCAGTGTGGCCCAGGCCGCCATGATCGGCAATCCGGTGTCCATGCCCCGGGTGGTTCACCTGGCCCGGCGCTACGACGAAGTGGCCGGTTGCCGGCGCATTTTCGTGGCCGGGGTGACGGAGCAGCAGATCATGGATTGGCAGCTTGTCGCCAACCGCAACGGCCATGTGGCCTGCACCCACGGCGGCGAGTGCCTCGCCGGGCTGGTGGTCGCCAAGGCCCAGGGGTGGGTGGGCGACGGCGAGACGGCCGTGCTGGATTCAACGGCCCATGCCCTGAAGTTCAGCGGTTTCCAGGATCTGTACTTCAGCGGAACATTTCCCGAAGAGTTCGGCATCGTTCCCGATGCGGCCCTCGTCAACCGCCCCATGACGGTGCGGCCGGCGGATCTGGACAAGGTGCCCGCTCCGGGGCACCCGCTGCAAGGGGCCGATTTTGAGCGTTTCGTGGACCGCACCAGCCGGGAAATCGCCCGAATTCTGGATTTGAAGGAGATTTGACGAGCGCCTGGAACGCCGCCCTTGAAACGATCTACGGCAGGGAAAACCGATGAAGAGATGGCCGGCACAAACGATGATGGGGGTTCTGGTGGCCGCAACGCTGGCTTTGGCGGCGTGCACGGCGATGCAAACCGACCGCCTGGTGCGGGCCGAGGCGCTGAGGGACCTGGGCGAAGCGCACCTGCTGGATCAAAATCCCCGGGGGGCGCTGCGTGAGCTGCTGGAGGCCGAACGGCTCAATCCGTCCGATCCCCTGACGCACAATCTGCTCGGGCTGGCCTACGATGGACTGGGGCGCCTGGATCTGGCGGGCCAGCATTTCAACCAGGCTTTGGCGTTGAAGCCGGATTTTTCCGAGGCGCGCAACAACCTGGCCGTGGTGCTGCTCAAGCAGGAACAGTATGCCGCGGCCGTCGCTCACCTGGAGCAGATCCTGGAAGATCTGCTCTATCCCACCCCGCATATTGCCGCGTGCAACCTCGGCTGGGCCTACTATCGCACCGGGCGACTGCAATTGGCCGAGCAGTCCTACCGCAGCGCGCTGGACCATTACAGTGGAGGAGGTTTCCGGGACCAGACCTTCATCCGCGCCCTGGTGGGGCTGGGGAGGGTTCTGCTGGAGCAAGACCGTTCCCGGGAAGCCTTGGGGCCCTTGCAGACCGCCGCTGGCCTGGTTCCCGAGCGCGCCGAGGTCCAGTTCGAACTCGGGCGGGCCTACGCGGCCACCGGGGATACCAACAGCGCTCGCCAGGCATTGGGCAAGGTCATCGATCTGGCCCCGGACAGCGATTGGGCGAAAAAGGCCCGGGATCTTTCCGCCGGCCTTTGATCCGACCGCCGATTCGACGGTCAGGGATACGGCGTTGTCGCGGCGGGCGGGGCCGTACGGGTTTTTTCCTCGTAGACCGACAGCATGAAGAGAGTCGCCAACGGCTGGGTGAAAAGCGAGCCGATGAAAAATGAGCCGCCGATCATGCTGATCGCCAGAAAGATCAAAACCACCACCACGTGATCGAGCCAATCCCCCCGGCGCGCCATGGCGTAGCTTTCCTTGATCGCCGCCACTAGTCCCAGGCTTCGGTCGGTCATCAGGGGGATCATGTAGATACAGCAGAAGGTGATGGCCAGCGCGACGACCAGTCCCGGCACCAGGAGCAGCATGAAGCCGAAGGAAACGGCCAGAAATACCGCGATCCCGAAGCCGAGCAGGGGCAGAAACAGCTTCATGTGGGAAAACAGGTCCCGCGCGTTGGGTTCGCGCCCGTTCCGGATGAGCAACAGCAGGCTCTGGGTGTAGCCCGCGAAGGCCACCGGGGCCAGGATGCCCAGGGAGAAGACGCTCACCGCCAACAGGACCAGGGTGATGAGAATCAAGGCGACGATGTGGCGCAGTGTCAGGTTCCAGGCGGTTTCGATGTGGCGTTTGAAATCCATGGCACACCTCTGAACGGCTTGCGACGTCGATCGCCGGCGGCGGCCAACGCAAATTCCGGGTTTCCTCTCCGAATCCATCCGTTTTTTTTGGGCCGATGGTGTGTTGTATAAAAATTTTTATCTTGATTGTCAACAAGTTACCCAAACACTGGCCGGTGCTGAAAGGCCGGTGCGATCGCCCGGACCCAACGCTTCCAATTTTTCGGCTTGACTTGGTTCATGCCTCTGGCGTACATATTTCCAAGTTTGAACAAGGAGTAAAAGGAAAACCGATGCCCGGCCTTTTCATTATCAGCCTGATTCTCATTATTGGCGTCCTCGTAGGCCTTATTATTGCCTGCGAGGCACACCGGGGGCTGATAATGGCCTAGCGACCCATTACCCGAACACGACAAAAGATCCGTTAGCGGCCCCCGACAGCCGCTAACGGATTTTTTTTTCCGAAATCGAGGGAGAAGCCATGAATCCAGCCCAATCCACCAGCCAGACCAAAGGAAAGGCCGTCTTCGCCGGACCGGCACCCCAGGAGATGAGCGGGGCCCGGATCCTGATGGCGGCGCTCAAAAGCGAGGGCGTCGATACCGTGTTCGGATTTCCCGGGGGGGCGGTGATCGACATCTACGATGCCCTGATGCGGACCGATATCCGTCATATCCTCGTGCGCCACGAACAGGGGGCGGTCCATGCCGCCGACGGCTATGCCCGGGCCAGCGGCCGGGTGGGAGTTTGCCTCGTCACTTCGGGCCCGGGGGCCACCAACACGGTCACCGGTATCGCCACGGCCTACGCCGATTCGATCCCCCTGGTGATCATCACGGGTCAGGTGCCCACCCATCTCATCGGCAACGATGCCTTCCAGGAGGTGGACATCGTAGGCATCACCCGTCCCTGCACCAAGCACAACTACCTGGTCAGCCACGTGGAAGACCTGGCCCGCATCGTACGCGAAGCCTTTCACATCGCCCGTTCCGGCCGGCCCGGCCCGGTGCTCATCGATCTTCCCAAGGACGTCGCCAAGGCCAGCACCCTTTACACGCCGCCCTCCGGCGATGTCCGGCTCAAGGCGTACCGCCCCAACTATCGGCCGAACAAGCACCAACTGCGCAAGGTGGCCGGCCTGATGGCCGAGGCCGAGCGTCCGGTGATCTTCGCCGGCGGCGGCGTCATTCTGTCAGGGGGCAGCGAGGCATTGACCGCATTCGCGCGGCGGACGGCCACGCCCGTGACCTGCTCGTTGATGGGTCTGGGGGGCTTTCCCGGCACGGATCCCCTCTGGCTGGGGATGATCGGCATGCATGGCACCTACCGGGCCAACATGGCCGTGAGCAACGCCGACCTGCTCGTGGCGGTGGGCGTGCGCTTCGACGACCGGGTGACCGGCAAGACGGACGCCTTCGCCGCCCAGGCCAAGATCGTGCACATCGACATCGACCCCACCTCGATCCGCAAGAACATACCGGTGACCATCCCGGTGGTGGGCGACTGCCGCTTGACCCTCGAAGCCCTCAACACCCTCATCGGCGAGAATCTTCCGCAGGACCTGCCCGAACGCCGGGCCCCATGGCTGGATCGGATCGATGCCTGGCGCCGCAGCCACCAGCTTGCCTACCGCCAGGGGGATGCCATCAAGCCCCAGTATGTGGTGGAAGTTTTGCACCGGATCACCGGCGGCAAGGCCATCGTCACCACCGAAGTGGGCCAGAACCAGATGTGGGCCGCCCAGTTCTACCATTTCGACCGCCCGCGGCACTTCATCACCTCCGGCGGTCTGGGGACCATGGGCTTCGGTTTGCCGGCGGCCATCGGGGCCCAGGTCGCCTTTCCGGACGAACTGGTGGTGGACATCGCCGGCGACGGCAGCATCCAGATGAACATCCAGGAAATGGCCACCGCCATGCAGTGCGGACTGCCGGTAAAGATCGTGATCCTGAACAACGGGTACCTGGGCATGGTGCGCCAGTGGCAGGAGCTGTTCTACGAGAAACGCTACGCATGCACGGGCATGGAAGTGCAGCCGGATTTCGTAAAACTGGCGGAAGCTTACGGGGCGACCGGGCTACGCGCCACCCGCCCCGACGAGGTGGAGGCGGTGCTGCAAAAGGGCATCGAGACCCCCGGACCGGTGATCATGGATTTCGTGGTGGAACGCGAGGAGAGCGTTTATCCCATGGTGCCGGCCGGCGCGCCGATCACCGAGATGCTGCTGGTGTAGGCGGCAGCGGGGGCTGGCCTGAAACCGCACAATCGGACGGATCCGTCGGATCGGTCCGATCCGTCCGGAAAAAACAAACGCCAAGGAAGAATCATGACTGCCGAACGACACATCTTCACCATGCTGGTAGACAACGAACCCGGAGTGCTCTCCCGGGTGGTGGGTCTGTTTTCCGGCCGCGGCTTCAACATCGAGAGTCTCTGCGTGGCCGAGACCATCGACCCCCGGATTTCGCGGATCACCCTGGTCACCCTGGCCAACCCGCCGGTGGTGGAACAGATCGAAAAACAACTCAACAAGCTGGTCAACGTCATCAAGGTGCGCGACCTGAGCGGCGACGATTCGGTCAAGCGGGAGATGGCCCTGATCTGCGTGCAGGCCAAACCGGAACACCGGGCCGAGATTCTGCGCATCGTGGACATCTTCCGCTGCAAGGTGGTGGACGTCGGCCTGGAACACTACATCATCGAGGTCACCGGCACCGAGGGCAAGCTCACGGCCCTGCTCAACCTGCTCAAGCCCATGGGGATCCAGAAGATCGCGCGCACCGGCACGGTGGCCCTGCTGCGGGAACCGAACTGATGAAACTGGATATTGGAAACTTGAAACTGGGAAAGACGAAGAATCCATAAACTTACCGTAAGGAGAAGAACGCATGGCACGGATCGATTTTGGCGGCGTTGTGGAAGAGGTGATCACGGCGGAAGAATTTCCCCTGCAAAAGGCCCGCGAGGTGCTGGCCAACGAGACGGTGGCGGTGCTGGGCTACGGCGTCCAGGGACCGGGCCAGGCAATGAACCTGCGCGACAACGGCATCCGGGTCATCGTGGGCCAGCGCGAGGGCGGAGCCTCCTGGCAGCGGGCGGTGGACGACGGTTTCGTGCCGGGGGAAACCCTCTTTCCCATCGAAGAGGCGGCCCGGCGCGGCACGGTGGTCCAGTACCTGCTTTCCGACGCCGGCCAGGTGGCCCTGTGGCCGAAGATCGTCCCCTGCCTCAACCCGGGGGACGCCCTGTATTTTTCCCACGGTTTTTCCATCGTCTACCGGGACCAGACCCAGATCGTGGCGCCGGCGAACGTGGACGTGATCCTCGTGGCGCCCAAGGGATCGGGGCGCACGGTGCGCACCAATTTCCTCGAGGGCAGCGGGATCAACTCGAGTTTCGCCGTTCACCAGGATGCCACGGGCCGGGCCCGGGAGCGAACCATCGCCCTGGGAATCGCCATCGGCTCGGGCTACCTTTTCCCCACGACCTTCGAAAAAGAGGTGCACAGCGATCTCACCGGGGAGCGCGGCGTGCTGATGGGGTGCCTGGCCGGCGTGATGGAAGCCCAGTACAACCTGCTGCGCCGCAACGGCCACAGCCCCAGCGAGGCGTTCAACGAAACCGTCGAGGAGTTGACCCAGAGCCTGATCCGGCTTGTGGCGCAAAACGGGATGGACTGGATGTACGCCAATTGCAGCACCACGGCCCAGCGCGGGGCCCTGGACTGGGCACCGAAGTTCCGGGACGCGGTGGCGCCGGTGTTCGAGGACCTCTATCGCAAGGTGGTGGACGGTTCCGAGACGCGCCGGGTCCTGGAGGTCAACAGCGCTCCCGACTACCGGGCCAAGCTCCAGCAGGAACTGAAGCAAATTCACGACAGTGAAATGTGGCGCGCCGGCGCCGCGGTCCGCGCCCTGCGGCCGGAAAACCGACGCGTCTGAGGAGGGACGGCCATGGAACCGCCGGTATGGCTCTACGATACGACTCTGCGCGACGGCACCCAGGGAGAAAACATCAACTTTTCCGCCGCCGAAAAACTGGAAATCGCCCGGCGCCTGGACGACGCCGGGATTCACTACATCGAGGGCGGCTGGCCGGGCTCCAACCCGCGGGACATGCAGTTTTTCGAACTGGCGCGCAGGGAGACCTTCGCCAACGCCCGCATCGTTGCCTTCGGCGCCACCCGGAGGGCCGGCATCCGGCCGGAGGCGGACGCCAACCTCAAGGCCCTGATCGACAGCGAGACGCCGGCGGTGGCCATCTTCGGCAAGAGTTGGGACCTTCACGTGGATGCCGTCATGGCCATCGCCCGCGACGAGAACCTGGCCATGATCCGCGAGTCGGTCACCTTCCTCAAGGCCCGCGGCCGGGAGGCGATCTATGACGCGGAGCATTTCTTCGACGGATTCCGCGGCAACCCGGACTTTGCCTTGCAGACCCTTGCCGCGGCGGTGGAGGGCGGGGCCGACGCCCTGGTCCTCTGCGACACCAACGGCGGCAGTCTCCCCTCGGACATCCAGGGTGCCATGGCGGCGGTAAAGCGCTTCTTCGGCGGCACTTCTCCGGTCAAACTCGGCATCCACACCCACAACGACTGCGGCCTGGCCGTGGCCAACACCATCGAGGCGGTGCGCGCCGGGGCTGTCATGGCGCAAGGGACGATCAACGGGTACGGGGAGCGCTGCGGCAACGCCGATCTGACCAGTATCATTCCGATTTTGTGCCTCAAGATGGGGTTGCCGGCCGTTTCCGGAGCAAACCTGCGCAAACTCAAGAAGCTCTCCCGCTTCGTCAGCGAAACCGCCAACCTCGTTCCCCAGAAAAATCATCCCTTCGTGGGCCAGAGCGCCTTCGCCCACAAGGGCGGGATCCATGTCCATGCCATCATGAAGGAGCCCAGAGCCTACGAGCACACCGAACCGGAGCTCGTGGGCAATCGGCGCCGCGTCCTGGTGTCCGATATGGCCGGGCGGAGCAACGTTGCCTACAAGGCCCGGGAACTGGGGATCGATCTTAACGGCGAGGGGGCCGACAGCAACCGGATCGTGGCCCGCGTGAAGGAGATGGAGCAGGCCGGCTACCAGTTCGACGCCGCCGAGGGGTCGTTGAAGATCCTGATGGAAAAGTTCACCCACCGGTTCACGCCCCATTTTGATCTGGAATCCTTCCGGGTCGCCATCGAAAAGGACCAGGATCGCCCCTGCGCGGCCCATGCCACCATCAAGATCAAGGTCGACGGCCAGGAGGAAATCACCGCCGCCGAAGGCAACGGTCCGGTGAGTGCCCTGGACAACGCCCTGCGCAAGGCCCTGGACAAATTTTACCCCGAAGTGCGGACCATGCGCCTGGTGGATTTCAAGGTGCGGGTCATTGACGGCAGGGAAGGAACGGCGGCCCGGGTGCGGGTGCTGATCGAATCGCGGGACCAGGACGACGTGTGGCAGACCATCGGGGTGAGCGAGGACATCATCGAGGCCAGTTGGCAGGCCCTGGCGGACAGCTTCCAGTACAAGCTGGCCAAGGCGGTCAACGGCGGCGGCGCCAAGGCGGCGCTTCACTGAGCGGAGACGAGGCGCCGCTGTGGAAATCAACCCTTTTCGACCAGGCAGGATACGCCCATGAGCCCAAGAGGAGCCATCTACGCCGCAGTCCCGCGCCGCCCCGAGCGCCGCGGACTGCGGCCCATGCTCGAGCGGACGGAGAGACAGGCCGGATGATCCCCATCGCTTTTCGATGTTCCATTTTCGTTTTCAGGAGGAGATCCCCATGAACGACCGTCTGATCATTTTCGACACCACCCTGCGCGACGGCGAGCAATCGCCGGGCGCCAGCATGAACACCGCCGAAAAACTGCGCCTGGCCACCCAGCTCGAAAAACTGGGCGTGGATGTCATCGAGGCCGGTTTTCCAGCCTCTTCGGAGGGTGACTTCGACGCCGTGAGCCGTATCGCCGCCAAGCTGGAAACCACCCGGGTGGCCGGATTGGCCAGGACCTCGCGCAGCGATATCGACCGGGCCTGGCAGGCGGTGCGCCACGCCCGGCAACCGCGCATCCACACCTTTATCGCCACCAGCGACATCCACATGCAGTACAAGCTCAACATGAGCCGCGACCAGGTCGTCACCGCCGCCGCCGATGCCGTCGCCCATGCCCGCGGCTTCACCGATGACGTGGAGTTTTCCGCCGAGGACGGTTCCCGCAGCGACCGGGACTTTCTGTGCAAGGTGTTCGAGGCGGCCATTGCCGCCGGCGCCACCACGGTCAACCTGCCCGACACGGTGGGCTATGCCGTGCCGGATGAATTCGCCGACCTGGTGCGCTACGTGATGACCCATACCCCCAACATTGAAAAGGCGGTGCTCAGCGTCCACTGCCACAACGACCTGGGCTTGGCTACGGCCAACACCTTGGCGGCCATCGGCGCCGGGGCGCGCCAGGCGGAGGTGACCATCAACGGCATCGGCGAGCGGGCCGGCAACACCAGCCTCGAAGAGGTGGTGATGGCCCTGCACACCCGGCACAACTGGCTGCCGTTGGACTGCGGCGTCCGCACGGTGGAGATCCATCCCACCAGCCGCCTGGTGAGCATGCTCACCGGGATCGTGATCCAGCCCAACAAGGCCATCGTGGGGGCCAACGCCTTCGCCCACGAGGCGGGGATCCACCAGGACGGGGTGCTGAAGAACCCCATGACCTACGAGATCATGCGGCCCGAGACGGTGGGTCTCAACCGCAACGCCTTGGTGCTGGGCAAGCATTCGGGCCGCCACGCCCTGCGCGACCGGCTCAAGTCCCTGGGCTACGACCTGTCCGACGAGGAGCTGAACCTGGTCTTCACCCGCTTCAAGGAGCTGGCCGACAAGAAGAAGAACGTGGTGGACGAGGACCTGGAAGTGATCGTCACCGAAGGGATTCTGCGCACCGCGGAGATTTTTTCGCTCGAGTATCTCCACGTCATCGCCGGCACCACCGTCATGCCCATGGCCAGCGTCAAGCTCAACGTCAACGGCCGCGAGCGGCGGGGGGCGGCCTACGGCAACGGCCCCATCGACGCGGCCTACAACTGCATCGCCGATCTCACCGAGACCGACAGCGAACTGCTGCGCTTCACCATCAGCGCCCTGACCGGCGGCACCGACGCCCAGGGCGAGGTGACGGTGCGCCTGCGGGAAAACGGCCTGGTGGCCCTGGGCAAGGGGGCCGATCCGGACATCATCACCGCCGCCGCCAAGGCATACGTCAACGGGCTCAACCGCCTGGAGTACCTCAAGGCCCACCCCGCCACGGCCAGCGGGGTGTGACGAAACGTTCCAGGCCGCCAATCAGCATTGCGCCTAAAAGTCGAAGCCCGGAACACCTGTTTCAAGTTCCGGGCTTCGCTTTTCCAAGTTTCCAGTTTCCAGTTTCGCCTAATGCCCGCACTTGCCGGCGGCCTTGCAGGTGGCGCAGGCGCCGGCATTGGGATCGATGGCGGCGGTGATCTCGAACCCCTCGGCGCCGCAGTCGACGCGGACCGGCTGGGCCTTGCGCAGGAACTCCGCGTTGATCAGCCACGTCACCCCGTCGATCTCGTAGACGGCATCGCCGGCGCGCTTCTGGTCGAGGGCAAGGGCAAAACGTTTGCACTCACCATCGGTGGACACGTAGATCCGGACCGGCTGGATCCGGCGGCCGCTGAAAAATGATGCCGCTCGGGCGCTGGCTTCCTGGCTGACGCTGAACATGATCACCTCGATGGGGTCATTACCGTTCTGATAATCAAAATAAGACATCATGTTCCCGATTTCACTGTTCATGGATGAATCATCAGGGGAAAACGAAAAAAAGATCCCTCCGGGAGCGGTCGTCTCCGGAGGGATACCGTCCAGGAAATGGCGGCGGCGGTCAGGATGGATCCGCGGCGGCGGACAGGCTCCGGTCGAAGGTCTTGCGCAGCGAGAACTCGGCCTGCTTGCCGTCGTTCCACTGGGCTACGGGGCGCAGGTAACCCACCACCCGGCTGTAGACCTCGCAGGACTGGAAGTTGCGCAACACCGGGTCCTTACGGTGGCAGGCGTCGCATTTGAGGAAAAACCGACCTTCCTCCGGTTCATACACGGCGCCGCCGGCGATGTGGATGCCGTCGGATTGGGGGGTGGCCGTGACTTCGATCTCGGCCTTGCAGTCATGGCAGCGGCCGGACCAGGACAGGTTCGGCCGATCCGGATGGGCTTCGAAAAGATCGCAAAGGCGTTGGGCGCTCATCAGATGCATCAGAGATTCCTCCTTTTGAATCAGTTCACTCGATGAAAATCCGTTCGGTATTTCGTTCGGCCGACGATGCCGGCAGGTCGTTGAAAAATTTTCCACAAACAGGATGGCAGGACTATATTGCGCAACATCTGGTATGTCAAGCAGGAAGTAGGCCCATATTCAGTGGTTTATCGGAGGAAACATCAATTGTCGATCAAGGTGTATTCCGGAATGCCATACAGCTTTCGGATGCAGTAGCTCAACGTGTCGGGCAGGTAGCGACCCCAAAGCTTGATGGGAATCTCGTCGATGCGCGTCACCGGGCTGAGGCCCACGGCCAGCAGGTATTCGATGATGTGGCCGATGTTGGCCGGAATGTTGCCGATAAGCGATTCCTCCTGGCGCTGCCTGAAAATGCGCGCCTCGTGCATGCTGCGTCCGATTTCCGATTCCAGCAGTTCTTCATAGGTGGTGAGGATCAGGTCCAGGCTGACATCCGCAACGCCGTTGTGAAGGAAGGCATCGAAGTCGGCGGTTCCGTCGCCGGTGGACAACCCTCGGCGGCGACAGGTTTGCCGGTGGGTAGAGGCGGCGAAGGCCGCCAGGATCGGATCGGGTTCGACCTGCAGACCGATGGCGTAGTGAATCGCGTTGTAGACCCCCCGGTGGATCTCTTTCTCCAGGATTCGCACTCTTGGCAGATCCTTCAGGGCGGCTTCCAGTCCCTCGGCGCCGAAGCCCCAGTCGATGATTTTGGCCCCCACCACATCGCGGATCTTCATTTCGAGGCGGGGCAGTTTGAGGCCGCCGTCGCGGATGGTGGCCATCAGGTCCTCCTCGGCCCTGCGCTGGAACTCTGCGGCCGGGGTGTCCTGGGTTGCCGATGCCGCCCCGGTTTCGTGCATGAGTTTCTCCGAGTGCTGCTTCAGGCGTTCGCGGATGTGCAACGCCGCGTAGCGGCTGGCTTTTTCCGCGATGCGCTTGGTCCGCTTGAAACGGCAGATGCTCAGCACGCGTCCGTCGGAATCGTGAAAGAGATATCCGGTCATGGGGGAGCCCACGTAGTAATACTCCGGCAGGCGGCGGTAGTTGGCGATGAGCTCGGCGGCTCGCGGGGAGCTGGTCGGGCAGGTGGCGGTAATGAAATCCTTCAGGTCCTTCTTGCAGTAAAGGGGCAGGGTGCGGATCTTGGCGTTGTCGAGCCGCCGGGTCAGCGTTTGGGCGAAGTCCAGCAGCGTATGCCAGGCGATGAATCCGTCATAGGTGATGATCCGGGTGACTTGCAGGGCGTCGTCGGGCGCCAGTTGGTTTGAAAGCCAGCGTTCGGTGATGTGAAACAGCTGGCGTCGATGCGTGTATGCGGAAATGTACATGGCCGTCCTTTACACGAACGCCCCCGTCGCCAGCCCAAAGCAGGCGGTGGATCTATGATTTTCATAGTCCAGGCACGTCAGGGTGTCAAACCGGTCCTGGGTTCAGGGGGTCCGTCAATGGAAGAACTTCTGCCACTTTTTTTGCCGAATGTTCCCGTTTCCCGCTGATCTTCTCAACTGCGGATTCCTCTCTCACGTTCGGAATGACACGGGAAACAAATGCCATCCCGGAACTCACGCCTCGGCACCCGTGTCATCCCGGGAGCCCTACCTCGGCACCCGTGTCATCCCGGAACCCCTGCCTTGGCACCCGTGTCATCCCGGAACCCCTGCCTTGGCACCCCAGTCATCCCGAACCCCCTCCTTCTCTCCCGTGTCATCCCGAACCCCCTCCTTCTCTCCCGTGTCATCCCGAGGAGTTTACGACGAGGGATCTGCAGTCAAGGGCACAGGCGGAAGGAGTGTCTAAACCAGAAAAAATCCCTTGCGATACCGATCTCAAAAATTGACGGGGCTGTGGCCTCGGTTCCGGTGGACGGCCTGACGGTCATTTTGACTCCGACGGAGAGTTTCGCTATGGTGCCTTTCGGCGAGGCTTGGCGGCTGATTCCCTACCCTTTGCGGAGAGTGATGATATGAACGGCGGCGGCGCGCGTTGGATCGTCAATGGAGTGGCCTTTGTCCTATTTATCCTGCTGCTGATCACCGGGGTGACCGCGTGGCTTCTCCCCCATGGCGGCGGGCCGGCGAGCGCGGTGTATGGCGTGCGCCAGGTGCTTCGCGCTGTCCATCAGATCTCGGCCCTGGGGTTCACCGTGACCATCGTCGTGCACCTGTTGCTGCACGCCACCTACATTCGGCAAAATCTGATCCGGTCCGGCCTGATGAAAGGGCATTGAGAGGAGCCGTCGTGAAGCGTGGTTTCCGTATCCAGTCCCTGGCCGAAGGATTGGACCGGCTGGGGCTTTTCGCGCCCCTCGCCTTGGGGCTGATGCTGTTCAACGGCTTGAATCCGCCCGGCATCTTTTTCGCCACCGGCCTTTTGCTGCTGTTTTCCGCGCTGACCTACGGGGTCTCGGTGCCCGTGGCGCCGATGAGGATCATCGCCGCCTATGCCATCGCCACCGTCGTGCCCACGGACCGGGTCCTGGCCGCCGGTATGCTGGCGGCGGTGGCGCTGATCGCCATCGGTGCGGCGGGGCTTTTCGACAAGGTTCGCCGCTGGATCCATCCGTCGGTGATCCGGGGGGCCGAGGCGGCCGTCGGCATTCTGCTCATCCCCCGTGCCCTGGACCTCATCGCCGGCACCACGGTGGTTCAGACCCTCTGCCATTCCGCGGAGCCGCACTTGAGGATGCAATTCCTTGGTGGGATCCCCCTGGGCGTTCTCGTCGGCGTTCTCGGGGTAGCGGCGATCCTTCTGCTGCTGAAGTCCAGGCGCTGGCCCGCCGGGCCGGTCGTCCTGGCCGTCGGTTTGGTTTTGGGCCTGATCCTGGGCACCCATGACGGCCTGGAGAAACTGCGTCCCGGCCTCCATTGGCCCCGCTGGCTCCCCTATGGCATTCCGGCCGCGGCCGACTTCGGCCTGGCCCTGGTGATGCTGACGCTGCCGCAGGTTCCGGACACCCTGGACGAGACGGCACGGCTGCTGCATCAGGGCGGCAAACAACCTCGCCGGATGACTCCCGCGCGGTTGTGCATCGCGGCGGGCCTGGCCAACCTGGTCAGCTTCAGTGTGGGTGGCCCGCCGCTGGGGTATGGGGACCGGCTTTGCGCCGAACGCCGGTGGCCCGGTGTCGCCCTCGGATTGGCGTTCACCGCCCTGGCCCTGACCTTCGGGTTTCATCTCCTCACCCTGATCCATCTGATCCCCCTGGCCATCGTGGGGGCGCTGCTGCTGGTGGCCGGCGCCCGGATGGTTCTGGCGCTGGCCGACCTGGGGGATTTCAAGGAAGCGCTGGCGGCGGCGGTGGTCTGCGCCGTCACCTGGGGGTGGAATCTGGCCCTGGGCGTTGCCGGGGGCCTCCTCCTGACCTGGCTGCTGCGTTTGGGGCGAAGCAAGGGATGAGGCGCCGGGCCGCGGCGGAAAGTTGACAAACAGCGCCGCTTGTGCTCCGATGCGCCGGACTGAATCCCCCTCTTCAAGAACCTCCGAATCCCGACAACAATCCAAGCGAAGATCTGGCAGGCTTCTGCCCGGTTGGGTGCTGGAGCCGCGGAAAGCGAGTCTCAAATGACTTCCAAAAACGAGGATGGCGTCGATTTTTCCATCGATCCCGATGCGCTTTACCGTGAGGAGAGCTACACCGACCTGCAAGCCGGATCGGTCCGGCGGCTGGTTCCGGTACAGGCCGACGGCAGCTTGGACCCTGGACGCACCCCGATGTTCATCGGCACGGCCCAGGTCCTCACCCCGGAAGGTCCGCTGCCGATCCAGGCAGTCCTGGCGGCCAACAACCTCAAGGAAGCCCTGGCGGTTTTCCCCGGTGCCATGCAGAACGCCCTGGAACAGATGATCGAAGAGCTGGAAAAGATTCAACAGGAGCGTCCGGAAGCAGCGGGGGGGAGCCCGCGCATCGCGATTCCGGGAAGGGATTTTTAAGGATCGGCGGTGGAATCGATGGGGGCCATCGTCGCCGATGCCTGTCTGGATGGGATACTGGTCGGCGTCATCGTCGGGCTGGGGCTCTACAACCTGGCGCTGTTCATCTTCGTCCGCGAGCACGCCTATTTGTATTTCGCCCTCTACAGCATCTGCGCGGGGCTCTATATCCTCAGTGTCGGCGAGCGGCTGGGGTGTCTGCTCTGGCCTTCCCATCCCCGCTGGGACAGCCTGTTTTCATGGCTTCTCGTCCTGGCGAGCGTGGGGTTGTTCGTCCGTTTTACCCAGCATTTTCTCAACACGGCCGAAAACCTCGTCTGGGGGCATCGCTGGCTGCACCTGATGAACCTTCTGCTCTGCGCCGGACCGTTGATCGGCGCGCCGCTGATCGGCCTGGAGCTGCGCCGTGCCGGCTTCGTCTGGAACAGCCTCATCACCGTGGGCATCTTCATTTCGGTGATCGTCATGGGGTGGATCTGCCTGCTGCGCGGCTACCGCCCGGCCCGGGCCTATCTGGCGGGCAACAGCTTTCTCTGTTTCGGCGTTTGTCTCTACGGCCTCGGAATCTTGGGGGTCGTCCCCTGGCGCCCTTGGTTGAGAAACATCGCCGTGCTCGGGACCGTTTCCCAGACGGTGTTCTTTTCCCTCGGCATCGCCGACCGCATGGCGAGGCTGCGCCGGCGTCTGGCGGAAGAAGAGATTGAACGGATCCGTTTTCAACGGGAGGTGGTGGCGGCCAGCAACCGGGAGCTGGCCGAGCGGGTTGCGGCCCAGACGGCGGAGCTGAGGCGGGAAAAGGAAGAAACCGAGCGGCTGCTCTACAACATCCTGCCGCGCCCGGTGGCCGCGGAGTTGCAGTCCACCGGGCGCAACACCCCCCGTCGCCACGAGGAGGTGAGCATCCTTTTCGCCGATCTGGTGGATTTCACCGTCACGGTCGGCACCATCCCGCCGCAGAAGCTGGTGGACGAACTCAACGCCATCTTCAGCGCCTTCGACGACATCGTGGCGCGCCAAGGGCTGGAGAAGATCAAGACCATCGGCGACGCCTATTTCGCCGTGGCGGGGCTTCCCGAGCCGATAGCGGGCCACGCGGCCGCCTGCGTGCGCTGTGCCCTGGAGATGACCGCCTTCATCGAGGCGCGCAACCGCCGCGCGGCGCTCAAGTGGCCCATGCGTATCGGGATCCACAGTGGCGTGGCGGTGGCCGGCGTGGTGGGCAAGAGCAAGTTCACCTACGATGTCTGGGGCGATGCGGTAAACATCGCCGCCCGCCTGCAGAATGCGGCCGAACCGGGGTGCATCAACCTGTCGGCCTACGCCTATGACCTGGTGCGCCACGACTTCGAATGCCGATACCGTGGCAAGATCGAGATCAAGGGCAAGGGGCGCATCGACATGTACCAGGTCCTGGGGCCCCGATTCCCCTGAATTGCGATCCTTTCGGGCTCTCAAGGAAAGCTTGACAGGCAGCGCACGGAACGGGTTTCATCACATGCCCATGAATGCAAAAAACTTTCGACGGCTGGTCAACCTCTATCCGCCCTACCTGGGGGCCGGGGTGCGGGTGCGTTCGGTGGCGCCGGATTTCCGGCACCTTCGGGTCGAGATGGCCCTGCGCTGGTACAACCGCAACTACGTGGGAACCCACTTCGGCGGCAGCCTCTACAGCATGGTCGATCCGTTCTACATGCTGATGCTGATGCAGGTGCTGGGCCCTGATTACATCGTCTGGGATCAGGCCGCGCGCATCGCGTTTCTCAAACCCGGCCGCGGCGTCCTCCACGCCGATTTTCATCTCACCGACGCCGATCTGGAGGCGATTCACACCCGGACCGCCGATGGCGGCAAGTACCTGCCTGAATTTGTCGTCGAGATTCGAAATGCCGAGGAAGAAGTGGTGGCACGGGTGGAAAAGACGCTCTATGTGCGCCGCAAGAATCCGCCCGGCACCGATTGACCCCCGCGTTCCAGGTAGATCCGGAAGGCTTCCAGGCTGTCGGGAGTGATCCGCTCCAGCGGCAGATCGCGTTCTACGGCATCCGGCGCCATGAAGCGGCCCGAGACGATCTCCTCGGGCTGCAGCCTCATGGGGCCGTCGTAGACACAGCGGTAGACCCGCCCCCAGACCCGGCAGTGGGCGTCTTCCCGGAAGAAGTCGAAGAGTGCCGTCAACGGCCGGTCCGTGATACCGAGCTCTTCGGCCAGCTCCCGTTGCGCCGCCGCGTCGTAGGATTCGCCGGCCAGGACCACGCCGCCGGCGGCCAGATCATGAAAGCCCGGATACACGTCCTTGATGTCGGTGCGCTGGTGGACGAAGAGGTCGCCGCGGGAATTGAACACCAGGATGTAGCAGGCGCGGTGGATGAGATTGTCACGCCGCATGCGCCAGCGGGGCGCGGCGCAGGCAAAGCGGTTGGAGGGATCCACCACGGCGACCCGTTCCTCGTTTGGCATCTCGATGGTCATGACGGCCCCCACGTGTCTGCGTTTGTAGCGCTTTTACAAATCCAACCCTGTCACGCCATTGCCGTCGAGGTCAACCCGGACGAGGCCGGCGGCCGCGGTCATTGCCTGGTATTGGAGGCTTCGCTCGTTTCGGACGGCGGCTCCCCCCGGGGATCGATGGCCATGACCACCGGCGAGGTCCGTTTGAGCGGCATGAAGGCGGCCTGCTCCTGCACCGGTACGATGGCCACCGACTCCAGGGTTCTCAACCAAACGGCCAGGGCCGCGTAAATGCTGGCGATGATGGCGGTGAAGGCGAACAGGCCGCAAGGGGTGGCCGCGATTCGGATCGTCGTGGCGGCCAGGACCGGACCGATGCTGGCCCCGAGGCCGTAACTGAACAGCAGCCCCGAGCTGACCGCCACCACCTGTCCCGGTTCGAAAAGGTCGTTCCCGCGGGCCACTGCCACCGGGTAGAGGGTGAATCCGGTTCCTCCGAACAGGAACATGGCGGCCAGCAACAAGGGGAACGCAACCCGGGTGGCGCCCATGACCAGCAGGCTCATCAAGGCGATGAGCACGGCCACCGCCGGCAGGACCAGGGTCCGGTCGAAGCGGTCCGAGAGGCTGCCCACGGTCCACTGCAGGGCAAGGCCGCCGAAGACCGCGGCGCTCATGAACAGCGACAGTTGCGGCACGGTCAGGCCGATGGCGTGGCCGAAGACCGGTCCCATGGCGTAGAAGCTGCTGTTGATCAGGCCGGCGGAAAAGCAGCCGAGCATCGCCAGGGGCGTCTTGCGCAGCAAGGTCCGCAGGCTCAGCCGGGTGGTTTGCGGCATGGCCGGCGAGACGGCCGTGGTGAGCGACACCGGTACCAGGCAAAGGGCCAGCAGGATGCCGGCGGTGAAAAAGGGCGCATCCCCGGCGGCGCCGCTGAGGTTGAGCATCAGTTGGCCGATGCCGATGCCCAGGTAGCTGAGCGCCATGTAGATGGAAAAGACCCGGCCCCGGGCCGACGACGGGGTGCACTCGTTGAGCCAGCTTTCGATGATCATGAACAGGCCGATGGTGGCCATGCCGGTGATCAGGCGCAGAAAGGCCCAGAAGGGGGCGGAGAAGTGAAGCCCGTGGAGCATGATGGTGGCGGTGGAGATGGCGGCCAAGGCGGCGAAGGTGCGGATGTGCCCCACCCGGTGCACCAGGCGCTGGCAGACAATGGACCCGAACACCAGACCGATATAGTAGGCCGACTGGACCAGGCCGGTGGCCAGGGAGGAAAACCCCGCCATGGTCATGCGCAGACTCAGCAGGGTGCCCAGCAGCCCCAAGCCCATCAGGAGGGTGAAAACGGCCGTGTACAAGGCCAGGAACGATCCCAAGGCGGATATCATGGGGGCGCTGATAGTGAATCTTGGCGTGGATGTAAAGCGGAATCGAACCGTGGGGGCCGGTGAAGGCTGTCTTCGATCGCCCCGCTGGTGCGGTTCAATCGCGGGCGTTGGGCTACTCTGGCAGCAGTGCTGCGATGTTCGTTCCTGTCTTCCTGAAGTTTCAGCCTTGCCGCCGAACCTCCCCCGCACGAGAAAAATAAATCAAATTTACCGGTACATCGCTTCGATCAGATCGGCGAAGGCGTCGTTGATGGCCCGGCGCTTGACCTTCATGGTGGGGGTCACCTCGCCGTCCTCCTCGTAGAGTTTCTTGGGCAGAATCGTAAACTTGCGCACGTTTTCCACCCGTGACAACGTGGCGTTGACCGCGTCCACCTCCGCCTGGATCAGGCGAACGATCTCCGGCGCCTCGGTGAGGTCCCGGTAGGTGGAAAACTGCACCTTGTGGTCCTGCGCGTACTTCACCACGTTGTCTTCGTCGATCATGATCAGGGCCGCCAAGAACTTGCGCCGGTCGCCGATCACCACCGCATCGTTGATGTAGATGCTCGCCTTGAGCTTGTTTTCGATGTACTGGGGCGTGATGTTCTTGCCGCCGGCGGTGACGATGATGTCCTTTTTGCGGTCGGTGATGCGCAGGTACCCGTTGGCATCCAGTTCCCCCACATCGCCGGAATGCAGCCAGCCGTCCACCACGGTTTCCGCCGTGGCCCTGGAATCCTTGAAATAGCCTGCGAACACCGCCGGCGATCGCACCAGGATTTCGCCGTCATCGGCGATGCGCACCTGGACGCCGGGCAGCGGGAGGCCCACGGTGCCGAACTTCACCTTGCCGACGGGGCTCAAGGTAGTGACCCCGGTGCCCTCGGTCTGGCCGTAGCCTTCGATGAGGTTGACGCCGATGGCCTGAAAGAAAGCCAGCACGTCCGGGGCGATGGGCGCCGCCCCGCTGTAGGCCACGCGGATGCGCTCGAAGCCGAGCCGTTCGTTGAGCTTGCGGAACACGTCCAGGGCCCCGACGAAGTTGACCGTGTAGCCGTGGGTGACGTGGGCCAGCACGGAGAAGATGCGCTCGAAGATGTGGCACAAGGGCAGAAAGGAAAGTACCTCGTCCGTGTCGAAGATCGGGTTGTCCACGGCTACGGCCCGGGCCATCCAGGTGACGTTGCGGTGGGTGAGCATGGCCCCCTTGGGCGGACCGGTGGTTCCCTGTAGATCAGGAGGGCCACATCATCCGGGGTCAGGGCGGCCATGCGTTCGGCGACGGCGGTGGGCCCGGCGGCCAGGGCCTTCCGGCCTTGCTCCAGCAACGCATCGAAGGTCAGGACCCGGGGATCCGAAAACGCCCGCAGCCCCTCGGTGTCCCAGACGATCACTCGCTCCAGGGCCTTGGCCAGCCCTTGAAAGTGGAGCCACTTGTCGAGCTGCTCCTCGTTTTCGACGAAAAGGAGGCGCGCCTCGCTGTGATCCACCACGTAATGCACCTGCGGCCAGGCGCTGGTGGCGTAGATGCCCACCGTGGCCGCGCCGGCGCACTGGATGGACAGGTCGGCGATCACCCACGGCAGAGCTCATTCAGCTCTTGACAATAAAACGCCGGATGAGGCTTACTTCGGTTTGCCTCATCCTTTCGCCGAGGCCGCCTGATGTCTTTTTACTTCTATATTTTCTTCTGCCTCTTAGCTTATCGCACCCATCAGGCTGTCCAACCTTTCGGGTCCACCACCGTTGGCCGGATAAACCCGGATAAACATAGTAATTTTTGACAGCGAACGGAAAGATCGCCAGGGCGGCCAGGAGGGCAAGAAACCAGAACGCGATTACCGGAGAGGAGAACAGCTCGACATCTTCGTAGTAATCGCGTTTCATGTCCATGGCGGGCTTGTTCTCCCAAGATGCGGCGATGAGGACGGGTATTGCTAACAGAAGGCCGATGCAATTGTCAATTTTTTATGATCAAATCGATATAAAATGAATGATTTTCAGTTTCGTTGGAAGTCAAGCCCGTACGGGGAATCAACAGCGCCGGACTTGCCAAAGATCGGGTGATTCATTATGAATTGGCTTGGTTCGGACTTTGTCGATGCCGGATCCGGCGATGACAGAACAAGGAGATGCGATGAAGACAAGGATCGGCGCAGCCTTTTGGCTGGTGTGGATCGTGCTGACGGTGGCGGCCGGCGCTGCGGAACAGACTCCGGTGCCGCGCATCGAGATTCCCTCCCTTGAGCATACCTTTGAACCGGTTGCCGAGGGGGAGACGGTCGTGCATGACTTCGTCGTGCGCAATGCCGGAGAGGCCGAGCTGGAGATTTACAAGGTCCGCACCGGCTGAGGGTGCACGGCCGTTTCATTTCCGAAGCGGCTCCCTCCCGGCGGAGAGGGAAAGATCAGCTTGAAGCTCAGCACCTCGGGGTATGGCGGCGAAAAGATGCGCAAAGGGGCCCGGGTTGAATCCAACGATCCGAGCCGCCCCGCCGTGGAACTGGCCATCGGCGGCGAAGTGTTGCGTTTTGTTACCATTCAGCCCAGTCGCCTCGTCTTCCAGGGGTATGGCGACCAGCCGATGCGCCAGACGGTCACCATCGTGCCCGAGGCGCGTTTTGCCTTCAAGCTGGTCAAGGTGGAAACCAACGCCGGCGAGCGCTTCATCGCCCACCGGTTGGAGAAAATCGAGCACAACGGCCAGCCGGCCTATCGGCTGACGGTGGAAAACCGGCGCACCGAACCGGGACGGTACGCAGAGACGCTGACCTTGCACACCGACAGCCCCATGCGTCCCAAACTCTTCATCCACGTGCACGGCAATATCCTGGCCCCCCTGGCAGAAGGCGAAGTGAAACCCGGGGCGGCTGCGCCGAAGGTGGTCCAATGAGGATTCAGATCCAGGTGGTGGCCTTCGACTGCGACGGGGTGATGTTCGATTCCCGTGAAGCCAACGCGGCCTATTACAACCGGGTGTTGGCCCAATTTTCGCGCCCGCCGCTCACCGAGGACCAGTTGGCTTTCACCCACATGAACACCGTGGACGCGTCGCTGCGTTTCCTGTTCCCCGACGAAGAAGAATACCAGGCGGCCCACGCCTTTCGCCGCACCCTCACCTACCTGCCTTTCGTTCCCTACATGAGGATCGAGCCTCATCTCAAACCGCTGTTGCGGCGCTTGAGGCCCGCCTGCAAGACGGCCGTGGCCACCAATCGCACCGACACGATGCACCGGGTGCTGGAAGAACACGAGCTGACCCGGGCATTCGATCTGGTGGTCGGGGCACTGGACGTTCCCCGGCCAAAGCCCCATCCCGACAGCCTGCTCAAAATTGCGGACCATTTCGCCGTGCCTCCCGAGGCGATGATTTTCATCGGGGACTCGACCCTGGACGCCGAAGCATCGGCGGCGGCGGGGGTTCCGTTTATCGCCTATCAAAATCGGGAACTGCCGGCGATTCATTACATCGACGCCCTCGACCAGGTGGTCGCCATCGTGGAGCGTTCCGGGGTGCGGCTTCCCGACTGAAGGTCGATGGTCCCTTCGAAGTCCTGCGACAACGGAAATGATTCGCTGCCACCTCGCGTGTAACTATTTTGCATTGCTGTGATTTTCGGAGGCGTGAGGAACCTTGCCGCCTCAAATAGATCCCTCGTCGTTCCCCGTTTATTGAAAGTTGATGTCATCAAGCACGAATCGTGCGGCGACGACTCCACCGGATGTCAACCTTCTGCTGCTGTCATTCCGAGCGTCAGCGAGGAATCTGCAGTTGGGAAGAAGGCGGCAAGTGGGGGCAGGTTCGGAGAGATCCCTCGTCGCGTTGCTCCTCGGGCTGACAGGGGAAAGGTCTCCTCGGGATGACAGGGGGTCGGCCATGCGCACCTCGGGATGACGCTTCCTTCTCCGTGTCATTCCGGTCCCCCCTTCCGTGTCATTCCGGTCCCCCCCCTCCCGTGTGTCATTCCGGACGAAGGAATCCGCATTCAGGAATACGGCGGGAAACGGCGACATTCGGGAAAAAAGGCAGCTGACCCCCTTGATTTGGCGGAGCCTTGGCCGAGGGCGCCAGGCCGCTTGACAGCGCCGCGTTCATGGGATACGACGGCAACAACTGCTCGTTTGAGCAGATGTCCGGGTGCGCATCTTGCGCTCAATAGGGAATCCCGTGGAAATCGGGGGCGGGCCCGCCGCTGTGATCGGGGACGAACGCCGCACAAAGTCACTGCACCGGTTTATCGGTGCGGGAAGGCGCGGCCGGTAGGAGGATCCGAGAGCCAGAAGACCTGCCCGGGCAGACGCGGCAGCGGTGCGTGGAGCGCCCGCTGGCCCGGATCTTGAGGATAAATCAGGGAATCCCCGGATCGAAGCCATTTTCGGTCCGGGGATTTTTTTGTTCTTCGGCATCATTGCCATTTGTCGGCGTTTGGGTGCTCGCTTGCGAGTGCAAAGGGAACCCCGTGAAAATCGGGGACGGGCCCGCCGCTGTGATCGGGGACGAAAGCCGCAGGAAGCCACTGCACCGGCGTATCGATGCGGGAAGGCGCGGCCGGTAGGAGGATCCGAGAGTCAGAAGACCTGCCCGAACGCCAAGGTTGCGCACCGCCGCGGCAGGGGTGGGCCATTTTGGATCTGGGGATGAAACAGGGACATCCCGGATCGCGACCGGTGGTGTCGCGGTGCCGGGATGGAAACCCGGCCCGCCGCCCCCATGTTCAGCTCAAGGAGGAAGAGATGGGAAGATGGCGCGGTTTGGGGATGTGGGTCGTTTTGGGGATTTCACTGGTGACCGGCGTTACGGCCGTGACGGCCGCCGGGGATGAACCCGTCAAGATGGAAGACATGGTGGTGACCGCCACCCGGACGGAAACCAACCTGGACAAGGTCGGCGGCAGCAGCGTGACGTTGATTACGTCCGAAGAAATTCAGGCCAAAGGGTATTTGACGGTGGAGGAAGTGCTCAAGGGCTCGCCCGGTATCGATGTCAAGGCCAACGGTGGACCGGGCACGTTGACGGCAGTTTCGATCCGTGGCGCTGACAGCAAAAACACCTTGGTTCTTATCGACGGAATCATCATGAATGATGCATCAAGCATCAGTCGGCAGGCGGATCTGGCCAATCTGACCACCGACAACATCGAACGGATCGAGATCGTGAGAGGCCCACAGAGCGTGCTTTACGGGAGCAACGCCACCGCGGGCGTGATCAACATCATCACGCGCAAGGGAAAAGGCGAGCCTCACCTCTACGCTGGAACCGAAGGCGGTTCCTACAACACCTGGAAGGCTTACGGCGGCGCATCCGGCGAGATCGGAAAAACGTTCAACTTCTCCCTGGCCGCTTCCCAGACGGAAACCGGCGGCTTTTCCATCGCCAACGCCGACAATGACAGCATCCCCCAAGGCACCGGCACCGACGAAGACGACGGTTGGCGCAACACGACTTTTTCCGGGCGCCTGGGCTTGGATATCGAGGACCGTTTCGCACTTGGCGTGACGCTGCGCCACATGGATTCCACCGTCGACGCCGATGATTTCGATTTCGCAGGACATGCGGTGGACAACAGTTCCGGTCCCGGCATGCCGGAGGATTCATACCAGGACAGCGACCAGACATTCTTCCGAACCGACGCCACCGCGAAGTTCTTGGATGGGTTCCTCTCGACTTCCGTTTACTACAACAAGGCCATTCAAGAGCGTGAATTCTATGACAACGACAAAAATCTCGAAAGCGCCTACGATTCGGAAACCGATGAGGTGGGGGCGCAGGCCGACTTGAATTTTGAGCACAATGTCCTGTCGGTGGGCGCCGTCTTGCTCAGCGAAGGCTTCGAGAGCGATATCGAACGGGAAAAGACGGCGGATACCGACAGTTTCTGGATTCAAAACCAGTTTTTCTGGCAGGACTGGTTCGAGTTGGTCGCCGGCTTGCGGAGGGACGACCATGAGGAATTTGGCAGCGAAGCCACCTACCGCATCGCCCCTAAATTCACGCTTCCGGCTACCGGTAGTGTGCTGAAGGGGGCTTACGCCACCGGCTTTCGCACGCCTTCTCTCTATGAACTTTACGCCGATGCCGTCCCCGCATGGTTTTTTGCCGGTGGCAACGAGGATCTTCAGCCGGAAACGAGCAAGGGATGGGAGGTCGGGGTCGAGCAACCGTTTTGGCAGGGTCGCCTGAAATTGGGGACCACCTATTTTGACATGCGCTTTGAAGATCGTATCCGGTACGTCACCGATCCGGTCACCTGGGAAGGATCTTACGACAACCTCGACGGTACGTCCAAGAGTCGGGGTCTGGAAAGTTTCATCGCCTGGCAGGCACTGGACCGGCTGGATTTGCGCCTTGATCACACCTACACCCATTCAGTGGATTCCGATGGCGAAAGACTTACTCATCATCCCCTGAACAAGGTGCGCTTCAATGTCGGCTACCGGCCAATGGACCCGTTGAAACTCAATCTGGATATTCAATGGGTGGACGAACGCGACGAAGATCCGAGCTTCAATTTCGATAAAGACGGCAATTCGGTGAAAACGTTGGACGCTTACACCCTGGTCAACCTTTCGGCGCGGTACCAGGTCAACAAATACCTGGAACTTTACGGCCGCGTGGAGAATCTTTTTGACGAGTTCTACGAAGAAGTTTGGAGCTACGCAACACCCGGTCTTTCGGCGTATGCCGGCATTCGGGTAACTTACTAAAACATTTGTCAACCCGATAGCCTATCGAAGAGGGGGTCTCTAAGATTTGAAATTATCGGATGTACCGTTTTGCTTAGAGATCCCTCGCTTCGCTCGGGATGACAATTCGGCACTTTTAAGGGCCACATGATCTATCGTAAATCATTATGCTTCTGTTGAATGTCCACCTCAAAAGGGTAGCCGTCCCACTATGCGTCATTTTTTTTCTGATGCTTGCTGGTTCAGCCTTGGCCGCAAGTCCAGAATTCGTCGATGCCGACGGGCGGTGCATCTCCCTCGACGCGCCGCCGCAGCGGGTGGTGAGTCTCGTGCCGGCGGTGACGGAAATCCTTTTCGCCCTGGGCGTCGGCGATCGGGTCAAGGCCGTCACCTACCACGACACCTGGCCCCCCGAGGCGGCGGCACTGCCCGTGGTGGGGGGCTTTGCCGCCCCGGATCCGATGCGGGTGGCGGCAGCCGCCCCGGAGGTGGTGTTCATTTCTTCCCTGCACCAGGAAACGGCCGCTGTCTTGAGTGCCAACGGGATCCGGCCCATCGCCCTGGGCATCGATTCGATCCGGGACATCGATCCCGCCATCGATCGGCTGGGGGCCATTTTCCAGCGCCGCGCCGCTGCCGAGGCCCTGGTGGACCGGATCCATGCCAACCTGGACCTCGTGGCTGCCAAGGTGACCAGGATCCCCGCAGGCCGGCGCCTGCGGGTGATGCGATTCATGGGCGGCCAGCAGGTGATGACCCCCGGGGACGGGTCCTTTCAAAACGAGATGATCCGGGCCGCCGGCGGCATCCCGCCGACGACGGGCAAGACCGGGGACGTGGTGGAAGTGACTCTGGAAGAGTGGCAGCGGTTCAATCCCCAGGTGATCTACGGCTGCGGCGGCGACCGCCAGGCCGCCGCACGGCTTCTCGACCGGCCCGGCTGGCGGGACGTGGAGGCGGTGAAAAACGGGCGCTTCCTTTTTTTCCCCTGCGATCTGACCTGCCGCTGCGGCGTGCGGACGGCTGATTTCATCGCCTGGCTGGCCTCGCATCTCTATGCCGAGGATTTTGCCCGGCCAGAGAAGCAGGTTCATCCGGATGCCGTGGTTGGCGAGCGTCCCCTGGACCTGGCGTTGCCGTACGTGGCAGGGGCCGGCATCGTCGAAAGCCGCGTCCACGACTTCGTCAACAAGACCCTGGTGCTCGATTTCAGCCGGCCGATGGCCGTCGTTTCGACCCTGGAAGGCCAGCGGGAGGGAATCGTGACCGTGGGCAACCACCACTGGCCGCCGCCGTGTTGGACCCTCGGGCACGCCGCCGGCCTGGCGGCCGAGCGCCAACTGGTCTGCCAGGTGCTGGATCGGCGGCCCGAGCACACGGCTCTTCTTTTTACCGGCGCCGACATGGACCGCCTGTCGGTCCAGCGGCGTGACTACCGGGAGATGGCCGTGACGGCCCTGGTGACCGCCGGGGTCGCGTCCAACGCCCAGCGCGCCGGCTGCGATGCGGGCCATTGGTACGAGCCGGGCACCATCAACATCATCTTGCTGACCAACATGCAGCTCAGCCCCAGGGCCATGACCCGGGCCCTGATCACCGCCACCGAAGCCAAGACCGCCGCTTTGCAGGACCTGGACATCCGCAGCACCACGGAACCCCATCGGCCGGCCACCGGCACCGGCACCGACAACATCATTGTGGTCCAGGGGGAAGGGACAGCCATCGACAACTGCGGCGGCCACAGCAAGATGGGGCAGCTCATCGCCGAGGCCGTGGACGCCGGAGTGCGCGAAGCGGTCTTTCGGCAAAACGGCATCGCGGCGCGCCGGCCGATCCTGCGGCGGATGGAGGAGCGGGGGCTGGGCTTGTGGGAGTTGGTTTCCGGAGCGACCTGCGACTGTGCCGGGAACCCGGGCGAATTGGCCGTATCCATGGAGCGGCTGCTGTTGGAGGACCGGTATGCCGGCTTCATCGAAACAGCCATGGCCCTCGACGATGCCCGAGCCGCCGGACGGAAGCCGGACTTGTCCCTTTTTGACGTCTGGCGCCGGCAGGTGGCCGCCGAGATCGCCGGCGGCCCCATTGCGATTGAAGGCGGGTGGCCCGGGAATGCGGAGCCTGTTTCTGTGTTGAAAGGAGCTCTGGAGGCGATGCTGGCCGGAGTGCGGGCGGGGAATCCGCCGGAGCCCGCAGGAACGGTGGCGCCATGAGGTCCCGCGTTCCCGGGAAACCGTTGCTGGCCATTGCCGTTCTCCTGACGGTTTTTCTCCTCGCCGCCACGGTTGGGGCCGGGCAGATGCGCCGCGTCACCGATCTGGCCGGCCGCACCATGGAAGTGCCCGCCGACCCCCGGCGCGTGGTGGCCCTGGCGCCCAGTGCCACCGAGATCGTCTTCGCCATCGGCCGGCAGGACCGGCTGGTGGGGGTGAGCCGTTTTTCCGACACTCCGCAGGCGGCCCGCGCACTACCCAAGGTGGGTTCCTACGTCCACCTGGACCTGGAGCGCATCGTGGCCCTGAAACCGGATCTTTGCCTGGCCATCCGCGACGGCAATCCCAAGGCGGTGGTGGACCGCCTGGAGGCGATGCGAATTCCCGTCTATGCCGTGGATCCCCGGGACCTGGAGTCCGTGATGGAAACCGTCACGGCCCTGGGGGACCTGCTCAACGCCCCGGATGCAGCCCGGCGGCTGGTGGAGGACATGCGGCGGCGCATCGCGACGGTGGATGCCCGGATAGCCGGCGTGGTCCATCGCCCCCGGGTTTTTCTGCAGATCGGAATGGCGCCCATCGTATCGGCCGGTTCGTCGACTTTTCTCCACGAGCTGATCACCCGTGCCGGAGGGGTCAATACGGCCGCCGGCCAAACCGCCTATCCGCGTTTCAGCCAGGAACAGGTCATCGTCCTGGCCCCGGAAGTAATCATCATCACTTCCATGGACCGCGAGGGGTTGTTTGAACAGGCCCGGGCCGAGTGGCGCCGCTGGCCCCAGATGCCGGCGGTGGCCAACAACCGCATCCACATCGTGGATTCCAACTGCCTCGACCGGCCCAGCCCGCGTCTGGTGGAAGGGCTGGAGGCGCTGGCCCGGCTCATCCACCCGACGCTTTTCGAGGCCGCGCCATGAATCCGCGGACCGTCGATCTGACACCGGTGCGGGTACTGGCGGTGAGCGCCGTAATGGCGCTTCTGCTGGTTCTGACGATTGTGGCGGCCGTCTCCTTCGGGTCTTCGGACGTCGGACCGGCAGCGGCCTGGCGGGCCTTGATCGGCGGGCCGTCCTCGGCGGACGCCGGCGCGGCCATCGTCTGGCGCATCCGCCTGCCGCGGGCGCTGTTGGCGGCGCTGACCGGCGCCAGCCTCTCCCTTGGCGGGCTGGTATTCCAGGCCCTGCTGCGCAACCCGCTGGCGGAGCCTTACATCTTGGGGATTTCGGGCGGTGCGGCCATCGGCGCCATCACGGGAATCCTCCTCGGCCTGGCCCAATTTCCCGGCGTCAGCCTCTTCGCCTTTACCGGCGCCTTGGCCACCTTGGGTCTGATCCTGGCCATCGGGGCCGGCCGCAGCCTGTTTCAGCGTGACGCCCTGCTGCTGTCCGGGGTCATGGTCAACGCCTTCTGCGCCGCCCTGATCATGTTCCTGCTCACCTTGAGCCAGGATGGGCGATTGCACAGCATTCTGTTCTGGCTGATGGGCAACCTGTCCGCCGTGGGATTCGGCCCGCTGGGATTGCTGGCCGCCCTGGTGGCGCCCTGTTTTGTCGCCATCTTTCTGCTGGCCCATCCGATGAACCTGATGCTGCTCGGCCGGGAACTGGCCGCCTCCAGCGGGGTCCCGGTGCGGGCGGTGACCATCGCCCTGCTCGTGGCCGCATCGCTGATGGTCAGTGTCACGGTGAGTCACTGTGGCCTGGTGGGGTTCGTGGGGCTGGTGGTGCCGCATCTGCTGCGGATGCTACTTGGCAGCGACCACCGGCTCCTGGTGCCGGCCTGCATCCTCGGCGGCGGGGCGTTCATGGTCGGCTGCGACCTGCTGGCCCGGGTCCTGCCGGAGCAGGGGGAGATGCCCGCCGGCGTGATTACCGCCATGATCGGCGCGCCGCTGTTCATCTATCTGTTGAGACGGTCGCGGCAGTAAACGACCCGGTTGGGGGGTGAACCGTGTACTGGCGCGGACAAAGGCGATGCTTCCGGCCGCTGGCGGCGGATGCATTCCGGGTGGAGAAGGTTTTTCACGCGATGGGGGAAGACGATCTGAAAGCGGGGCGGCCATGAGCCCGACGGTGACCATTCGAGGGGCTTGTTTCGCCTACAATGCGCGGCCGGTGATCGAGGATCTGTCATTGGAGATCGCCGAGGGGGATTTTTTCGCCGTTATCGGTCCCAACGGATCGGGCAAGACCACCCTGCTGCGCCTGATGCTGGGCAGCCTGAAACCCCAGACGGGCGATATCCTGGTCTTCGGGCGGCCCTTGGGCGGTTACAGCCGGCGTGAGTTGGCCCGGCGCATCGCCCTGGTGCCCCAGGGCAGCGCCCCGGTGTTTTCATTCAAAGTCGAGGAGATCGTGCGCATGGGGCGGGCACCGCACCTGGGGTGGCTCGGTTTCGAAAACGCCGTCGATCTCGAAGAGGCGGCCCGGGCCATTGCCGCCGTGGGCCTCGATTCCCTGGCGAACCGTCCCCTGGACCGGCTCAGCGGCGGCGAGCAGCAGCGGGTCTGGATCGCCCGGGCCCTCTGCCAGCAGCCGCGCCTCATGCTGCTGGACGAGCCGACGGCAGCCCTGGACATGGGTCACCAGCTCCAGATCATGCGCCTTATGGCCCGGCTGCGGCGGGACCGCAAAATGACGGTGGTGATGGTCTCCCACGACCTGAACCTGGCAGCCATGTTCGCCACCCGGATGCTGCTGCTCCACAGAGGCCGGGCGGTATGCACCGGCACTCCGAAGGAAGTCCTGCAGCCCGCGCACATTCGCACCGCCTACGGCTGCGAGGTCCTGGTGGACCGCCATCCCCAGGGGGATTTTCCCCGGCTGACGCTGCCGGTGGATCCTGCCGCCGGCGTTACAACTCCAATGTGAACAGGGTTTGTGCAGCCAGGAATAAGTCGGGAAGTGGTGGTAAACTCAAAGAGATTCCTCGTCGCGTTGCTCCTCGGAATGACAGAAAAGGGGGTGTCTCTCGGAATGACACCCTTTTCCCGTGTCATCCCGAGCGTCAGCGAGGGATCTGCAGTCGGGAATAAGTCGGGAAGTGGCGGTAAACTCGAAGAGATTCCTCGTCGCGTTGCTCCTCGGAATGACAGAAAAGGATAACCCTCGGAATGACAGAAAAGGATAACCCTCGGGATGACAAAAAAGGATAATCCTTGGAATGACAAACAAGGCGGATCCTCGGGATGACAAAAAAGGCCATCCCCTCCCAGGGATGACCGCCGGGGGTTGCTGCCAGTTCGTTTTTCGATCAAACCGCCCGCGACCGCGAACACGCCGCGTACACCGCTTCCACCCGCTGAAAGACGCCTTCCCGGGTGTAGCCTGCCAGCAGGGATTGAAAAGGACAAAGATCGAGGTCCGGGCTTTTCTCGGCCGCCCGGACCTGGTCGGCCAAGGCATTGGCGAGGCGGTCCTGGAAATCTTGCCCGCCGCTTTCCGTGGGGGTGTCGACGCCGGCCAGTGGCGGCAAGGGGATGAGGCGCAGCGCCGGCTCGGCCAGGGCGGCAAACAGCTCCCGCACTCCCGGCAAGTCGGTGGCCACGAGCCGGCATCCGCAGGCCAGGGCTTCGAGCAAGACCAGGGCAGTCCTTCGAAGAATGAGGGCAGGACAAAGATGTGGGCCCGGCGCATGCGTTCGGCCAAGGCGGCCTGATTCACCAGCCCCGCCACCGTCACCCGCTGCCCCAGGTCCCCGGCCAGATCCAATACCGCCTCTTTTTCCGGCCCCTTGCCGCCACCCACCAGCTCCAGTTGCCAGGGAAGATGGTCCATCTGCCTCAAGGCGTGCAGCAGCCAGGCCACTCCCTTGGTCCGGCTCGGCTTGCCGGCATAAACGATGCGCACCGGCGCCGGCCGCGGTTTGGGCACCGGATAAAACCGCACCGGATCGTAGCCGGCGCCCACCACGTGGATGCGTTCGGGAACGATGCCGTACAGTTGGGCGATTTCGGCTTTCTGGACATTGCTGAGCGCCAGCACGGCATCCAGACGGCGGCATGCCTCGGCCACCGTGGGGCGCAGGTGTTGGCAATGGCGAAACTGGCGCAGATCGGTGCCATGGCAGCTCGTCACGTGTGGGTGGTCGGGGAACCGGCGCCGCGCCAGGGCGGTGAGCGGCCACAGGTGATGACTATGGATCAGATCGGGCCGGAAGGCGTCCACCGCCGCCTGCAAGCTGCGCTCGAAGGCGGCGCGATAGGCTTGGATCTGGTCGTCGGTGAGGTCGATGAAGCGGCAACTGTCGTAGGGCATCGCGTCGCTCATGCCCACCACGTCGAAAGGGAGATCCGATCCGGCGAAGCGTACGAAGCGGCAGTGGTCGGGCGGCAGTTCCGGCACTTCCGGCCGGGTGTCGCCGGGAATGCCGGCCAGGAGGAAATTTTCGTGGCCCCGGGCCGCGGCCGCGGCGATCATGGCCCGCACGTAGATGCCGCTGCCGGTGGCTTCGGGACGCTGGCTGAGCGGATGGAGGATGCGCATGGGAATTTCAACGCTCCGGGGAGGCGTTCAAAGCGTCAGCAGGTAATGCCAAAACTCGGCGGCGTTGCGGGCCACGAAATCGATGCCGGCCCGCGCGGCCAGGTCCGGGTCGGCGGCGAATACCGGCCCGCCGGCGACGATGCGCGTGGCGGGTTCGATCCGGCGGCGGATGTCGATCAGATCCGGTTCGGTGTCGAACTGCAAGACGGTCAGCCCGAGGATGCGGGGCCGGTGGGTGCGGCATCCCTCCACCACGGCATCGGGGGAAAGCATTCTGCCCAGAGGCACCACCCGCAGCCCGGCGGCCTCGGCAAAACGATGAATCACCTCCAGGCCGTGGCCGAAGCTGTCGTCCAGGGTGGCGGTGGCCATGAGGAGCGGATCCGGCCACAGGCTTTCAATTTGCCGCTCGCGGCGCCAGGCGAGCACCTCTTCGGCGGCGTTGAGCAACTGCTCGCGGGAGGGGCGGGTCCGGGTTTTCCAGTCCTCGAGTTGGCGGAGGATGCGCTCGCGCAGCGCCGTTGCGTCCTTTGGGGTTTCGTCGGGGGTTGTCATCATTCTTCCAGGGCTTCGACAAAGTCTGCCACGGCGGCGGCGAATGCCTCGCGGGCTTCCAGGTGGGGCGTATGCCCGACCTCCGGCAGGATCAGGGGCCGGGCCGGACCGGCGACGGAGCGGACAATGGCTTCGATCTGGGCCGGCTCCCCGTAAGGATCGGCGGCGCCCTGGATCGCCAGCACAGGGCATCGGACCCCGGCGATGTCGTTCGTGATGCGCCAATCCCGGAACCACGGGGCCAGCCAGGTGTCCGCCCAGGCGGAAAAAACCGCGTCGGTCTGGTCCCCGTGGTAGCGCTTCAGACGGGATCGCAGCTTGCCATGGTAGGCCGCCACCGCCCCCCGGATGCCGGCCAGGGTGGTTTCGTCCACGAAGACGTGGGCCGCCTCGGTGACGATGCCGGCGCAACGTTCGGGGAATTTCGCCCCGAAGAGCAGCGCGATGCTGCCGCCGTCGCTGTGGCCGATGAGCACGGCCCGCTGGATGTCCAGCGCCTCGAGCAGCGGCGGGAGGTATCGGAGGGCTTCCACGTGGAGGTAATCGATATGGCGCGGTTCACGGCAGGGGCTGCTGCGGCCGTAGCCGCGCCGGTCGAAGACCACCGCGGTGCGGCCGGTCTGTTTGGCCAGCAGCCCCGGCAAATCGCGCCAGAATCCGATGGCCCCCAGCCCCTCGTGCAGAAAGACCAGCGGCGCACGCTTGCCTGACGAAGGCGGCGCCAGGTGCGTCTGCACGTAGAGGCGATAGCCGTTGACGTCGATCCAGTGTTCGATTGGCGTTGGTTTGGTCATTTTCTATTAAATGGACTAAACTTGTTGCGTTCGTCAAAAGTATATCTAACCAACAGATAATACATAGAAAAAATTAATTCTAAGGGGCCGCCGCGCTGTTCGCTGCTGGTGATTTCATAAAACCGGGTTCAAGGCACCGATGCCGGACCGCTCCTGTCAATCCTGACCGGCCAGCCGCTGCGCCAGACGGGTGAAGCGCCGCCGGGGTCGGTCATTGGCCACTGCCAGGGCCAGGGCGCGCTGCTGGCCAACGATCACCGCCAACCGCCGGGCACGGGTGATGGCGGTGTACACCAGGTTGCGCTGGAGCATGAGGTAATGCTGGGTCATCAGCGGCATGACGATGCACGGGTACTCGGAGCCCTGGCTCTTGTGCACCGATACCGCGTAGGCGAGCACGAGGTCATCCAGCTCGGAAAGGGTATAGAGCACCGGGCGGCCGTCAAAAACCACCGTCACGCCCTCGGGGCCGGCGGAAGCCACCCGTCCGATGTCGCCGTTGAAGACTTCCTTGTCGTAGTCGTTGCGGATCTGCATCACCTTGTCGCCCGGGCGCCAGCGGCCTGCGGTTTGCAGCGTGTTGTCTCCGGCCGGATTCAGGGCGCTCTGCAGCACCGCGTTGAGCTGCTCGGTGCCCACCACGCCCCGGTGCATGGGGGTGATCACCTGAATGTCTTCCATCGGATCGAGGCCGAACCGCTTGGGAATACGCTCGGCCACCAGTTTCAGAATGGTTTCCGAAACGACCCGGGGGTCGCCTTTTTCAATGAAGTAGAAATCGTTTTCTTCCGAGGCCGCCTCCTGCAGTGGCATCTGCCCGGCGTTGATGCGGTGGGCATTGACCACGATGCGGCTCCGGCTCGCCTGGCGGAAGATTTCGTTCAAGGTCACCACGGGCACCAGACCCGAAGCGATGATGTCCGCCAGCACGCTCCCCGGCCCTACCGAGGGGAGTTGGTCCACGTCTCCCACCAGCACCATGGTGGTGCCCGGCGTCAGGGCCTTGACCAGGTGGTACATCAGGACGGTGTCGATCATCGAGGCTTCGTCCACCACCAGCAGGTCGGTCTTCAAAGGGTTCTCGGCGTTGCGCTGGAAGCGCCGCTCCCGGGGGCCGAACTCCAGCAGCCGGTGAATCGTGGACGCCTCGGCCCCGGTGCTTTCCGCCAGGCGCTTGGCGGCCCGGCCCGTGGGGGCGGCCAGCCGCACCCGGTGCCGGAAGCGTTCGTAAATGTTCAGGATCGCCCGGACGATGGTGGTTTTGCCCGTGCCCGGACCGCCGGTGATCACCAGGACGCCGCCGCTCAGAGCCTTGCCGACCGCCTCGCGCTGCCGGGCGGCCAGCTCGATGCCCAACTGCCGCTCGCCGCTGGCCACCGCCCGGGCGGGATCCGTTCCGGCGAGCCGGGGGATGGCGGACCGGGCCAATATCCGCAGGCCGGCGGCCAGTTCCACTTCGCAGTGGTGGAGGCCTTTGAGAAAGACGGCGGCACCTTTGGATTCAGGCAGGTCCTCCACCACGAGCTTGCCCGCGGCGACGCCTTCGGCCAGGGCGGCCTCCGCCGCTTCCGGCTTGCACCCGACCATCCGGCAGCAGCGCGCCGTCAATGTGTCCGCCGGCTCGAAGACGTGTCCCGCCTCGGACTGCTGCTTGAGGATGTGCACCAGGGCGGCGGTCACCCGCTGGGGCGAATCTTCGGCCAGGCCCATCTGCCGGGCGATGCGATCCGCGGTCTGGAACCCGATGCCGTCGATATCCTCGGCCAGGGCGTAGGGGTCGGCGCGGACCCGGCGCGCGGCTTCGGCGCCGTAGTGGTTGAAGATTCGCCGCGACAGGGCCAGCGAGATGCCGTGGGACTGGAAAAAAAGCATTGCCGCCCGGGTGTGGGCCTGCTCCTGCCAAGCCTTGCTCAGCTTGCGGATCGTTTTTTTGCCGACTCCCTTGACCTCCGAGAGCCGCTGGGGTTCCTTTTCGAGGATGGCGAGGGTGTCGGCGCCGAAATGGTCCACGATCCGCTCGGCCATCTTTTCCGCCAGGCCGGGAAAGGCCCCGGAGCCGAGATAGCGCCGGATGCCTTCCTCGGTCACCGGCACGAAGGTCTCGCCGTCGGTGGCCCGAAACTGGCGTCCGTAACGCGGGTGGCGCTCCCAGGTCCCCCGCAGGCGCACCCCCTGTCCGGGTTCGATGCCGGCCAGGGGGCCGCAAACCGTGATGGCGGTCTTTTCCCCGGGGACGGCGATCCGCGCCACGATAAAATCGCTGTCGGCACTGGTGAAGACCACCTGTTCGACTTCGCCGGTGACGCTCTCCGCACCGGTTTCGGCCGTGGCGGCGGGTTGTTCATCCTTGGGAGAAAATGGTGGCATGGGCATCGTTACACCCAGTCCGGTACGCGCACGGTTTCCTTTTCGAAGCGCGTGCTGGGGATGAAGCACTTGATGTCGATCACCGGGCTGTCGTCCATGGCATCGATGCGATCGACCTCCAGGGTCGTGCCTTGCACCGACATCAACCGGCACAGGGAAATGGCGACGGGATTGGGCCGCCGGGGCGAGTGAGTGGCGAAGACCCCGGTCAAGGGATTGGACGGATTGGCCCGGGGATGGGTGCGCAGTACGCCGCGGGCCTCGGGGGTATCGCTGCGATCCAGCCAGTAGCAGACCACAATGTGAGAGAAGCCGTCGATGCCCAACAATCCGTCACCGAAGGCCGGGTCGATGTCGATGAACGTCCGGTCGCCTTGCCGGCGCACGGTGCCGATGGGATGGATCAAGAAAGGGGGCGCCACGGAATCCTCCGCAGGGTTTCAAATCTCGAGAAAATATGGTAGCCCGGACCGGTTTGACTGAAAACTGAAATTTGGCCGCTTGCGTCCCTTTCGTCTTTTTTGTCCTTTTTTTCAACCCTGAACCCGGAAATTGCCCATGCTCCCCATCGATCTGCGCAGCGACACCGTCACCCCACCCACCGAGCGGATGCGAAAAGCCATGGCCCAAGCCGAGGTCGGCGACGACGTCTATGGCGAGGACCCCACCGTGAGGCGCCTGGAGGACCTGGCGGCCGAGCGCACCGGCAAGGCGGCGGCCTTGCTGGTGGCCAGCGGCACCATGGCCAACCTCGTCTGCCAACTGGTCCACTGCGGCCGGGGCGACGAGATGATCCTCGGCGACCAGTCCCACATCTTCTACTATGAGCAGGGCGGCTCGGCGGCCATCGGCGGCATCCATCCGCGCACGGTGCCCAACCGGCCCGACGGCACCATCGATCCGCCGGCCATCGAGGCGGCGGTGCGGGCCGACGATGTGCACTTTCCACGCAGCCGGCTGCTCGTGCTGGAGAATACCCACAATCGCTGCAACGGGAGTCCCCTGAGCGCAGACTACATGAACCGGGCGGCCGAAACGGCGAACCGCTGCGGGCTCAAGATCCACGTGGACGGGGCGCGGCTGTTCAACGCCGCCGTGGCCCTGGGTTGCCCGGCCGCCGACCTGGTGACGCGCGCCGATTCGGTCTCCTTTTGCCTGAGCAAGGGCCTGTCGGCGCCGGTGGGATCCATGGTGTGCGGCAGTCGGGAGTTCGTGGCCGAGGCGCGTCGGGCGCGCAAGGTACTCGGCGGGGGAATGCGCCAGGCCGGCATCATCGCCGCCGCCGGCATCGTGGCCCTGGCCGAGATGGTGGACCGCCTGGCGGAGGATCACGCCAATGCCCGGCGCCTGGCCGAAGGGTTGGCCGGGATCGAAGGACTGGCCGCCGACCCGGCCGCTGTGCACACCAACATCGTTTTCTTCGAGATCGCCGATCGCCGCATCTCCGCGGCCGAACTGGCCGCCGCCCTGGCCGGGGCCGGCGTCCGGGTGCTGGCCCTGGATCCGTACCGACTTCGGGCCGTGACCCACTATCCGTTGACCAGGGAGGACATCGAGCGGGCGTTGGCGGTGGCGGGGAAAGTTTTTCAAAAACCCACCGCTTGGCCGTCCTTGCGCGGATCCGAGGCGCCGAGGTAGCCGCGCTCCAGGCGCTGAATCAGTTGGGCCCCGCCGAAGCCCCAGGCCGGCTGCCCATCCTGGATGCGATGGCCCCGGGCGGCCAGGGCCTTCCTGAGACGCGGTCCGAAACCGGACTCCAGGGTCAGGCAGCCGTCCTCGCCGATCTGCCATCGGGGCGCATCGATGGCCGCCTGGGGATTCTGGCCGCAATCGGCAAGGCGCACCACCAGTTGCAGGTGCCCCTGGGGCTGCATGTGGCCGCCCATGACCCCGAAGGCCATCAGGGGGAGGCCATGGCGGGTGACGAATCCCGGAATGATCGTGTGATAAGGGCGCTTGCCGCCGGCAACGGCGTTGGGATGGCCCGGCCGGGTGGAAAATCCGTGCCCCCGGTTCTGGAGGTGAATCCCGGTGTGCGGCACTACCACGCCTGAGCCGAACCCGGTGAAGTTGGACTGGATCATCGACACCATCATGCCTTCGGCGTCGGCGGCGGTCAGGTAGACCGTCCCGTGGTCGATCCACTGATCGATATCCGGGTCGGCGGCCCGATCCATGCGGATGGCGCGGGCCCGGGAGGCCAGGAATTCGTCGTCGAGCCAATCCTCGGGCCGGCCGGACGAAAAGGCCGGATCGGCCACCCGGCTGCAGGCCACGGCAAAGCCGATCTTCATGGCCTCGATCTGCAGATGCAGGCTGTCGGCGCTGTCCGGGGCCAGGGCACGCAAATCGAGATGGCCCAGAATTCCCAGAGCGATCAAGGCCGCCAGCCCCTGGCCGTTGGGCGGCAGTTCGTGCAGGGTCCAGCCGTGGTAGTCGACAGACAGCGGTGCCACCCAGTCGCCGCGGTGGGCGGCCAGGTCGGCCTCGGACATCAGACTGCCGTCGGTCCGGGCCGCCTCGGCGATGCGCCGGGCAATGGCGCCGCGGTAGAAGACCTCTGCCCCGCCTTCGGCAATCGCTTCCAGGGAGCGGGCCTGATCCGGGTTGGCAAACCACTGGCCAGGTCGCGGTGCACGGCCGCCAGGCAGAAACACCCGTCTGAATTCGTCAAAATCGGCATAGGTGGCGGCCGACGCGGCCCAGCGCGCCGCGGTGAGCGGCGATACGGCAAAGCCTTGTCGCGCGTACCCGATGGCCGGGACGAACAGATTGGCGAAGGGGATGTGGCCCAACCGCCGATGGAGGGCTTCCCACATGTCCACGGCGCCGGGAACGGTGACGGCGTCCCAGCCGAGGCGAGGCATTTGCGGCTGGCCGGCGAAGCGCTCCAGGCTCCAGGCCCGCGGGCTGCGGCCCGAGCCGTTGATCCCGAACAACCGCTTCTTGTCCCAGACGATGGCGAAGGCGTCGCTGCCGAGCCCGTTGCTGGTGGGCTCCACCACGGTGAGGGCGATGGCCGCCGCCAGGGCCGCATCTACGGCGTTGCCCCCGGCCGCCAGCATGCGCAGGCCCGCCTGGGCCGCCAGGGGTTGGCTGGTGGCCACCATGTTTTCCGCCAGCACCGGCATCCGTTGCGACGGGTAGGGGAACTGCCAGAAGGCTTCGGACGAAGTCATGATGGAATCTCCGGACCGGAATCCTGCCTGTTTCGCCTTGGCGAAACTAAATGGCGGGTATTCGGGGTATCAGTTGCGATTCAGTCGTAGAAAGTCCGTGCAAATCCCGGAGCTCACCGAAAGTGCAGGGAAAAACAAGGAATTCAATGTGGTTATCCCTGCGGCCGATCTGGTGGGTCCGGATTTTTGATGATTTTGTCAACCTCCACGGCCGGACATGTCGGGAAACAGTTTCCGGATTTCCCCGGCCGAGGCGCCGCAGATGCCCCGTTCGGTGATGAATCCGGTCACCAGGCGCGCCGGGGTGACGTCGAAGGCGTAGTTGCCCGCCGGGCTGCGCGCCGGTGGTACCAGCACCCGCACGATCCGGCCGTCGGCCCAGCCCTGCACGTAGCGCACCTCCTCCGGGTCCCTCGCCTCGATGGGAATCTGGGCAATGCCGTCGCTGAGGCTCCAGTCGAAGGTGCTCGACGGCAGGGCCACGTAGAAGGGGACGCCGTTGTCGCGGGCGGCCAGGGCCTTCAGGTAAGTGCCGATCTTGTTGGCTACGTCGCCGGTGGCCGTGGTGCGGTCGGTGCCCACGATCACCAGGTCCACCATGCCGTGCTGCATGAGGTGGCCGCCGGCATTGTCGGTGATCACGGTGTGGGGCACGCCCCGCTGGGCCAGCTCCCAGGCCGTGAGGCGGGCCCCCTGGTTCAGGGGTCGGGTCTCGTCCACCCAGACATGGATGTCGATGCCGGCCTCGAAGGCGGCATAGATCGGCGCGGTGGCCGTGCCGTATTCGACGCAGGCCAGCCAACCGGCGTTGCAGTGGGTGAGCACGTTGACCGGGCCGCTTTTTTTTGCTGCGATGGTCTCGATCAAAGGGAAGCCGTGGCGGCCGATGCGGCGGCAGTTGTCCGCCTCCTCGGCGGCGATTTTATCGGCCAGGGCCAGGGCCGCGGCCTGGCGTCCGGCCGGCGGCGTCCCCAGGAGGGTTTCAAGCGCCCGGTCCACGGCCCAGGCGAGGTTGACCGCCGTGGGGCGGGCCGCCCGGATGCGCGCGCACTCGGCCCCGAGGCGAACGTCGTCGATGTCCCCGGCCGTTTGGCAGGCCACATAAACCCCGTAGGCCGCGGTGACGCCGATGAGCGGGGCCCCCCGGACCGCCATTTCCACGATGGCCTCGATCACCGCTGCCACGCTGGTAAGATCCATCACCACCAATTGGTGGGGCAGTTGCCGTTGATCGATGACCCGGACCTTCCCCGAAGCGGGGTCGAACCAGATGGGACGCGATGGAACGCCTTCCTTCATCATGACACCTTCCTTACGAATAACCATTTGACTCGTGGAGAATCTACACGAAGAGCGGCACCGGGGCAAAGCGGATCACGTCCACCAGGCCCTGATCGGTCAGCTTGAGTTCGGGGATGACCGGCAAGGCGAGAAACGAGAGCGTCATGAACGGATCCCGCAGCCGTCCTCCCAGTTCGCGGTATGCGGCGTTGAGCCGGTCGAGACGGTCGCGCACCGTTTCCACCGGCTCCGGGCTCATCAACCCGGCCACCGGCAGCGGCAGGCGGCGGTGAACCTGGCCGCCGGCGGCGACGGCCAGACCGCCACCCATTTCGGCCACGGCAGCGATGGCGGCCTTCAGGTCTCCGTCCTCCACCCCTGCGGCGATGATGTTGTGGGAGTCATGGGCCACGCTGGCGGCCAGGGCGCCGCGCGCCAGGCCGAAGCCGCGCACGAATCCGATGCCGGTCCGCCCCTGCCCGCTGTAGCGGTCCACCACCGCCAGTTTGAGCAGGTCCCGGGACGGATCCGCCACCGCGAGGCCGTCCTTGACGGATGCGGTCGCATCCCCGCTACCGGTGTAAATCTGATCGGGCACCAGCTCGATGACCCGGATCCGGTCCCCGGTGGCGGGCACGGCCAGATTCAAGGATGCGGGATCCAGTCGCATCACGGTGGGCGCGGCCCCGCCGGGGGCGGCGTCTGCCAGAACCATGGCCCCGTCGGCGGCCACCTGTTGTCCGCCGGCCCAGACCTGGCGGATGGCCACAGTGGCCAGGTCGTCGAGAACCACGAGATCGGCCCGCCGGCCGGGGGCCAGGGCCCCGCATCGGTTCAGGTGGAAATACTCGGCCGGCGTGAGGGTGGCCATGCGAATCGCGCGCACCGGGTCCATCCCCGCGGCAATGGCCCGGCGCACCAGGGCGTCGATGTGCCCCTCGGCGATGAGATCGTGGGGGTGCCGGTCGTCGGTGCACCACATGATGCGCGGCCAGTTGTCGTCGGTGACGATGGGCATCAGGTCATCGAGGTTTTTGGCGCCGGTGCCCTCGCGGATCATGATGCGCATGCCGCCGGCGAGTTTTTCCAGCGCCTCCTCCGGCCGGGTGCACTCGTGATCGCTGCCCACTCCGGCGGCGATGTAGGCCGCCAGATCCGCTGCGGCCAGACCGGGGGCATGCCCGTCCACCGGCTTGCCCCGCCCCTCGGCGGCGGCGATCTTGGCCAGCACCCCGGCATCCGCGGCCAACACGCCGGGAAAATTCATTATTTCCGCCAGGGCCACGATGCGCGGGTGGGACCAGAACGGCTCCAGATCGGCGGCCGTCAGCCTGGCGCCGGCGGTTTCCATGCCGGTGGCCGGCACGCAGGAGGACAGGGCGAAAAGGCACTGCAAGGGCAGCCCCTCGCTGGCGGAGAGCATGTATTCGATCCCCGCGGCGCCCAGGACATTGGCGATCTCGTGGGGATCGGCCACCACCGTGGTGGTGCCGTGGGGCAGCACGGCCCGGGCGAACTGGGCCGGCACAACCATGGCGCTTTCGATGTGTACGTGGGCGTCGATGAAACCGGGGGCGACCCAGCGTCCGCCCAGGTCGATTTCCCGCCGCGCGGGGCGACGGTCGAGGGCCGCGATTTGACCCTCGTGAATGGCGATGCAGCCTTCGCGGATGCGGCCGTCGAAGACGTTGATGATCCGGGCATGGGTCAGCAGCAGGTCGCAGGCCACCTGGCCTCGGGCGGCCTGAATCAGGGATTCATACGACATGAACGGCTCCTTGCGACATCGGGGAAAAAATCCGACATTCGAAGCAGGAAAACAGGAAAAATGCCATCAATGCTTGCGGGCGATGGTCTTGGCGACCTGACGCGCGTCGGCCAAAATCTCTTTCACATCGGCGGTTTGCAGGACCCCGTCGCGTACCACTAGGTGCCCGTCGATGAGAACGTGGCGCACGTCGGCACCGGTGGCGGCGTAGACCACCGTCGAGGCCGGATGGTAGACCGGCACGAGGTGGGGGCGGTCCGCCCGCAGCACGACGATGTCCGCCCGCTTGCCTGGCTCCAGGCTGCCGATGGCATCTCCCAGTCCGATGGCCCGGGCTCCGGCGATGGTGGCCATTTCCACCACCTGGCGGGCATCGGTCACCGTGGGGCGGCCCGTGGTGACCTTGTGGATCTTGGCCGCCGTGTCCATCTCCCGCAGCAGGTCCAGGTCGTTGTTGCTGGCGCAGCCGTCCGTGCCCAACCCCACCGTGATGCCGGCGGCGAGGAAATCGGGGACCGGCGCCACGCCGGCGGCCAGCTTCATGTTGCTCTGGGGATTGTGGCTCACGGCCGTCCGGCGGCGGGCCAGGACCTCGATGTCGTCCCGGTCCACCCAAACGGCGTGCACCGCCAGGGTGTGCTCATCCCAGAGGCCGAGATCATCGAGCCGGCCCACCGGCGAGCGACCGTGGGCCGCGATGCTCTCGCGCCGCTCGACCTCGGTTTCGGCCACGTGGATCTGGAACAGGCACCCGGCCGCGCGGGCCGCCGTTTTGGCCCGTACCAGGGTGTCCCGCCCGCAGGTGTAGGGCGAGTGGCAGAAGATGGACGGGTGGATCCGCGGACATCGCCCCTGCCACCGGTCCACGAAGTTCCGGGCCGCTTCCACGTTGCCCGCGGGGTCCGGCACTCCCGGCGCGGGAAAATCCACCACGCCCTGGCCGATCACGGCGCGCAGGCCCATGGCGGCCGCCGCTTCGGCCACCTGGTCGGCGAAAAAGTACCCGTCGCAGCAGACGGTGGTGCCTCCGAGAAGCAGCTCGGCGCAGGCGAGGCGCGTGCCGCAGCGCACCGTCCGGGCGTCGATGTGGCGCGCCTCGGCGGGGAAGATGTGGGCGTTGAGCCATTGGTCCAGGGGCAGGTCGTCGGCCAGGCCCCGGAACAGGGTCATGGGAAGGTGGGTGTGGGTGTTGACCAGCCCGGGCATCACGATGCCGCCTTCGGCGTCGATGTGCCGCGGCGCGGGGGGCAGCGGTTGGCCGGGCGCCCGGGGGCCTGTTTCGACGATGCATCCGCCGCGGATGACCACCATGCCGGGGCGATGGATGTCGAAGGCCGGATTGACCGTCATGACGATGCCGTTGTAGATGACCAGATCGTTGGAATCCATGAATTCCCTCTTTACCGCCCCGGACGATGGCTGTCCACCCGGTGATTGAACGGAGGGGGACGGCCGGTTGCATCTCGGCGTCCAAGGCGCCCAAAAACGAAAAATGGATGGAAAGCATGTCCGACAAGGATCTGGTGGTCTGCAACGGAACGGTGATGACCATGGACCCGGCCGCCACGGTTTGGGACCGGGGCCACGTGGTCGTGCGCGATGGCTGCATCGCGGCCGTGGCCGAAGGGGATCCCCCCGACGGGTGCGGCGAACGGCTGGATGCCGAGGGGGGGCTGATCCTCCCCGGACTGGTCAACACTCATACCCATGCCGCCATGACCCTGTTCCGGGGCCTGGCCGACGACCTGCCGCTGATGGAGTGGCTCAATCACTATATCTTCCCCGTGGAAGGGCGGATGGACGGCGATTTCGTGCATCTCGGCACCCGCCTGGCCTGCGCCGAGATGATCCGGGGGGGGATCACCTGCTTTTGCGACATGTATCTCTTCGCCCACCAGGTGGCCCGGGCCGCCAAGGACTGCGGGGTGCGGGCCGTGGTGGGCGAGGTGCTCTACGATTTCCCCTCGCCGAACTACGGCCCCATCGAGGCCGGCTTCGCCTATACCCGCGAACTGATCGAAACCTGGCGGGGAGACCCGCTGGTTTCGGTGGCCGTCCAGCCCCACGCGCCTTACACCTGCCGGCCGGAACTGCTCCAGGAGGCCGATCGCATCGCCCGCCGGTACGGGGTGCCGCTGGCGATGCACCTGGCCGAGACCGAAACCGAGACACGGCAGATCCTGGAACGCTACGGGGTGCGGCCGGTGGCCCATCTCGACCGCCTGGGGCTGCTCCATGCCAATCTGGTGGCCGACCACGCGGTCTGGGTCACCCCCGAGGAAATCGCGTTGATGGTCGAGCGGGGGGTGCGGGTGGCCCACTGCGCCGAGAGCAACATGAAGCTCGCCTCCGGGGTGGCCCCACTGCCGGACCTGCTGGCCGCCGGCGTGACGGTGGGGCTGGGCACGGACGGCTGCGCCAGCAACAACGACCTGGACCTGTTCGGGGAGATGGACACCGTGGCCAAGCTGCACAAGGTGCAGCGCTTGGACCCGACGGTTGTGGATGCCGCCACGGTCCTGCGCCTGGCCACCATCGAGGGCGCCCGGGTTCTGGGTTTGGCCGACCGCATCGGGAGCCTGGAGCCGGGAAAACGGGCCGACCTCATCGTGGTGGACACCCGCCAGCCGCACCTGACGCCGCTGTACAATCCCGTTTCCCACCTTGTCTATGCGGCCCGCGGCGCCGACGTGCGCCACACGGTGATCGACGGCCGCCTGGTGATGCGCGACCGCCGCCTGCTGACCATCGACCTGGAGACGCTTCTCGATGAGGCCCGGGCCCGGGCGGCCCTGGTGGCTTCCTGGGTGGCGTGAATCCGGCCGGGGCGAAGCTCAAAGCTCGGCGATCACCGCTTCCAGCACCGCCGCCAGGCGCGGAGCCGCTCCGTTGGCCACGGCCACGATCTCTTCCAGGGTGGCAGGTGCCGGAAGGTCCGGGTCGTGGACGTTGGTGACGATGGACAGCCCCAGGATCCGCATGCCGGCATGCACCCCGGCGATGGTCTCCATCACGGTGGAAAATCCCACCGCGGCGGTGCCGATGATCTTCAGAAAGCGGACCTCGGCCGGCGTTTCCAGCGATGGCCCCCGCAGCCCGGTGTAAACGCCCCGGCGCAGTTCGAAGCCGATCTCCCGCGCCTTTCGTCCGGCCAGGGCTCCCAGCGCCGGGTCATAAACCCGCGACATGTCCGGAAAACGCGGTCCCCAGCGCTCCTCGTTGGGGCCGCAGAGCGGGTTGGCGCCGGTGAGGTTGATGTGGTCCCGGATCTGCATGATATCGCCCGGGGCAAACGCCGGATCGAGCCCGCCGGCGGCGTTGGTGACGATGAGGCAGCTCACCCCCAGCTCCTGCATGACGCGGACCGGAAACGTCACCTCCAGCGGATCGTAGCCTTCGTAGAGATGAAAACGTCCCCTGCAAGCCATCACGAGGCGGCCGGCGATCCGGCCCACCGACAACCGGCCCGGATGCCCGGCGACGGTGGAGCGGGGAAAATGGGGCAGGTCGCGATAGTCGAAATCCACCGCGGCGGTCATTTCGGGGACGCCGCCGCCGAGACCGGTGCCGGTGATCAGGCCCGCTTCGGGGGAGCCGGGCAGGTGGCGGCGGATGCTGCCGGCCGTTTCTTCGGCCAAGGGTTTGTAGCGGATCATGGCGCCTCGCGTCGGTTGGCGGGTTGTTCGGACACGGCGGCGAGCATAGCAAAAACCCGGGCCCCGGGGAACCGGTTGATCCGGTATCAATGATGGCAGGCGCGGCTTGCGCCGGTACGCCCGATCCCTTCCGCGCCGATTCTCCGGTCCTGAAGCCTTATCTGCCGGGATTCCCCGGAGATCCAATTGACATCCCCAAGTGATTGTGAAATGTTTTCATGGGGAATATTCTCTCCAGACGCACCATCACCGTCGGCGGGTTGCTGTCGCTGCGCGGTCAGGTGCGCGATGGGTTGCGGCTGGAGGCGTTCGTTGCGCCCTAATTGTTCGTAACCCTTTGCTGTGGCAGGTTTTTCACATGTCCATGAAAATCTACGAAGTCCGCGACATCCTCAAGGCCCAAGTGCTGCACGGCGATGCCCGCCTGGATGACATCGTCCTGGCAGGCGGGGGGGCCGACCTGATGGAGGATATTCTCGCCGCGGCCGCCAGCTCGTCGGTCCTGCTCACCGGGTTGACCACGGAACAGGTGCTGCGCACCGCCAAGATCGCCGGGGTCAGCTGCATCGTATTCGTCCGCGGCAAGCGGCCACCCGACAATGTTCTGGCCTTGGCCCAGTCTTACGATCTGCCGGTGCTGTCGACCCGCTATTCCCTGTTTGTCGCATGCGGACGGCTTTACATGAACGGGCTGCGGGGGCTGGACGGCTCCTGGTGATCCGCCGCCCCTGGACGCGGCGCGCCAGGCGCGACAGAGTCAGGGTTGACAATACGGCATGGCCCAAAGGATAAGGAATATTCTGGAGTATGCCGGCAGTGCATTGTCGTGATCCCATTGACTGGTGACGACGGGCGTGATGTCCCGCCCGTCCTGTGTCCATCCGCAAGACAAGCCGAGAGGAAACCATGCTTCAAGCCGTGATTATTATGGGGAGCCTCGGGTTGGTGGTCGGCGTCGGCCTCGCCATCGCCTCCAAGGTGTTTTACGTGTACGTGGATCCGCTGATCGAAGCAGTGGAAGCGCTCCTGCCGGGGGCCAACTGCGGCGGCTGCGGGTATCCGGGATGCAGCGCCAACGCCGCGGCCATCGTCGCCGGCAAGTCCTCCCCGACCAGTTGCGTGGCCGCCGGTGCGGAAACCGCCACCGCCATTGCCGCCCTGCTCGGGGTTTCCATCGAGGCCCGCGAGCCGGACATCAGCCGGCCGGGCTGCACCTACAGCGTGGCCGAGGCCGAGACCAAGTTCGAGTACGACGGCATCAGCGACTGCCGGGCCGCCGCCCTCCTCAGCGGAGGGATGAAAGTCTGCGCCATCGGCTGTCTGGGGCTGGGCTCGTGCGTGCGGGCCTGCCAGTTCGATGCCCTGCACATGGGGCCGTCCGGCCTGCCGGTGGTGGACCCCGCCAAGTGCACCGGTTGCGGTGCCTGCGAGCGGGTCTGCCCCAAGCACATCATCACCCTGAGTTCGGTCAGCCGTCGCATTCTGCACGAGTACACCCGGGCCGATTGCACCACCCCCTGCCAGCGGGCCTGCCCGGCCGGCATCGATATCCGCACCTACATCCGCCAGATCGCCGAGGGGGACTATCACGGGGCGGTGCAAACCATCAAGGAGCGGAACCCGTTCCCGGCCGTCATCGGCCGCATCTGCCCGCGCCCCTGCGAGGACCAGTGCCGGCGTCAGCTGGCGGACGAACCGGTGGCCATCAATTTTCTCAAGCGTTTCGCCGCCGACTACGAGCGCCGTCAGGGCGGTCCCATCCTGCCGTACAAGGCCCCGGACACCGGAAAGCGTCTGGCCGTCATCGGTGGTGGGGTGGAGGGCCTTTCGGCCGCCTTTTTCGCCGTTCGCCTCGGCCACGGCGTGGTGGTGTACGAATCCTCGGACCGTCTGGGGGGCCTGCTGTGGACCGCCATCGCCCGCAGCCGGCTGCCGGCATCGGTCCTGGAGGAGGATCTGCGGTCGGTTGAGGCCCTGGGCGTCGAAACCCGGACGGGGCAAACCCTGGGCCGGGACATCACCGTGGCCGGTCTGCTGGCTGAAGGCAACGAGGCGGTGCTGCTGGCTACCGGGGGATGGGACAGCCGCCTGGCCGCCTTGAGAAACGCGCCGCCGCCGCCGATGGTCCCCGGCACCTGGCTGCTCATCGACGTGATGCGGCTTCCCGGCAAAGCGGCGGGAAAGACCGTTTTCAGCGGGAACGTGGTGGTTTACGGCGGCGGTGAATTGGGTTTGGCCGCGGCCAGCCGCTGCCGCGAGCTGGGGGCGGCCCGGGTGACGGTGGTGCTGCGCGGACCGGCTTCCGAGGCCTCGTCCACCCCGGGCGAGGGAATTGAGGTGATGACCGCCACGGTGGTGGAAGCCCTCCACGGCAGTGGGGCGGCGCTCACCGGACTGAGCCTGCGGCACCTGGAAAGCGGGGAGACCTCCATTCTTCCCGCCGAGCATCTCGTGCTGAGCGCCGGGCGCCTGCCGGAACTGATTTTCCGGAGCGACAGGCCCGATGATGCCGAACCCGGGGCCTCGACGGAGGCCTGGACGGCCCATTCGCCGTACAAGGCGCCGTTGAACGCCGCGGAGGGAGGGATGGGGCTTTTTTCCGAGGCGGACGTGTTGAGCGATTTTTCCGCCGCCATCAAGGCCATCGCGGCCGGCCGGCGCCTGGCGGCGTCGGCCCATCGGCTGATGACCGACGGCGATCCGACGCTGCCCGAAAACGTGTTGACTCCCCATGCCGTGGTGCAGAACATCGACCACGTGGAGGGCGTGCCGCCCGTGCCGCGGGAAATCATGCCCTTGTGCCATGAGACGGCGCCGGGAATCGATGTGGAAATCGAGCAGGGGTTCGACGAAGCCCAGGCCCGACGCGAGGCGGCCCGCTGCCTGCAGTGCGGCCTGATCTGCTACCGCCACGCAGCCACGGCCGGTGGCGATGCCCGGGCCGCGACGGAGGAAACCCGCCCGGCGGGATGACAGGCCGGGGATGAACGCGTTCATCACGCCCCCGCCGCCGGCGGGGGTGTGTTTTTTGGGCGGCCCCCAACAGGCCGTCGTTTCAAGGAAAGGTCTGTTCATGGCGGCCGAGGAAGGAATCGTCACCCGGGTCGACGGGGTGATGGCGGAAGTTAAAACAATCAAGAGCGAAGCCTGCGCCGGGTGCAGCGCCAAGGGGTTTTGCCACGATGCCGGCCGGGAAATGACGGTCTCGGTGCGCAACAGCGCCAACGCCAGACCCGGAGACCGGGTCCGGCTGGAGATCGCCACCGGCGCCTATATCAAGGCGATGCTGCTGCTCTACATCGTTCCGGTGGCCTGTCTCCTGGCCGGAGCGGCCATCGGTCTGCCCTTGGGCGGGGAGGATGCCGCGGCCCTCTGCGCCTTGGCCGGTTTGGCCCTGTCGGTGGTGGTGGTGCGGGTCAAGGGGCGCCGGATGGGCACCATGAGCGCTTATCAACCCCGGATCGTGCGCATCCTGGAGCGCGGGGTCCAAGTCGGCGAACCCTGTGCGCCCCCGCCGCTCGATTCTCCTGATGGCCGGGTTTGACGACCGGCGGTATTTTTTCGATGACGGCCTGCGTTTCGAGTGCCAGCGCTGCGGCGCCTGCTGCACCGGCGCACCCGGGCTGGTGTGGGTCGATCGGGCCGAGGCGGCGGCCATCGCCGAATTCATGAACTGCACCTCGGTGGATGCCGCCGAATTTTTCGTTCCCCGCGGGGAGGGCTTTGCCGTTCGGGAGCGTGCCGACGGTCGCTGCTGGTTCTACGACCAGGGGTGCCGGATCTATCCACTGCGCCCCATGCAGTGCCGCATCTATCCGTTCTGGCTTGTTAATTTACGTTGCGAGAAGAGCTGGCAAGAGGTGGCGAGGCAGTGCCCGGGGATCGGAAAGGGCCGCTGCTACAGCCGCGAGGAAATCCTGGAACGGGTCGCCCTGGACCGGCGCTTGTGCCAATTGGCCGACTTCACCCCGTGACCGGCTTGAGATCCACCAGGGTCGCCCCCCATCCGCCGGCTTCCGGCGGTGCCGGGCGAAAGCCGGCCACCAGCGGATGGCGTGCCAGGATCGCTTCCACGCGCCGGCGCAGGATGCCCTGGCCCTTGCCGTGGATGATGCGCACCGAGTGGATGCGCTTTTCGAGGCAGACCTCGAAGTAGTCGTCGAGCAGATCAGGCACCTCCTGAGGGCGAAAGGCGTGGAGATCCAGGATGTCGGTGATGGGATATTCGACGGGATCCATGGTGATTCCGAATTTGCGATCCGAGATTTGAAATTGATGTCCGTTTACCTGCTGCCGGTTGTTGCCGTCCTGCTGGGTTCGATTCCCTTCGGGCTCCTGCTGACACGCATTTTCGCCGGCGTAGACCCGCGCCGGATCGGCAGCGGCAACATCGGCGCGACCAACGTGCGCCGGGTGGCCGGTAATCGTGTCGGCGTGGCGGTGCTGCTTCTCGATGCCGGCAAGGGGGCGCTGCCGGCGCTGCTGGCCACCGCGCTGGTGGATGCGTCCGAATCCGCCGGCGCCGCCTACACGGGTCTGGTGGCTTTCGCCGCCGTGGCCGGGCACCTCTTCCCCGTTTACCTGAAATTTCGCACCGGCGGCAAGGGGGTGGCCACCGCCGCAGGGGCTTTTCTCGTGCTGGCCCCCGCCGCTTTCGGTCTCAGCCTGCTGGTTTTTGTCCTCACGCTCTGCGCCACCGACCGGGTATCGGCGGGTTCGCTGTCCGCCGCCGTCTTCCTGCCCCTGGCGGTTCACCTCACCGCCAAGCCCCTGACGTTGACCTTGTGGGCCTTGGTGATCGGCGCCCTGATCGTCTGGCGCCACCAGGCCAACATCCGCCGCCTCCTCGCCGGCCGGGAACCGCGCACCGGGCTATGATTCGATTTGTCATCGACCTGCCGCTTCAGGGCTCCGTCAAAGGAAGCGCCTCTGCCACCTTTTTTGCCGGATGCCACCGCCTTCCGCCGATCTTCCCGACTGCGGATTCCTCTCCGACGCTCGGAATGACAGCGGGAAAAAAGCGTCATCCCGAGGAGGAACCCCTGTCATCCCGAGGAGCCACGCGACGAGGGATCTGCAGTCAGGGATACAGGCGGGAGAAGGGCATAAACCAGAAAAATTTCTCGCAAGCGCGCAAGGATGATCGCAAAATTTTGGCGGGGCAATGCCTGTTGCTTGACAACCCTTGCCTGGCAAACTACCGTGATGATAAACAAGGAAAAAAGGAATCACGGAATGCTTGCAAAATTGACCTCAAAGAACCAGATCACCATCCCCAAGAAAATCATGGAACGCCTGCCTCCGGTGGAACACTTCGATGTTGAGCTCAGGGATGGGGTGGTGGTGATGACGCCGGTTTTCCGCTACCAAGCCGATCTGTCCATTATCAGGGATAAAATTCGTCAGTTGAACTTGACCCCGGACAGTGTGCACGAAGCGATCGAGTGGGCACGCCGAAAGTGACCGCCGTTGTCATCGACACCAACGTGGTCGTTTCGGCCTTGCTTTTCGGCGGGAAACCGGGGCATCTGGTTTACCATTGGCAAGAGGGACGCATCCGGCCTTATGCCTCGGAAGCGATCATCGCGGAGTACCTGCGGGTTCTGGCCTATCCGCGTTTCGAGCTTTCCGAATCCCACATCACCTACCTGATTTATCATCAGATTCTGCCTCTTTTCGAGATCGTACAAGTCCAATCGACCGAACCCGTCATTTCCGAGGACCCCGAAGACGACAAGTTTTTACACTGCGCCGTAGCGGCTGCGGCTCGTTTCATCGTGTCCGGCGATCAGCATCTGCTCCGCTTGGGATCCTTCGAGGGAATTCCGATTGTGAAAGTATCGAACTTTCTGGAGACCCTTTTCTGAAGCGAATCCGGGGAGGGCCCCTCCCGCGGAGGGATTCCGGATCTGAATTTATGAGTTTTTTGTTAGATAAGTACCAGATATTGTTTCTTGTAATTGACAGCTACCAGATATTGTGGCAACGTCTTTTCGTGTCTTGAAATGATAAGGGGTGGGCCGGACCATTTGGCGGGGATCCAACAGCGATGGAGGCAAGATGGCCGTCGGTAGCAAAACCTTCGTACTGGACACCAATGTCATTTTGCACGACAGCAGTTGCATCGAACATTTCGACGAACATGACGTCGTGATTCCCATCACGGTCATCGAGGAGCTGGATCAGTTCAAAAAGGGCGGTGAAATCATCAACTTCCACGCCCGCCAGTTTCTGCGTACCCTGGACAATCTCTGCAGCAACCGCATTTTCAACGGCGGCATTCCCATGGGGCCGGGCAAGGGCCGGATCCAGGTGATGCTGGAAAAGCCGTTGGACGAGACCCTTCAGGCCAACTTCGGCGACATCCGGCCCGATCATCGGATCCTGAACAGTGCCTGGCATCTGGCCCGCCAGGCGCCCGGGCGCCAGGTGATCCTGGTGACCAAGGATGTCAATCTGCGGATGAAGGCCAAGGCCATCGGCCTGCTGGCCGCCGATTACACCAGCGACCACGTCAAGAATCTCACCGAGCTGTACAAGGGCCGGCGCATTGTCGAAGGGGTTTCGGCGGGGCTGATCGATCAACTGTACGCGGACAGCGAGGGGGTTTCGGCGGAAAGCATGGACTGGGCCGCCGACCTGCATCCCAACGAGTTCCTCATCCTGCGCAACGGCCAAAAATCGGCCCTGGCCCACCTGGACCCGGCCAGGCGACGGATCCGGCGCACGGACAAGTTCACCTGCTACGGCATCGCGCCGCGGAACGCCGAGCAGGCTTTTGCCCTGTATGCCCTGGTCAACCCGGATATTCCCCTGGTGACCCTGTCTGGCAAGGCCGGCACCGGCAAGACCCTGCTGGCCCTGGCCGCCGCCCTGGAAACCCGGCGCGCCTATCGGCAGATATTCGTGGCGCGCCCCATCGTCCCCTTGTCCAACAAGGACATCGGCTTTCTGCCGGGCGACATCCAGTCCAAGCTCGACCCCTACATGCAGCCGCTTTACGACAACCTGGGGGTCATCCAGGACGGGGTGGGCGGCCAGAACGGCATGGGGCGGCGCATCCGGGAGATGCTGGCCGAAGACAAGATCGTGATCACGGCCCTGTCCTACATCCGCGGCCGCAGCCTGGTGAAGACCTACTTCATCGTGGACGAGGCCCAGAACCTGACCCCCCACGAGGTCAAGACGATCATCACCCGGGCCGGCGAAGGAACCAAGGTGGTGTTCACCGGCGACGTCTTTCAAATCGACCACCCCTACCTGGACAGTCATTCCAACGGGTTGAGTTATCTCATTGAAAAAATGAAGGATCAGCCGCTGGCGGCCCACGTCAATCTGGAAAAGGGAGAACGTTCGGATCTCTCCGAGCTGGCGGCATCGCTGCTGTAGATCCGCCCCTTGGAAGGATTCTAGAACTGGTTTCAAAACCCCGTCTGAGGCCAACTTCTTGGCGTCTTTCAAAGCCTGTGTCGTGTAGATGATTTGCCACATTACCAGTCAATTTCTCGGGAGCATTCCTCAATGGGTGTGGCGAGCCCTTCACGGATGGATTCCCGCATGCCGGGAATGTTGGAAAGATAGAGTGTTTCCTGGATGGAGCGCCAGTCATCCTCCGAAATCAGAACGGCGCTGCCTCGCTTGCCGGTGATGACAATCGGCTCATGCGATGTCGCGGTCTCATCGATCAGCCTGTACAGCTTGCATCTGGCTTCCGTCGCTGTGATGGTTGGCATGGGATCACCTCATTGTTGCAGAGGATGGCTTGTTGAACAGTACGTCATGGCGTACGCCATGTTAAGCGGGTCCGGAAGGGACTTCATCCGGCATGGCGGCCTCGCGTTCTCAAGCGCCGTGGCGGATTCGCCCGGCCTCTGGGCAGATGGACTCCTTTGTTGGTCCGATTTTACAAGCCTTCTCCCTTCGCCATGCGAAGGATTGCATCCAGACTGCGCGCGATATCCTCGTCGGTCGTCTTCCATGAGGAAACGCTGATCCGCATCGCGCGTTTTCCTTGCCAGGTCGTCCCTCCACACCAGCACGTGCCATCATCCTGAACGCGTCGGATAACGCGGTCCGCCGTCTCCGCATCTCCGAATGACACCAGGACCTGATTCAGCGCGACATCATTCAGGATCGCGAATCCGGCAGCCTTGAGGCCCTCGGCGATTCGGGTTGCCTGGCGGCAATTCGTCTCTATCAGATCGGCCAGTCCTTTCTTGCCGAGAGACTTCCGCGCCGCCCATATCTCGACACCTCTGGCACGCCGCGATAATTCCGGCACATAATGAAACGGTTCGCGTTTTCCGGACTCGGTCAGGTAGGCGGCCGACGCGGACATGGCGGCAACGAGTGCCCCCGCATCGCGAACGAACACCAGGCCGCTGTCGTAGGGGACATTCAGCCATTTGTGTGCATCCGTCGCCATGGAATCCGCTTGCCGAATCCCGTCCGCGAGGTGGGCACGGTTCGGAGAAGCCGCCGCCCACAGGCCGAAGGCGCCATCGACATGGAGCCAGATATTGTCCGTTTTCCGTATCTTTTCCACTATCTCGGCAATCGGATCAAAGGCTCCCGTGTTCACATTGCCCGCCTGAGCACACACGATGGCGGGACCCTGGAGGTCGGGAATGCGGTCCGCACGCATTCTACCCTGCCCATCCACGGCAACTCGCACGACCCGTTCCCGTCCAAGCCCGAGCATGCTGAGGACCTTGAGAAGGCAGACATGAACCTCGTCACCGACGACCACGGTGATGGGTGGCGCTCCAAAAAGGCCATTTCTCTCCACGTCCCAGCCGGCCTTTTCCAACACCACATGCCGTGCGGCGGCCAGCCCTGTAAAATTGGCCATCGTGGCGCCTGTGACGAACCCGACACCCGTATCCTTCGGGAGATCCAACAACGAGAGCAACCACCGCGTGGAGATCTCTTCGAGCGCGGCCGCAACAGGAGAGGCGACTTCCAGGGCTGCATTTTGGTCCCAGACACCGGCGAGAAAATTGGCCGCCAACGCCGCTGGCAATGCCCCCCAATGACAAAACCGAAATAACGGCCGCCACTTGAGGCGACGGTCGCGGGAGACCCCGCCTCGTCAAGGAGGGAAAGAACCTCCGCCGGCGGAAGCGGGTTGGCCTGAAGCGGGACGTCCAGAGATCGGAGTCTCTCTATCGCCTCCGCCGAGGGAAATACCCGTCTGCTGTGGATCTCTTCGGACATGCCACCGCCTCCCGCCGATCTTCCCGACTGCGGANNCGACGCTCGGAATGACAGCGGGAAAGAAGTGTCATCCCGATGAGAAACCCCTGTCATCCCGAGGAGCCACGCGACGAGGGATCTCTTCGATCATGCCACCGTTTCCCGCCGATCTTCCCGACTGCGGANNCGCTCGGAATGACAGCGGGAAAATTCAAGTGTCAAGTGAGCTAAAGTGACTAAAGTGAACTAAAGTGAAGGAATTCTAGCAGTTATATAAAAACCGAAGCGAGGCGACTCCACCACTTTAGTCACTCGTAATTTTAGTCACTCAGAAAAGTTTCATCCCGAGAAGTTTACGACGAGGGATCCGCAGTCAGGAACGCAGGTGGGAGGATCGCATAAACCAAAAATAATTCCTCGCAAGACTGATCGCAAAACCTGAAGAAGCCGTGGCCCCTCTGCCTGTGCGAGTTGACTGTGATGGAAGGTTTTGGTATGGCTTCAATCCATAAGGAATTTGATAGAAATTGGGTCATTCGTCAAATAGAAGCAACCAGTGCAAAGGTTCAAACCTGAAATTAGGAGAAACCGATGATCAGTCGGATATGGCATGGATACACCACACATGAGAATGCGGATACATATGAAAGAATGTTGAGAGAAGAGATATTCGTTGGCATAAAAGAAAAAGAAATAAATGGGTTTCTTGAGATCCAGCTGAATAGGCGAGATCTGGAAAACGAAGTTGAATTTATAACTATAATGTGGTTTTCGACGATTGAAGCTGTTAAGGAATTTGCGGGATAAGATTACGAGAAATCCGTAGTACCAGAAAACGCGCGTAAGGTACTGAAGCGGTTTGATGAAAGATCCCAGCATTATGAAGTAAAGGCGATTGTTAAAAATATAATCAAATAAGCAAAGTAACCCGACAACGCGATTGCCGCGCTTTTGCGAAAGAATAGAACCTTAATCCGTGGCATAAAACCTGCTAAAATAGCACATAAGACATTGAAATATATCGCTAAATATTGTATACAGGCGCATAAAAACGACTCACTCGAAAGGTGAAAGCCATGCGCCCTGTCATTCGCATCAAGGACACCATCGATCGGTTGGCCAGCCATAGCGGTATCGTCCATATCGGAACGCTTTTGCAAAAAACCGACCTCAAAAGCAGGCTGGACAATTTCGATGGGCTACGCTTTGAGCAACGCCAATTTTCCCATAGCGATGTCCTGTTTTCAATGATTGCTCTTCTCAGCATTGCAAAGCCCGACTACGATGCCATCGAACTGTTTCGTCCGAAGGCGGACTTTTTCAAGTTGGCTTTGGGTCTTTCCGGGTGTCCGTCGGCAGTCACATTGCGCCAGCGAATCGATTTGCTCGGTCATAGCGTCGAGACGATTTTAGCCGAGGAATCGGCCAAACTGGTCAAGACGGCGGCTCCCGCATTGACGCCCATCGAAACCAGTCGCGGGCCGTTTTTACCATTGGATATTGATGTAAGCCCCTTTGACAACTCAAAAACTCAAAAAGAGGCGGAAATTGGGGACGGACCAAACCAACCCCCTGATTTGAATAGATATAGGCTGTAAAATCAGGGTCAAATAGGCGCTATGGCCCTGATTTTGCGCACAAAAAAGCGGCTATCGGAACTCCACCGGCGGCACTCGCAAATCGGCATTTCATTCCCCGGGCAGGTTTGGCTCCAGACCCACGGTCGCCACAAGGAGGAGTTTCTGCCAAAGTTTGCCAGCCGAAGACCAGATGCCCGACCGTCAGAGACGGATGAACCCCATTTTCAAAAACCAGCTTTGCGGCCTGTCGATTACGGAACTGACCGCGCTGCTCTCGCGCCGCTCGGTCTATTGCTCCGCGACCGCCAACGGGACACGTGTTCAAGGCATCAGTGCCACGGAAATGGAGGCGAATGGTGAGCAAGGAATCGCGAATGAACGCAAATAAACGCGAATTGAAGACAAGGGCTGACGGCGCTGAACCCATTGGCGTAGATTCGCATTCATTTGGCGGACAAAACAGGAGGTCGCCCATGAGCGATAAAAACGCCCTTGCCGTTTTCGAGAACTTCAAGATTCGCCGGGCATAGGACGAGACGACGGAAACCTGGTATTTTTCGGTGGTGGATATTGTCGCGGCGCTGATTCAGCAGCCGGATTACCAGACTGCGCGTAAGTATTGGAACAAGCTCAAGGAGCGCCTCAAGAAGGAGGAAAGTCAGTTGGTGACAAATTGTCACCAACCGAAAATGCCCGCCGCCGATGGCAAATCCTGCCTCACCGATGTGGCCGATCCCGAGACCCTGCTGCGCATTATCCAATCGGTTCCCAGCCCCAAGGCCGAGCCGATCAAGCTCTGGCTGGCCAAAGTCGGCTACGAGCGCATCCAGGACATGAGTGATCCGGCCCGTTCCCTCGACCGCGCCCGGAAATACTGGCGGCAGCACGGGCGCAGCGAGAAGTGGATTCAGCAGCGGATGATGGGGCAGGAAGCCCGCAACAAGCTGATCGACTACTGGAAGGATCACGAGATCAAGGAGTATGATCGATAAGGTGGTCGCAAATTGCGACCACCTTGAGAAGCTGAAATTTCAACATTGACGAGATGCCCCTGCTTTGCTATGCCCCGATAATCTTGAGTAAACCAGAAAACAGGGAGCATCGCATGGCACGTGAGATCCACGACCCCAATCGCCAAAAAATCGGCGGATGGGGTTGTGTTGTTTCATGGGTTGAAGTTGCTTGATGATGTTGAAAATTATTGCCAGCAAGCATTATTTTTATTTGATGGATGATTGATGCCCGTATGGGCAAATAGCTGTATAAAATGCGGTCTGTTTTAATAGGGGATACAAATGTATCGTTCAGTTAAAAAAGTTATGTCACATGAAAACTATACGCTGTTTATCGAATTTGATAACGGTGAGAAGAGGAGCTTGGATCTAAAGCCATATCTTGACTTTGGGATATTTCGCCGACTCAAGTCTCCCGGCGCATTCCAGCGCGCAAGAGTATCCTTCGATACTGTAGAATGGGATTGCGGAGTGGATCTTGATCCGGAATTTATTTATGAAAAGAGTACTGAAACGGAAATCGCACAACAAATCGCTTAAACAGCGTCTATTTTTTTCTTTTCTGATGGACTATATGTTGATTATTGGATATAAGCTTGAATCGTTAAGAGTTGATGCTTGATGCACGTTTTGTTCAACGAAAGAAGCCATGTGGATGGTTATTAACAATGGTTATCAGGTTGACCCGCATAACATGCCGAGCTAAACAGAGCGATTATGGAAAATGCATTGAGTCAAAAGGGATCAAGTCCTCTTTTGAAAAGGATCCGAAGGCGTTTTATACGGACAGAAACGAAAAAGTCCGCATTTTATGTGGGTTAATGCTATGAGCCCATTCCATGGTCACCTTAATGAGGCCACCTCGTGGTCACGCTAATGGAGCCACTCGGTGATCACCCTGATGGGGCCAGTTGATGGTCACCATAATGGAGCCACCCGTAGTGGGGATGATGAACGGATTCCATCCGGAGCGCCTCGATGGCGCAATGCCATGAAGCGCCGGCGTGCCTGAAAAGAGCAAACGTTTTCCGCCGAAAGGAAAAGGTTCCATGACGGCCAGCCAGTTGGACAGCAAACCCGGGGACGGCAGTTCCGGGCGCCCGGATCATCGCCTCGCCCGTTGGTTGACGGTCACGGCGGTCATCTGGGTTCTGCTCATCACCGCCTCCTTCGGGTGGAATTGGATTCAGACGGAAAAGTCGTTCCTGACCCTGGCCGAATTCGAGCTGCGGACAATCCCGGGAACCAATCCCGCTTATCAGCACCGGGTCGCCGAGCAGGGCGGGGTCTACGTGCGCCCCACGAAAAAGGTCCTGCCCAATCCCCATTTGAAGAACCTGCCGGAACGCGACCTCACCACCGCTTCCGGCATCCCCCTGGACAACTCCATGCCCGAACTGGCCAGCCATCGCTTCCGCATGGCGTTGGCTCACGGCGCCATCGCCATCCTGGGGTTGGTCGGCTTGCTTGCCGGCGGATACCGCCTGCGGCTTTCGTCGGAAAGGCTGAGGCGCAGCGAAAAACAGTTCCGGGCCCTGTTTGCCCAGTCGCCGATGTCGATCCGCATTTACGACGCGCAAACCGGCGACATCTTCGACGCCAATCCCTCGGCCTGCACCGCCTATGGCGTTTCGTCCCTGGACATGCTCAAGACCGTCGACTTGTGGATGGATCCCCCCTATTCCTTCGAAGATGCGATGAGCTGGATCCGGAAGGCCGCCTCGGAAGGCCCGCAACGGTTTCAATGGCTCAGCCGCAAGGCAAGTGGAGAGCTGTTCTGGGAGGAGCTGTACATGAGCCCGGCGATCATCGACGGACGGCAGCAAATCATCGCCGTCGGCCTGGACATCACCAACAGCAAACGGGCGGGGATCACGATTTTGCGCCAGGCCCTGGCCATTGAGGCCG
>DCWA01000014.1:4487-35691 GCA_002327445.1 Desulfobacteraceae bacterium UBA2174 | reverse complement strand
CCCCTTGTCTTCCCGGCGACCGCTTCTCCTTGTCATTCCGAGGAGCGCCCTTTTTTGTCATTCCGAGGAGTTCATCCGTGCAAAGTCAAGCAGAAATTTCGGGGTGCGTTATGCCCGAAAGTCTCTCGGGCGCACGGCTATGCCCGGGGCACGGATTAACTTTCAGAGAACATCTTAAGCGCTTGTTTTCTTTAGCCGTTCTTTGACAATCGGTAGAACCTTTACTCTCGGTGCCGGCCCTGTTATGATACGAACTCTGGAACGGGAGTTTTGACCCCGCACATGGTGTGATTCACACCTTGGGGCTGCTTCCGTTCCTTTCTTTTTTGGTTTTACCGATAGTCCGTGTCAAGAGCCGCAGCCGGACTTGTTCGTGGCTGCTTACCTCAACTTTCAATATACGAGCTTGCGACGAGGAATCTCAACCATCCGCTATTATTATACATTTCGTTTTACGGAGAGATCCCTCGCTGCGCTCGGGATGACAATTCGGATTTTTTACGAAGACATCAACTTTCGCGGGATCTATCGGTTCCGCCCAATAGAATCAGCGAGATTGTCAACGGCAAGCGGAGCATCACGGCGGATACCGCCCTGAGGCTGGAACAATATTTTGGCATTGAGGCCCAGTTCTGGCTGAACCTGCAATCTGAATACGATCTGAGACGAATGCGGCGCAAAATCGGCCACGATATCCAACAAAGAATCCTGCCGGCCAGGAGACCCGCGATACAGCGGACCGCCGCCGGCGGGGCTTAAGACCCGTCTGACGATCAAGGATATTGCGGTGCTCCCAAAAAGCCCCGAACTGTCATCCCGAGCGAAGCGAGGGATCTCTGTGAAATACGGTATGACCGATGACTTCAAGAAGTAGGAAGGGCTCGCGGCACGCTTATCGGGATGTTGATAAAAACGCCTCCCCAGTAGCGATCGAAGCCCCAAATCTGAGGATTTTTGATGAACCTGCTGCCGACTCTTGAGATTTTTTCCGACTACATCTGACCGTGGTGCTATTTCGTTACCGGGCGTATCGAAAAACTGATCTCTGAACTGGACATCACCGTGTGCTGGCGCGCCTATCCATTGAATCCGGAAGTGCCGCCGGAAGGCCAGCGCCTTGAAGATTACCTTGCCGGACGGGACGTGGACATCCCGGCGATGCGGGAGAAAATGCGGAAAGTGGCCGCTGGTGAGGGGCTCCCCTTCGGGAACATGCGCCTTGTGTACAACAGCCGCCTGGCCCAGGAACTGGGCAAGTGGTCCGAAAGCCGGGGCCGGGGCGATGCGTTTCACCACCTGGCCTTTCACGCCTATTTCGCCGATAATCGAAACATCGCCCGGGCCGATGTGCTCGTGGATCTGGCCAAGGCCGCCGGGCTTCCTCAGGAGGAAGCCGAAGCCGTGATGGCGGCGCGCCGCTTCGCCGAGGCGGTGGATCGCGACTGGCAGCGCGCCAGGGAACTCAACATTGCCGCCGTGCCGACCTTTCTGGCCAATGGCCGCCGTCTGGTGGGTGTCCATCCATACAAGAAATTGCGGGACCTGGTGACCCGCCAGGCCTCGAACAGCAGTGGAGCGATCCTATGATGCGACGTTATTTCCGCGCACGGTTTCAGATTCTGGTATGGACGCTGCTGGCGGCCGTGCTGGTGATCGGCTGTGGGGAGAGTCCTTCTGCCCGACAGCCCACCGCTGGCACGCAGATCATTTGTTTCGGCGACAGCCTCACCGCCGGCACCGGCGCCGCCCGGGGGATGGACTATCCCTCGCAATTGTCCCGTCTCGCCGGCCGTCCGGTGATCAACGCCGGCGTGCCGGGGGACACCACCGCCAGGGCTCTGGCAAGGATAGAACGGGATGTGCTCGGGCGCTCGCCGCGGCTGGTTCTTCTGACCCTGGGCGGAAACGATCTGAAAAACGGGGTCTCAAAGGATGCCGCCTTTGGCAATCTCCGGCAGATCGTGGAGCGCATTCACGATGCCGGTGCCCTGGCCATCATCGGCGGCATCGACGTCCCCTTGTACGGCCGGGGCTTTGACGAGGGCTACAAAATGCTGGCAGAGGAAACCGGCGCCATTCTCATCGAAAACATCCTGGACGGCATCATGGGCGACCGCTCGCTGATGAGTGACCCCATCCATCCCAACAACGCCGGCTACGCCCTCATGGCCGAGCGTTTTCACAAGGCCATTCGGCCGTATCTGTAGCACTATCATTTTAAAGCGGGTCGGACCATGCTAATGTCTTGATATTTAAGTCAATAGCTGTTGTAAACACCCCAAAATGACCCCCATAACCCTGTTTTTGGCATTGAAAACGGAGCTGAAGGAATTTGAGCCGTGGAACTGGTTTGACTGCGGGAAGCCGAAATGTCCGACAACGCCAATTTTGGCGGATTCACCACCCCTTTCCTTGGCGTTGCAGTAATCGTCCAGCACTTTTTTGAGGTAGCCGCCCTCGGCCTTGAGCAGCCTGGCGCCACGGGTGATTTTGCAAAGGCTGATTTTGTGTTCGGCAGCGATCCTGCGCTGGGTTTTGCCCTGGTAAAGATCCTTGAGGAGTTGCCAGCGCAGGGTCAGGGTGTCGATTTCGCCGGGGGTGAAAATTTCCTTGAATAGCGTCTCCATGTCCCGGCGGTTTTGGGTGGTGGCAAAAATATCGATCCATTCCTGGGTATCGCTGTTCATGGGATCGGCCTTGTGCGATGGCGCGCAGGGTGCCGCCGGCAACGATTTGCGTTTTGAGAAAAGACTTGATTTTAGCCGGTTCGCTCTATTAGGTAAGGGCCGGTCGGACTTGTTTCTATTTGGAAGAACATAGTGAAAATACAGTCGCAGGGAAAGGGAAAAATTAGATGAAAAAGAGCAGCTTCGCATTGGCAGCCCTGGTTGTGGCGGCCTCCCTGTTCTTCGCGTTTCCGGCGTTTGCTTCCGATCCGATCTTGATCGGCATCTCCAAAATCGTGGCTCACCCGGCCCTGGACGCCATCGAAAAAGGGATCCAGGAAGTGGTCCGGGAGAAGCATCCCGACGCGCGCTTCGATCTCCAGAACGCCAACGGCGAAATGTCCACGGCCTCCTCCATCGCCCAAAAGTTCAAGTCGCAAGATGTGACCCTGGCCGTGGGCATCGCCACCCCCACGGCCCAGGCCCTGGTCAACGTCCTCAAGGACCGCCCGGTGATCTACAGCGCCGTCACCGATCCGGTGGGGGCCGGATTGGTTGCCTCCACCGAGAAAGGGGAGCAGAACGTGACCGGCATCTCCGACATGACCCCGGTCAAGGCTCAGATCGAACTGCTCAACCGTCTCAAGCCCATCAAGACCCTGGGGCATGTGTACACCAGCAGCGAAGCCAACGCGGTCAGCTTGGCCGGTATCGCGCGGGAGGTATGCCGGGAGATGGGAATCGAATTCGTGGAAACCACCGTCTCCAACTCCGCTGAGGTCAAACAGGCCGTTCAGGCCATCGCCGGCCGGGTGGACGGCATCTACATTTCCAATGACAACACCGTGGTGTCGGCCCTGGCCGCCGTGGCCGGCGTGGCCCAAAAGTATAAAATCCCGGTGATGTCGGCCGATCCCAGCAGCGCCCGATCCACGCCCGTGCTGGCGGCCTGGGGGCACGACTATTACAAGATGGGCCGGTCCACCGGGCGGCTGGTCAATCGCGTGCTCGGGGGGGAAAAGCCGGCAACTATCCCCACGATCTTCATGACGGACGCCTCGGATGTGGACCTGCTGATCAACCTGGACGTGGCTGCGGAACTGGGTCTGGTTTTTCCGCAAGATGTGATCGACAAGGCCAACACCATCATCAAGAACGGGAAGTTGGCAAGGCCGTAGTCCGATCGGACGCGGCTTTTCTGGATCCAGGCGCCCGAGTTCGGAATTCGCAAGGGGCGTGTTCGCTCGGTTCGATTGATTCAACCGATCGCCGGCAAGCCGTCTTCTTTCTTCCGGGTCCTCCATCCCGGCGCCTGAATCCTTTCAGTCATCCATGATGACATCGCCGCGGCCCGGACGCTCGCCGCCGATCCGTCGCAGAGACCAGTGAACCCACCATGCTTGAAGGCATCTTCGTCGAAGGACTGATCTACGCCATCATGGCCCTGGGGGTGTTTTTCACCTTCCGCATCCTCGACTTCCCGGACCTGACCGTGGACGGCAGCTTTCCCATGGGGGCCGTCATCATGGCGACATCGCTGACGGGTGGTCAGAACCCGCTTGCTGGACTGCTGCTGGCCTTCGGCGGCGGCGTGCTGGCCGGATTCGTCACCGCTGCCATTCACAATCGGCTCAAGGTGCCCCACCTGCTGGCCGGCATTCTCACTATGACGATGCTCTATTCGGTCAACATCCGCATCCTGGACAACCGCGCCAACCTTCCCCTGCTGCGGGTGGATACGGTCCTCACCCATGTGGCCGCCTGGGCCGAAAACCGGGTCCCCGTCGAGTGGGCCGTGCTGGTCTTTTTCATCCTGGTGGTACTGATCGTCAAACTGGCACTGGACCTCTTTTTCCATACCGATATGGGGTTGGTTTTCGGAGCCCTGGGCAACAACGAGCAGATGGTGCGGGTGCAGGGCGTCAATCCGGCCACCCTCAAGCTCATCGGCGTCGGGCTTTCCAACGGCCTGGTGGCCCTGTCCGGCGCCTTTGCGGCGCAGTACCAGGGGTTCGCCGACGTCAACCTGGGCCAGGGGATCGTGGTCTCCGGACTGGCATCGGTGATGCTGGGCGAGTTCATCATCAAGTCCAACCGTATCGGAATGCTCACCCTGCGCGTGATTCTGGGCGCCATCCTCTTCAAGGCCATCATGTACCTGGGGCGCTTCTACGGCTATTACATCAACATGACGCCCAACGACCTGAAGCTGATTGCCGGAATCCTGATCATTGCCTCCCTGGCGGTGACCAACTACCGCCGCATCCGGGGAAAGGGGGGCACGGCCGCATGATCCGCCTGGAAAACCTCGAGTGTACCTTCGATACCGGTACGCCCAACGCCAAGACGGTGATCAAAAACTTCAACCTGAGGGTGGAACCCGGTGAATTCGTCACCATCATCGGCAGCAACGGCGCCGGCAAGACCACCCTGTTCAACCTGATTTCCGGCAGCCTGATGCCCACTTCGGGTAAAATATGGATCAAGGATCAGGACGTCACCGCTCACCCGGAGTACAAGCGGGCGCGGTACCTGGGGCGCATTTTCCAGGACCCGCTGGCGGGAACCGCCTCCAACATGACCTTGGAGGACAACATGATGATCACCTGCAAGAAAGGGTTCAAATGGCCGGTGATCAGTCTCAACCGCAAAATGCGGGCCTATTTTCGCGATCAACTGATCCACCTGAAAATGGGGCTCGAAGGCCGCATGAAAGAGAATGTCAGCAGCCTGTCCGGGGGACAGCGCCAAGCCCTGACCCTGCTGATGATGGTTCTTTCCAGGCCGGCCATCGCCCTGCTGGACGAGCATACCGCCGCCCTGGATCCGCGCAACGCCGCCATCGTCATGGACCTGACCACCCGCTTCATCCGCGAGCACCGTCTCACCACCCTGATGATCACCCACAACATGAACCACGCCATCGCCTACGGCAGCCGCCTGTTGATGATGGACGCCGGAGAGATCATCATCGACGTCGCCGGCGAGGAAAAGGCGCACCTCACCGTGCCCCGATTGCTGGAGAAGTTCGCCGATATCCGCCGCGAGGATTTCGGCAATGACGAGATGCTGTTGACCGGCGGGGGGCGTTCGGGACGCTGAGAGTTCCTTTAATAGGCGACCCTCCGGAGGACCCCATTTGCATCTTGACCGCCGGGTGGGAGCAGGGTAGGTCATCTAATGTGTTTTAGCGCAGTGACAAGGGCAAATGGACATCGTTGAGCGCAACCAGGGCGGCGAAAGGTAAAATTAGCGCTGCCGTGTCTCAGGAAAAGCGTCTTCCGTTCGCTCCATGGGTCGCCCGTGGTCGGGTCGAACGATCCTCTTCACATTCGGCGGGGAAAAAAATAAATGGAGTTCATTCCGTTGCATTATCAGCATCTTGATCAATGGATCGGCGGCATTTTAGGGATCATCGCCGGTTTCATCGTGCAAGGCGAAATGCAGATGTTTTTCGTTCTTCTTTTCCAGAACCTCTCGGAGCGGAAAAAAGTCGTTTATGATTTAAATCCCTTCCATCATATCGATCCAATGTCTCTGCCGGTCATTCTTTTCACGGGATGGGGATGGGGAAAGAAACGGGTCGGGATTCCACCGTACTTTCCTTCAGGTCGGGTAGCCCTGGGGATGATCCACCTGACGGCGCCTATGGGCAATCTGGTTGTTATGGGTGTATTAGGCAGCATCTACCTTTTTTCCTCCGGTTCGATTCTAAAGTTTGCCATTGAAATCAACGCACTGATTGCAATGGCAAATTTCATGATTCCCATCCCGCCGATGGCCTTGGGCAGATCCGTCTGCACCCTTTTTCCGGCATTGGAGGGTCGCAGTGCCGCCGTTGAAAAATCCGGCGCATTGTTGTTGACCCTTTTGGTCATTTTGGATTCCGTGGCCAAGACGGGTGTTTTCACATCGATACTCATGCCGGCGACGCGGTTTTTGTCCCGTTTGATTCTGGGGGGATAGCCGGGCTCAAGGGTGAAGGGCGACCCGACGGCGTCATAAAAAAACCCGGGAAATCCTCGCCGGCCATCGCATCACAAGCAGCGCCTTCGGGGCGAAAATACACGCCAAGCGAAAATCCGAAGGATAATTCCTTGTGCAAACAGAAAAAGCCGTATAAAAAGGGTTGATTTTTTTAAATGGGAAAAATCCGATGCCGCCCCGGCGATGTTACGGGGCGGATTTTTTTTGGGCTTTCAGCTTTCGTTTGCGCGCGGGTTGGAACGCGCGCGCCGCGCGCGCAAAGAGACAGGATTGGAGATGACATTTTCCGCCTTCGGGCTCATCGAACCCCTCAAACTGGCCGTGGCAAAACTGGGCTTCCATCAGCCGACCCCGATCCAGACCCGTGCCCTTGCCGTCTTGCTGGCCGGCAACACCGATTTTATCGGCCTGGCCCAGACCGGTACCGGCAAGACAGCCGCCTACGGTTTGGCGCTGCTGCAGCAGATTGCCGACGGCGGCAAACATCCCCGAGCCGTGGTACTCTGCCCGACCCGGGAGTTGTGTCAGCAGATCGCTGCCGACCTGCGGCAACTGGCCGCCTTTCTTCCCGCGGTGCGCATCGCCACCGTCTACGGCGGCGCCGGTATTGCCGATCAGATCCGGCAACTGCGCTTCGGGGCACAGGTGGTGGTGGCCACCCCCGGGCGGGCCCTGGACCTGATCCAGCGCGGCGCCCTGTTTCTGAATGCGATTCAGGTGGCGGTTTTGGACGAAGCCGACGAAATGCTGCGCATGGGCTTCAAGGAAGACATGGACCGTATTCTGGCCGAACTGCCGGCCGAACGGCATGTGTGGTTCTTTTCGGCCACCATGGCCCCGGCGGTGGATGCAGTGGCCCGGGCTTATCTGAACCATCCGGCCCGGGTGGCCGTGGATGGGGCACCGGGGGGACCGGAGGGCATGGCGCATCGGTGCTACTGCGTGCTCGACAAGCACCGCTACGCCGCCCTGCGCCGCCTGATCGATCCCGTGCCGGCCATCCGCGCTTTGGTCTTTTGTCGCACCCGCAGTGACGCCCAGACCCTGGCAGACCGGCTTGCGGCCGAGGGTTGCCCGGCCGAAGCGCTTCACGGCGATCTGGGCCAAAGCCAGCGCGACGCCGCCATGGGACGCTTCCGTCGCGGGGCTCTCCAAGTGCTCGTGGCCACCGACGTGGCGGCCCGGGGTTTGGATGTGGACGACATCACCCACGTGATTCACTACCAGTTGCCTGACGATGCCCAAACATACACCCACCGCAGCGGTCGCACGGCCCGGGCCGGGCGCAGCGGACTGTCGGTGGTCCTGGCGACGCCCCGGGAGCAATGGCAGATCACAAACATCGAACGCAGCCTGAAACTGCACTTCCAGCGCGAGCGTCTGCCCGACATCCGGACCGTCTGTCGCCAGCGCATCGCTTCACGACTCAAAGATTTTGCCGCCACGCCAGTGACCGATCCCGAGCTGGATGTCTTGATGCCGACGGCTGTGGCGGCCCTGGAGGGACTGGACCGCGAGGCATTGATTCAGCGTCTGGTGGCCGTCGAGTACAGCCGCAAGCCGCAAATCTCGGCCGACGAAAACGACCTCAATGCCCGGCCCGTCGCCGCAGCCCGCCCGCCATTGCGCCAACCGGCGCGTTCGCCCCAGCGCGGCCGACAACCTTTCCGGCAGCCAGCCCGGCCGGCTGAGGCCAGGCATTTTTGCATCGATGTCGGCCAATCGGAGCGCATCAACGCCGGGGCCGTGGTGCGCTGCATCTGCGATGCTTCCGGAATCCGTTCCAACCTCATCGGCGCCATCCGCCTCGATCAGACCCGGGCCTCCTTTGAAGTGCAAGCCTGCGCCGCGGACCAGGTCCGAAAAAGCGCAGGCCGGGTCCGCCTCGACGGCCGGCCGGTTCAGGTCCGCCCGGTGGCCGCCGGTGCGGCGCCCCAGGGCAAGGCAGCTCGCACCCGGTATCGGCCCCGGTAACCCCGACCCTCTTGACCCGATGATCCGTCCGGTTTAACAGAACCGCGATGAACCCAACGGTCCCAACCGATCCTGTTGAGTGTTTGAACGGGGTCGGACCGCGCCAATATCTTGATATTTTAGTCAATAGATGTTGCAAATAGTCCAAAATGACCCCTATAACCCTGTTTTTGGCATTGAAAACGGAGCCGAAGGAATTTGAGCCGTGGCTCGAGCGAATCGGCATTTCATCCCTGGGCAGATCTGGCATTTGACCCACCGCTGCCACAAAAAAGAGTTCCTGCTGAAATTTGGGAGGGATCGCCAGCGGTGGCTTCAGTGGTTGTATGAGGCCAGGAAACGCTTCGGTCTCAAAGTCTTGAACTATTGCGTGACCTCGAATCACGCGCACTTGCTGGTCTATGACTCGGCCGGTGGCGATTGTATTGCCAAATCGGTTCAGTTGATCGCAGGGCGCATGGGGCAGGAGTACAACCGGAGAAAGCATCGCAAAGGCGCTTTCTGGGAAGATCGAACCGCTCGGGCTAACATCCAACAGCGCAACCGTGGACTGGACGACTTGATGCCCAACCGCAAAGATGTGCACAACCCGAAAGCCGAACACCTGCTGGCGGCCTTCGAACATGTCGTCAAAGGGGCGATGCCTGGCCCGAGCGGCACCACTTGTGGCTTTGTCTCGAAACTGACCGCCTTGCAGCATGAAATCATCACGGTCTTAGAGGTGCCCCCGGAATGCTTTTCCTATAAATACCTGGCGGACTCAGGCTAAACGAGCCGCTACCTGTCTCTTTCACTGTGTAGCCAGAATGCCGGGATCGAGTTGAGATCTGGAAAAATCAAAAATACACTTTTTCAAAGAGCGAAATGCAAGTTATATGCAATGAGAAGACGCCATTCCATTGACCGGTTCGAAGAGAACAGCACAACCCACCGGCGCCGGGCGAGGGATGGCGCCCCCGCGCGCGTCGGCACCCAACGGCTTCCCCGCGGTCAATCAAATCATTCCCGCGTCATCGGGGAGCCGCACTTGGGGCATTTTAACTCATAGCAGGGCGTATTCAGTTGGTGCGGCACTCTCTGCCCGCAATGGGGACACACGCAGTAACCTCCCGGCCCCGCGCCGAAACCACCGCCGCGACCGCCGCCCCTGCCCGTGCCCGGACCCTGGCCTCTCGGACCTGTTCCGTCTCTTCCCGGCATTTTCATGACCTCCTGGGTAGAATGATTTTTGGTAACATCACGCGTATCGTTTAAAATAAACTCTAAGATGCCTCAAACCAAAGTCAAAAAGGAGGGCCCCATGAACCTGGCGGGCGTTCACGAAAGCATGGCGCTGAGGGACAAAACCCTTGTGTTCGAGGACCGGACGCACGCCGGCGCCCTGCTGGCCGACTTGCTGGCGCCCTATCCGCTGCAAGGCGGCCTCGTCCTGGGCATCCCCGCCGGCGGGGTGGAGGTGGGCCTGGCCGTGGCCCGGCGCCTGGCCCTGCCCTTTGACGTGGCCGTGGTGAGCAAGATCACCCTGCCCTGGGATACGGAGGCCGGGTACGGCGCGGTGGCCTTCGACGGGACCTGCCTGCTCAATCGGCCCCTGATCCGGCGCCTGGGCTTGTCGGAGGACCAGATCCGGGAGGGCATGGCCCGCACCCGGTCAAAAATCCAGCGGCGCATGGAGGCATTCCGCGGGAAGGCGCCGTTTCCGGACCTGCGGGATCGCCGGGTGATCCTGGTCGACGATGGGCTGGCGTCCGGCTTTACCATGAAAACCGCCATCGAGGCGCTGCGCAACCTGGGGGCCGACCATCTCGTCGTGGCGGTTCCCACGGCCCACGATCAGGCCGTGGCGCATATCGCCCCTCTGGTGGAGGCCGTTTTCTGTGCCAACATCCGCCGCGGCCTCCGGTTCGCCGTGGCAGAGGCTTATCACCACTGGACCGATGTCAGTGAGACCGAAGTGCTGGAGCTGCTGGCTCGCCACCGTGGGGGGAAAGAAGCCTTTTGGTGCTGGAGGTCTTGCGAATAACACTTGCATTTGCGGAGATTACAGGCGATAAATTCCGCATAATTTGCGGAGTGAAAAGAAATGGCCACCTACATTTGGCAACACGGCGATTGGCCCTCTTGGCGATTCGATGCAGCGCGGCTGGCAACGCCGCTGGCCCGGGTGCGACATGACCAGGGGCGGCTGATCGGGCGAATGGAATCCCTCGGCTTCAAGCTGCGTGACGAGGCCTGGCTGACAACGCTCACCCGGGATGTGGTCAAGACCAGCCAGATTGAGGGCCAACAGTTGGACCGCGAACAGGTGCGCTCCTCCATTGCGCGCAGATTGGGATTGGATATCGGTGCGCTGGCGCCAGTGGACCGTCATGTGGACGGTATTGTGGAAGTGATGCTCGATGCGACCCGGCATTACGATCATCCGTTGACCGGTGAGCGCTTGTGCGCTTGGCACGCGGCGTTGTTTCCCACCGGCCGCAGTGGTCTGTCAAAGATCCGGGTCGGCACTTGGCGCAACGATAGCACCGGACCGATGCAGGTCGTGTCTGGACCTGTCGGCCGGCCGAAAGTACATTATACAGCGCCTCCGGCGGATCGGCTGGAAGCGGAAATCGAGCGGTTTTTGGAATGGTTTGAAGGGGCCGACCCGCTCGACGGGGTACTGAAGGCGGGGTTGGCGCACCTCTGGCTGGTGACGCTGCACCCCTTTGACGACGGCAACGGACGCATTGCCCGTGCGGTGGGCGATATGGCCCTGGCACGTTCCGAGCAAACCGTGCAGCGGTTTTACAGCGTGTCGGCCCAGATTCAAAAGGAGCGCTCCGATTACTATGATATTTTGGAGCGTACCCAAAAGGGCGATATGGATGTGACCGACTGGCTGATGTGGTTCCTGGGATGCCTCCAGCGGGCGGTATCTCAAAGCCGGGAGATGTTGGCAGCCGTGCTGGGCAAGGCACGCTTCTGGGAACGTTTCGCCGCAAGCCCGATGAACGAAAGGCGGATCAAGGTGCTCAACCGCTTGCTCGATGGATTCGAAGGCAAAATCACCACCGGCAAATGGGCCAAGCTGGCCAAATGTTCACAGGATACTGCCTACCGCGACATCCTGGCCCTGATTGAAATTGGTGCCTTGTCAAAGGCCCAAGGCGCGGGCCGCGGAACGCATTACGAAATACGCACCGATAAAGAATGAAATCGCATGGAAACCAAGACCTGTAAAAAGCTCATCGAAGTCGCCCTGCCCCGGATGCCATCAGCAAGGCGATAATCGTAATTCTGCCCAAGTTTTCTGGACGACCGCCGGTCAATCCGATTCGCATGGTGAGCGCCAGCTCGACGCCGATCACCATCCCCGATTTCAGCGGTTTTCCCGACGAGCTCTACCAGATCCGATACCCGGCGCCGGGCGGCCCGGAACTCGCCGGGCGGGTCCAGCAGCTGCTCGCCCCCGAGCAGGTCCGCTCGGACGACGACTGGGGCCCGGGGCACAAACCTTTCTGAGCCATCAATTTTCCCTCGAAAAATGGAATTACTTGTAACCGTCGCCCTCATTCCGGCCACTAAGCTGTTGAAAGCCTGGAAAAGCGATGGCGATGCGACTGACGGGACCGATCGGAAGAGATTTGAGCTGGTTGAAACAAACATAAGGCGTAACGGGCTCGCCTGGGGATCGACCGATAAGTGATTGCGTAACCAAATGGATTGTTCAGGTTTGACCGACGCTGATGACAAAAAGGACATCGAAGATGTTAAGGCCAGCCTCGAAGGAGACGGTCATGCATACCGCCGGCTGGTTGTAAGATATCAAAATACGGTCGCGACCCAGATGCGACGCTTCTCGCGTGATGCCGACGTTCTGAAAGAACTGGTTCAAGAGGTTTTCGTCCAGGCGTATCGGAGTCTTAAAAGCTATAATGGACAGGCACCCTTCCTTCATTGGTTAAGGCGCATCGCCACCCGGGTCGGTTACCGATATTGGAAAAAGGAGCATCGGAGAATGCTGAGAGAAACGGGCTTGGAAGAAAGCGGAATAGAAATCCCGGTCGAGCCCGAAACAATCGGTCATTTTGAGGCGGCGGAAACGCTCCATCGTCTCTTTGCAAAAATGGCCCCGGAAGACCGATTGGTTCTAACTTTGTTTTACGTGGACGAATGCACAACCAGCGAGATCGCCGCACGGACGCGGTGGACCCGAACCGGCGTAAAAGTCCGACTATACCGAGCCCGTAACAAACTCAGGGCACTTCTTAAAACAGAAGGGATAGGGGAATAAATGCAAGACGCCCTTAAAATTGTGGAAAAGCTGGCGGAGCAAGCCCGATTAGAGCCTGCCCCCACTCTGGATATCGCCGACAAGGTGATCGCCAGGCTCGCCCGCGAAACCCCTTCGCCAACCGGACTCGTGGCGGTATTTACTTCGGCGACAGCCGCAGCGGCTGCTATGACAATGGTCCTCTGTGTGCCTCCGATCGAAGTGCTCACCGATCCTTGGGGCCTGTATCTGGCATCGTTTGTAAGCCTTCTTTTCTAGGAGTTTCCCGGTGGGAAAAGAAATGTCCAATGAAAGTCTGCCTCGCCCGAAACGCCGACGCTTATGGACTATACTCCTGGTGCTGGGGATCTTCGTCTGCGGGATGGTGACCGGCGGAGGCCTTACACTGAAGATCATTCACGTTCGAATTCAAGATGCCACCCATAATCCTTCGGAAATGGCCGAACGTATTACCGGCCGAATGTCACGGTATCTTGATCTGAACGACACGCAATCCGCTCAGGTGGAAAAAATCATCAAACAGAATCTGGCGGACCTGCAACCCTTCCGGACAGAGGTTAGATCACGCTTGATCCGGCAAATGGAAAAAACCAGGCGGGAAATCGCCCCTCTTCTTACACCGGAGCAGATTGAAAAGCTGGATAAGCGGATTCGCCGGCTGCAAAAATTCTGGCTGCGGCAGTCGACGGAGTAAACCCGAAGTCAATGGCGATTCCACCAAGGATGTGACGGCAATACACAACATCAAACCATGGAAAGGAGAAGCACGATGGTACAGTTTCATTTTTACTGGGCTCGATTGAAAACAGTTCAAATCGTTTTTTTAACCTTGGTCGTGATGGCGTTTTCGGTCGATGTTATGGCTGGAGGGCGAAGTGTTACACGAAGCAGGACCGGAAGTGGCTTTCATCGAAGCGGTATCGCCACTGGCCCGCGAGGCAACACAGTCACGCGCCAAACCCAAGGTGTTTGGGATCAGCAGTCCAAAACCTGGAACAAGAGCGTGACGACCACTGGCCCCGACGGGCAGAGCGCCCAGCGCAGCAGCACGGCCACCCGCACCGGGAACGGCTACACCAGAAGTTCCACGGTCACCGGCCCCCGGGGCAACACGGCTACACGAGCGGCACAGGGTTATTGGGACCCGGAGACCAAAACCTGGGTTAAATCCGTTACGGTTACCGGAAGCCAGAAATAATAGGAGAAAAACAGGATGATTCGCACAACAACTGTAATCGCCACAATGTTGATCGCTGTATTCATGATCGTTGGCTCTGCCATTGCGCAACAAAAACCGCTCGATGTGATTTTTGAAAACATGGACGTTGATCAAAATGGCTTTGTCAGCGAAGAGGAATGGCATAATGCCATGCAAAAGAGATTCGAAGCTATGGACAAGAATCGCAACAGGAACCTTTCCCGTGAGGAGGTCGAAGAATCGAAAGAAACTATGCGGGAACGTTTCAGGTCACGAATGCGTAGAAAGCCGTAAAAGTCGATCGGTGATGGTATGGAGTCCATTGCCAACGTAAAGGGGGCCACGTATTGCGCAGCAGTTTGTGGCGTTGTGGCGGATAGTTGCGCTCAGGGCCGAGGGCGGCGGGCGAAGGGTAAGGTGGAAGGCTGTGGCCGTAAGAGGTTTTTTATTCGTCTACTTTGTTCAGCGTTCGCAAAAGTGGGCCCCTTCCGATTGGCGCCGGGGTTTGGCCGGAACTCGGTCAAAATCCCGGTCCCGGCCGCGCGGCAAATAACCTCGGTCCAGCGATTGCCGTGCCTCGGACAGAACCGAATGGACGGACCCGAGCTCGCCGAGCCGGTTTAATTTTTTGGTTGACATCGGACAGCGGGTTCGATATCCATTGTCCAACTTGAGCGCGAAGCTCGGCGCATAACATTTAGAAAACATATTCAAATCAAAGGCCACGAAGGCACGACCGCCATGAAGGCGGCAGCTTTTCGTGGCCTTTTTGTTTCCACAACAAAGGAGAGGCTGGTGATGAAAAAATTGTTTGGAGTCGGAGTGGCATTCGTATTTATCGTAACATTTTTTGGAACAGCTTGGGCGCATTTCGGGATGGTTATTCCGTCGGATTCGATGGTCATGATGGAAGACAACCGCAGCATACAGCTGCAGCTGTCTTTCTCTCATCCTTTCGAGGGGATCGGAATGGAGATGAAGAAGCCGAAGCGTTTCGGTGTTGCCGCAAATGGAAAGCGGGAGGACCTGCTCGGTGCGCTTGAAAAGGCGCAGGTTATGGACCACGCCGCATGGCGGGCGAATTACCGGATCGAACGGCCCGGTGCCTACCTGTTTTACCTGGAGCCGGATCCATACTGGGAGCCGGCCGAAGATGTTTATATCATTCATTTGACCAAGACGGTGGTGGCCGCATTCGGGGAAGACGAGGGATGGGATGCCGAGTTGGGGCTGAAAACGGAGATCGTGCCCTTGTCCAAACCCTTCGGCCTCTATGCCGGCAACGTTTTTCAAGGAATCGTGAAGCTGGACGAAAAGCCGGTGCCTTATGCCGAAGTCGAGGTGGAGTACTACAATGCGGATGGAAAGGCCGAAGCGCCTACAGAGTATTTGGTCACCCAGACGATCAAGGCAGATGAAAACGGGGTTTTTACCTACGCTGCGCCCAAACCCGGATGGTGGGGATTTGCTGCCTTAAATGAAGCCGATTTTACCATTCCTTTTGAAGGACAAGAAAAAGGTGTGGAAATCGGCGCCGTCATCTGGGTCAAATTCGAAAAATGGATCGAGAAATAGAGGCCGGATCGCGGTCTTTCTCGCAGGATGTTGAAATGCGATCTGCGCAAGGAGGATATCGGACACCTTCACGGTTCAACTGGCGGTAGAATTTTAGCGGAGCAATTTCATTTGCATATTTCAGAAGGCATTCTCTCCGGACCGGTGCTGCTCTCCGGCGCGGCCCTGGCCGCGGTCGGGACCGGCATCGGGCTCAAGTCCCTCGACTATGACCGGATTGCCCGGGCGGGCATTCTGGCTGCCTCGTTTTTCGTCGCCTCCCTGATCCACGTGCCCATCGGTCCCTCCAGTGTTCACTTGCTCTTAAACGGCATCGTGGGCCTTCTCCTTGGCTGGGGGGCGGTTCCAGCGCTTCTGGTGGCCCTGCTCCTTCAGGGGGTGCTTTTTCAGTTCGGCGGCATCACGACCCTGGGGGTAAATACGGTGATCATGGCCGCCCCGGCGGTGATTGCCTATTATCTCTTCGGACCGTGGGCTCGGAGACCCGACGCAATCGGAATGGCAGCCGCTTTTTTAGTTGGCTTCTGTTCGGTTCTTCTTTCGGGTGTCATTGCCGCCGCGGCGTTGATGCTGACCGGCGAGGGCTTTCTCGAGGTAGCCGGCCTGATACTGGCGGCCCACATACCGGTGATGGTCATCGAGGGCATCGTCACCCTGTTTTGTGTAATGTTTCTTCGCAAGGTCCAGCCGTCTTTGCTGGACCATCGATAAATGATTCCTTGAGGCCGCTTATGATGTTTACATTCTGTTCGAAACGGAAACAAGCCGGGATGCTGCTCTTGCTATCGGTGGTTTTTTTCCCCATTCTTGCAACTCCGGCTCATGCTCACCGGGTGAATGTGTTTGCCTGGGTGGAAGGCGACACCGTGCACACCGAAAGCAGTTTTGCGGGGGGGCGGGAGGTAAAAAGCGGGAAAATCACCGTATACGACGACAAGACCGGGGAAAAGCTCCTGGAGGGGCAAACCGACGATAAAGGCGAGTTTTCCTTCAGATTACCTCGGCATGCACCGCTGCGGATTGAAATGGTGGCTGGCATGGGCCACAAAAACGAGTGGATCGTTCCGCTGACGGAAATCACTGCTGCCGGCGGTTCCGTTGCCGCATCGTCGGATGAGGCCCCCGGAGAAACGGATAGCACACCGGCTCCACAAATTGCCGACGCATCCATGGCGGAGGTCGATGCGGCGCGGATCGAAAAGGCGGTGGAAAAGGTGATGGACCGGAAATTGGCCCCGGTGGTAAGGATGTTGGCCGAGTCGCGCCAGCACCGGACAACCCTCCAAGATGTCATCGGTGGTATCGGTTATATCGTCGGCATGGCCGGTCTTGGGATCTACATCCACTACCGTCGCAAAATCAAGGAGCTGAACCCGAGGTGATCAGCGAGGATTTCGCGGTTGGCACTTCCCCCGTTCACCGGATAGATCCGAGGCTTCGGGTGGTGGCCGCCACGGTGTTTTCTTTCCTTTGCGCAGTATGCAACCGTTTTGAGCCGCTGCTGCTTTGCCTGGTGATGGCCGCCACATTGCCTCTCCTGGCCCGGCTCGAGTTGCGGCGGGTGTTGCGAAGATTGCTGCTGGTCAATGGATTGATCCTTTTTTTGTGGGCCGTACTTCCTTTGACGACCGGCGGATCCCCAGTGCTGAACATCGGGCCGGCAGTGGTCACCAAAGAAGGCCTGCTGCTGTCCGCCCGCATTACCTTGAAGTCCAACGCCATTTTTCTGGCCCTGATCGCGCTGATGGCCACTCAATCCGTCGGGACACTCGGGCATGCCTTGAACCGGCTGAAGGTGCCCGGCAAGCTGGTTCACTTGCTGTTGATCACCTACCGGTATGTTTTCGTGCTGGAGCAGGAATATTTACGACTGGTTCGGGCGGCCCGGGTGCGCTGCTTTACCCCTCAAACCCGGATCCACACCTATCGAACGTATGCCTATCTGATCGGGATGCTTTTTGTTCGAGCGGCTGTCAGGGCGGAGCGCGTTCATCAAGCCATGATATGCCGCGGATTTTCCGGGCGGTTCCATAGTCTGAAGGAGTTTTCCTTTACCGGAGTCGATTTTGCCTGGGCGGCCATCATCGCGATCGTGCTGCTTGCGGCAGGGTGGCTGGAATGGATAGCGGCGATATGATCATCGATATGGAAAAGGTTTCGTTTTCCTACTCCGGTGGGAAAGCGGTGCTCGACAGCGTCGATTTCCAGCTCCGCGGGAAACAAAAGATCGGCCTCATCGGGCCGAACGGAAGCGGCAAATCGACGCTTCTTTATTTGCTCATGGGGCTTCAAAAACCGTCGGCCGGGATCATCAGGCTTTTTGGAAAGCCGGTGCGCACCGAGGCCGATTTCCAGCTGACACGCCGCCGCATCGGCTTGCTCTTTCAAAATGCCGACGATCAACTTTTTTCTCCCACGGTGATCGAGGACGTGGCCTTCGGACCGCTGAACCTGGGGATGCGGCCGCCGCGGGCCCGGCAAAAGGCCAAAGAGACACTGGAGAAGCTGGGCCTGACCGGCTTCGAGGAGCGGATCACCCATCTTCTTTCCGGCGGCGAAAAGAAGCTGGTGGCCCTGGCCACCATTCTGGTGATGGAACCCGAAGTTCTCCTTCTCGACGAGCCGACCACCGGCCTGGATGAAGAAACCTGTATAAGAATCATGGAAATTTTAAATGAACTGGACATCGGCACAATCACCGTGTCCCACGAGTACGATTTCCTGGCCCGAACCACGCAGCAGGTTTTCAGCATTCGGCAAGGCAAGATTGGCTTTAATGGAAGCTCGGCGGAACTTCACAGTCACTACCACATCCACCGCGCGGGCACGGTGCCTCATGTGCATCCATATTCCCAATCGGACGATACGGATCCTGCTTCAAACGGGGACGATCACGGAAAACCTGGATTGGACGCCAGAGCCCGCAAGCCGAAATAAAGTTGGGCGTTCTTTATTCTGCCATTCATGGTAACGTCGCAAAAAAGCCGAAAACAGCCATTGTCATTCCGAGCGCGCGACGAGGAATCTCAAATATTTATTATTATAATACAGTTCGCTTAAGGTCGGCAAGGATTGGCGCTTTTGCAACAGGGCCCCGTCAAAGTTTGGCGATGATCCCTTGGAGGTTTTTTTCCGGTTTAGGCCATCCTCCCGTCTGTGTCCTCAACTGCAGATCCCTCGTCGCTGACTCGTATATTGAAAGTTGAGGTAAGCAAGCACGAACAGTGTGGCGGCAGCTCTTGGCGCAGACTGTCGCAATAAAGGCTTTTTTTAATCGGTAAAACCTATCATCTTCGTTGGCCAGGGGAGAAGGATCGCTAGCTGGGCTCCGAGCCCGTCGAGGAGTTTCTTCCTGCCTGCCAGGTGAAAGTCGGGGATTAACTTGGTGCTGGACACCGGATTGCAACGAGCTTGATGATGCCTGGCTTAACCGTAACTGAGACGAAAGGTTTTCCCACCATGCCATTATTTTTCCTGGGCGCCGATGTCAGCAAGGGCTACGCCGACTTTGCCATCCTCGATGAGCACAGAAAGCCGGTGTTACAAAGCTTTCAACTCGATGATACCGCAAACGGCCACCAGCGCTTGTTGCGAATCATCCAAGAGCTGCTCGACCTGCATCCCGGGGCGAGGCTGTTTGCTGCCGTGGAGAGCACCGGAGGCTATGAGAACAATTGGTATCGCAGCCTCCAACAATTCAGCCAGCGCCTCAATGTCTCCGTGGCAAGGCTAAATGCACTGGCGGTGATGCACAACAGCAAGGCCGATCTAAAACGAAACACCACCGACAAGATCAGCGCCCGCAGCATTGCCGAGTACCTGATCGCTCATCCGGACAAGGTGCCCCGCCAACAGCCAGATCAGTGGGCCGGGCCGCGCAAGCAGTGGAGCTTTATCCGCATGCTCAACAAACAATGCACCCAGCTGCTCAACCAGCTCGAATCCCTGCTGTACACCAGCCACCCGGGGTTGCTCGGATTTTGCAGGGCCGGAGTGCCGCAATGGGTTCTAAAATTGAGAGGGTTGAACGGGGTCGGACCACGACAATATCTTGATATTTCAGTCAATAGGTGTTGCAAACAGCCCAAAACAACCCCTATAACCCTGTTTTTGGCATTAAAAACGTAGCCGAAGGAATTTTAACTGTGGCAATGACTGGGAACTACTGGAAGCCGAAGTCTTGCATAACGGCCGCTTTGGCTGCGAAAATGGGGTTTTAGATGATAAAAAGCTGCATTTTTGGCTGGTAAACAATATGATTTAAAGTATAGCGATTGGTCCGACCTCTATCATCAAGTGGGGCTGACGGTGCTGGAGCAGACGGAGGTGCTGTGGCGGGGATGGGCGGAGTGAGGTCAAAACCTGGCGCCGTGCTATTCACGCAGACCGTGAGGAGGTGAGAAGTTGGACGAACTGATGCCGGTCTTGTTCTTGGGCCACGGCAATCCAATGAATGCCCTGGCCGATAACGCTTACACCCGGGGGTGGGCCGCCATTGGAAAGTCGATCCCGCGCCCTGCTGCCATTTTGGCCATCTCCGCGCACTACTACATCCCATTTCGCATGGTGACCACGAGCGCGACTCCTCCCACCATCCACGATTTCAGCGGTTTTCCCAGCGAACCCTACCAGATCCGATACCCGGCGCCGGGAAGTCCCGACCTCGCCCGGAGGGTCCAGGAGCTGTCGGCGCCCGAGCAGGTCCGCTCCGACGACGACTGGGGCCTGGATCACGGCACTTGGTCGGTGCTGGTGCATATGTTTCCAGCGGCCGACATTCCGGTGGTGCAGCTCAGTATGGATGAAAACCAGCCGCCGGCGGCCCACTACGAGATCGGCCGGCGCTTGATGCCGCTGAGGAAAGAAGGCGTGCTGGTGATCGGCAGTGGGAACATCGTGCACAACCTCGCCCGATATCGGCGGCAGGACAGGGACGCCGCCCCCTTCGACTGGGCGGTGAGATTTGAAAGCCGTGTGCGGCAGTGTCTCCTCGAAGGCGACCATGACCCGCTGGTCAACTACGATCAGCTCGGCGACGATGCCCGTCTGGCCGTGCCGACGCCGGATCACTATCTCCCGTTTCTTTATGCGCTGGGAATGCACCGGAAGAAGGAACCGGTGAGTTTTCCGGTGCAGGGGGTGGACGGCGGATCTGTTTCGATGCTTGCCGTACAGTTCGGCTGATGAGGAAAACGGCGATGCCCCAATGAACAGCTCCGCGGACAACCAGGTGTTTCACTCGGGCGGGAACTCTGCCGCTATCCCGCCGGAGAAGGCAAAAGTGAAGGCGCTTAATGTGCATTGGAATAAAACCGAGGTGAGCTCATGAGCTTCCGAATTTCACCATTGTATTGGCCGCTCATGGCCATTGCCGCGCCGGTGATGGTCCCCCTGTTGATGCGCCGGAACCGGCAATTCGAGAAAAACCGGGCGCTGGCCGCCGAGAGCAACCGAAGGCGCATCGAGGAGGCGGAAAAACTCGATTTGCCCGAGTTGGATGGCCTGGAGCTCACGGTCCTGGTGGAGGAGAAGACCAAGGAGGGGTTCATCGGCGATGCCGGCGTATCCTATTTGTTCAAGACCGATCCGGGCACCATGCTGTTTGACATCGGCTTCGGTCCGACCCGGCCCGCATTCAGTCACAATGCCGCCAGGCTCGGCTTCACCATGGACCAGGTCGAGGCTCTGACGATTTCCCATCTCCATTGCGACCACATGGGCGGACTGCCGGCGCAGCGCTCCCGAAAGGTGACGGTACCGAAAAAATTCCTACCTTCGCGGCGGATTCCCTGTTTTTTGCCGGACAAGGCGGAAGCCCCGGGATTCGAGGCCCGATTGATCGACAAGCCCCGGATGCTGAGCGCAGGAATCGCCACCACGGGGCCCTTGGCCAGGAGCCTCTTTTTCATGGGCTACACGGAGGAACAGGCTCTGGTGGCCCGCGTCAGGGGCAAGGGCTTGGTCGTTTTCACCGGCTGCGGGCACCCGACCATCGAAGTCATCCTGGAAATGGCCAGGAAAATTTCCGATGAGCCGCTCTATGCGGTAGGGGGCGGGCTGCATTTTCCCGTCACCGACGGCAGAGGCAACCGGGCCGGCATCCGGTTGCAGATGATCCTGGGGACGGGAAAACCGCCTTGGCGGAGAATCGCGGATGAAGACCTGAGCAGAACCATTGATGCCATCAACAAGGCCGCCCCTGAAAAGGTGTTTCTATCCGCCCACGACACATGCGATCATGCCCTTGTGCGAATGAAGGGAGAGCTTCAGGCGAGGACGGAGGTGCTCCGTGCCGGGGGGATTTACAAACTCTGATCGAGCGCCACAAACATTACCGAAGATATGGCGAGGAGGAAAAAATGAAATACAATTTCAATACCTTTGGCTTGCTTTCATTTTTTGGCGCCATGTTTCTCCAGGTTCAACCGACCCTTTCCTTCGCGGCGAACAACATCGCCGTTGCAGCCGTTGAGGCAAATGAGAATTCGGAAATCAGCGAGGTTGCCGGAAGGGCGCCGTATTATCTCATCTTTGACCAAAACGGCGTTTTTTTAAAATCCATTGAAAATACGGGCCAGAGCAGCCGGCGCGGTTCCAGCTCGGCGGTGGTCGACCTGCTGCTGAGAGAATCCTGCAAGACCGTGATTGCGGGACAATTCGGCGGAAAAATGAACAGCCAGTTGAAAGCCAACCAGATCGAGTCTTACGAACGCACCGGCATTGCAAAAGATGTCATAAAATCATTGGGATCCGGCAAATAGGCACCTTGGCGGAGCCACTGGCGGGGACCGGTGCGCTTCTTCCCGTGACACTGGCGTTCATGCCTTTGATTCGGTAGAGCGGGAGATTCAGGCGAGAACCGAGGTGCCATCGGCCGGAGGGAATGACAACATTTTGCGGTTTTGCCGGGGATCCCTCGCTTCGCTCGGGATGAGCATGTTTTCAAGAAATCCGAAACCACCACAGAGAAAACAGAGTCCACAGAGCGAAGGGACTAGAAATTTCGATTTTCTCTCCATTCAGGGGTTTTGGATCTTGGCGCAGGTTCGATTGAAGTTGAGGAATAGTGGCCGCAAGCAACATTGATAACGTCGTAAAAAAGCCGTAAACAGCCATTGTCATTCCGAGCAACGCGACGAGGGATCTCTTTGAATCTGCCGGCATTTCCCGCTGTATTCCTGACTCCAGATTCCTCGCTGACGCTCGGAATGACAGCGGGAGGAGGTTGGCCTCCGGTGGAGCGCCGCACTAATCGTGCTTGATGACATCAACTTTCAATATACGAGCTTGCGACGAGGAATCTCAACCATCCGTTATTGTTATATATTTCTTTTTACGAAGAGATCCCTCGCTGCGCTCGGGATGACAATTCGGATTTTTTACGAAGGCATCAACATTCGGTCGTAAAATTGATTTTAAAATACGGAGATCAGAGAGGGCCACAGGGAAAACCATGAAATTTAAATTGGTTGTCTCTATGGGGGGTTCGGATTTTTGACGGTGTTGTCAAGCAAGGAGATGCCGTGAAATTCATCGGTCGGGATGACAAGGAAACGATCTTCTCCCGTTTCAGAAGCCATGTGTCTTCCGGCAAGGCGGACTTCTTCAAGGCGGTGGGCATTGACTTCGTTTTCGGAAGGCGGCAAGGCCCCTTTGTCTGGGATGCCACATCGAGCAAGCGGCTGATCAACTGCCATTGCAACGGGGGCGTCTTCAACCTGGGGCATCGCCATCCGCGCATCATCTCCGCTCTGAAGGAAAGCCTGGAAGAGCTGGACATCGGCAACCATCACCTCGTCAGTGAAATGCGCGCCGCCCTGGGGGCAAAGATCGCCGCGCTGACGCCCGGCGACCTGAGCTACACCGTTTTCGGCGTCGGCGGCGGGGAGGCCATCGATCTGGCCATCAAGCTGGCCCGCGGCCACACCGGCCGCCTGAATGTCGTTTCCGCCGGCGGGGGATACCATGGCCACACCGGACTGGCCCTCGCCACGGGCGACGCCCGGTACCGGGACCCCTTCGGCCCCAATCCGCCCGGCTTCAGGCAGGTCCCCTTCGATGACAAGGCAGCGCTCTCCGCTGCCGTGGACGCGGATACGGCGGCGGTGATCTTCGAGACCATCCCCGCCACCTACGGCATACCGATTCCTCAAGCCGACTTCTATCAGCACGCCAGAAGCCTGTGCGACCAATCCGGCGCGCTGCTGATCATCGACGAAGTCCAGACCGGGCTGGGACGCACCGGCCGGATGTGGGGGATCGAGCATTTCGGTGTGGTGCCGGACATCATGGTCATCGGCAAGGGGCTTTCGGGGGGGATCTATCCCATGGCGGCCACCTGCTTCCGGCCGGCGCTGGAAGCCCTTTTTCACCAGAACCCGTTCATCCACATCTCCACCTTCGGAGGGGCTGAAGTCGGCGTGCCGGTGGCCATGGCGGTGCTGGAGGAAACCGCCCGGCCCGGTTTTCTGGAACATGTCCGGGAACTGTCGCACACGTTCAGGGCCGGATTCGCAATCATGAAGGAAAAACACCCTGAAATTCTCGTGGGCCTGCGGCAGCTCGGCCTGATGATGGGCATCGAAATGGTGAATCCGCAATGTGGGCCGGTTTTGACCAAGACCCTCTACGATCATGGCATCTTGAGCGTTTACGCCAACAACGACACCCGGGTCAGCCAACTGCTGCCGCCGCTGATCATCGATGAGGCGCTGGCGGCTGAAATTCTGGAACGGGTGGATCGGGGACTGGCGGATGCCAAAGCTTTTCTCGGATTGTAATGCGCGGTGCTTCCAGGAGGGCTCATGGCCATGGACTCGCAGTTTCTCCATCGTTTCGAGGCCGGTCTCGACCCCCGCTGCGTCGAGCGCTCGGCCATCCCGGCCACCCTCGTCGGATACGGCGAGATTTCGGCCATTTTTCAAATCGGGGAAGATACGGAAACAGTCTTCAAGCGCATGCCCCTTTTTGGCGATGCGGCCCAGGCGGAAAAATACGAGCGGATGCACCATGATTACTGCCGCCATCTCACCCGGGCCGGGCTGACGCTGCCGCCTTCCGAAACCGCCGTCGTTTCGGTCCCGGGTCGTCCGGTGGTGCTGTACATCGCCCAGAAACGGCTTCCTGACGAACGGTTCTGCCACCGGCTGATCCATCGCCTGGAGCGGCAGGGTTGCCTGTCGCTTCTGGAGGAGGTCGTCCAGGCTGCGGACAGGGTCTGGCGATTCAACGCCGAAGCCGCCCCGGCCATCGAGCTGGCCATCGACGGCCAACTCTCCAATTGGGTCAGTCTGCCTTCCAATGGCGACTCCCGGCTCTTTTACATCGACACCAGTACGCCGCTGTATCGCCTCAACGGTGTCGAGCAGCAAAATCCGGATCTAATCCTGCACAGCGCGCCGGGGTTCTTGCGCTGGATCATCCGGTTGTTTTTCCTCGATGATGTCATGACCCGCTACTACGATCCGCGCCTGGTGTATACCGATCTGGCGGCCAATCTGTTCAAGGAGCAGAAGCCGGATCTGGTGCCGGCGGCCATAGCGGCGATCAATCGCCACCTTCCGCCGGACAGCGCGCCCCTAACCGTCAACGAAGTGAAAAAGTACTACCGGGAAGACAAGATGATCTGGCGCCTCTTTCTGGCGTTTCGCCGCATCGACCGTTGGCTGAAAACCGAGCTGCTCCGCCGCCGGTATGAATTCATTCTGCCCGGGGAGATTCTCCGTTAAGGGGCCTTAAAAAAACAAAGCATTTCAAGGCCATGCAATCCGAGGCCCCAATCGGCGCGATCTGGCGGGTGGGGTTGGGGTTTGGCATTTAGAATAGCTTTGACCCCACTGAAAATCATTACTATAAGGTGGCCATTTTGATGGATTGAGGTGGATCCATTCCTAAAAAAGCAATTTTCACCCCCGGGGCTTACAGGGAGCATAGAGGAAAAACATGAAATTTTAGCGATTTGCCTCTGTCCTCGGTGGTGATTTGCGAATTTTTATGAATTTATCAAAATCGATGCACGAAAGCGTCCGCGGCAAGACGCAATGCCTGCCGGTTCATGCCCATGAAGCCGTGACCCATGAGGTGGGAGCCCCCAGTGAACACGAACGATGAATTTACAGATTCCGCCAGCGATGACACCACCGACCGCAGGCGCGCCGAAGTGCAACTGCGCCAAAGCGAGGAAAAATACCGGCGCCTGGCCGAGAACATGTCGGACGTGGTCTGGACCACGGACTTCAATCTGAAAACCACCTGCATCAGCCCCTCGGTGGTACGGCTGGTGGGAGAGTCGGTGGAGGCCCACCTCCGGAGAACGGTGGAGGAAAAGTTCCCGCCGGCCTCGCTGGCCAAAATGTCCGCCATCTTCGTCGAGGAGATGGAGCTGGAAAAGGACCCCGACTGCGACCGGAACCGGTCGCGGATGATCGAGGTGGAGCACTACCGGGCCGATGGCAGCACTATCCGGGTATCCATTCATTGCTCCTTCGTGAGGGATGAAAACGGCACCGCGGTGGGCCTCCAGGGCGTCACACGGGACATCACCGCGCGCAAGGCGGCCGAGGAGTCGATCCGGCACTCGAACGACCTGATGCGCTACATCATCGAACACACCAACAGCGGCGTTGCAATCCATGACCGCGACCTGCGCTACATCTACGTCAGCCAGCGCTACCTGGACCAGTACAATGTCGTCGAGGAGGATGTCATCGGCAAACTCCACTACGACGTCTTTCCGGACCTGCCTCAAAAATGGCGTGACGTACATCAGCGGGCTCTGGCGGGCGAAGTTTCCAGCGCCGAGCGGGACCCCTATCTGCGGGGGGACGGCACGGTGGAGTGGACGCGCTGGGAATGCCGCCCCTGGTATGAGGCCAGCGGATCCATCGGGGGAATCGTCGTTTACACCGAAGTCATTACCGACCAGGTGAAGGCGGAAGAGGCGCTGCGGCGAAGCGAAGCGTACCAGTGCGCCATGATTGCCGCCTCGCCGCTGGCGATTATCGGCCTCACCCCGGACGGACAGGTGCGCAGTTGGAACGATGCCGCCGAGCGGATTTTCGGCTGGGCGGCGCCAGAGGTGGTCGGCCGCTACTTGCCCATTGTTCCTGAAGATCAGCAAGACGCTTCCGCAGCTTTGCGCCGGCGCATCATGAACGGCGAGTCTATGGCCAACCTCGAACTGACCCGGCAGCGCCGGGACGGCACGCCCATCGCGATCAACCTGTCCACATCGCCCATTCGCGACCCGAACGGCCGGCCGGCGGCGATCATGCTGGTTTATGAAGACATCACGGAACGCAAAGCGGCCGAAAAGAGACTGAATTGGAATATCCGGCGCAATGCGCTGCTTTCGGATACAGCCGCCAGCCTCCTTCAAAATGATGACCCTCAAAGCCTGGTTGAGGGCCTCTGCCAGAACGTCATGGAATTTCTCGACTGCCAGGCGTTTTTCAATTTTTTACAAGAACCCCAGATGGATAAATTACGATTGAATGCCTGTGCGGGAATCTCTGACGAGGCCAGGAAGCAAATCGAATGGCTCGAACCCGGTGTCGCCGTCTGCGGCTGCGTCGCCAGGGACCGCCGGCGAATGATCTTTGAAAATATCCTGGACACCGCCGACCCCGCCACCGACCTGGTGAAGTCTTACGGAATCCAGGCTTACGTTTGCCATCCATTGATGATCCAGGATCGCTTGATCGGCACCTTGTCATTTGGCAGCAGAACCCGTTCGCAGTTTCGCCCTGAAGAAATCCTTTTGATGGAATCTGTCAGCAACCTCGTCGCCATCGCCATGAACCGGATCCGGGTGGAAAATGCCCTGCGGGAGAGCGAGGAAAAATTTCGCCTGCTGGTGGAAAGCTCGCCGGACGCGATATTTGTCCAGACCGAAGGCCGCTTCGCCTACCTGAACCAAGCGGCGGTTCGTCTCTTCGGCGCCCGGACAGCCGATGAATTGATCGGTGCGAACGTGATAGATCGTTTTCATGCCGATTATCACAAGGTGGTGCAGGAACGAATTCGGTTGCTGAATCAAGAACAAGAAACCGTACCGGTATTTGAGCAGGTCTACATTCGCATCGATGGCAGCCTGGTGAATGTCGAGGTTTCGGCGGTACCTTTTCATTATCAGGGCAGCAATGGGGCGCTGGTTTTCGTGCGGGATATCTCCGATCGCATTGAAAGGGAATGTGCCAACGAACAATTGCAGAAGCAACTCGTCCAGGCCCAAAAGATGGAATCGGTAGGGCGATTGGCCGGCGGGGTCGCCCATGATTTCAACAACATGCTTGGCGTGATCCTCGGCTATACGGAACTGGCCCTGGAAAAGCTGGCCCCGCAGGATCCGCTGTGCCACGATCTTCAGGAGATCCTGGCGGCCACCAATCGCTCGGCGGATATTACGCGGCAGTTGCTGGCTTTTTCCCGGCAGCAGCCCATATCCCCCAAGGTCCTCGACCTCAACGAGACCGTCGAGGACCTGCTCAAGATGCTGCGGCGACTCCTCGGCGAGGACATCTATTTTTCCTGGCACCCGGGAGCGCGTTCATCGACGGTGTACATGGATCCCAGCCAGCTCGACCAGGTGCTGGTGAACCTGTGCGTCAACGCGCGGGATGCCATCCACGATGTGGGCAGGATCTCCATCGAGACGGGCAACCGCAGTTTCGATCATGCCGATTGTCACGACAACCCCGGTTCGATGCCGGGCGATTTCGTGCTGCTGTCGGTCAGCGACAACGGTTGCGGCATGAATGCGGAAACCCTCGAAAGGGTCTTCGAGCCGTTTTTCACGACCAAGCCGATCGGCCAGGGCACCGGTCTGGGGTTGGCCACGGTGTACGGCATCGTCAAACAGAACAACGGCTTCATCAACGTCTACAGCGAACTGGACCAAGGGACGACCTTTCGGATTTACCTGCCCCGGCATGAAGCCATAGAAGAAATCGCGCCGAAAAAGGATCCGGAGGTGCCCGACGCCCGGGGCAGTGAAACCTTGCTGCTGGTGGAAGACGATTCGACGATTCTTGCAATGACGACGATGATGCTCGAGCGGCTTGGCTACCGGGTGCTACCGGCGGGCAATCCGGAGCAGGCCATCGCCTTGGCCGGGGCGCAGACCGACCCGATCGACCTGTTGATCACCGATGTGGTGATGCCCGAAATGAACGGCCGGGAGCTGTCCGCGCGGCTGCGAGAGCTCTATCCCGCTCTCAACGTGTTGTTCATGTCCGGGTACACCGCCGATGTCATCGCCTATCGCGGTGTGTTGGAAAAAGGGGAAAATTTCATCCAGAAACCGTTTTTCAAGAAGGACCTGGCCGCCAAGGTGCGGGAGGTGTTGGAGGCGGGCCATCACCCGCGGGGGTGATTCGATTTTTTATGAGATTCGGGTGGCGGAATGCCACCCGACAGCTGTTGCGGACAGCCCAAAGCCGCCAGGAGAGCCCATGGACTGGAAAAGCTTTTCCGATGAACTGACCCGGATGATCCGGCCGCAGACCTTCCCCATCGGCGTCAAATTGTTCAAGGATGCGCAGCAGCTTCCGGAGAAGGCCACACGGCCGGCCAAATACGGCGTGCGCATCTCGCTGTGCCAATGGACGACCATGGCCCGGCGCTGGGGTCGCATCCTTCTGGCCACCGCCGAGGACATCAACTGCACGCCGTGCCTGGCGGCCCTGGGGCTCAAGCAGATGCGGCGGGCCGGCGCGTTGGCCGACTACTTCATGGAAATGGGCTATTTCAAGAGCGCCGCGATGGCTGAAAAGGCGGTCGAGGATCTGGGCGTTCTGCCGCCGGGGCAGTTTGTCGCGGTCTGCTATTTCCCGCTGCACATGGCGCCGGTGGATCCGGATGCCGTCATCGTTTACGGCAGTCCGGCCCAGATGTCCCGGCTGACTGCCGGATTTCTCTACCACGCCGGCGGCGTCATCGAATCCCGAACCACCCTCGGCATTTCATGCCTGTCGGCCCTGAAACCCGTTTTCACCGGCAAGCCGGCACTGGTCCATCCCGGCCGGGGGGAGCGGATTCTGGCGGGCACCGACGAGGCCGAGATGCTTTTCACTTTTCCCGCCCGGGACGCCGAAGTGCTCATCGACGGGCTGCGGCAGACGCACGCCCGCGGGTCCCGCTATCCGGTGCAAAGCTACCTGATCTACGAGCCGCCGCTGCTCGAAGCGATGGCCCATCTGGCGGAGAAGCTGGGGGATCTTTGAGCGCAGCGGATTTGAGGCGTGTTTGATTTTTCAAAAGGCAATCAATCCCGGAACCGTCAAAGCGCAGAAAAGGAGGATGCATGCCGGACTTAAAAGTGAATTTCGACATTTTGTCGCCCGTCAAGTTCCTGGTGCGCAGCGCCGAGGTCTACCCCGACAAGGTGGCAGTGGTTTATGCCGATGAGCGTTATACGTACCGCCAATTCTACGAACGGGTCAACCGGCTGGCCAGCGCCTTGACTAGCCGCGGGATCGGCAAGGGGGACAAGGTCGCCTTCATCTGCCCCAACACCCCGCCAATGTTGGAAGCGCACTATGCCGTGCCGATGATCGGCGCCGCGCTGGTGAGCGTCAACATCCGGTTGTCAGCCCAGGAAGTCAACTACATCCTCGATCACTCCGACGCCAAAGTGATTTTCGCCGACAACGAGTTCGCCCACTTGGTGAGCACCAAACCGGGCGACCTGCCCAAGGTGGAGACCTTGGTGAATATTTGCGACGTCAGCGCCGAGAAGCCTCTGAATGGGCCGAGTTACCTCGATTTTCTGGCCACCGGATCGCCGGAGCCGGTGCCCATCGCGGTCGATGACGAATACCAGGTAGCCACCATCAACTATACCAGCGGCACCACCGGGCTTCCCAAGGGCGTCATGTACCATCATCGCGGCGCCTACCTCAACGCCATAGGGGAAATGCTGGAGTGCAATTTCATCCATGATTCGGTCTATCTGTGGACCCTTCCGATGTTTCACTGCAACGGCTGGTGCTTCACCTGGGGCGTGACTGCCATGGGCGGCACCCACGTCTGCCTTCGCCAAGTGGCGGCTGCGGAGATTTTCCGTCTCATTGAAACCGAGGGCGTCTCTCATCTGTGCGCCGCGCCCACAGTGCTGATTTCCATGGCGAACTATCCGGGCGCCCGAGGATACCAGATGCCCCGGCGGCTGGAGATCATGACTGCCGGCGCGCCGCCGTCTCCCACCATCATTCAAACCATGGAGACCATGGGCGCCAACATCACCCATACCTACGGTTTGACGGAGGTGTTCGGCCCCCATAGCGTCTGCGCCTGGAAAACGGAGTGGAACGATCTGCCGCTGGAAGAGAAAGCCAAGATCAAGGCACGCCAGGGCGTCCCGTTCATTCTGACTCATTACATGGACGTGGTGGATCCCAAGACGATGCAACCGGTGCCGCGGGATGGTGTGACGATCGGAGAGATCGTCATGCGCGGCAACAACGTGATGATCGGATACTACAAGGATGCCGAAGCCACCGCGGCGGCTTTTGCCGGTGGGTGGTTCCA
>DCWA01000014.1:0-4372 GCA_002327445.1 Desulfobacteraceae bacterium UBA2174 | reverse complement strand
TGCGCGAGAAGGAGTGGGCCGGCCGGGACCGGCGGGTCAACTGATGCCGTCCGGCGGGACCTCCGTCAAACGGAAGTTTTCCGCCTGATTCTGGATCTCCGGGGGCATCGGGCAGGCGCGGCGCAGGTCGGTGTCGATGTGCACCGCCGTCAGGACGGCGGTGGCGGCGATCTCCTCGCTGAGCGCTTCCCGCATTTCATGGAAGAATTTCAGGACCTTTGGCCTGATCTCGATGACCCCGGAGCGCACCACGAGCACGTCCCCGGCCCGCAGCTCGCGGCGGTAGCGCAGATGCTGCTCCACCGCGGCCATCCCGCGGTGTTCGCGTGCCAGGTAAGCGCTGGTCATGCCCACCAGGGCGAACAGGTTCCAGGTGGCCTCGTCGAATTTCCCCACGAACCACATCACGTTCATGTGCCCCACGTGATCGCACTGCCAGGGGTAGACGACCCCGCGGTGGGTGATGGGCATTTCGTTCATCGATTGCTCCTTGTCGGTCTGAAAAAAATCACGGGTGACGGGCGGCTGAAGCGACTCCTGGGGGGCAGGGCCGCCGCGTTCCATTTTGGATCCATTCCTGAAAAATGACCTTCACCCCCGGATCCGCGGCCGGACCCCGGCGAAAGACATGAAATCTGGACAATTTGCCTTCACGATGACCGGGGCCTGCCCGATGATTCCGGATTTTGGGCGGGCTTGTCAAACTTTACTTGGAATAAGGATTGTTTTCATGGCATATTCAGTAACAACTCTCAATTTGTTTATGTCTTGGTTATTTTCAGGCCTTTGGCCGTGTCGTTGAACAAGGAGAAACGCGTAGACCAGATCCTGATCGGAAAAGGTGAAAAAGATGAGAAAACGTTTTGACGACGGTGGATGGAGTCCTTACCTGGCCGGGGCCTTGGTGGGGCTGCTGGCGATCGCCTCGGCCTACGCCACGACCCAATGGCTGGGGAAAACCAAGTACCTGGGGGCTTCCACGACGTTCGTGCGCGCCGCCGGGGTGATTGAACAGGCCGCCGATCCGGAACGGGTGGCCACCAACGCCTACTTTGCCAAGACCAAGGTGAAGATCGACTGGCAGTTCATGCTCGTGCTGGGGATTTTCATCGGTTCCCTGGTCGCTGCCATCGGCGACAAGAGCTACAAGTTCGAAGGGGTGCCACCCATCTGGGAGGACAACTTCGGCCCGTCGGTGACCAAGCGGGCCATCGGCGCCTTCCTTGGCGGCATCGTCGCCATGGTGGGTGCCCGCATGGCCAGCGGATGCCCCAGCGGCCACGGATTGAGCGGCATGATGCAGCTTTCCGTCAGCGCCTTCGTCGCCCTGGCGATGTTCTTCGGATTCGGCATGATGGTTGCAGCCGTGGTCTATGGAAGGAGGGGATGATGGGCACTGAACAATGGATGGGTCTGGTGACCGGGATACTGTTCGGTTTTCTGCTTCAGAAGGGTCGTGTGCTGCGCTTCGAAAAACAAGTCGGGGCCATGCTGATCCAGGACATGACGATCATGAAGTTCATGCTCTCGGCCATCCTGGTGGGCATGGTGGGGATTCAACTGCTGGCCGGTGCCGGGATCATCACCTACGGCCACAAGGCGATGAACCTGGGAGCGGTGCTCGTGGGCGGCGGCCTGTTCGGCATCGGCTGGGCCATCGTGGGGTTCTGTCCCGGCACTTCGGTGGGCGCCCTGGGCGAAGGCCGCTGGCATGCGGTGTTTGCCATCGCCGGCATGTTGGCGGGGGCCGCGATCTACGCCGAGCTGTTCCCTTTTTTCCAGTCGACCGTGATAGCCTGGAAGGATTTCGGCAAGATCAGCCTCCCGGAGGCCATCGGCATTTCGCCATGGATCGTCATTGGCGTTTTCTGGGCCGTTACCCTCGGCTTGTTCGCCGTGTTCGAAAAAAACGACCTTTGAACCGATGAAGACAGCGCCCGGCGCGGGGTCGGATCCGCCGCGCCGGGCGCTCGAAACCATCGTTTTTGAACCCCCCCACCTGTCGTCTCGACGCAGCGCCTCGCGTTCCATCCACTGTTGAACTTTTTTACTTCGCCAAGCCGGTGTGCGGATGTCAGTCCAGCCGCACCATGCCGGTCAATTTGTCCAGCAGCAGGCGGTCCGGCCAGCCGAAGGGGAAGAATTCCCTGCCCGGCGCCAGGGAGGTGATTACCGTTTTGCCGATGACCCAACGGCCGGTTCCTTTCTCGAAGAGGCGAACAGTTCTAATTCCCCACATGGAATGACCGATCACGGGCCGCCCCGAGGCCGGGTCCCGCCCGAGGTACAGCATGACGTGGCCGGGCATGTAAAGGATGGTCAACAACGGTTCCCCCGCCTCCTGGATCAGGCGCTCCCTATCTCGTCGACTGAGCCCCTCGAGAGAAATCCAGCGGCCCGCGCCGGCCTGGTCCCTGGAATTGCGGGGCAGCCAGAGCCCGAATGCGGCCATTACGTCCTGGATGAAGGCCGAACAGTCCCGGTTCTCATAAAGCCCGCCCCAGCCGTAGGTTTGCCCCAGCAAGGCGTTGATGACGCGCGCGCCGTTTTCGCGGGTGGCGGGAAACGGCAGCGGGTGCACGGCCTGCAGCGGCGCCGTGGCCTCCAGGAGCCTGGCCCAACCGAGGTGATCGCGCACCGGAACGTGCAGCACGCGGTGGTCGCTCGTTTCCTTTCCGGCCGCCAGGGGAAGCGCCATGCCCACCCGTCCCGCGATCAGAAACCGGCCGTCGAGATCCTTCACCGGAACCTGGTCGGCCCAAAATCCCGCCAGGGGCGAGGCGGTGTATGCGGCAATGAAATCCCGGTCCACCCGGGCGATCTCCGGCCAGCGGACCCAACCGGCGGCCCAGTCTGTTTCCACCAGGGCCCACTGGCCGTCGCGGCTGCAATGGGTGACGAGCAGCGGCGTTCCGGCGGTCACCAGAGAGTTCTGCAGGACGTCGAAGGGGAATCCCTTGCCAGGCCTGGACGGATTCAGAAAGGCAGGCTTGTGGGTCGGAAATACCCGCATGGCGGCATGCACCACTGCGATGGCGGGAAGGTGCAGGGCCGGGTAGGCGGGCCGGTTGGCTTGGCGCGCCATGGCCTCGATCCAATCCGGGGGCAGGGGCAGGTTGTTTTCACCGTAGAGGGGGCGCTCGGCGTGGCGTCGAAAGCCAGAAAACACCTCATGGGCCGCGTGTCGCGGAAGGTCGCGATGCCAAGGGGCGAAAAAATGGTCCCGGAATTCCTGGTACCGCCGCGCCTGACGTTCCGGCGCGATAAACGTCGGCGGGGCGTCCCGGAGGTAGTGCCCGGCATCCTGGGGCAGCTCGGACAGGTCGCGGATCATTCCCGGCGGGCCGCCGGCGCAGGCGCCCAGAAGGAGGGCCAGCAGGATACAGAAGAAAAATTTTGTATTTCGGGTAGTTGTGGTTTTCAGGGGCTTTCCTTGTCGGGTGTGCGCTTGCCGAATTTCAATGGCATTCGCCGGTGAACTGCGGCAGGGGCGTTTTCCATGGCTGTTGTCGGCTGAAAAAGACTTATAAGACCAAAAGGACCAAAGACCAAGTTTCCAGTTTCCAGTTTAGTTTCAAGTTTCAAAGCGCCATCCCGGGGAGCGCCTTTCTCCTGTCATTCGGAGGAGCGCCTTTCTCCTGTCGTCCCGGGGAGCGCCTTTCTCCTGTCATCCCGAGGAGCTTGCGACGAGGGATCTCTTGGTGTCTGGCACCACTGCCCGCCGTCTTCTCAACTGCAGATTCCTCGCTGCGCTCGGAATGACAACGGGAGGGGCTGCGCTCGGAATGACAACGGGAGGGGCTGCGCTCGGAATGACAGCCGGAGGCCGCTCGGGATGACAACGGGAGGTCGCTCGGAATGACAACGGTAACCGGGCGATGGCATGGGGCCCTTTTTTTTATAATAAAAAATAGGGTGCGGCTCTTTTACGACGACCTCATGGCAACGATTTCCGGCGGCTTTCTTTGCACTTGTCTTCTCCTGTAACCGCTAATTGATGACGCGCAGGCGAGGGGCGCGCTTTTGCGGGGCAGCGCATTTGGTTCGAGGAACGGTGCCGCCCGCATAGCGTGACTGATGGGTGCGCCGGTACTCGCAGCTTTCATGGAAGCGCCAGTATTGATCGAAGTCACCGCTGGAACGCAAGGCACGCAATCGCAGGACGGCTTCGGCTCCGGCCAGGCTCCAGCGGGCACCGGTGACATCCATGCGATCTTTGATCCGGTGCCGGCAGGCCCCTTCGATCACGCCGGTGGCAATCGGCATACCCCTGGCCAGATATTGATCGTAGTGCAGGTATTGCGAATGGTTCAACAGGTAGAGAGCGCAGGTGTCCACCGGTTTGCGCTCCTCGGGCGACAATTTGAGGCGG
>DCWA01000037.1 GCA_002327445.1 Desulfobacteraceae bacterium UBA2174 | reverse complement strand
CATTATCGCCGTTTGCAGTATAGTTTGCCGACATCCACCGGGTTGCGTTTCGCTTCTTCAATTGAGGGAAGCTTTCCGTCCCTTTTTTGAATTTGGTAAAGCTTCTTGGCGAGCACTGGATCTTTTAGAACCTGCTGGGCAATGCTCTGGGAATCTTTCGCGGCTTGCGGCGATATCGATCTATCTTCCTTAAAAATTTGCTGGATACCGTGCAGGGATAGAATATCATTAAAGGATGTATCGATAGTCTGATGCAGCAAATCGATCCCATACCCGTGGTCAAATCGTAGAATACCTTTCCTTTCATCGAGGTACGAGGCATGTTCGTCTTGCCCCCCGGCCTGAAAAAAGGCCATGCGGGCGTGGGCCGCCATAATCTTGGTACCTCCAGTGTAATGGAGGTGCGTCCCTTTGGGAACCGAGGCAAATGCGTCCTTGACTTTGGCCGCGTCGGTCGCGTCCTCGATGCATGTTTCGACCTGGGATGTTTGAGCAAGTTTAATTCTCAACCTTTCACGAAGATAGTCCTTCACATCTTCGGTTTCCGGGCTGTAAAAGAACCGGACGGATTTAGGCTTCAAGATAAGCGTGGCGAGGAAATTCGGCAGGGGATTCGATCCCACGAGAAGGAACAAGTCATTACAGGCTATCTGTTTCTCAACCATCCTTTACTCTCCTTTCCAATCCGTGGCTGTGTTCGCTTCATTCTTAGGCTGCTCCCAGCCACTTCTTACGCACGTGGGGTTACACCTCAATCTTTCCTAAACCGAATGTCGAATTCTTGCCCAAATGTACACGCCCAGCAAATTCGAAAAACGGAAAAAAATGACTAAGATTCCCCGAATAAATGACACGCCCCACCAGTCCGCCCATGGGAATTCGCTTCTTCTGTCGATTCGAATAGCGGCTCCAGTCGAGCCATGTCAGATCTGCAGAGACAGTCTCAACCGTAGCGGCACTTTCGATCAGGCCGCTATAGTCCAATACTGGTTCTCCTTCCCCAAAAGCGGAAAGCAGACTTGATGCACGACGCAGTGCCAGACGAATGAACTGCTCGAAGGACAGTTGATCCTCCAGGTGACCCTCACGTTGGAACCGCAGCGGAGTGACCAGACCAACCTCCACTTGGTCAAACTTGTCTCCGCCACCAGCCGGTTCAAGCGAAAGCCACGGCAATGATTCCGGCAATTTGATTTCGCTGTTGCCATCTTTGTAAACAATCGTTTTTCCGCAGCGCACTTCCTGTAAAACAAAAACTCCAAGCTTCCCCCCCACCCGCTTCCCCATCCCGATTTTGCCCATCTCGTCGAAGGCATATATGAAATAGGGCAACTTGCGGTTGATCTCGCCGAAGAGGATCAGGCCGATGGTGATGGTATCGCCGGGATGATAGACGGTCTTTTCCTCCAGGGGCGGCTCCAGCACGAAGGGGTGCGGTTCGGCCGAGGCGTTGGCCGCGGCTTTTTCCGTGGGCGGCGGCAGGCCGAACATGCGCGCGTAGAGGCAGTCGCGGCGCAGGAGGCAGTCGGGGCATTCCTGGTGCTTCAAGACGCAGACCGTTCGTTTCAGGGCATGGCCGAGCAGACCCCGCACCGTGGAGCCCTTGAAGGGCGGCAGCCGCGCCTCGTCTTCAAAACGGCAGATGAATTCGTATTTGCCATAGAGCATGGCATACACCTCCGGGCAATGGTTTGAATGAAAGGCCAGAAAAATCATTTTTGCGCAGAGATCCCTCGCTTCGCTCGGGATGACAGCTCTGGCCTTTTTACGAACAACCTCCTTCTGTGAAACCCTGACGGCGTCGGTGACGAGTTTTCCAAAACGGGCTCAAAAAAATTCAAATTCTTTGCTGCACGCGGGATGGCACCCTAATTTCCCCTCAGCGGTATGAAAAAGGAAACAGCCGCCGAGGGTTGTCCCGGATCAGGGTCAGCAAAGGCGCCGGGCCCATCTCGAACACGGGTCGAAAATGCCCGGGATCGAGGTGCGCGGCGGCGCGCCGCACGGCGTTGATTTCTCTTCCCACTATATCCGCGTCCAATCGCCCCAGGGCATCGAGCCCGGCCAGGGGGAGCAGCGCCATCACCTGTACCGTCGGCCCTATGCCGGCGTGCCGGCAACGCGCCAACGCAGTGCGATAGTATCGTTCGGCGGTTTCGGTCTGCCTTGCTTGCTGCGCCATGCGGCCGAGGTTGTTGACCCAAAGCGGCCAGGGGTGGACCGCCGGCACCGTGGGCACCAGGTGGGCAACCCGGTCAAGGTAGGTTTCCATCGCCTCGGTGGTGCCGGCATCCGCCAGAAAACGGGCCAGCAACGCCTGCTGCCAGCGGTCCAGAGCAGCGACCTTTTGCATGACTTCATCCCAGTCCGACGTTTCAAGATAGGCCATCAGGTCCCCTTGCGCGCCGGCCATGTCGCCGGCATCCAGCCGCGCGTAACAGCGGTAGTTGAGGGGCCTGAGCCAGTCTTGGCGCCGGCTCGGCACATCACCGCCACCGAAGGCCCGCCGCGCCTTCTCGATGTATCGCTCGGTGGCCGCCATCCACTCCGGCCCGCAAAAACCGTAATGCTGGGCCAAGGTGCCGCAGAGAGCGCCATAGGTCTTGTCCACCGCGGACCCCATGGCGCGCCGGGCGTCGGCGACCTGGGCCAGGCCGGCTTCCAAGGTGAAGAGGATTTCCGGAAGGTCCGGTGTAAAATGGTAATGCCCCTGCTCCCGGTGAACGAAAGCGATGTTCGTGTAGTGCGCCACGGCATCCGTCTGGCCCGTGTCCACCGCCCGCTTCGTCAAAGTGGCGCCCACCCGGTCCCATTCAACCGCTTCAGTCACCTGTCCGCGGCGATTGGCCAGGGTGAGGCAGTCGATGGCCCAGCGAAAACCGCTTTCCAGGTGTGTTTCGGGCAATGATGCCACCGCGGCGGGCGCAACAAGAGACGCCACGCTCGCCGCTTGCCGGTAGCGCCCGGCGTCGGTGAATCGCTCGATGCGACGGGCCAGGTCCGCCAACCGCTCGGTGTCGGCCAACACTTGGGTGACGATGCCTTCCAACCGGCCCGTCTCCCCGGCCCAATCGATCCAATCCGCCGGCACGCTGCCGCAGTGGGCCACGAACGCTTCGGCATCCACCAGCATTCGGGCAAAGGTGCGCTTCGATCCCGAACCGTTTCTGCCCGCCAGCAAGGCCAAAACCAATGCTTCGTCCAAATCGGCGGCCGGAATCCATTCCAGGTCCGAAACGCCTTTCGGCGTCCGGTTGGCAGCCGGATAAACCATGTGCCGCAAGTGGTGCCGCAACGCCGCCTGACCCTTGGCCTTCAAACCGCTCACGGGCTTCAGCTCCCCTTTTTCGCCCAGTTCGCCGGTGGCGGCCACCGTGGCGAAAACCGTTTCGTTGGCGCAAAGCTGCCGCAAGGCCATCGCCAGGGGCAGCCCCAAGGATGGGCCGCGGACCGCAATGCCGGTGCCGGGAGCAAGCAGCGGGAACAGGTGAAAACGAAACCCCGGCGCCACCGAAAAATTTGCAGCGGCCGTGATCGCTTCCCGGGCGGAGGCGTCGCACAGCGCCTCGCCCCAGGGGGAAAGCAGCGGTACGGGAGGGCCGCCCGGCACACGGCCGGCGATGAAGTAGCGAACAGTGGCATGGTCGCCGGCGTCGGTCAGCAGCACCGGAACCGCCGACCAGAGCCCTCCGGAGTTTGTAATACCGCGTGGAAGCCAGCGGAACGGCGCACCGATGGCGTGCAGCCACTGCGTCAAGAGCGGAGAAACCGGCTCGCAAGTCAGCAGCCATTCGGCGGTGAGCCGAACTTCCAACAATTCATTGAGCCCCGGGCGCGGCGCCAGCAATCGTCTGAGACGCTCGTAATTGTTTGCCAGATCATCAACCCTGGCCGACTCCAGGAATCTCCGGGTGGGGTCCTGAAGCCATTGCGTCAGCATGGGCCACCGGCCGTTGCCCGCCAGCCGCAAAAAATGCTCAAGCATCGGATGCCTCGACCAGCAAGGTGACTTCGATGCGCACCCGCCGGAGGTCGGCGACAGGAATTTCAATATAAAAAATACCGCTGACGGGATCCCAGTCCACCGTCTGGCAAACCACCGGCGGTTGCCCCGGCTGAATCCAAGCAGCCAACAAACGGCTCTGGCGCACCGAGCCCGGGGCACGATCCACATGGCCGCCGATGCCCGTGAAACCGCCGCCCAGTGCCGCGGCGTGATCCAAACTCGGAGTAAACGGGAAAATGCGTTCCGGCCGGTCGTCCACCAGATCGATCCGGCGTCCCCAAAGCGTTACCTGGTCGCCGGCTGCCGCCAGGGGATAAAAATCATCGGGTAATTCGGCGACCGCGAAGGCTTCTTCCGGATCGGCGGATTGCGAACGCCAGCGAATGCCCGGAATCAGCCGCTCCAAGGCTGCGTGAAGTGCCGGCAGGGGGGCCAAGGCGAATCGATCCTCGTCGATGCCATTCATCAGGGCGTCCACCGAAGCCTGGGCAAAAACAAACCCCACCTCGATTTCCATGCGCCGGAAGGCAAGGCGCGGGTCATTCTCGCCCGTCATGGAAATCGGCAGCGGGGCCCAGACAGGCAGCGCCGAGGCATCCTGCCCCATGGCAATGGCCGCTTCCACCCGATCACCCGAAAGCTTGAGCAACAGGTCGCCGAGGTCCTGGCGCCGCAGGGTGTAGCGGTTCCAGCATTCGATGAAAAAAGGGCCGAGGGGACTTTCGGGATCTTCGATGATCAGGTCTCCCGGACCGGCCAACAGCGTATCGTGATAGACCTGCGCCACCTGCACCGCTTCCGGAATCGAGGGGCACTCGGCAAGAACCACCACCAGGGGCGGATGATAGAACAAGTCCCCGAGCCACCGGGCCCTTTCGGCCTTCACGGGAACCAGGTCGCCAGGCGTGAGCTGCCGCGGTCCTGCTTTCTCTTTTGCGGCCGCCAGGGAAAGAATGCGCCGGGCGATGGTCTGCCAGGGGTCGTCAATGCCCAGCTCGACGCACAGGGGGCAACGCTGCCGGTGGGCCACCATTTGCGGGTGGGTTTCCGGCAGACCGGTGGAATCCGGCGTTGGGCAGGTGCGAAATCGCCTGGCCAAGGCCAGGGCGTGGTGACGTCGGTTCATGGAGATTCCTTGCGGCGCCGCCCTCTTTTCGAAGGCGGCCCTTTTCCCTTTGTGGACGGCGTACCGCCATGTTTTTCCACCGCCTCCAGCAAGGCATGGTAAAAAACGGACCAGGCTTCCTCGTCGATGTCGTCCGGCCCAAGCCAGGGCAGATCGTGAGTTCTGATAAAATCGCGGAGCTTTTCATGAAGCCGCTGGATGCGCGCCTGGACGCCTGAAGAACCGCTGTAGGCACCCGTCTCCATGGCGATTTCCTTCAAACCAAGACCGCGTCCGAAGCGTAGCGACCAGAGTCGCCGGTCCAAGGGCGCCAATCTCTCGGCAAACATTACGGCCCATTGCCTCACCTGCCCCGCGTCCACCGTCGATGCCGCCGGCGCTGCCAGGCTGTTGGCCATTTCTTCGGTCAAAGCCACGGCGGTGGGCGTGATGGCCAGGCAATCGAAAAGCCCAAGCCAGCGGATCAGGTCGCGCAAATCCACCCGGATTGCCAGTCCTTCAAAGCGCGCCTGCAAAGCCTGCCAGAAGTAGCGGGCGCAATCGAGGATTCGGCCGGCCTTGACGGAACAATCGGCCGGCGGCGCCCCTACGGCCTCCAGGTCCTCGTCGGCCAGCGGTGCGATGGGCCGGCTTTCGGGAGACATGCTGTAGCGGATGCCCCCGTTGGGATTCTTCTCCGTCCAAAACCGGTCGTCGCGGCGCATGGCTTCGGCGAACTGGCGGTACCGGAATCGGAATGGATCACCGTCCGGCCGCCTCTCCAAGTCCCGGCAATGGTTGATGAAGGCTCTGCACAGATAGCCGCCGGCATGGGGTTGCACCGCCGCCAGGCCCAGGGCCAGACGGTGGGCGTTTTCGAGCACATAGAGGCACAATTCTCCACGGAGGTCTTCCTCCGCGCTTCCGGAGGGCGCCCCCCCACCAAGGCCCAACCGGTCCAGGGCCCGATGCCATCCGCCGCGACGCAAAGTGCGCCGGATTTGGCGCGCAGCCGCTGACAGGGCCGCAACCCCTTCGTCGGAGTCGAGCCAGCGTCGCAGCGCCTCGACGGACGGTGCCGATGAACTCACGGAGCGACCTCGCGGCATTGATGGTTGCTTTCTCCGGACAGGCATTTTTCGGGCACCAGACCGCGGAAACGAAGCTTGAAAGCCAGATCCGCGGGAACATTGAAAAGGATCTCGTCCACGAGGTACGATTCACGATCCATAATTTGGCCAGTGTAAGCGAGGATACAGCCCTGGCGAATGGACCGCCGGGGGATTGCACGCCGCGGCCGGCTGGAGGTGCATGGGCAGACGCGGCACCCCACCGCGTCCGGCAAAACCTGGAGGCAAAACAGCGGATGAGTCTTCTTTTTGACCAAGCGAAGCGGGAAAAGCCCGGCGGTGAGGTCATGCAGACGGTCGTCCGGCGCCCCGGAGAAGAGCATGTCAGCGCGCCAGTAGCGTAAGGGCAGGTTTACGGTGGCACCGAGCACATCCTCCAGGTGCCGGCTTGCGGCCCGGTTCAGTCGCCACAAGTCTTTGCTCGTCAAACGAATTTCGGCTTGCTGCGGAGGTTTCACCAGATGGACCGTAAGAGGTTCTTGCCCCTCAAGTTGCTGCCCCAATCCTTGTCGTGCCGGTGGTTGACCACCAATATCTGCCTGGATATCAAAAAAACAAAGCCCGTATCTGGAGAGCCATGATGCTCTCGCGATGCGGGCTATCATCAGCCAAATGACTGGTTGGCTTTTTTCATTTTGCCTGTCCCTTGGAATTTTGGGGTCAACGGCTGGGTCAATGTACTGAAGGCAGCTTCAGATTACAAGCCCCATCGTATAGATTTCATTTGGAATAATAACGATTCCCATTTATGGGTTGTTCATTCTTTTTCAGGTTGTCGGATGACCTCCCGGATCCTCCACTCGCCCCGCCCTACCCCTTCTGCCACCGACCACCGGGATTCCAACCCAAAGCTGAAGTCGCAGCCCATCCGAGTCAATGAGCACCCGGCCGTAGCCGTGCTTTTCCAGCCACCAGTAGGTGAAGTGCTTGGAAAGCCAACTGGCGGCTCGTTCCGTCGCAAGCGCCCGCACCGTGGATGAATAATGGCCTCGATGGCGTCCAGGGTGTCGCAGATGGGATTCGGGTGGACCTCCGAGGGGGTGTCGACCTGCGCGATGCCGCCCTTGATGTCCTCGAAGGCCGTCTCCACCAGAATCGCCTTCCAGACGAATCCGGAAGAATAGAAGCGCAAACGAGATCAAACATCGGTCTACGAAGGATGGAACCATCCGACGGAGGCGCGAGGTTGCGGGCATTTTGAAATGGCCCATGTCACCCTTGGCGGGGAAAAAACAGACCCACCGTCTTTTTAAAAAGCGGGGCAAAAGCGGGACAAACTCGTGAGATAATAAAACAGGGGCTTACGGAGAAACCCGTAAGCCCCTGTTTTTATTTGGTGCCGAGGGACGGAATCGAACCGCCGACACGGGGATTTTCAGTCCCCTGCTCTACCGACTGAGCTACCTCGGCGAACCCGCGTGGAGTGCGCTCAAATGAAAGCGTCCCTTTAGACGAAGCAGGTGGGGATGTCAAGCCCAAAGTAGGAAAGCGGCAGGGTCCCGTTAAAGGTTTGCGATCATCCTTGCACGTTTGCGAGGGATTTTTTCCGGCTTATGCACTTCTCCCGCCTGCGTCTTTGACTGCAGGTCCCTCGTCGTAAACTCCTCGGGATGACACTTGTTTCCCGTGTCATTCCGAACGTCAGAGAGGAATCCGCAGTTGAAAGATCGGCGGGAAACGGTGACATTCGACAAAAAAGTGGCAAAGGCCGTTACCATGACGGAGCCCCGGGGAAGGCGGCGTCATCCCAGATCCCCCAACCGGTGCTGGATCAGGGCGCAGACGGCCAGGGCGGCCGTTTCGGCCCTCAGAATGCGCGGCCCGAGGCTGGCCACGACAAAACCGGCGGATTCGGCGGCGGCGACTTCCGCCGCCTCGAATCCACCCTCCGGTCCCAGCAGCAATGCCACGGAGCGCACCGGCGATGCGATCCCGGCCAGAATGTCCCCCAGGGGGCGCCGTGCCTCCTCCCAGAAAACGATTTTGAGATCGCAGCCGCCGGCCGCCGCCAATGCCGCCTCGATGCCGCCGGCGGCGTCGATGACGGGAATCCGTCCGCGGCGGCATTGCTTGAGCGCCTCGGCGGCGATCTTCCGCCAACGCGCCATCCGTCCGTCCAGGCGCCTGGCATCGGGCCGGGCCACGCTGCGGCGGGTCACCACCGGCACGATGCGCGAAATCCCCAGCTCGGTGAGCTGCCTCACCAGCAGATCCATCTTGGCATCCTTGAGAAAACCCTGCAAAAGGATCAACTCCAGCGGCGACTCGGAGGCAGTCGGCTGCCCCCGGCCGACGACGACCCGGACACCGTCCGTCCCAATGGCCGCGACGCGCCCCTCGTACTCCATGTCCCGCCCGTCGAACAGCCGCACCGGATCGCCGACCTTCATCCGCAGCACCTGTGCCAGGTGGCGGGAATCCTCCGGCGACATAATCGCGATCTCCCCTTCCACGGTTTCCGGGGATATCCGGAATCTTCTCATGCTGATTCTCCCCCGATGCCGGCAGGCCAAGGCAAAGCCAACCCCGCACCAGCCCGCAAGCGGCTGCGGCAGCCGTTGTGGCCCGTTTGGCACGTGCCGTGCCGCCTTATTTTCCGTTTCCCCGGACGCCATATGCCTTGACAGTGGTTCAGACGCATGCTAAATCCCAAAAAATTTAAATGTTTGGCAATAGTTACACCAAATCCGGACGCAAACCGGAGGTCTGCTGCGATGAATGCCCCAAAAGTGCCCCGCAATCAAGGGGAGGGTTCTCCGGACGACGGGGTTATCGATTTGACGAATCCGATTTCATCGCCTTTCGAAGACGATGCGCCCATCATCGATTTGACGGAGCGGGTCAACTCCGCCGCCCGTGCGATCCGGCGGCCTCCGCTGCGGGATGCCGACACCGATCCGATCCTTGGGGAATCCGATGGGCACCTGCTCGATCTGGAGAACGACCGGAGCCCCATCGATCTTCTCGACGATGCCATCGTCTTTGACGATACCGATGACACGGATCGACGCACGGACGACTTCGTGGATTCCCTCGGCCTGGAAATCGAAGGACCCGCGGCGGGCATGGCCGGCCTGCAAGTCCCAATGCCGGAGCGGCATCTCGAAACCCTGGCTGCGACAGCCCTGTCGCCCGAGAAAATCGAATCGCTTCTGGAGCGGGTGATCGAGAAGGTTTACGCTGAAAAAATCGAGGCAATCATCGTGGAAACGGTGGAGCGGGTGGTGAATCGCGAAATCGAGCAGATCCGGTCGGCGTTGATGGGGGACGACGGAGAATAGGAAGTGAAAACAAGATCGTCGCCTCAGGGCGAAAAGAAATGACGGCAACCCGGTAAAGGTCGGCATCACCCCAACTAGCCTTCTTCTCTTCATAGATCGGAGATTCCTGAACCATGATCCCCGATCTTTTGTTTTGGCGGCCGGCCCAAATGGCAGGACGCCCATCAGGAGCTGATTTGCAGATGAACGACACCCCGCCATCCGCACTGGAAAAAGGATACGACCCGAAACATGTCGAGCCGCGCTGGTATGCGGCCTGGGAGAACGCCCGGACTTTTGCCGCCGCCGACACCAGCGACCGCCCGCCCTTCAGCATCGTGATCCCACCGCCCAATGTCACCGGGGTGCTGCACATGGGCCACGCGCTCAACAACACTCTGCAAGACATCCTCTGCCGCTACCGGCGCCTGCGGGGAGACAACGTACTGTGGATGCCCGGCACCGACCACGCCGGCATCGCCACTCAGAATGTGGTGGAGCGGGAACTGGCCGCCAAGGGCCTGGACCGCCACCAACTGGGGCGGGAAAAATTCATCGAGGCCGTGTGGCAGTGGCGCGAGCGCTACGGCAGCGCCATCATCAACCAGCTCAAGCGCCTGGGCGCCTCCTGCGACTGGCAGCGCGAGCGCTTCACCATGGACGAGGGCCTGTCGCAGGCAGTCCGCAAGGTCTTCGTGGCCTTGTACCAAGAGGGGCTGATCTACCGGGGCCAGTACATCATCAACTGGTGCCCGCGTTGCCACACCGCCCTGGCCGACCTGGAAGTGGAGCATGAGGAAGTCGAGGGCCGCCTCTATCAGATCCTCTACCCCTTCCCGGGCCGCAAGGACGGCATCGTGGTGGCCACCAGCCGCCCCGAAACCATGCTGGGCGACACGGCGGTGGCGGTGCACCCCGAGGACGGACGGTACGACGACCTGCCCGCCCAAACGGTGATCCTGCCGCTGATGGAACGCGAACTGCCCATCATCCGCGACACCTACGTGGACCGCGAATTCGGCACCGGCGGGCTCAAGGTGACGCCGGCCCACGACCCCAACGACTTTGAACTGGGCCGCAATCACAACCTGGAGTGCATCAAGGTGATCGGCGACGACGGCCTCATGACCGAAGCCGCCGGCCCCTACGCCGGCCTGGACCGCTTCGCCTGCCGGGCCCGGGTGCTCGAGGACCTCAAGGCCCGCGGCCTGCTGGTGAAGATCGAACCGCTTCGCCACAGCGTCGGCCATTGCTACCGCTGCAAGACGGCGGTGGAGCCCAACCTCTCGCTCCAGTGGTTCGTGCGCGCCAAGCCCCTGGCCGAACCGGCCATCCGGGCCGTGGAAGAAGGCCGCACCCGAATCATCCCCGAGAGCTGGGCCAAGACCTACTTCGAATGGATGTACAACATCCGCGACTGGTGCATCTCGCGCCAGATCTGGTGGGGCCACCAGATCCCGGCCTGGACCTGCCGCGCCTGCGGGCAGTTGATCGTGGCCATGGAGGCGCCCCTCACCTGCCCCCACTGCGGCGGCAAGGATCTGGATCAGGAAACCGACGTGCTGGACACCTGGTTCAGTTCGGCCCTCTGGCCCTTTTCCACCATGGGATGGCCGACCCAAACCGATCTGCTCAAGACCTTCTACCCCACCAGCGTGCTGGTGACCGGCTTCGACATCCTGTTCTTCTGGGTGGCGCGCATGATGATGATGGGGCTGCATTTCATGCATGACGTGCCCTTCCGCGACGTCTACGTGCACGCCCTGGTGCGCGACGAAGACGGCAAGAAGATGAGCAAGTCCAAGGGCAACGTCATCGACCCGCTCACCGTCATCGACGAGTACGGCACCGACGCCTTCCGTTTCACCCTGGCCGCCTTCGCCGCCCAGGGGCGGGACATCAAGATGTCACTCAAGCGGGTGGAAGGCTACCGCAACTTCATCAACAAGCTCTGGAACGCGGCCCGCTTCGCCCTGATGCACCTGAGCCAACCGTATCCCCGCATCGAGGGGGAAACGACCCTCCCCGAGCGCTGGATCCTGTCGCGGCTGTCCCGGGTGGGCCAGGAAGTCACCGACGCCCTGGAGGACTACCGTTTCAACGAGGCCGCCGGCAGCGTGTACAATTTTCTCTGGCACGAGTTCTGCGACTGGTATCTGGAGGCCAGCAAAACCGATCTTTACAACGACGCCGAACCGGCCCGTCAGGCCACGGCCCGCCAGGTGCTCTGGCGGGTGCTCCACGACGCCTTGATCCTGCTGCACCCCTTCGTGCCTTTCATCACCGAAGAAATCTGGAACCACCTGCCCGGAGCCGACGGGCTCCTGATGCAGGCCCGCTGGCCGGCCCGGGATGCCGGCGTAGCGCCTGATCCGGCCGCCGAGAACGCCATGGCCCTGGTGATGGGTGTCATCGCCGGAATCCGCAACATTCGAGGGGAAATGAATATCGCCCCCGGCCTGTCCCTGGAGGCCCAGGTTCAGGCGGCCAATGCCGAGACCCGCTCCCTGCTCCAGAACGAACAGCCCTTGATCAGCCAACTGTCCCGGCTCAAGGCGTTCACCGTGGCGCCACCGGGCACCAAGCCGCACGCCGCGGCCACCGCCATTGTCGACGGGGCGGCGGTGTACGTCTCCCTGGAAGGGGTCATCGATCTGGCCAAGGAAACCGAGCGTTTGACCAAGGAACTGGCCAAAATCGCCAAGGACATGAACTCGCTCCTCAAAAAACTCAACAACGAGGACTTCCTGGCCAAAGCCCCGGCCGAGGTGGTGGAGGGGGTGCGGGATAAGCACGCCGCCCTTGCCGACAAGCAGCAGAAAATCGAGGCCACCCTGGTGCGGATTCGGGAGATGGCCTGAGAGAGGGGAAGTCAGCAAAAGTGCCTAAAGTTGTGGTGTCGCTTCGCTCCGGCATTTTGATCGTACAATGTGTTTCAGCAAATTTCCGGAGGACTCCAGAAATCGGCCATATTCATCAACTTTAGGCACTTTAGCCACTCGTAACTTTAGCCACTTTCCATTCCATAGGAAACACCTTGAACCCTGTCGATCGCCTCATCGAACTGGCCCTGGACGAGGATTTGGGCTCCGGGGACCTCACCACCGACGCCCTGCTCGGCGACGACGATCCGGGCTGGGCCGAGATCGTGGCCAAGGAAGAGCTGATCCTCTGCGGACTCCGGATCGTGGAGCGGGTTTTCGCCCGCATCGACGCCCGCGTGGCCTGCCGCAGCGACTGCCGCGAGGGCGATCGCGTGGATTTCGGCCGCACCGTGATGCGCCTGGAAGGCCCGCTCAAGAGCCTGCTCCACGGCGAACGCACGGCCCTGAATTTTCTCCAGCGCCTCTCGGGCATCGCCACCCATGTCAGCGCTTGGGTGGCAGCCATGGGACCGAACAAGGCCCGGCTGGTGGACACCCGCAAAACCACTCCCGGCTGGCGGGTGCTGGAAAAATACGCCGTCCGCGTCGGCGGCGCCGCCAACCACCGCATGGGGCTCTACGACGGGGTCCTGATCAAGGACAACCACATCGCCGCCTGCGGCGGCATCGGACCGGCGGTGGCGGCCCTGCGCCGGCAAAGCTCCCACCTGATCAAAATCGAGGTGGAGGTCGCCGACATGAACCAGGTGGAAGAGGCCCTGGCCTCCGGCGCCGACGTGATCATGCTCGACAACATGGAACTGCCCGAAATCCGGGAGGCCGTGCAGCGCATCGCCGGTCGTGCCCTGGTAGAAGTCTCCGGCCGTGTCCGGTGCGACAACCTCAAGGCACTGGCGGAAACCGGCGTGGACCTGATCTCCGCCGGGGCGCTCACCCACCAGGCCCGGGCGGTGGATCTGAGCATGCGGGTACAGGGGAAGGAGGCAGCCCCATAAAGGTCGAAATTCGAACGTCGATGTTCGAATTTACCATGCAATGAACATGGCCAAGAAGCGCATTCCATGATCCCGATTCGCGACACCAAGACATCCCACAGCGTCGCTGTGGTGACCCGAGCCCTGATCGCCGTCAACGTGGGGGTATTCCTGATTCAACTGGCCCAGGGCGAGGGCATCCTGCGCTTCAACTACTTCTACGGCCTGGTACCGGCGCGCTACACCGTGGAGCGCATCGCGACCCACTTCTCCCTCGCCCAGCAGGCGTTCGCCCTGCTTTCCTTCATGTTCCTCCACGGCGGTTTTCTTCACCTGCTGGGCAACATGTGGTCCCTGTACATCTTCGGCGACAACGTGGAAGAGCACCTCGGGCCCATCCGCTTCCTGGTTTTCTATCTGGCCTGCGGTCTGGTCTCCGGATTTACCCACCTGCTCTCCAACCCGGTGAGCAATATTCCCACCGTGGGCGCCAGCGGAGCCATCGCCGGGGTCATGGGGGGTTATTTCCTCCTTTTTCCGGGCGCCCGGATCCTTACTCTGCTGCCGATTGTGTTCATCCCGCTATTTTTCGAAATTCCGGCCTTCGTCTTCATCGGCATCTGGTTTCTGCTCCAGGTGCTCAACGCCACCAGCGGCGGCCAGAGTGCCATCGCCTGGTGGGCCCATATCGGCGGCTTTGTCGCCGGCATGCTGCTGGTCAAGCTTTCGGGGCGCATGCCGGCCACGGGGCTCAGTCAACGCCTCAAACCGCTGACGGCCAAGCGCCATACCGATCGGCTCCAGGTGATCCGGCCCGCCGGTGAAGCCGACGATGCCAACATCTATGGCACCTTGCGCGTCACGGAACTGGAGGCCCGCCAAGGCGCCACCAAACTGGTCAATGTGCCCTGGGCCTTCCACAAACGCTTGCTGCGCGTCACGATTCCACCGGGAATCAACGAGGGCAGCCGCCTGCGTCTCAAGGGATTGGGCCGCTGGACCGCCGACGGCCATCGGGGGGATCTGTACCTTCAGGTGGTATACGAACGGTGAAAAACAAATGCGAAATCCGAATATCGAAATTCGAAACCAATACGTTTTGGATTTGCTCTTGACGTTTCGAATTTACCTTCTTTGAATTTCGATTGCAGCTTCGTGTTTCGAATTTCAATCTTTGTTTCGAATTTCGAATTTCAGTCACTGTTGCGAATTTCGAATTTCGAATTTATTTTATCCCTTGGTCCCTCCATGGCACGTCACCGCAGATTGAGCATGTAGCTCTTGGAAAGACCCACCGGGTGATAGGAACGCTTGGCCTGGCGCAAGCCGGGGATCCCCATGTCGCTTTCCTTGTTGACGTAGGCCATTGCATCGAACAAACGGCGGGCGCAGAGCCGATCCAGGTACTGGTAAAGCCCCTTGACGTGATTGTAGGCCTTTTCGAACATCAGCACGCCCATGTCGGCCGTGAGGCGGGCGCCGACGGCGAAGGCGCTGACGGTGCCGTCCACGCGGATCAGCACCCCCCGGGCCTCGGTGCGCGCCAGGTTTTCCAGCGCATTGATGGCGGCGATCTTCTCGCAGGCCAGGTCGTCCTCCTCGTCTTCGACGCCGCAGTCGCGCTCCGCGCACCATCGTTCCAGGAAATCGATGCAGGCCGGCACGTCGGACGGCTCGATCGGCGCCACCTCGGTCCTTCCGTTCTGCACGTATTCGTCGGTGAATTGCCGGATGAGGTTGCGCTTCTTGTGATAGCCGCGGCCTGCCAGTTCGGCCAGGTCGCTGCGTCGATACACATAGTCGTGAAACCCGTCCTGTTCGCTCACGCTGAAATAGCGCTCCAACTCCGGCAAACGGGTTTTCACGTACGCTTCGGGCACGAACCAGTAGCAATCGAAGCCGGCGTCCAGCGCCAGCCGCCGAAGCCGGTCGGGCTCGGATTCGGCCCCGGGCCGGATCGGCAGCAGCAGGTGGCGCTTTTCGCGTTTTCGAAAAAACTCGGCCGCCACCACCAGCCACCCGTCGTCATCCACGGCGAATTGTGGCTGGTAGAATCGGGTCTGCCAGGCGATGATCGAGGTGAGGCAGTAGGCGCTGAGCCGGTGCCCCTGATCGGCAAAAAAGGGTTTGAGCCGGTCATAGTGGTCAAAGGTAAGGGGCTGGAGATTCATCGTTTGATCCGCACCATCGGCTGGGCGTTCTGCATGGCCGCAAAGCCCAGCGGTTCATACAACGGATGGCTCCCGTTTTCCGCCACCAGACCGATCCAGCTCATTCCATCGGCGTCCAGGCGCGCCACGATGCGCCGGACGATTTCCGAACCGATGCCCCGGTGGCGCAGTGCCGCTTCAACGGTGACATCCTGAATCCAGGCATCGCTGGCCCGGTCGCTGATGGCCCGCCCCATGGCGACGATCCGCCCTTGATGCCGCGCCACCGCCACGCAGTGGCTGCCGGCGACGATGCGCTTCACCAGGGCCGGATCATCAGGGCCTTCGCCCCACCATCCCGCAGCCCGGTAAAGGCGGATCATCTGACGCAGGTCGCTATCATCGGTGGCATCGAGAAAATCGAAGGTGATCATGGGAAAATTAGTGGGAATTCAGGCCACCAGGATCGAAACCCGGTTGCGGCCTTCCTGCTTGGAAGCGTACATGGCCCTGTCGGCCCGTTGAATAAAGGAGGCGATCTCTTCCGGCGCCTTGTACTGGGCCACCCCGATGCTGATGGTGAAATTGACCGCCTTCTCGTCCGGCAGGGGGAAAAAATTTTGGGCCCTGACGGCTTCCTTGATCCGGTAGGCCACCGTCTTCCCTTCCTCGACCCGGGTTTCCGGAAGAAGAACGGTGAACTCATCGCCTCCGTAACGGAAGGCCGAGTCCATCTGCCGCAGACAGCTCTTGATGATCCGGCTCAGCCGCACCAGCACCTTGTCCCCTTCCAGGTGGCCGTAGGCATCGTTGTAGTTCTTGAAGTGATCGATGTCCATCAGCAGCAGGGTCAAGGAGTGGTTGTAACGCGTACAGCGGCCCGCCTCCACTTCCAGTTGGATGTAGAAGTGCCGGGAGTTGTAAAGCTGGGTCAATCCGTCGGTGATGGCGAGCGTTTTCAGCTCCTTGACGACCCGGTCGCGTTCCTGCCGCAGACCGCGCTCCCGCAACACCCGTTTCAGCCGCAGCAGAAGTTCTTCGAAACGCACCGGTTTGAAGACAAAGTCGCTGGCGCCCTTATTGATCGCCTCCTCGTAGGAATAGTTGCCGCTGTAACCCGTCATCACGATCACGTCACTGTCGTAGCGGCGCCGGACCTCGTCAGTCAGATTCAGACCGTCCTTGCCCGGCAGCATGATGTCGGTCACCACGACATCCACGACCGCGGTCCGCAGCATGTCCAGCGCCTCCTCGGCACTGGCGGCTTCGTTCACCATGAACCCGAAGCGTTCGATGAACTCGTGCATCGCTTCGCGAATCGCTTCGTCATCATCCACGATGAGAACGGTTCGTGGTATCCCGTTGCCGTTCTGTTCCGCGACTTCACCCATTTGAAAACAAAAACTCCCCTTCCGTATTGAAACTCGGTTTCAAACCCCGGCCAGGACTCGATCCCGGCGTTGCAAGCCCCTCAAAAATGTCCCACCTCGTACCGCGCGCGGCCCGAGGCCTCGGGACCCGTTTCCGACGATTTGTTCCCGACCTTTCAGGAGTCGCCGGATGGACTTGACACCAACTGATTAAATTTGATAGAAAGGTATGTTTTTTTTCATGAAATTAGACTTTTAGTACGAAATACAGGAAAAGTCAACCGATTGATGAGATTGCCCTCCGCGGACCAAGGTTCTTCGAGAATTTATGTCAGGGCGGGTGATGCGCTACCAGGTGAACCGGAGCCATGAAACAAATTCGCAATTTTAGCATCATCGCCCACATCGACCACGGCAAGTCCACCCTCTCGGACAGGCTGATCCAGCGCTGCGGCATCGTGGCGGACCGGGATTTCAAGGACCAGATCCTCGATTCCATGGACATCGAGCGGGAGCGGGGCATCACCATCAAGAGCCAGACGGTCTGCCTTCCCTACCGGGCCGCGGACGGCAAGGACTACCGGCTCAACCTCATCGACACCCCGGGCCACGTGGACTTCACCTACGAGGTGTCCCGCGCCCTGAAATCCTGCGAAGGCGCCCTGCTGCTCATCGACGCCAGTCAGGGGGTCGAAGCCCAGACCCTGGCCAACCTCTACCTGGCCCTGGAACACAACCTCGAAATTATTCCGGTGATCAACAAGATCGATCTGCCCTCGGCCGATATCGAGCGGGTTCGCCAACAGATCGCCGACGACCTCGGCCTGGACCCGGACAGCGCCGTATTGGCCTCGGCCAAGGAGGGTATCGGCATCGAGGCGGTCCTGGAGGCGGTGGTGACCAAGCTGCCTCCGCCCACGGGCGATCCGGACCAGCCCCTGCGCTGCCTGATCTTCGACTCCCACTACGATCCCTTCCGCGGCACGGTGGTCCATTTCCGGGTGTTCGACGGCCGCCTGCAGGCCGGCGACGTGGTCCGCTTCATGTCCAACGGAGTCGTTTACAAGGTTGAGGAAGTGGGGGTCTTCCAGATTGTGCGCCGGGCCCGGCCGGAGCTTTCGGCCGGGGAAGTCGGCTACCTCATCGCCGGCATCAAGACGGTGAGCGACACCCGTTGCGGCGACACCATCACGCTGGACCGGCGCCCCTGCGAGCGTCCCCTGCCCGGGTTCAAGGAAGCCAAGCCGGTGGTCTTTTCCTCCATCTACCCGGTGGCTTCGGACGACTACGAGGCGCTGGCGGAAGGCATGGAAAAACTCAAGCTCAACGACGCCAGCCTGATCTACGAAAAGGACAGCTCCGTGGCCCTGGGCTTCGGCTTCCGCTGCGGGTTCCTCGGCCTGCTGCATTTGGAGGTGGTCCAGGAGCGCCTGGAGCGCGAGTATGATCTGTCCCTGATCCTCACCGCCCCTTCGGTGCGCTACGAGGTGGACCTGACCAACGGCGAGACGCTGGTGATCGACAACCCGGCCCTCTATCCGGACCCCGCCCAGATCGCCCGGACCCGGGAACCGTTCATCCGGGCCGCCATCATCACCCCGGACCGCTACATGGGCGCCATCATGAAGCTGTGCCTCGACCGGCGAGGGATCAACAAGAACTACCAGTACCTGACGAGCAACCGGCTGGAGATGGTCTTTGAACTGCCCCTGGCCGAAGTGATCTACGATTTTTACGATCGGCTCAAATCCATCACCCAGGGATACGGATCCTTCGACTACGAAATCATCGACTACCGTGAAACCGACCTGGTCAAGGTGGACATCCTGATCAACGGCGAGCGGGTCGACGCCCTGAGCCAGCTCGTCCACCGGGAGCGGGCCGTGGAGCGCGCCCGCAACGCCTGCGAGCGTTTGAAAGAGGAAATTCCGCGTCAGATGTTCAAGATCGCCATCCAGGGAGCCATCGGCGCCAACATCATCGCCCGCACCACCGTCTCCCCGTTTCGCAAGGACGTGACGGCCAAGTGCTATGGCGGTGACATCACCCGCAAACGCAAGTTGCTGGAAAAGCAGAAGAAGGGAAAAAAGCGGATGAAGATGGTGGGCAAGGTGGAAATCCCCCAGTCGGCCTTCCTCTCCGTGTTGCGCACCGACACGGATTGATCCCCTTTCTTATAAAACAAACGCCAGGGACGCTAAGAAAAAAGGTTATCGGTTATCGGTTATCAGTGAGAACCCCCTCGATTTTTTTCCTGATAACCGATAACCGATAACCGATAACTCCTATCAAATACGCTCCTTGCCAACACCAAATCATGGGGAATCTCATGGGTCTGACCATTGCTGAAAAAATCTTCGACGCCCATCGCGTCGACCGCCCGGCCGAAGGCATCGAAACCATCCGCCTGGACGCCGTCTTCTGCCACGAAATCACCACTCCCATCGCCATCAACGACCTGATGGCCCGGGGCAAGGACCGAGTTTTCGATCCCGGCCGCATCAAGGCCGTCATCGACCACGTGACCCCGGCAAAGGACAGCAAGACCGCTTCCCAGGGCAAGGTGCTGCGCGACTGGGCGCGACGGCACGGGATCACCGATTTTTTCGATATCGGCCGCAACGGGGTCTGCCACGCCCTGTTTCCGGAAAAGGGATTCGTGCGACCGGGCGACACCATCATCATGGGCGACAGCCACACCTGCACCCTCGGGGCCTTCGGCGCCTTTGCTGCCGGGGTGGGTACGACCGACCTGGAGGTGGGAATTCTCAAGGGAGTCTGCGCCTTTCGCACCCCCCGGACGATCCGCATCGACATCACCGGCACCCTGCCCGAGGGGGTCTTCGCCAAGGACGTCATCCTGTCCATCATCGGCCGCCTCGGGGTCGACGGCGCCACCGACCACATCATCGAATTTGACGGCCCGGTGGTCTCGGCCATGAGCATGGAAGCGCGCATGACCCTGTGCAACATGGCCATCGAGGCCGGCGCCACCTGCGGCATCTGCCGGCCGGATCAGGCCACGGTGGACTACCTGTGGCCGTTTATCGAGAACGCATACGCCAACCATCAGGCGGCCCTGGAAGATTTCAAGTCATGGTGGCCCGACCCGGACGCCGTTTACGCCGAGACCCTGGTCTGCGACGTGTCCGACCTGGAACCGCTGGCCACGTTCGGCTACAAGCCCGACCAGGTGCGACCGGTGCGCGAGATGGGGGATGTGGTGGTGGACCAGGTGTACATCGGATCGTGCACCAACGGCCGCATCGAGGACCTGCGCGCCGCGGCGGCCGTTTTACGAGGCCGGCGGATCCACCCCTCCCTGCGCGCCATCCTCTCGCCGGCCACCCCCAAGGTGTTCCGCCAGGCGCTTGCCGAAGGCTTGATAGAGGTGTTCATGGAGGCGGGCTTCTGCGTGACCAATCCCACCTGCGGCGCCTGTCTGGGCATGAGCAACGGAGTGCTAGCCGAAGGAGAAGTATGCGCTTCGACCACCAACCGCAACTTTCCCGGCCGAATGGGCAAGGGCGGCATGGTGCACCTGGTGAGCCCGGCCACCGCGGCGGCCACGGCCGTGGCCGGACGGTTGACGAGTGCCCGGGACCTTCGTTAGTCGGCGGATGGTCATTGGAGGTTGGTGACTGGTCATAGGTCATTTGTAGGCCCGGTGCGAACCCCTCCGGCATCTTTTCCTAGTCATTCCGAGCGGTAGCGAGGAATCTGAAACCCTGAACCCCGCACCGGACTTCGGGCTTCCAACAGAAAGGCAACCCCATGCGAAACTTCGGCGGCAAGGTCTTGTTCCTGGACCGCAGCGACATCAACACCGACGAAATCATCCCGGCGCGCTACCTCACCGAAATGACCAAAGCGGCCCTGAAACCCTACCTGTTGGAAGACCTGGCGCTGGAGGAATTCGACGCGGCCCGGGACCTCGCCGGGGTCGGCACCATCGTCACCCGGGCCAACTTCGGCTGCGGCTCCAGTCGGGAGCACGCACCCTGGGCTCTGGAAGCCAACGGCATTCACCTGGTAATCGCCGAGAGCTTCGCCCGCATCTTCCGGCAGAATATGTTCAACTGCGGTCTGATGGCCGTCGCGCTGGCGCCGGAGACCATCGCGCGGCTGTTCGAGCGCTTCAGCGGTCGCGCCACCCGGGTGGCCGTGGATTTTCCCGGCATGTTGTTCGAATTCACATCGGAGGGAATCCGCGAGGAGGTGCCCTTCACCCTGGCTCCCTTTGATCGGGCACTGGTCGAAGCCGGCGGCTGGGTCGAATACGCGGATCAGCGCTACTGACCACCATACCGGGATGCCGAAACCAGGAGAACGCATCCAGGGGCAAATCGGCTAAAATTGGGATTGACATCAAATCCCGATTGCCTTAGAAGTTCGATTCTACACGTCGGGAAGTGGCTCAGCCTGGTAGAGCACAGCGTTCGGGACGCTGGGGTCGCTGGTTCAAATCCAGTCTTCCCGACCAAGAAAATCAAGGGGTTACGGCAACACAAGCCGTAGCCCCTTTTTGATTTTCGACCCTAGTGCGACCCGGGATCAGCTTAGGGCAGAATCCTTTGCGCCATCCCCGTGGAGCGGTCATTCAAAGAGGCTGTGGGTGCACTGCACCATGGCCGCCTCGGTGCTCTGGATGGGTTCGTACCGGGTTTTCGTCAGTACTTCCTCGGTTGCGCCGCCAGGGGAGGTCTGCATGTCTCCGGCGACCGCTTCGAACAGGATGGCCAACAGCGTCCTGACCGAAATCCGGGCGCCGGGAGAAGCCAGGGCCTTGGTGGCGGCCTCGATCCGCTCCTGGGCCTTTCTCAGCGGCACCAGCTGCTGCCGCAGCAGCGTCGCGAGGCGATCTCCGCGCGGCGCGGCCTCCTCCTGACAGCCGGCCAGGAGCCGCTCCAGGGAATCCGCGGTGTGGCGCGCCAGAGCCTGGCACTGCCGGGAATCGCCGACAAAATCCCCGGCGGCCGTCATGGCGTCGATGCGCCGGCGCATCAGCACGCCGCGGCGTTCGAGTTGCGCCCGCAGCTCCCCTTGCAGCCCCTCAGGCATCGGCACCGATACCGCCTTGAGCCATGGGTCGGCCGCTACCACGCGCGCCCTGAACTCGCTTCGCGCCAGCTGCCAGAAACGGCTGTTGAAGTCCTCGTAATCAACCCTTGTCACCGCCGCGCCGGTCGACCGGCCGCGCACTTCGCGAATCCATTGGGTCAGCAAGCGGCCGGTGCGGTCGAAAAGGCGCGTCCCGGCGACGATTTCAAAAATGATTCCGACGGTGGCGTACCAATCCTGGAGTTGAAGAATCCGCGCCGGCTCTCCGTACACCTCTTGAAGCAGGGCATTGGGCACGAAATGGGAAGGCGTCGCATAGGCCGGGGTTCCCCCGAGCTGTGGCTGGGGGCATGTCGCCCCGGGGGTCGAGGGAAAGATCACGGCGGTTTCCACATCGATGAGCCCGATGACGAAGCGTCCGGAATCGGACAAGAAATAGGGATACTGGGCAGGGTCTCCCGCGACGAGCAGATTATCGGGTTTCAAGTCCCGCATCGCCACCCGATGACGGCCCAGCCAATCCAGCAGATCCAGCATATTGGCGGACAGGGCCGCCATGGGCGCCTTGGCCTGCCGCAGCGTCCGCAGTTGGGCCTCGTTTCTCGCCAGCCGTCGGTAAGCATCCACGCTCTGACGCCGCTGGCTGAACACCGCGTCGGCAATCGCGGCCAAGGCCTGCGCCGCCGCCGGACGGATTCTTTCTTCCATCGGGCCCGCCACCCCGGCGGCCCGCTTCAACAGCCACCTCCTTTTTTCGATTTCCGTCATCACCTCGGTGGGGGCGACTTCGGAAAGGGTCTGCCGGGCCCGGGCGTCAAAGACACCGTAAAGATTTCGCAGATCCAGACAAACCGAGGCGGCCTCCCCGCCATATTTCTGCTCGAAGGCCGAACAGTCGTCCAGCAGCGCCGCGTCTTCCTCCGCCACGGCAGCCAGCCGGCCGGGTTTGCGCACCGATTGCCGCAGCACCTCGCCGAGGAACTGGTGGCGCGAAAGATCCATGAAAAACGCGAATGCCCTGCCGATTTTCAAAAAGCGCTGGCGAGACGGATCCGCCTCCAGCCACTGCCGGTAGCGCGCCTCGAGATGAGGTCCATCCACCTCAGAGGCGTCATCAAACCGTTTGAGCCGGCTGAGAATGGCGGTGAGATTGGGCACCACGCAGGGCCTGCCATGGACCCGGCCGGCAATGCGCGCCTCGTTGTCCAGGCGTCTGAGGTAATCGGAGAGGTCGCTGATGGGTTTCGGCGGGATCTTGACCACCAGATGCGTATCGAAGATCACGTAAAAACATTGGCTTTTGCTGCCCGAACCATCCCCCAGGGAGCCGATGGTCATGCGCCGCTCGCGCCATTGGCCTTGGTGAAACAGCCTGAGCCGGTACTGCCATTGCCGCTCCTCCTCGGCCACGACCGCCAGTTGCGCCTCGGCCTCCCGGGCAGCGCCGGCCTGGGCGCGGTACAACTCGAGAAAAAAGGCCTCGACATCCGCGCGCTGGGCCAGGTGCGGCTCGGCGCGCCTTTTTTCCGCGGGCGGTCTGGCGGCCGGCATGGGAGTCGGCAGGGAAGGCGGGATGGAAGGCGACAACGGAGGTGACGCCCCGGTCTGTTCGGGACGGCTCTTCGATTTGAGGGCCAGACCGAAGGCCACGGCGGCCGCCAGCAGGATCGACAGGCAGGCAAGCCCCCAACCCGGTGACCGCCAAATGGCCCGGGCCTTTTCCGCGGCCAGACAAACCCCGATTCCCGCCGCCAGCAACGCGCCGATGAGAATCAGCAGGCTTCGCGTGCACCGTGTCATGCTATCGCGCCTCCGGTTGCCGCGGTTTCCTGGCGAGAGGTTTCTTCTCTCACCGTGACGCCCAGCGTCCTCAGCAGTACCTTCACCGGCCGTCCGAGAAGAAAATCCAGCATAGCGGCGGGAACCCGCCCATCGGCGGCCAACCCTTCCCGCAATGCCTCGTCGTAGCCAACCATGCCGGACAACTCGGCCGCGCCCCCCAGGTCCCCCATGCGCCGGCGGCCGGCCAGGCGCACCAGTTTCCCGGCGTCGCAGCGCCGGTCGTGCTCGGCCACCAGGTCCCACAAGCCGGCGATATGGCCGACGAGATCGGCCCGGCCAAGGCGTTCCCGGCGGTAGCAGCGCCGGATCTCGGCAGTGTCCCAGCAGCGCAGAATGCGGCATTCCAGCGGTCTCTGGTCGTAGATCGCGCAGCCGTTGCAGGCCGGTTCGAAGAAGACGCAGGCACGGGATCCGGGGGCTTCGCGGACTTTGACGATGTCGGCGGGGGCAGGGATCAGGGCGCCGCCGGTCACATCATCGCGCACCAGTTCGCCGGCCCGGATGGTGTAAAGATGCGTGAACGGAAGATGGCCCGCGACGACCAGCGCTTTGTCCGCCAGGTGCAGGGCCGGTCCCCCCCGGCGGCAGCAGGTGCCGCAGCGCCGGCACGTCCCGGCGGGTTCTCCGCCCATTGCGCCACCGTCATCTGCCGACATCGATGGATCGGATCGGGGGAAATTCATTGGCGCAGCACTTTTCAATGAAAGGTATCCCCGAATGGACCGGGTGACGGGTCGAAAAAACGCCCGAAAAAACGAGATGGCAAATGATTATCAGATCATTGAACATCTGACAATGTAGAGCCGGTCAGAGCATGTACGATCCCGTCAAAGTTCTGCGATCATCCTCGCGAGGGATTTTATCTGGTTTATGCGCTCCTCCCGCCGGTGTCCTCGACTGCAGATCCATCGATGGCGCTCGGGATGACACTTTTTTCCCTTGTCATTCCAAACGTCAGATAGGAATCCGCAATTGGGGACAAAGCGGGAAGCGGCGGCATGTTCGAAGAGATCCATCGTCGCAAACTCCTCGGGATGACAAAAGGGGGCGTTTCTGGATGACACTTTTTCCCCTTGCCATTCCGAACGTCAGAGAGGAATCCGCAGTTGAGAAGATTGGCGCAAAATTTTGACAATCGGCAAGAAAAAGTGGCAGCTCCCCTTGCTTTGACGAAGCCCTGCCGGGGCATGCTTCCATGTTGAGTCCGCGCCTCGAATCGGATATCATTGCGCCCATGCAACCATCCTCGGTGAACAAGCTGGCCCTCTTGGGGATCATCGGCCTCATCTCGGCCATCTTCCTCTCCATGGTCCGCCATTTTCTCATGGCCATCCTCCTGGCCGGCATCTTCTCCGCCCTGGCCCGCCCCGTTTACCGGCGCCTGGAGCGCTTTTTCGGGCACCGGCCTGCCGTAGCCTCGGCTGTCACCCTGCTGCTCCTGATCCTGGTGGTCCTGATTCCCCTGACCGGACTTTTGGGCATCGTCACGGCCCAGGCCATCAAGGTCGGCCAGTCGGCCACCCCTTGGGTGCAGGAGCAGGTCAACCAGCCGGCAGCCCTCTGGGACATGCTGCGCCACCTGCCCTTCTACGACGAGACAGCCGATCTCCTGCTGCCCTACCGGGAAACCATCCTGCGCAAGGCAGGCGAACTGGTGGCGACATTGAGCCGATTTCTCATCGGCAGCCTCGGTTCGGCCACCGTGATGACGGTCAACATCCTGTTCATGCTCTTCGTCCTGCTGTACACGATGTTCTTTTTCCTCATCGACGGGGAGCGGCTGCTGGGAAAAATCCTCTACTACCTGCCCCTTGAAGACAGCGACGAGATGCGCATGCTCGACAAGTTCACCTCGGTCACCCGCGCCACCCTCAAGGGCACCGCGGTGATTGGCCTGATCCAGGGGACTCTGGCCGGAGCGGCCTTCGCCGTGGTGGGCATTCCCAGCGCCGTCTTCTGGGGCACCGTCATGGCCGTGCTCTCCTTCATTCCGGGCATCGGCTCCGCCCTCGTCTGGGTGCCGGCGACCCTCATCCTGATGGGCGGCGGCCACTGGGGGCGAGGGCTGGCCCTGGGCAGCTTCTGCGCGGTGGTGGTGGGCAGCGTGGACAATTTCCTGAGGCCCCGGCTGGTGGGCAAGGACACCCAGATGCACGAACTGATGATCCTCTTTTCCACCCTTGGCGGCATCTCCATGTTCGGAGTCCTGGGGGTGATCATCGGCCCCATCATCGCCGCCTTGTTCGTGACGGTATGGGAGATCTACGGCGTGGTCTTCGCCGACCTGCTCCCCGGCGTGGGCCCGCCGGATTCTCCGTCACCCCCAAAAAACACCGAACCGGAAGCCTGACCGCCTCTTCTCGCCCGGATGGCCGCTGGCACACCAGCGCGACCGATGGCGGGCGCAAAGGGATACCGATCCGGGACCGAAGAAGGAAAACACTGCGATGGACCTGTGGTTGCGCGACTGGCACTGGCTGATCCTGGGGATGGGACTGATCATCGCCGAACTCTTCATCCCCAGCTTCACCATCTTCTGGTTCGGTCTGGGCGCCATTCTGGTGGCCGGTTGGCTGTTCGTGGCCCCGGGGTTGTCGCTGACCGGCCAACTCCTGCTTTGGGCTCTGGCCTCGGCCCTGTTCACCTGGCTCTGGTTCCGCCTGATCCGGCCGCGTATGAAGGACCGCACCAAGGCCGGCATCAGCCGCGAGGCGGTAGTGGGGGAAAGCGGCCGGGTGATCCGCGTGCCGGAGCCCGACCGTCGCGGTACGGTGCGCTTTTCCACCCCCCTGCTCGGCGCCGACGAATGGCCTTTCATCTGCGAGCAGGCCGTCAAGGCCGGAGACCGCGTGTTTGTGCGCGACATTTCCGGCAACACCCTGATCGTGGAAAAACGGGAGTAGGCAGGGGTTGCAAATGTTTGCTTGTCGGACCGGTCGGACGGGTCCGGCTTTCGTGCAATTGCAGAAAGCAAGGTTTTCAGAAAGGAGTATGCTCCATGGCTGGCATGGCGGTTGTCATCGTCTTTCTTCTGTTGGTGGTTCTCACCATTTTTCTCGGGGTACGGATCGTGCCCCAGGGGAGCAAGCACGTCGTCCAGCGCCTGGGCAAGTACAACAAGACCCTCGGACCGGGCCTCAACATCATCATCCCCTACATCGACACGGTAGCCTACAAGGTGACCACCAAGGACATCGTGCTGGACATCCCCAGCCAGGAGGTCATCACCCGCGACAACGCCGTGATGGTGGTCAACGCCGTGGCCTATATCAACATCGTATCCCCGGAAAAGGCCGTTTACGGGGTGGAGGACTACAACATCGCCATTCAGAACCTGGTGCAGACCTCCCTGCGCTCCATCGTCGGAGAAATGGACCTGGACGACGCCCTTTCCTCCCGGGACCAGATCAAGGCCAAGCTCAAAATGGCCATCTCCGACGATATCGCCGACTGGGGCATCACGCTCAAGACGGTGGAGATCCAGGACATCAACCCTTCCCAGACCATGCAGCGCGCCATGGAGGAACAGGCCGCCGCCGAACGGGCCCGCCGGGCCACGGTGACCCGGGCCGACGGCCAGAAGGCAGCAGCGATTCTTGAAGCCGAGGGGCGCATGGAAGCAGCCAAGCGCGACGCCCAGGCCAAGGTGCTCCTGGCCGAGGGGACCCAGCGTGCCATTGAGAAAATCACCAGCGCCATCGGCGCCAACGATCTGCCGGTGATGTACCTGCTCGGAGAAAAATACGTGGAAGCCCTCCGGGAAATGGCCGCTTCGAACAATAGCAAGGTCGTCATGCTGCCCGGAGACCTGCCCGCGGCCGTGGGAGCCATCTTGAGCCCTCCGGGAAAGGTGAAGGTATGAAAAAAATGACTAAAGTGCCTGGAGTGAGCTAAAGTGTCTAAAGTGCCTAAAGTTGTGGCGTCGCTTCGCTCCGGCATTTTGATGAAACGTCTTGCAACAGGTTTTCCGGAGGACTCCAGAAATCGGCCAAATTCATCAACTTTAGGCACTCGAAACTTTAGGCACTCGTCACTTTAGTCATTTTAGTCATTCGTCATTTTAGTCATTCGTTTTTAGTCATTTCTAACTGAGGAAACCGGATCATGACCGCCAAGCCCTTGGAGGGAACCTCGAAACTCGACCAGTTGATCGCCGAGGCCCGCCGCAACCGCGCCGAGAGGGAAAAAGGGTACCGGGAGCAGTCCCTCAAGATCCATCCCTGGGTGTGCGCCCGCTGCGGTCGGGAATTCGACCGGAGCAACCTGCACCTGCTCACCGTGCACCACAAGGACCACAACCACGACAACAATCCGCCGGACGGCAGCAACTGGGAAAACCTCTGCATCTACTGCCATGAGAACGAACATCGCCGCTACCTGGACCACGTGGACGGGGAACGCACCGAGGCCGAAGAGGACCCGGGCCGCTTGACCCAAAAGCCCTTCGCCGCCCTGGCCGACCTCTTGGCCGCCAAAAAACCCTCGTCCTGACCGCCGCATCCGTTCGCCACATCGGCGTCTGCGGTGAAATCCCCGAAATTTCTTCTTGGAGCGGCTTTTTCCGCCATTCCGGAGCACCCTGGCTGCTTATTTTGTAAGCAATTGATATTTCAGAATTAAATATCATAATTCACCCTTCCACGGAAAACGGATCATTTTTTGATTGAATTTTGTTTTTGATTCGGATAGGCCCTTTTCCTTGGTTCATTGGAAAATACGATAGGGGAGACACAGCTCATGATCGAGATTCGGTTACACGGCAGAGGGGGACAGGGCGCTGTCACATCGGCCGAGTTGCTGGCACAGGCGGCCATCCAGGAGGGCAAGTACGCCCAGGCATTTCCGAGTTTCGGACCGGAGCGGCGCGGAGCGCCGGTGGTGGCCTTCTGCCGCATCTCCGACGAGCCGATTCGCCTGCGCACCAACATCTACACCCCGGACCTGGTGCTGGTGCTGGATCCGTCCATCCTGCGTCTGGTGAAAGTCGGCGCAGGCCTGAAGCCCGACGGCATCCTGGTGACCAACACCAAGTACAGCGGCCCGGAACTGCGCAAGGAACTAGGGATCACCCATACCCTGGTCACCGTCAACGCCACCCGGATCGCTACCGAGGTGCTCGGGCTGCCGATCACCAATACCACCATGCTCGGCGCGCTGCTCAAGGCCAGGCCCGTGGTCCCGGCCGAAGCCCTCATCGCACCCCTGGAAAAACGCTTCGGGCGCATCGCCACCAAAAACATCGCCGCATTTCAACGCGCCTACCAAGAGGCTGTGATCGATCGCCCCTGACCACCCGACAGGTGGTCGTACCGATTTGGGAAAGGAGAACTTCCGTGAAATCAGAGGAAGAGCTGAGCTGGAAAGATTTGGAGGTCGGCTGCGTCATCAACGAGCCGGGCAACGCCAGTCAGTACCGCACCGGAGACTGGCGTTCCATGCGACCGGTGGTGAACAAGGAGCACTGCATCCGCTGCGGCGTGTGCTACATCTTCTGCCCGGACATGGCGATCCACAAGACCCCGGAGGGCTATTTCGAGGCGGACCTCTACTACTGCAAGGGGTGCGGAATTTGTCAGCAGGAGTGCATCACCGGATGCATCTCGATGGTGCCGGAGGAAGAATAATGGGAAAACGAATCGGAATCGAGGTTTCCATCGCAGCGGCGGACGCCGTCGCCAGCACCAACGTGGACGTGGTCGCCGCCTATCCCATCACGCCCCAGACCCACATCGTGGAACACCTGAGCGAGCTGGTGAACAACGGCGAACTGGACGCGGAGTTCATCCCGGTGGAGTCCGAGCACTCCGCCATGAGCGTCTGCTGCGGGTCCTCGGCGGCCGGGGCGCGCACCTTCACCTGCACCAGTTCTCAGGGGCTGGCGCTGATGAACGAAATCGTTTTCATCGCCCCTGGCCTGCGCCTGCCCATCGTCATGATCCTGGCCAACCGTAGCATGTCGGGCCCCTTGAGCATCTGGAACGACCACACCGACGTCATGTCGATCCGGGATTGCGGCTGGATCCAGGTGTTCGCCGAAAGCGGCCAGGAAGTCTACGACCATGTCCTGTTCTCCTTCCGGGTGGCCGAAGACCCTGCCGTCTCGCTGCCCGTGATTCTCAACCTGGACGGGTTCATCCTCACTCACGTCATCGAGCCCATCGAGTACTGGGACCCGGAGCAGGTCAAACGGTACCTGCCGGACTTCAAGCCGGTCAACACCCTGGATCCGGACCGACCCACCACCGTGGGTGCCTTCGGTTTGCCGGGCATCTACACCGAAGCCAAGAAGGCCCAGGACGAGGCCCTGATCCAGTCCAAGAAGCACATTCTCAAGGCATGGGAGGAGCTGGGAGAGGTGGTGGGCCGCCATTACAAGCCGGTGGAGACCCATCTCACCGAAGGTGCGGAAACCGTGTTTCTCACCATGGGCAGCATCGGCCAGACCGTGGCCATGGCCGTGGAGGAACTGCGCGGCCGCGGCGAGCCGGCCGGATTGGTGAAGCTCCGCCTCTGGCGCCCCTTCCCCTTCGAGGAACTGCGGGATGCGGTGCGCGGCGCCAAACGGATCATCGTCATCGACCGGGCCATCTCCTATGGCGGCACCGGCGGACCGGTCGCCAGCGAAATCCGCAGTGCCCTTTACGGTGAGGAGAACATGCCGGCGGTGACCAACTTCATCTGCGGTCTGGCCGGACGGGACGTGACTCCTCGCGACTATATCGCCATGTACGAACGCAGCCTGGAGATGACCCAAAGCAAGGTCGGCCAGGAGGACTTCGTTTTTTATGGCGTCCGGGAATAACCTGTCGGTGCCGATTCGGCGCCACCACGGAGAGTGACCTATGGAAGCAGTCAATGTTTACTCCGCACGGATCCTGGAAAAGCAGGAATACTTCAAGCCGGGCCACCGGGCCTGCCAGGGATGCGCCGAAGCCTTGGCCGTGCGTCTGGTGGCCAAGGCCCTGGGCAAGAACGTGATCGTCGCCAGCGCCACCGGATGCATGGAGATCATCTCCTCGCCGCTGCCGTTCACCAACTGGGATGTTCCTTGGATTCACGTGGCCTTCGAGAACACCGCCGCGGTGCTTTCCGGGGCCGAGTCGGCCTACAAGGCCCTGGCCCGCAAAGGTCGGATCAAGGATCGCGGCACGGTGTTTTTGGGCATGGGCGGCGATGGTGCCACCACCGACATCGGGCTGCAGGCCCTGTCGGGGGCCTTCGAGCGCGGCCACAGCTTCGTTTACGTCTGCTACGACAACGAAGCTTATATGAACACCGGCATCCAGCGTTCGTCCTCGACCCCCTTCGGCGCCAGCACCACCACGTCTCCGGCCGGCAAGAAGGTGCCCGGCCAGATCACCTGGAAGAAGAACATGGCCGAAATCGCCGTGGCCCACAACGTCCCCTACGTGGCCACCGCCTGCTCCAGCTACCCCTTCGACCTGATGGAAAAGGTGCAAAAAGCGGCGCGGACCCCCGGACCGGCCTACATCCACGTGCTTTCTGTCTGCCCCACCGGCTGGCGCATCCCGCCGAGCAAGTCGATCTGGATCGGCCGTCTGGCGGTGGAAACCGGCATCTTCCCGCTGTTCGAGGTGGTGGATGGCCGCTACCGGATCACGGTGGATGTCCCCGAATTGCGCCCGGTGGAAGAGTACCTGAAGCCCCAGGGCCGTTTCCGGCACCTCACCCCGGAAATCACCGCCGTGATCCAGGAACGCGTCAATTACGAATACCGCAAGCTGGTCGCCAAGACCCAGTTCAAATTCTAGCCCCTCGGGCGCCGCACCGGCGCGCGATCGGCCGCCGAGGTATCGACCATGCAAGAAAAAGTAGCGCAAATCATCGGCAAGTATAACAACGACAAGGGCTTCCTCGTTCCGATCCTCCAGGATGTGCAAAAAGAGTTCAACTACCTGCCGAAGGATGTCCTGGTAGCCGTCTGCGCCCAGCTCCACGTGCCCCTGAGCCGGATCTACGAGGTGGCTACCTTCTATCGGGCCTTCAGCCTCACGCCGCGGGGCAAACACCAACTGAGCCTCTGCGTCGGCACCGCCTGCCACGTGCGTGGCGCCCCCATCATCCAGGACGGCATCGAGCGGGTTCTGAATTGCAAGGCCGGTCAAACCACCGCGGATCTCGAATTCACCTTCGAGACGGTCAACTGCCTCGGCGCCTGCGCCCTGGGCCCGATCCTGGTGGTCGATGACGAGTACCAGGGTCAGATGACGCTCGCCAAGGCCAACAAACTTCTTAAAAAGCTGGGAAAAAAGGTCGCGACCGATGAAGAAGATTAAATCCACCGCAAAGTTGAGAGACCTGCAACAGGAACTCAATGCCCGCCTGGACCCGAACAGAGCCTGCATCGCCATCTGTTGCGGCACCGGGTGCCTGGCCCACGGGACGCGCAACCTGGTCGAGCGGTTCGAGCAGGAGCTGGCTGATCGGGAGCTGACCGAAAAGATCGCCCTTCGGCGCACCGGTTGCCACGGCTTCTGCGAACGGGGCCCCATGGTGGTCATCCACCCCCAGAAAATCTTCTACCAGCGCATCAAGGCCGATGACGTGCCGGAAATCATCGACAAGACGATTCTCGACAACGAGATCATCGACCGCCTCCTCTACCGGGATCCGGTCACCAAGGAGAAGATCGTCCACGAGCACGAAGTGCCATTCTACAAGAAGCAGATGCGCCTGGTCTTCGGCATGAACGGGATGATCGAACCGACCAAAATCGCGGACTATCTGGCCATCGGCGGCTATGGCGCCCTGGCCAAGGTCCTGGACCAGGGCGACCCTCAGGGGGTGATCGACGAGATCGGCGCCGCCGGCCTGCGCGGCCGGGGCGGCGGCGGCTTCCCCACGGGGCGCAAGTGGAATGCCACCCGCAAGGCGGAGGGATCGCCCAAGTATGTGATCTGCAACGCCGACGAAGGCGACCCCGGGGCGTACATGGACCGGAGTCTTCTGGAGGGCAACCCGCATTCGGTGCTCGAAGGAATGATCATCGGCGCCTACGCCATCGGCTCCAGCCACGGCTACATCTACGTACGCAACGAGTATCCGCTGGCGGTGGAAAACATCACGCTGGCCATTAACAAGGCCCGGGAAATAGGACTGCTGGGTGAAAACATTCTCGGCAGCGGATTCGACTTCGACATCGTGATCAACCGCGGCGGCGGCGCCTTCGTCTGCGGTGAATCGTCAGCCCTGTTCGCCTCCATCGAGGGGCGCATCGGCGAGCCGCGCGCCAAGTACGTCCACGCCACCGACAAGGGGCTCTACGACAAGCCGACCTGCCTCAACAATGTGGAAACCTGGGCCAACGTTCCCCTGATCGTCAACAAGGGGGCCCAGTGGTACGCGTCCATCGGCACGGAGCACAGCAAGGGCACCAAGATCTTCTCCCTGGTGGGCAAGATCAACAACACCGGGCTGGTGGAAGTGCCCATGGGCATCACCTTGCGCGAAATCGTGTACGAAATCGGCGGCGGCATCCCCAAGGGCCGCAAATTCAAGGCGGTGCAGACCGGAGGGCCCTCGGGCGGATGCATCCCGGAAGCCTACCTCGACATGCCGGTGGACTTCGACGAGCTCTCCAAGCTGGGCACCATGATGGGCTCCGGCGGCATGATCGTCATGGACGAACGCAACTGCATGGTGGATGTGGCCAAGTACTTCCTGAAATTCCTCGAACAGGAATCCTGCGGCAAGTGCACCCCCTGCCGCGAAGGCATCTACCAGATGCGCAAGATCCTCGACCGCATCACCGAGGGCGAAGGGAAGCTCGAAGACCTGGACACCCTGGAATGGATGTGCCAGGCCATCAAGGACGGCTCGCTGTGCGCGCTGGGTGCATCGGCGCCCAATCCGGTCCTCACCACGCTGCGCTATTTCCGTAGCGAGTACGAGGCGCACATCATCGACAAGAAGTGCCCCGCCGGTGTCTGCAAGGCCCTGATCACCTATGGGATCGACCCGGACAAGTGCACCGGCTGCCATGCTTGCGCCCGGGTCTGCCCCACCGGTGCCGCCAGTGGCGAAAAGAAGGAAGTCCACCAGATCGACCAGGAAAAATGCATCAAGTGCGGGGCCTGCTACGAGGCCTGCAAGTTCGATGCGATCACCATCGTGTGATAAAACCGCGGCCGGCCTGGGGGTTTATGGGGCCGGATCCCGGATAGCCCAAGGGAGAGCGAGATGTCGCAAACAGTCACGCTGACCATCGATGGTCGGCAAGTCCAGGCCGAGGCCGGGACCACCCTTCTGGAGGCGGCCCGCAGCGTCAATATCCAGATCCCCCACCTGTGCAGCAACGAAGAACTGGCCCCCTACGGCGCCTGCCGCATGTGCATGGTGGAAATCCGCCACGGCCAGCGAACCCGGATGGTGGCCTCCTGCATCTACGAGGTGGAGGAGGGGCTGGAGGTCCAGACGGCCACCGAACGGGTCCTCAACGTGCGCCGGCTGGTGATCGAACTGATGCTGGCGCGCAACCCCACCCACCCCACCCTGCTGCAAATGGCCGCCGACCTCGGTATCGAAAAGACCCGCTTCGAGGTGGAGGTCAAAGGGTGCATCCTTTGCGGCCTTTGCGTGCGCACCTGCCGCGAGGTGGTGGGCGTATCGGCCATCGGCTTCGAAGGCCGCGGCACCACGCGGCGGATCGCCACGCCCTTCAACGAAGCGCCGCCGGATTGCATCGCCTGCGGGGCCTGCTCCGCGGTGTGCCCGGTGGACGTCATCCCCTTGAAGGAAAAGGACGGAATCCGCACCATCTGGAAGACCGACTATCCGATGCAGCGCTGCGAAAGCTGCGGCCGCCTCATCGCCCCGGTCAAACAGCTCGAGTACTTCGCCAAGATCACCAATCAGCCCCTGTCGCATTTTACCGAGCACTGCGTGCATTGCCGGTAGCCGCAACCCGCGCCGGCGGTCCCCGCCGGCGCCTGACCGGGCCTTCGGGCCGCAGCCGGAAAGGACCGATCGATGACCGCCAACACCCAGGAACGCATCGAAGCGCTGGAAGTGGCGCTCAACAACGAAGAACAGGAAGCCGCCTTCTACCAGAAGCACGCCGAGCGCACCACCGATCCGCTGGGCAAGAAGATGTTCGAGACTCTAGCCGCCGACGAGCGGGAGCACTACCAGCGCATCCAGGTCCTGCATCAGAAATTGAAGGAAGACGGCAAATGGCCCGAAACGTTGCCTCTGACCGTGAAGGGCACCAAGGTCCGCGACGTGCTCAAATCGGTGGTGGAAGCGGTGGAAAACTCGCCGGAAAACCGCACCAGCGACATGGAAGCTGTCAAGATCGCCATCGCCTTCGAGGCCAAGGGCGAAGCCCACTACAAAAAACTGCGCGAGGCGGCTGACGACCCGGTGGAGCAAACCTTCTATGGCATGCTGGAGACCATGGAACGGGAGCACCGCCTGTCCCTGGAAGACACCTACGAGTACTTCAAGGACCCCGTCAGCTGGTTCCAGCGCATGGAAAAACACGGCCTCGACGGGGCCTGATCCACCGCCCCCGCTTTTACCCTTCGATATCCTTCACCGGGCCGCCCTCAAGGGCGGCCTTTTTTCTTTGCTTTCTGAATCGGCCCCAATATAATAATCATAACTAATTTAGAACAAGCGTCGGCGCCATCTCCCGCTGCGCCGAATCGACAGCACTCGATCTCTGGCCCGGGAGGATCGATGCCGATGACCGACTCGTCTGAACACCGCGCTCCACCGGAAGATCCTTTCTCCATCTGGATGCGGGCTTCTTCGGATGCCATGGGCACCCTGGCAAGGATGTGGTTCCCGCCTCCCGCCGACAGCCATACGGAAAAAACCACCGGCGGCGCGGATGCCCTGCTCTGGATCGCTACCATCTGTTTCAGGCCGTCGCCAACAAACCGATCCACCTGCTCGGCGTCCCTCTGGTGAAATCGATCCAGGTGCTCCAGGACGAATTGGCGCAGATGGCGGAAAAAGGCACCCTGCCAGAGGATTCCCGCCGCATTTACCAGATGTGGATCCGGATCCTCGAAGGTCATTACATGACGCTCTTCCAATCGCCGGAATACAGCGGCGCCATGAGCAAAACCATCACCGCCATGAACGCGTTTCTCACCGCGCGCCAGCAGGCCATGGAACCCCTGCTCAAGGCGATACCGGTGCCGACCCAGAAGGGACTCGAGGATGTCACCGCCTTCGTCCTCACCCAGATCGTTCCGGATCAGGCCAAAAACAGGCATCTGCTCCTGCCGGTGCCGGTGCTGCAGCTCATCATCCGCTACGGTGACAATGCGCTGGGAGAGTTTCCGGACCGCTACCTGCAGCCCATCGTCCAGACCTACCTGGCGCACAGGCAGGCCTTCGATCGGAATTTTCAGCAGTGGATTGAAATGGGTTCGGACTTTACCCGCATGGCCCAACAGGCCGCCGGCATGCCGCCCTTCACGGGGCTTTTCGGCGCCCCTTCAGGTTCAGGGCGGTCCCCCAAAGAAGAAAAATAGCGCCTCAGTCGCTGTGGGCCAGCAGAAAATCGGCGATGCGGGTGTAGTATTGATCGAGTATCTTCTCGGATCGAAACAGGGCCATGTGGCCGCCATCGCAGGTCAGAGACAACTTGTCGGCCTCCGCCACGTTGTGGATGAGCGGCAGATGCCCCACCGCCTGGCCCTCGGGGGCGATGTCGTTCCGCTTGCCGCCCAGCGCCCAGATCGGCGCGCCGGCCGGATAATCCTTGATTCCGATGGTCCGCTCGCCGATGCTCAACTTGCCCCGGATCAGTTCGTTGCCGACAAAAATCTTCTGAAAGGTGTCCCGGATGAAGCCGGCGGGGAAATTCGGCGCGCCGGCACTGCCGAAGGTCCGTCCCGGGTCGGGATGAAGGATCAGCGTGGCCATGAGCAGCGGAATCTCGTCGGCGCATTTTTTTTGGCCAGCGCCGTGCGGCTCAGCCCATGGCCCCGCAAAAAAGCGCCGTGCGTTCGGCGATATTGGAACGATGGCTGGCACGAGGCGCGAAAACCACGGTGTAGTTGCCTACAGCATGGGAGTTGGCCTCGGAGAGGTCCCAGAGACGAAGGCTCGGCAAATCAAGAAGCAGTTGATCGGAAACCGAGTTCGCCCCGGCGGCGCCGGCGAATGGTATCGAGCGAAGCGACGGTCTGATCCCGGACGAAGTCGGCCCAGGATCGGGACAAGTCGTCCGCTAGTCGCATCCAGGCATCGGTGCCGTCCCATCCGCAGGGCGCGAGGCCGTTATTGAATCGGCTGGCCAGGAAAAAACCGGCCTCCATCGCCTGGTTGGAGAGATTGAATCCCACAGTTCGACGGACTTTTGCATCTGGTCCAGCGCGGCCACGGATGCGGCCAGGGGAATGCGTGAGACCTGCAGTCAGGTGGTCAGGCCCGGAAAACAGTCCATGAAGGAAGCGGGCATTCCATCTCCTTTCGAAAAAGCAGACGACAAACGGGACCCCATTGCCCTTGCGGCCCTGTTTTAAAAATGACAGCCACTTTTGAAGCAAGAACTACTATTGTTTAGATCGGCAAAGGGATTAATTTCCCGGCGTTGAGTTGCAGGACGCAGTCGGCCACCCGGCGCACTTGGTCCTGGTAGTGGGAAACCATCACCAAGGTGCAGCGTTTGCGCAAGGTGAGAAGCAGCGACTCGATCACCTCGCCCGCCTGGCTGTCCAACGAAGATGTCGGTTCATCCAGAAGCAGGATCTCCGGCTCCAGGATCAGGGCGCGGGCGATGCACAGGCGCTGCTGCTGGCCGCCGGAAAGGGTGCGGGCGTCGTGGTGGAGCCGGTCGCGGACCTCGTCCCACAGGAAGGCGCGCTCCAGGGCCTGGACTACCCGATCGTTCACGTCGGGCCGCCGGTGCTGGCCGGTGAGCTTGAGGGCGAAGGCCACGTTTTTGAAGATGCTCATGGGCAGCGGATTGGGCGCCTGGAAGACCATCCCCACCTTGCGCCGCAGCCAGTGCAGGGGGACTTCCGGCGCCAGGATGTCCTGCCATCGGCCCTGGAAGCGGATCATGACATGGCCGCTCACCCGGGTTTCGGGAACAGCGTCGCAAAGCCGGTTGAGGCAGGTGAGGAGGGTCGACTTGCCTTGGCCCGACGGGCCGACGATGGCCGTGATGGCGTTGGCCGGAATCTCAGCGCAAACGTCGTCCAGCACCCGGCGGCGACCGTAGTCGAAGCAAAGGTGCGCAATGCGGATTTTGACGTCGCGGTCCATGGCGGGCCATCTCACAGGCGCTGGTGCGATCGGGCGCCGAGGCGCTGCTTGATCAGCGCCGCGGCGGCAAAGAGCATGGCGCAAATCGCCAGCAGGATCAAGGCCGCGGCGTACCCGGTGGCCAGTTCGGCCGAGTCGCGGTATTGGGCGGAGATGTAGTAGATGTAAAACGGCAGGGCCTCGTAGGACGAAAAGAGCGAGCGCGGCAACCCGGCGGTGGCCACCACTCCAGTGAGCATGATCACGGCCGTATCCTCGGCGCAGCGGCCGATTGCCAGAATCGCGCCGCTCAGGATTCCGGGCAGGGCGCGGGGGAGCAGGACGAAACGGATGTTCTGCAGGCGGGTGGCGCCCAGGGCCGGGGCAGTCAGCCGCACCGCTTCCGGCAGCGCCTCCAGGGCGTTCTGAGTGGTGCGGATGAGGTAGGGAAGCACCAAAAAAGCCAGGGACAGGGCCGAAATCAGCAGGCAGGGGTAGATCCTTCCCCCGAAGTGGCGGTGCAGGAAAACGGCCACGCTGAACCCGAACAAGCCCACCACGATGGACGGAACCCCGGCCAGGATGTCGAAAAAAAGACCCAACGCCTGCTGGATGCGTCCCCGTCCGTATTCGGCCATGTAAATACCGGCGGCCAGCCCAATGGGCACGGCCAAGCTGATGGCCAGCACCACCAAGGAAAGGGTGCCCACCATGGCCGGGAAAAGCCCGCCGAAAACCGGACGGCGCAGCAGCAGAGCCTCCAAGGGAGGCGTATCCCCGAACACCAACTTGAGGTCGAAGCTGCCGTAGCCCTTGAACAGCAAAAAGCCGATCACCGTCGCCACCGATGCAAGCAGTAAAAGGGTGCTGCCCCAACTCACCAGGCGGACGAACATATCCAATGGGGGCTGCTTCATCGCGCCGGCGTCCTTTTTCTTCCCAGACGCCGCACGGCGAGGGTGGCGGCAGCGGTAAAGGCATACAGCAGGATGCCGCAGGCGAAGATGGTCTTGAACTCCAGACTGTCAAAGTCCGAGGCAATGACCAGGGCGATGTGGGCTGTGAGGGCGCGGGCCGAATCCAACAGACTATTGGGAACCTGGGCGGCGTTGCCGGCCAGCATCAGGGCGATCAGTGTATCGCCCACCGCCCGACCGGTGGAAAGGACCAGCCCGGTGACGATGCCCCGCCAAGCCCCGGGAATCAGCACGTAGATCAAGACCTGGGCCGGTGTGGCGCCCAGGGCTTCGGCGGCAATGCGATGGCTTCGCGGCACCCGCGCCAGGGCGTCGGAGAAAAACAGGATCATGGTGGGCGCCACCAGGATCCCCAAAACGAGAGCTGCCGACAGCACGCACAGCCCCGAGCCCCGGGATAAACTTTCCCGCACCAACGGCACGAGCAAAAAGACCCCCACGAAACCGTAAACCACCGTCGGAATGCCGGTCATGAAGGCCACGGCCGACTTGACCAGTCGGGCGATGCGCCCGGGGGCCACCACGGCGATCAGGCTCGACACCCCGAGGCTCAACGGAAAGGCAATGGCCACTGCCAGGGAAGCGATCGCCAGAGTCCCCGCGATCATCGGCCAAACGCCGAAGAGCTGACGGCCGGGAAGCCACGGCTGGGTGAGGATCTCAAGAAAGAGGCCTCCCTGGAACAACGGGAGGCCGAGAATCACCATAAAGGCCAGGAGAAGCACGGTCACCGACGCGCTCAAGACCGCCGCCAGCAAAAAGACCTTTTGCGCGATGCGTTCGCCGTCCATGGATCAATCGACCGGAATAAACCCTTTGTCCGCGATGATCTCATGACCGGCCGGCGAAAACAGGTAGTCGATGAACAGTTTGGCCACCCCCTTGGGTTCGCCTTTGGTGAGGCTGAACAGGCCCCGGCTGACCGGATAGGCGCCGCTCTGGACCGTCTCGTTGGTGGGCACCACCCCGTCCAGGGCCACCGGCGCCACGGTGGCGTCGATGTGGCCCACAGACACGTAGCCGATGGCGTACGGGTCGTTGGCCACGGCCGTCTTCATGGCCCCGTTGGAGGGCACCACGTTGGCTCGTGCATGGATCTCGCCCTTGTCCAGGGCTCTTTTCCAGAATACGTCGCGGGTGCCGCTGGCCTCGTCGCGGGTGTACAGGTTGATCGCCTTGTCCGGGCCGCCCAGGGCTTTCCAGTTGTCGATGGCGCCGGCATAGACCTGTTTGAGCTGATCCTTGCTCAAGGATTTGGCCGGGTTGGCCGGATGCACCACGGCCCCGACCCCGTCCAAGGCCCAACGGAACACCTTCAAACCGTACTTGGCGACTTCTTCGTCCGTCGGCTTGCGGCCCGAATTGCCAATGTCCACCAGCCCCTCGCCCGCCTGCTTGATGCCGACTCCCGAGCCGCCCCCGGCGATGCTGATCTGGACGTCCGGGTTGGCCGTGCGAATGCGCTTGGCCGCCTCTTCCATCACCGGAATGTGGGCCGTGCCGCCGGAAATCCGAATTTCACCCTTCTGTCCCTTGAAGTCTGCCAGCGGATCGGCAGAGGCCGGAAGCGCCGCCAGCCCCAACATGATGACCACCGCCGCCGCCCTGAACCACAGCCCCATTTTCATCGCATTGCCTCCTTAGTAAATGGATGTCGGACGTTCATCGGGCGGTGATTACCATAGTCAAGGGGGCCGAATCCAATTGGAATATCATATCAGGCAGTTGGCTTGTAATCGAAGATTTCTATGGGAATCGTTATTGGAGATAAACTGTAAGCATGCGAGACAACACCGCAGAGGACAAAGGGAAATTCTACAGTCAATCGCGGCCAATTCCCCATCCGGCCCCGGCGAGGCGCCGTACGGCCGCGCAGACGACCTCGGCAGCCCGGTCGATTTCGTCCTCGGTGGTGGGCCGCCCGACGCTGAAACGCACCGTTCCCTTGGCCCAGGCCGGGTCCAGGCCCATGGCGACAAGGACATGGGAGACCTCCACGGTATCGGCATGGCAGGCGGCCCCGGCCGAGGCGGCCACCTCCAGGCCGATTTCCTCCAAAATCCGGTTGGCCTCCAGGCCCCTGAACGAGACGCTGAGGGTGTTGGGCAGCCCCTCGGTGGGATCCCCGTTGACCTGCACGTCCACCAAGCGGGCGCCGAGCTTGTTCCGGAGCCGGTCCCGAAGCCGGCGCATGCGTTCGGCCGCTTCCGGCAGCATCCGGGCGGCGATGGCGCAGGCCTCGCCAAGGCCGACGATCCAGGGGACGTTCTCCGTGCCGGCCCGGCGCCCGCCCTCCTGGCCGGCGCCGTGGCAAAAGCGAGCGATGGGGGTCTTTTCACGGATGTACAGGACCCCGATACCCTTGGGCGCGTAAAGCTTGTGGCCGGCCAACGAGAGCAGATCGACCCCCAGATCATCCACGTTCACCGGGATCTTGCCGATGCTCTGGGCCGCGTCGGTGTGTACCAGAATCCCTCTTTGATGCGCCAACGCGGCGATCTCGGCCACCGGCTGCACCGTGCCCACCTCGTTGTTGGCGTGCATGACGCTTACCAGGATCGTGTCCGGCCGAAAGACGGCGGCCACCCGGGTCGCATCGACCCGGCCGCGGCCGTCCACGGGCACCACAGTGAGGGAGAATCCCCGGCTTTCAAGGTCCCGGCACACCTCCAGGACCGCCGGGTGCTCGACGGCGGTGGTGACGATATGCCGGCCGCGGTCCCGCAAGGCCCGGGCCACGCCGGCGATGGCGTGGTTGTTGGATTCGGTGCCGCCGCTGGTGAAGACTACCTCGGCGGGCCGGCACCCGAGCAGATCGGCCACCTGCCCCCGGGCCCGGTTAACGGCCTGTTTGGGCGCGATGCCGTACCAGTGGCTGCTGGACGGGTTGCCGAATTCGGTCTCGATAAAGGGGCGCATGGCACCGATCACCGCCGGGTCATGAGGGGTGGTGCCGTTATAATCCAAGTATATGGGAAGCGTTGAGGTCATCTTTGTTTGCTCCTTGCAAATGTGCCGCCAAGGTCACAATGCGCCATTGCGCTGCGCAGGGGCGAACCATGATTAAAATGCCGGTATCGGAAAAGGGATGTCCCGCTTGAAAAGCGGGTCAGCTCACCCCAGCCTGTTGTCCGGCCGCTCCCCTCCTTCAAGTTCCAACTTTTTCGTTGGGAAATCTTTCTCTCGAAGCGCTTACCGCTTCGAGTATGTCTTTCGTGGTTGCCTCGGTTTGGATCCCCGGGATGTCAAACGGAGATTTCCTACCTTTTCTGAAAATAATGGAAAAGGTCTCACCACCTCTGCGCTTGATGACCACTTCTTCCGTTCTTGCGATATTCAAAACATCGGCAAGACGTTGACGGGCTTCCGAATAGGTATATACTTTCATAATCGTTTACTCCAAAATGGAAATTCCCATCTCTCGTGCAACCCGATGCATACCGCTATCGAGGGTAAGCAGCGGGCTGCGAAGGTTATGGGCACATTCCAAAAAATAGGCATCATAAGCGTAGATGTTGTATCTTGCCGCAATGAACAGGGCTGCCTTGATATCCGTATGCCTCAGATCGACAGGTATCTGTTGAACCACCTCCCATGCAGATGCGACCTCATCCGGCTTTAAAACGCCTTTTTTCATCATCGCCGTTAATGCATTTCCAATCTCAAACGGCAGAACATCAGCCGCAATCAATTCATGATCTTCAGTGAGCCGAATGATCTTGTCTTTTTCGGGCTCATTCAATGCAACCGCAAGAAATGTATTTGTATCGGCGATGATTTTCATACGTACAATTGTACGCTTCGCCTTCCCGTTTGTCAACACACCGGCAAACCACCGGCGGGCATTGTCGTGACGGATATGGGTACGGCCTTTGCCGCGGCAAAAAGATCATCGTCGATGCAAGGGTGTAAATCCGTTCGCGGCGCCGTTGGCGGCGATCAGCGCCGCTCCGATGGCGCCCGCCGACTGGGGATCTTCGGCCACCAGGATCTCCTGGTCCAGGCTTTCGCGGATCAGGTCGCAGATGCAGGCGTTGCGCGCCACCCCGCCGCTGAAGACCACCGGGCCGCCGGCATGCACCCGCTTGAGCATTCCGACGGCCCGCCGGACGATGGATTTGTGAAGGCCCAGGGCGATCTCGTTGCGATCCTCCCCCCGGGCCACCAAAGAAGTGACTTCGGATTCGGCAAACACGGTGCACATGCTGTTGATGGTCAGATCCCGCCGAGCCCGGGCGGCCTCGGCGCCGAAGCCCTCCAGGGAGAAGCCAAGGGATTTGGCCATGATCTCAAGGAACTTGCCGGTTCCTGCGGCGCAGCGGTCGTTCATCTCGAACTTGACCACCCTTCCGTCGACGTTCATGGCGATGGCCTTGCTGTCCTGGCCGCCGATGTCCAGCACGGTGCGCGCCAGGGGAAAATGGTAACGGGCTCCGGCGGCATGGGCCTTGATTTCCGTCACCGTCGGCGTATCGAGGGCGACTTCCAGCAGATTGCGGCCGTAGCCGGTGGCCATGATCCGGTCGCAGGCCAAACCGTCGAGCAGTTTGCGCGCCCGGGTCAACGGGTCGAAGCCGGTATCGTCCTTCCGGGTTTCGACGATCTTTCCGTCCTCCCATACGGCCAGCTTGATCGTCCGCGATCCGATATCGATTCCCGTCGTGCGCATCCGTGTCGATCTCCAATTCCGAAGTTGTTTTCGCAGGCACGGCCTGCTCCTGCGACAGCACTGCCGCAGCGGGTCAAAATGATGATCAAAACCCGCATGTTTTGCATTCCCGAATGCCGATAGGGAGGGTTTAAAACCCTCCCGTACATGTGCTGGCGGAAGCAATTACGGAAAGCTCTGGATGACAACAGAGGAGCCTCCGGGATCACACCATCGCCCGATTTTACGACTCCGCCAACCTTACGGCTTGACCGGAAGCACGTGGATGGCCTTGATCTGATTTCTCGCGCCGTATTTCATCGCCGTCCCTCTTTCCTGTTGTTGCTGCGACGGGTTCCACTCGGTTGCACCCATCCTGCGACTTGAGATTCCGGTCGTCAGCAATCAACGCAGCATCTCCACAAACGCCTCGATGCGGGTCTTGAGCTGCCCGACATCCTCCATGCTGTAGTCCGAATCGATGCGCAAAATGGGAATGCCCTTGTCTTCCAGGGCTTTGGCCACCGGGATGGACTCCATCAGGTACGGCTGGCAAAACAGCAGGCCGTAGTGGATCACGCCGTCGGCCTTGTAGGCCCGCACCATCTCCTCGATGTGGGCCAGGCGATCCGGGTTGGGGGTGAAGATGGCGCAGTCGATCTTGAAGTAGCGGTCCACGATGGCCTCCATCAGCGCCTCGACGGATTGGCCCGCATCGTCGGTAAGGTTGCGGATGCCCCGCTCGCCCACGCAGGATTCCTCGCCGACGATCACGGCGCCGGAGGTCTCGATGATCCATGGGATCTTCCAACTGGGCACCGCCATGGGGCAGCCGGAGACGACCACCCGCGGCGTATTGGGCGCAAAGACGCCCTCCTTCTCGGCGATTCTCTTCTCCAGTTCGTCACAGACCTTGTTGACGGCGTCGGTGAACCGCTGCGGGTTGTCGTAGAAGGAGACCTGGCTGGCCAGCAGCGCGTCCAGGCCGGAAATGGGGGCCGGATCGGCGGCCCGCAGGGCCGTGAGTCGGTGCAGTGCCCGGCGCTTGGCGTTGACCGTACGGATGCCTTGCTTGAGCCGCTCGGTATCGATGGTCACCCCGGTGAGTGCTTCCGCCGCCTCCTTGAAACGCCAGAATTCGGCCTTGAGCAGCTCCCGGCCCTTCTCCGATTTCACCTGGGGGATGTCCATCACGTAGAGGTTGGAAACCAGGGCGTCCAGGGATTCGTAGGCCTTCTTCTTGCCGTCGCAGGTGTTTTCCCCCACGATCATGTCGGCGGCTTCCAGGTAGGGGCAGACCTTGCCGAGCTTGAACCCGAAGGAAGACTTGATCAGGGCGCAGGTGTTGCGGGGCAAGACCTTCTCGACCTCTTCCACGGCAAAGTCGGCTCCGGAGCACAGGCCCACCAGGGTGGCGTTGGCCGCCAGCACGATCTCCTCCGGGACAAACACGCAGTAGGACCCGATGATCTTGCGGCCGGCGACCTTTTCCTCCAGCAGCTCCTTGATGCGCAGGCCGTGGACCTCGCTCATGACGAAATCGAAGTAGCCCATCCCTTCGGGGCGGTTCTTCCGGGTCAGATAGATGTCCCGGTAGAAGGTTCCCAGAACACCCAGCAGGGCGTCGTGGGCCGTCAGATCCAGCCCGAGGCTTTCCCACATGCTGCGATAGTCTTCGCTCATAAAATTCTCCTTACAGGGTATTTGAAGATAGCCGTGGACACGAAAAATCCCGAATAGGTTCGGCTGGTTCGGGCGGGTTTGAAACCCGCCCCTGCAACCGGCTCATTTACCGAACATCGGATCGCGGTCTTGATCGTCTTTTCAGCCGGCTGCTGACATCCTGACCCAAAATCGCGGGCATGGCCCGCTCCTACCGCACTGCCGTAAGAGCAGGCCGTGCCGGCGAGAACAGCTTCGGAATCGGCTCCGCGCGCATCCCGACGAACCCACCGGCACCGGACACGAACCGCAATGTGCGGGGCATCATCGTCCGCCGAGAAATCGGCAATGTTGCCGCCGCCCGCAGGATGGGTGACGCGCAGCGAAAGCCATCCGGTCAGGCGCCGGATTCGTCGAGCACCTGCTTCAGAGCCGCCGGAATCCGGCGCACCATGGCCGCGATCTGGGTGGCCGGGGTCGGATCGGCCAGGTGGCCGGCCAGGCGGTTCACCCGGGCGGCCGTGATGGCGGCCCGCTCGACGGGCATCCCGCTGGCGGCCAAAGCCGCCGCCAGCCCGGTGAGCGTGTCGCCCGTTCCGCCCATGGCCTCCATAGCCGGGCTGGCCGGGGCGGCGACCGTCTCGTGAATTCCCCCCCCATCGGCCAGATGATCCGTCTGGCCCTTGACCAGAAGCCAGCGGGCCGCGTTGGCGTGGCAATAGGCCCGCTGGATGAGTTCCGGCACCCTTTCCTCTTGGTGCAGGATGAACCCGCGCGTGTAGAACGGATGGGGGGCGTCCTCATCGGCCAGAAAGGCCAGTTCGCCCGCGTCCGGGGTAAACAGATCGTATTCCCGGGCCTGCCCGCTCATCTTGGCGGCGTACATGAAGCCGGCGTCGGCGATGAGCACCGGCCTGGGGTGGATCTTCTCCACGGCGAACAGGACCCGGTTGTGCCAGTCCACGTCCGGCTGGAGGTAGTGAAAGACCACCACGGTCCAGGGGCGACGGGGCAGTTCGGCTTCCAGGTGCGCGTACAGCCGGCGACTACCATCGCCCCGGCCGATGTCACCCACCAGCCAGGCTTCCACCGGCGGCAGGGGCAGAACCGTGGCCGCCGCCAGCACCGCGCCCACCAGGGCCGGGGTGCCGCGATGGATGGCCACGGTCCGGTCGCCGATGGCCAGCCGGTCGTTTTCCCTTCGCACCGGGCCGGCGACCAGGGGAAACCCGGCGTCCGGGACGGTGCCTACGATGCAGAGCATTGGCGGCGGATCTCCTCATGGGCCAGTTCCAGAGCGTAGCCGCAAAGGGTGTGGCCGATTTCCCGGGGCCGGGGCGCCTCGGCCAGGGATTTGCCCACCATCTCCCGGGCCAGGTAGGGCACGTCCGGGCACCCGCCGCCCGAGATGTTGACGATGGTCTCGGTGGCCTTCTCGATGCAGATCTTCATGTTGGCCGCCCGCACCATGAGCCATTCCCCGTAATCGACGGTCTGGAACAGGTCCACCGGCGCCAGCAGGGGGCCGGTCACCGGCACCATTTCCAGCGGCACGGCCCGGGCCTCATCGAGCAGCCGCATGATCTCCAGCCGCTCGATGAGGGGAAACTCGATCACCAGGTCGCAGCCCCGCTGAATCTCCGGCGGCGGCCCCATCACCCGCACCGGCCACCCGGCCGCCTTGAGGCAGTTCTCGGCCCGGATCACCTCGCTGGTGTTCTCGAAGATCAGGATCCCGCGGTCGGCCTTGGCCTTTGCCCCCTCGGCGGCCTGCCCCCGGCCCCCCTTGACGCCGTTTTTCAAAAACGAGAAAAAACCCATCCTTACTTCCTCAACACCGTGATCTTGTAGCCTTCACCATCGGGCTCCACGTTGCCTACCGTGCACCCCCGGCTGACGGCCGCGCGGCTCACGTTTTCCTTGGACGTGTCGGTATCCACCAGCACGACGATCTCGTTGTCCGATCCGCTCTTGATCTCGCTGAGAGTCATAAGCACCGGCTGCGGGCAGGAAAGCCCCCGGGCATCGACTGTAACCGTCATCTTTGATCTCCTTGTTTGGCTGTTTGACGCATGGTGAACCCGATGAACAGACACACCGCCATGCCGACGATCACGGCGGCCACCCCGTGGGGGCCGAGGCCGGCGGGGGCGCTGGCCATGCCGAAGTTGTGGGCGATGCCGGCGCCGACGATCATGCCGAAAACAAAGACGGCCGAATCCCCGTCCCCCTCACCGGCCAAAAAGAGCTGGCGTCCGGGGCAACCGCCGGCCAGGGCGAAGGCCAGGCCGGCGACCATCATGCCGGCGAAGTTCCAGACATGGAGGGTATGGGCCACCGGCTGGCCGGCGAATCCCGGCTTGAACTGGCCGACGATGACATTGGTGATGAAGGCGAAGACGACCAGGGCGAGAAAACCGCCGAACAGGTGCGTCTGGCGAAAGAGAATCAGGTCGCGCAGGGCGCCCATGGTGCAAAAGCGGCTGCGTTGGGCCAGAAAGCCGATGAGCAAACCGATGCCCAGCGACACCAGAAGCGGAGCATGCCCGGCCCCGGGGCCCTTGACGCTGTAAAAAAGCACGCCGCTCTGGGGTTGCTCGGGCACCCGGGGAAAAATGATCATCAGCGCCAGAAACCCCGCCATGGTCAGGGGCATCAGCCAGCCCGCCGCGGCGTAGGTCTTCTGGGTGCGGCCCAGGTTGTAGCCGTTTTTGAGAAACAAGGTGCCGATCCAAATCCCGAAGGCCAGGCCGGCCAGGCCGAGGATGGCGTTGCCGTCGCCGCCGGCCAGGCGAAGCATGGCCCGCCAGGGGCAGCCGAGAAACACCAGGGCGCCGATCATGGCAAAAACGCCCAGGATGAACCGCACCACGGGTGCCGATCCCAGACGCGGCCGGTATTCCTTGAAAAGATAGGCGGCGATGAGGGACCCGAGCACAAACCCGATGATCTCCGGCCGCATGTACTGAACCACCGCGGCCCGGTGCAGCCCCAGGGCACCGGCGATGTCGCGCTCGAAGCAGGCCACGCAGATGCCCATGTTGCCCGGGTTGCCCAGTTTCTGGAGCAAGGAGGCCAGCACGCCGATCAACGCCCCCACGCCGATGATCCCCCAGCGGGTGGCAAAGAAGTTCTTCCCCATCTCGATCTCCTCCTTGACAGAAAGTGCGATTGCAGTGATGGATGCCGTTTTCTTGGGAAAAGCAACTTTTACCCGGCATGCCTGACCGAATGCAAAACGATAATTCCGATGCGGCAGCCTCTTTTCATCGAAGAAATAAATTCGAGCCGATGGCGCCGCAAAAACCGGACGCCGCCGACGCCCGCACGAAAAGCGGCCGTGATGAACTTCGGGTTGACGCGGATCGGGCTTTCCTTTGATTGACCTTCGGTTTCATGCCCGCCAAGGTGGCGCAGGCGACAGGGCCGCGCGGGCGCATGCCGGGGGCATGCCGTGGGTCAACGGGTCCGGAGTGCCTCGGGAAAAATCAGGAGGAATGCGCTGCGGCGGCGTGTATGCCGCCCCTATGAAACGGCGAAGCGGCGGAAAGAATCGCTATCGAGAAAGTACCGCATCTGCTTGTACCACCAGGGCCAGTCGTGGTTGACGTCGAAGCCCCAGAAGTCGACCCGGGCCGGGACCGCTTTCTGTTCGAACAATGTTTTCATGGCCCGGGTGTCCGCGACGGCCTCCTCCTCCCAGGCCCCCTGGCCGACGCAGATCACGATGGTGCTGCGGCGGTATTGCTCCAGAAACCAGGGATCGGTCATGCCGGCCAGATAATGAATCGGCGAGTTGAAATAGACCGCCGGGATGTCGTCGGCGCCGAGCCCGAACTCGACCCGGTCGAGCCGGTAGAGGCCGCTCAACGCGATGGTGCCGGCAAACAGGTCCGGATGCCTCAGAAAGAAGTTCACGGCATGATAGGCCCCCATGCTGCACCCGTTGGTCGTCGCCCGCGATTCATGCCCCCCGCAGTGGTGCTGGAGAAACGGCACCACCTCATGGACGATGTAGCCGTCATAGGCCTCGTGGCACCGGTTGCGTTCCGCCGGCGGAACGGAGAAATCGTACCAAGTCTCGGCATCCACCGAGTCCACGCAGAAAAGCTTGATCCGGCCGCCGTCGATGAAATCGGCGAGGGCGCCGACCATGCCCATGGTTTCGTAGTCGTAGTAGCGCCCCCGGGAGCACGGAAAGACCAGAATGGGCGCCCCCCAGTGGCCGTAGACTTTCAAGACCATCTCGCGGCCGAGGCGCGGACTGTGCCAGCGGTGTTCTTCGACGTGCATCGGCGATTCTCCCGCCTTCAATGCGTGGCGTGAATCCACGCAACGATTTCGTTCATCTCTTGCAGATCCGGCGTGCGGAAAATATAGCCCATCTCCCCCAGGGCGCTGGAAAACACCCCCGGCACCCGATCCACCTGGCAGATCCGGTGACCCCAGCGGGCCAGGATCGCGTCATGGTCGTGGACATAGGGCTTGCCGGCCTTGCGGCTGGCGTAACAGCAGTGGTATTTGCGCTCGAAATTGCCCGAAACCCGGCCGTTGAGCAGCAGCTCGGCCCACATGCGGTAGACGTCGATGTCGCAGGCGTAGTTGAACATGTCGGTGGTAAAGCCCCCGGGCGGCCGCATGTTGACTTCCAGGGCGGTGAAATGGCCGTCACCGGTGTCGAAAAACTCGATGTGGAAAAAGCGTTCCCGGACGTTGAAGGCCCTGAGGCAGCGGCGTCCCAGGTCCTCCAGGACCGGCGGGATCTCCCTCAACGAGTAGTAGTACAGGTGGCGCGCCTCGTTGACGGTTTCCATGATCCCCTGGCTGAACACGTGGGATGTCCAGAACACCGGAGTGCCATCGCGGTCCGTCAAGCCGTCGAACGAGGTGATGGTCCCGTGGACGAACCCCTCCAGGATGTAATCGGTGGCCGGTTTGGTGCTGAAAAAATGCTCGAGGTCGGCATCCGCATCGAGACGGGAGGTATGGATGGCGCCCACGCCGGCATCCGGCTTGGCCACCAGCGGATAACCGATCCGCTCGACAAGGGCCCGGGCCTCGTCCATCGTTCGCACCACCGCGCCCGGCGCCACGGAAACCCCGGCGGAGCTGAAAATCTCCTTCATTCTGGATTTTTGCCGGATGGCGGCCACCTCGCGTCCCCGGATACCGAAGACATTGAAATCGTCTCGCAACCGGGCCTCGACGGCCAGCCAGTATTCGTTGAGGGAATCGATGCGGTCGATCTTGCCGTAGCGATGGGTGAAATAACCGCAGGCGCGAATCAGGCCGTCCTCGTCTTCCATCACCGGGAGGTGGTAGTACTCGGTGAGCGACTGGCGAACCGCATCCGGCAATGCATCGTAGGGTGCGTCGCCGATACCCAGGGCATTGGCCCCGGCACGTTTCAATTCGAGGCAGAAGCGGTGGTATTGGTAAGGAAAATGCGGTGAAATGAAAACGACATTCATCGTCTTTCCTTTCAGGCGGCCGGATCAGTTCGAATGGCGGGCCAGGATCCGCTTCGCCATATCCTTGATCCGGTCTTCGGATGCGGACCGCAACATGTACCGGTACCGGCCCATGGCCTGCTGAAACAGGGGCGGGTTTTCGGCGCAATCGACCAATTCGCCGCCATAGGCGGCCACTACCGCAGCATGGGACAGGGTGTAGTCCCGGTCCCGGCGGCCCAAGTAGACGCAGTAATACTTCTTTTCCGCCGGCAGCGCCACCGCCTCGCCAAGCACCATGCGGGCGTAGGCGTCGTAAAGGTCCACGTCCGCGCTGAAATTCATCATATCCAGAATCGGACCTCCGGGCGGCCGGCAGTTGATCTCCATGGGATAGTACGCCCCGCCGACGCGGAAGAATTCGAAATGGAAGAACTTTCCGCGGATGTCGAAAGCCGCCACCAGACGCCTCCCGGCCCGGGCCAGGTCCGGTGGGATTTGGCGGTGGACATAAAAAAAAGGATCCTCCCCCAATACATAGACGAGCACTCCGTCGCCGTAGACCAGTGAATTTTCAAAAATGACGCATCCTTGCAAATCCGTCAGGCCGTCGTAGGTCACGATGGGGGCGTCGAAGCAGCGCTCCAGCAGGTAGGGCGCATCGATCCGGGCCAGAGCCGCTTCAAGATCGCCGGTGTTTTCAATGCGGAAAATGCCGCCCGCGCCGACCCCCTCGTCGGGTTTGAGAATCAGCGGGAAGCCGAGGCGGCGGGCAAGTTCCAGGCCGTGGGCGACGGACCGGACCGGTTCGCCTTCGGCCACCGGAAAGCCGCAAGAGATGAAGACGGCCTTCATGGCGGACTTTTTTTTGATCCGGTCGAGGGTTTCCGGACGGATTCCGGGCACCTCGAAAGCCGCGTTGATCATCGCCTCCAGTCGCAGCCACTGCTCGTTGTGGGATTCGACCCGGTCGAAACGGGGATTCAACCCCATTCCGGCCTGAACGCCAAGGAGGCGCTCCACCGCCTGGCGAACCGCGCCCGGATCGTCGAGATCGGTGCGCACGTACCACTTGAGAGATGCGCGAAGGGGTTCGGGCATGGCATGGAAGTCCGCCTCGCCGATGCCCCAGACCCGGACGCCGCGGCGGTTCAGGCACTGAATGAACATCCGGCTGTAGGGGGGAAATTCGGGGGACAGGTATAAAAAATCCATCGGCCCAAACTTTTTCGCTTCGGCGTTGGAGAAGCATCTGTTCCGAGGTCCCTGCGGCTAACCAGCCGAGATCCGCGCTGCGGCCAAGGCCTCGGCGATGTGCAGCACCTTGACGGCCATTCCCGCCTTCTGCGCCCCGCCGCGAAGCTGCATCACGCACCCGGGGCACTCGGTGACCAGCACCTCGGCGCCGGTTTTTTCAAAGTCGGCCAGCTTCAGGGCCAGAATCTGGGCGGAAATCCGGGGAAACTCGCTCGAATAGGTGCCGCCGAAGCCGCAGCAGGTCTCCTCCTCGGCGGCGGGGGTAAATTCCATCCCGGCGGTTTTCAGCAGGGTCTTGGGGGCCTGGTGCTCGTCGAGGCCCCGGCACAGATGACAGGGCGCATGATAGGTCGTCTTGACCCCGGATGCCGGCGCGAAGTGCTCGGGACCGATCCGGACCACATCGGCCAGAAAACGGCTGAAGGAAATCACCTTGGCCGAGAAAGTCTCGGCGCGGCGCTTTTCTTCGGGATTGTCGGCAAACAGCTTGGGATACCCGTGGGTCAGGTGCGAGGCGCAAGAGGCGCACAGGGTGACGATGTAATCGTAGCGTTCGGCCGCCATGGCCTCCATGTTCTGCAGCGCCACCCGCCGGGCCGCCTTCTTTTCCCCCATCATCTGCACCGGCAGGCCGCAGCAGCTCTGGTCCATGGGAAATTCCACCTGGATGCCGAGACCCGCCATCACCTTGAGACCGGCCTCGAGCTGTTCCGGATAGACGAAGTCCTGGACGCAGCCGGAAAACAGGGCTACGCGCCAGCGGGGGAGCTCCACCCGGGGCTGAAGCCTCGGCCAGCGGTCCCGGAATGGCACTTCGGCGATGGCGGGCAGCTTCCGGAAGTTGTGCTCCTTGGCGAAGATCATCGGCAGATGCCGGATATAGGGAGTGCCGCCGGTCACCGGCTTCTGGGCCAAGCGTGCGGCCCGCAGCAGACGGTGAAACAGGCGCCGGTTGGCCAGCACCTTGCCGAGCATGGAACTTTGCAGGGGGTGACCGGTCTCGTCCTGGATCCGGGCATGAACCTCCTTGATGAGGTAGGGCAGATCGATGCCGGCGGCGCACACCGCCTTGCAGGCCCCGCAGTTGATGCAGTTTTGCACCAGATTGCGGGCCTTTTCCCGGCCGTGGAAAAAGTAGGTCAGGATCAGTCCGATGGCACCGATGTAGATGTGCCCGTAGCGGTGGCCGCCCACCATGCGGTAGACGGGGCAGACGTTGGCGCAGGCCCCGCAACGCACGCAGCGCAGCACCCGGGAGAAGACCGGGTCCCGCGCCAAGGCCCGGCGCCCGTTGTCCAGAAAAACGACGTGCATCTCCTTGCGTCCTTCCGGGCCGACGGCGCACTGGACCGGGCCGGTGATCCAGCTGACGTAGGAGGTGATCTTCTGGCCGGTGGCGTTGCGCGGCAAGGCCCGGTTGATCCGCAGGGCGTCCATGAGGGTGGACACGAGCTTGTCGATGCCCATCAGGGCCACGTGAATCTGCGGCAGGGTGGCCACCAGCCGCGCGTTGCCCTCGTTGGTGGTCAGCCCGATGGCCCCGGTGTCCGCGATGGCGAAGTTGGCGCCAGTGATGCCCATCTCCGCCTCGACGAACTTGGCACGCAGCTCCCGGCGAGCCACCTTGACGAGGCGCTCGATCTCGGCGTCCTGTTTTGCGCGGGTCACCTCGCTGAACAGGTCGGCCACCTGGTAGCGCGACAGGTGAATGGCCGGCATTACCATGTGGCTGGGGCCTTCGTGGCGCAACTGGATGATCCATTCGCCCAGGTCGGTCTCCACCACTTCGAGGCCCTCGGCTTCCAGGTGGTGGTTGAGCAGCGTCTCTTCGGCGGTCATGGACTTGGACTTGACAATGGACCGCACCTGCCCTTTCCGGGCGATGTCGGCGATGATGCGGTTGGCGGCGGCGGCGTCCTCGGCCAGATGGACATTGATCCCATTGGCCTCGGCGCGGCGGGTGAATTCATCCAGCAGCGTATCCAGCCGGGCCATGTTGGCATCCTTGATGGTGGCGATCTCGGCGATCAGGGCCGGCACGTCGATGCCGGCGAAGGCCTTGGCGCGGGAGGCCGGATAATCCACGGCGAACTTGTCCATCGCCGAGCGGAGGAATTCGTCCTCCAAGGCCGCCTCGATGTCCTTCCGGTAGCCCTTCAAGTCATGTGCGGTCTGCATCGGATGCCTCCAGCAGTTTTTTTTTGATGCGCTGTTTGCGAAAAATGCCCTTTGATCTTGGCCTCTTTTTGCCATTCCGACGTGCGCCGCGACGAAGAATCTTTTCCTCTTGTCCCCTGACTCCCGTCTTTCGACGGCGATGAGCTCATCCTGCCTGCCTCGCCAGGGGATCAGCACCGGCCAGGTAAAGCGGCAGAAACAACAACCGCTGCTCTGGCAGTTCACCGTAGGGCCGGGCCGAGTAGACAATCCCTCGGGGGCAGTTGGGATGCGTTTCCAGACAGAGGTGCAAACTTCTCAGACTTCCGGCAGCGCCGCTTTTGACTTCCACCGGGAAGATCTTTCCGGCGTGTACCGCCAGGAAATCGACTTCCGCCGAACTGCTCTTGGCCCGTCTGGACCAATAATGAAGACCGCCATTCTGCTTTCCCCGAAGTTCTTGGCCCACGAACTGTTCGGCCATCGCACCCCGATGAATTTGAAGCAAATCCGCTTTACCGTACTCCACATCGGTGGGCATACCGCTTAAAAAGCGCATTAAGCCGATATCGACCATCAAGGCCTTGAATATCCGCGCCGAAGCCGAAGCCCCCAGCGGCAGTCCTGTTGGATCGGCGGCCGGAACCCGGACAATCACGCCGGCCTGGCACAAAAGGTCGAAGGCTTTCTTGATGGTGGGGTTGGAGTAGCCGTCCGCCAATTTGGCATATTGGATCTGCCGCCCCACGCTTCGCGCCACCGAACTCAACACGGCATTGAGACAGGCCGGATCGACCCGGGGGCGGTACTTGGAAAAATCGGCCCGGTAAGCGTTGCAGATTTCCGCCTGCACCTCGAAGGCCTCCTTCAAACTGCCGGTGGCCTGATAGGCCAGAACGCTCTCCGGCATGCCCCCGACAAAGAAGTACTCCCGCAAACGGTCGCCAAGAAACTCGTGTACCGTCTCGGAGACCGCGGCAGGCGGTGAGGCAACGATCAAGGCCGCTTCTTCCTTGCCGCAGGCCTTCAAAAATTCGGCGAAACTCAGGGGGAAAAGATCGAGGAACTGTACTCTTCCCACGGGAAACGAGATATCTTTGAGGATAAATTCAAGCAGAGATCCCGCGGCAGCCACGTGCAACTCGGGCATTTCTTCGTAGAAATACCGCAAGGCCATGACGGCACGGGGGCATGCCTGAATTTCATCCAGCAACAGCAGCGTCCGGCCGGAGACGATTTTCCGGTCGGTGAGAATCTCCAATTCGGCACAGATCCGCCGTGGCTGAAGATTGGGGTCGAAAACCCGGTGCCAGTCCGGGTTCCGTTCGAGATCGACGATGACGACTTCATCGAAATGCGCTTGTCCAAAGTGCTTCAGGGACCAAGTCTTGCCGACCTGGCGGGCCCCCCTGAGAATCAACGGTTTGCGACGTGGCGCGACCTTCCACGCCACCAGTTTATCTTCGATGAATCGGTACATTGAGATCCGCCCTGCAATCCATAAAATTTTATATTACAAGGCAAATATAAAACTTTTTATTTAAAATAGAAAGGTATTTTACCAATATCGCGTAAGCTGAAGTAATCGCTAACCTGGAATCCCTTGTCTTTGTCATCCCGTGGAGTTTACGACGAGGGATCTCATGCATTCTGATCCCCCACCCCCACAGACCATCAAGAAGTCAATCCGTTTTCCAGGATCAGGATATGAAGCGCCAACGGCCCATGGACCCCGATGGCCAGGACCCGCTCGATGTCCGCCGTGCGGCTGGCGCCGGTGATAAAAGCGGTGAAGTTGCCCGGCCGGGCCATGGCCTCGCCCAGGGACGCCGCCAGGTCGTCGGCGGTGGATACGATCTTGTCGGCCGGAAGGATGGCCACGTGCACCTCGCTGATCCCGGTGGCCAGACGGATTTCCTCGTCCGACGAATCGATCACCAGGGTGCCGGTGTCGGCGATGCCGGCACCGGCCAGGGTCAGCCCCACATCGATGCCGCCCAGATGGTCGCGCAGGCTGCGGTCTGTGAGGTGGAGGCCCTTGTCCCGGCAGCGTTGGCCCAGGCAGGCGCGCAGATCCTCGGAAAACCCCGGCGCGGCGATGCTCTTGGCCGCCACGGTGGCGCAGACGTTTTCAGCCGATGGCGACAGCGTCGCCTCGCAGCCGGAGAGCAGCCACTGGCAGGCCTCCTTGGCGGCGCACAAATCCACCACGTAGTCCAGGGCCGCATCCAGGGAGGCCACGGGACGCACCACCGCCGAGACTTCTTCGGCGCGGGTGGTGAAGGTTTCCACAAGGGCCGGCATGGCGCAATCTCCCTAAATTTTTGGGCAGCCTGACGGGCGTGGCGGCCCTGCACCTATCCTGCAAGTGATTTCTGGGCACTTCCCTGATGCCATTGCGAGCGCCCTCACCTCTCATTCCAAGCTCTTCTCACCTGTCATTCCGAGGAGCAAAGCGACGAGGAATCTCCCCCGAACTTGCCACCACTTACCGCCATATCCCAACTGCGGATTCCTCACTGCCGTTGTAGAGTAGGGAGGGAGACAC
>DCWA01000039.1:37049-63010 GCA_002327445.1 Desulfobacteraceae bacterium UBA2174 | reverse complement strand
CCTCGGCGTACGCGCTCAATGGGGGGCCGTATCCCCCCGATAACGCTCCGCCGAGTGGCTATGTGGCCGGATAAGCCCCGGAAATAATGCTCGAATCATGCTAACTTGCTGATATCAATAAATTTGAACGTCGTCGCAAAAGAGCCGCACCCGATTTGAAACTGGAAACTGGAAACTTGAAATTTGAATCTTGGTGGCCTCTCGATATGGGAAGAAGAAGTGCCGCCATCTGCCCGCTTTTGAGACAGGTTGTCAGTCCCCTGAGTACTTTGAGTCCCTGTAGTCCCTTGGGTCTTTTTCAACCCGATGCATTTTTCGCGAGAATTTCCACTACGGCGCGCCGGTACACGCGGCCGTCGGGGAGATGGTGGGTGCGTTCGACGACCCGCAGGCGGTTTTCGGCGTAAAGTTGGATGCACTCCGGATATAGCTGCCATTCCAGCTCCAGCCCTTTCCTCCGGATGCTCTCCAGGGTGTCGTCCGGTTGGATCGCAAAGGCCTGTTGGCCGATGATCGGTCCGTTGTCCTCGCCGTAGTCGATGAAGTGCACCGTGCAACCGCCCACCTTGGCACCGTAGCGGAAGGTGTCCCCGTAGCCGTCGGTTCCGGGAAAGGCCGGCAGCAGGGCCGGGTGGATGTTCATGATCCGCGGTTTGAGCGGATCGAGGTTGATGCGGTCGATGAAGTAGGGGGTCAGGTTGCGCATGAAGCCCGCCAGCACCAGCAGATCGAACGGATAGGCGGCCATGGCCTCCAGCAGGGCCGCCTCGGCCGCCACCCGCGTGTGGAGAAAGCGCCGGATCCTGGCGGGATCGGTGCCGGAAGGCAGGAGGGATTGCCGCCGGGCCAGGTCGGCCAGGTCCGCATCCCCCGGGAGTTGGACGCTGCCCGGATCCGCCCGGTAGGCCGCGATAAAGCGGGCGTAATCCACCACGAAGGTGGGCACTTCGGAGTTCCGGGCGCGCTCCAACCCTCTGGCGTTGGGGTTGTCGGCACCCACGAAGACCACCCGGCCGTCGATGGCGTTCCCGGCGCAGGCGTCCAGGATGGCCTGCAGGTTGGTGCCGCCGCTGGAAATCAAGGCGCCGATGCGAAGTCCGGTCTCCATGCGGACATGCTCCTTTCAAATCTGAAGAGGGTGTGCGGCCCGCCGATCGCGGCCGGCCGGAAAAATCCGTCTGGAGGCGGATCCTACCACGAAAGGGCCTGGAGATGAAAACCCGGAAATCACGATAGGTCGGTGTTCGGAGCGGCGGCGGGGCCAGCCGCGTCGACGGCCTTTTCCCCGGCTGGCGATGAATTGACAATCCCGGCGCCGGCCACTATAGTCTGCGAATTGTTTTCGCGGCCGCCCGCAGCCGTTTCTGGCACCCGGAAAGGATGATCAAAGAGATGGCAGACAATATTGTAGAGATCAGCGACAGCAGCTTCGATGCGGAAGTTCTTCAGGCCCAGCAACCGGTGCTGGTGGATTTCTGGGCACCGTGGTGCGGCCCCTGCAAGGCCATCGGGCCGGTGATCCACGACCTTTCCCGGACCTACGGAGATCGGGTCAAGTTCGCCAAGTGCAACGTGGACGAAAATCCCATGACCCCGGGCAGATTCGGCATCAAGGCCATTCCCACATTGATTTTCTTCAAGGACGGCAAGGTGGCCGACCAGATCATCGGCATGGTGGCCAAGAGCAAGCTCGAAGAGAGCCTCAAGTCCATCCTTTAGGCCGCCGCCGGATCCCCCGCCGGGAATCCGGCCACGATCCTGCACCGGCAGGCCGGAAAGACCACAACTCTCACAAAGGTGCCCGGAGGCCATGATCAAGCCAAGAATCGGCGTTGTATTGCTGATGGTAGCCATTCTCCTGACCGGTTGCGCCTGGTTCGAAAGCCGCGAGGACCTGACGGCTCCGGAACTGGCCAGCGAGGGGATGGATGCCTACGAATTCGGCAATTACAAGACCGCCATCGAGCATTTCGAAAAACTCAAGGACTGGTATCCGTTCAGTAAATTCGCCATCCTGGCCGAGCTGAAAATCGCCGATGCCCACTACCGGCTGAAGGAGTACGAGGAGGCGATCTCCGCCTACGAATCCTTCGAGAATCTGCATCCCCGCAACGAAGCGATTCCCTACGTGATTTACCAGATCGGCCGCTGCCACTTCGACCGGCTGGACACGGTGGATCGGGATCAGACCTTCGCCCGCAAATCGCTGGAGGTTTTCGGACGGCTCATCGAGCGTTTCCCCCGGGATCCGTACGCCCGCGCGGCGGCGGCCCATCGCCTCGACTGCTTGAAAAGCCTCGCCGGGCATGAGTTCTATGTCGGCCGCTACTACTATGACACCAAACGCTACAAGGCGGCCCTGGAGCGCTTCAAGGGCGTATTGTCGGAATATCCCGACGTCGGAGTGCACTACCCGACCCTGCAGTACCTGAGCCGGTGCGAGGCCGAAATCCAGGCCGCCGGAGAGGCGCCGGACAAGAAGAACCCGGAAAGTGACAAATAGCTTTACACGCCAGGGCGAGTGCGCTATAGGAGCCGCTTTCGCCTGACGTTCGATTTTTTTTCAAGAGGAGATGCGATCCATGTCCAAGGTTTGCGAGATCTGCGGCAAGAAACCGCAGGTGGGACATCATGTCAGCCATGCCCACAACCTGACCAAGCGCCGCTTCAACCCCAATCTGCAAAGCGTCCGGGTCCTGAAGGACGGCCGTGTCCAAAAGCTGATGGTCTGCACCCGCTGCATCCGGTCCGGATCGGTGGTCAAGGCTCCCTGACGGGGACCGGACTCACTTTACCCGCCGGACGCCCTGCACCCGTTTGACCTTGCGGATGTCGTTGAGGATACGATTGAGGTGCTGCGTGTCGGCCACCCCGATGGTAAAGAGCCCGTCGACGGTGTGGTCGTCCTTGGTTTCGGTCCAGGCGGAAATGATGTTGGCGCCATTCTTGCTGATGTTGGAAACCACGTCCACCAGCAACCCCACCCGATCCACCGCGCTCACCCGGATTTTCACCGGGTAGGTCTCGGCCACCTCCTGGCTCCATTCCACATCGATGTACCGATCGGCGTTGAGCTTGAGGGCGTTGACGCAGTCGCTGCGGTGGATCGTCACCCCCGATCCCCGGGTGATGTAGCCGACGATGGGATCGCCCGGCACCGGCTGGCAGCACTTGCCGAAGCGCACCAGGATGTCGTCGAGCCCCTTGACCGTCACCCCGGTTTTGGTCTTGGTCTTGCGCTTGCGCACCGAGCCGATGAGCTTCTTGATCAATGAGGCTTCGTCGGACTTTGCCAGATCCTCCGGCTTGGGCAGAAATCGCCGCACGACCTGAAGCGGGGTGATTTTACCGTAGCCGATGCTCGCGATGAGATCCTCGGTGGTCTTGAATCCGAATTCGTCCACCACCTTTTCCATCTCGGGGGTTTTGAGCACGGTATTGAAGCTCATGCGGTACTTGCGGAACGCCTTTTCGCACATTTCGCGGCCCAGGGAGAGGCTGCGCTCCTTTTCCTGGGTCTTGATCCACTGCCGGATCTTGGCCCGTGCCTTGACCGTCTTGACAAATCCAAGCCAATCCTTGCTCGGATGCCCCTTGGGGGACGTGACGATTTCCACCACGTCGCCGGTTTCCAGTTCGGTCTGGAGCGGGACCAGACGCCCGTTGATCTTGGCCCCGGCGAGGTGATGACCCACTTCGGTGTGGATCAGGTAGGCGAAATCCACCGGTGTGGCGCCCCGGGCCAGGCTGCGGATGTCCCCGTTGGGCGTGAACACGTAGACCTCGTCGGGAAAGAGGTCGATCCGCACATTCTCCATGAATTCCCGGGGATCGCGGATGTTCTCCTGGTTTTCGATGAGGTTCTGAATCCAGGCGAACTGCTGGCTCACCTTGGGATTGGCGCTTTTTCCCTCCTTGTAGCTCCAATGGGCCGCCACCCCGCTCTTGGCCACCTCGTCCATTTCCTCGGTTCGGATCTGGATCTCGATGCGCATCCCGCCGGGACCGATCACGGTGGTGTGCAGGGACTGGTACATGTTGCTCTTGGGGCGGGCGATATAGTCCTTGAACTTGATGTCGATGGGCTTCCAGAGCGCGTGAATCACCCCCAGAGCTTCGTAGCAGTGGGGGATGGTGTCCAGGATGATGCGGAATCCGATGATGTCGTAGACATCCTCGAAGGCGAGGTTCTGGGCCTTCATCTTGTTGTGGATGCTGTAATACTTCTTGTAGCGGCCCAGCACCCGGCCCTGGAGTCCGGCGTCCGTGGTGCGCTCGCGGATGATGTCCATCACCTTCTGCACGTACTCCTCGCGCTCGACGCGGGAACGGGCCACCAACTGCTTGATGGTGTCATAGGCTTCGGGTTCGGTGTGCTGGAAGGCGATGTCCTCCAGCTCGTGCTTCATCCAGTAGATCCCGAGGCGGGCTGCGATGGGGGCGTAGATGTCGAGGGTTTCGGTGGCGATTTCCAGGCGTTTGGGCGGTTTGTGGTACTGGAGGGTCCGCATGTTGTGGAGCCGGTCGGCCAGCTTGATCAGGATGACGCGCAGGTCGTCGGCCATGGCCAGGAGCATCTTGCGGATGCTTTCAGCCTGGCGGGTGCGCGAGTCGCTCACCGTGACCTTGCTCATCTTGGTGACGCCGTCGACGATGTGGCGCACCTCGGAGCCGAACATGGCTTCGATTTCATCGGGCGTGGCATGGGTGTCTTCCACCACGTCGTGGAGCAAACCGGCGGCCACGCTGACCGGATCCAGGTTCATCTGGGCCAGGACGAAGGCGACTTCCAGGGGGTGCAAGAGGTAGGGCTCGCCGGAGAGGCGCAGTTGTCCGGCATGGACTCTGGCCGAATACACGTAGGCCCTGTCGATGATGTCCAGATCGGCATCGGAATTGGCCTCGGCCACCCGCTCAAGAATGTCGCTGATCCGGATCATGGTTCCGCGTTTCGGTTGGCCGTCGGGCCTGCCGGACGGGTCGGGCAGGCCCGGCAAATCCGACCTGCTTGATTTCGGGCGTTATTTTCCGAAAATTTCAAATTCTTCAGCCTAGTACGACTTGGCGAAAATCACCCTTCGGGGGCTTTGCCGGCCGCAGGCGATACATTTTCCTGGCGCCGGGGCAAACCGGTCTTCGTCGAAGGGCAGGCAGCGGATCGTCACCCCCAGGTCCGACTTGATCTTTTCCTCGCAGCGGGCGTCGCCGCACCAGTGGGCCAAGGCGAATCCGCCGTGGATTTCGGGGCGCTCGATCCGCTTCGGGGTGAAATAGTCGTAAAAATCCTCCTCGGTATCGATGGACCGGGTATTGGCCTGCTGAAAGGCCAGGGCCCGGCTGTGAAGGGTTTGCTGGATGTCGTCCAACAGGCCTGTCACGCCGGCCACGAACTCGGCCCGCCTCATGGCCGTCTTGTCCCGGTGGTCCCGGTCGCGCCGGGAAAAAAACACCGCGTCCTTGGCCAGATCGCGTGGCCCGATTTCGATACGCAGAGGAATGCCCTTCTTGATCCAGTCCCAGTTGCGGGCGCCGCCGGTATCTCGGGCGTCGACTTCCACCCGCAGCGGCTGTCCGTGGTAATCCACCGCGCGCAACGACCGGGCCAGGGCATCCACGTATTCCATCACCGGCCCCTGATCGGCGGCTTTGCGGATGACTGGCAGCAGCACGAGGTGCGAAGAGGCGACCCGCGGCGGCAGGATCACGCCGTCGTCATCGCCGTGGGTCATGACCAGTCCGCCGAGCAGGCGCGTGGAAACCGCCCAGGAGGTGGTCCAGGCGAATTGCTCCTGCTCGTTGGCGTCCTGGTACTTGATCTGCTGGGCCCTGGCGAAGTTCTGGCCCAGAAAGTGGGAGGTGCCGGCCTGCAGGGCCTTGCGGTCCTGCATCATCGCTTCGATGGTCAATGTGTCGTCGGCGCCGGGGAAGCGCTCCGCCGGCGACTTCTTGCCGGCGATCACCGGCATGGCGAGGCAATTTTCGGCCAGATCGACATAGATGTCCAGGATCGACTGCGTCAGGCGCATGGCCTCTTCGGCCGTGGCGTGGACCGTGTGCCCCTCGTGCCAGAGAAACTCGCTGGTGCGCAGGAAGATCCGGGTGCGCATCTCCCAGCGCACCACGTTGCCCCACTGGTTGATGAGGATCGGCAGGTCGCGATAGCTCTTGACCCACTTGGAAAACGAATCGCCGATGATCGTCTCGGAGGTGGGGCGCACGATGAGCGGCTCGGTCAGTTCCCCCGCGGGCACCAGGCCGCCGTCCGCCCCCTTCTCGAGCCGGTGGTGGGTCACCACGGCGCATTCCTTGGCGAAGCCCTCGACGTGCTGCGCTTCTTTTTCCAGAAAATTCAAAGGAATGAATATGGGAAAGTACGCATTGCGCACTCCGATGGCCTTCAGGCGCGCATCCACGATGCGGACGATGTTCTCCCACAGGGCAAACCCCCAGGGCTTGATGACCATGCAGCCCCGCACGGGCGAGTTTTCGGCCATGTCGCTGGCCTTGATCACCTGCTGGTACCATTCGGGGTAGTCTTCGTCGCGGGTCGGCTGGATGGCGGATTGGGGGGAGGGTGTCGTCATCGGAATTCATTCTCCTCGGCGGTGCGTGCAAGCGGTTGGCAAAGAAAAAACAACCCATCAACGATCAGACAATGTCACGACAGCGCAAACCGGGAAAGCTCGAAACAAGGATGACGCGGCCTGCCGGCAGGGCTGCGCGGCGCTTTCACGGATGCTCCCGGTCGTATTCGGCCACGGCGGTCAACAGCTCCTCCACAAGCCGATCCTGCGGAAATTTTTTGACCACCCGGCCTTTTTTGAACAGGATGCCGATGCCGTCGCCGCCGGCGATGCCCACATCCGCCTCCCGCGCTTCGCCCGGACCGTTGACCGTGCATCCCATCACGGCCACCTTGATCGGGGCGGTGCGGGTCATCAGGGCCTGCTCGACCCGGGCGGCGATGGAAAACAGGTCGATCCGGCAGCGTCCGCAGGTGGGGCAGGAGACGATCTCCGCGCCGCGGTGCCGCATGTCCAGGGCCCGGAGAATCTCGTAGCCGACGCGCACCTCTTCCACCGGATCGCGGGTCAGCGATACGCGCAGCGTGTCGCCGATTCCCTCGGCCAGCAGCATGCCGATACCCAGGGCGCTCTTGACAATGCCGGAATAGAGGCCGCCGGCCTCGGTGACGCCCAGGTGCAGTGGAAAATCACAGCGCCGGGACAGTTCCCGGTAGGCCGCCACGGTCCGGGCCACGTCCGAGGCCTTGATCGATACCTTGATCTGTTCGAAGCCCATGGAGGCCACGGCGTCGATATGGCGCAGCGCGCTTTCCACCATCGCCTCGGCGCTGGCATGGCCGTAGCGGGTCAACAGATCCTTTTCCAGGCTGCCGGCGTTGACCCCGATGCGGATGGCCAGACCGTGGTCCCGGGCCGCATCCACCACCGCCCGGACCTTGTCGCGGCTGCCGATGTTGCCCGGGTTGATCCGCAGCCCGTCGGCCCCGGCCTTGGCGCTGGCAATGGCCAGCCGGTGGTCGAAGTGGATGTCGGCGATCAATGGAATGTCGATGGCCCGGCGGATGGCGCCGATGGCCCGGGCCGCATCGGCATCGGGCACCGCCACCCGCACGATCTCGCAACCGGCGGCCGCCAGGCGCCGGATCTGGGCCACGGTGGCGGCCGGGTCCCGGGTGTCCGTGGTGGTCATGGACTGGACGCTCACCGGGGCGCCCCCGCCCACCGGGACGGTGCCCACCTGGATCCGGCGCGTGTTTTTTCGTTCGATGAAGGTGGTCATGGCAGCAGGAGGCGTGCGTCAGGTCTCGGGACATGATGGAAGGTCGGTGCGTCGGCCATTTTCCTCCGGGACGGATCGAACGGGGATTCAGCCCGAATTTCAGGGTGTGAAAAGGAAACCGGGAATTCGGGCCTTCAGCCTACCAAAGGCGCGGATGGGGTTCAAGCGCTATTGGCGTCCAGGGAAAACAGGCCGGCCGTCGGGCCGGGGTCATCCTCAGCCTCTCCCGACGAAGGGGTTGTTGCGTTTCTCGCGGCCGATGGTGGTCGGGTCCATGTGGCCGGGATAGACCTTTACGGCATCGTCCAGTGTGAAGAGGCGGCTGTGAATGCTGTGGATCAGCGTATCGAAATCCCCCCCGGGGAGGTCGGTGCGGCCGATGGATCCGGCAAAGAGGGTGTCGCCGACGAAGACGGCGCTGTCGGTGTAAAAGGCCACGCCTCCGGGAGTATGGCCCGGGGTGTGGATGACTTCCAGGGTCAGGTTGCCCACCTGGATGCGGTCGCCGTCGGCGAGGGTGCGGTCCGGCGGCGGAGAGTTTTCCACCCGCAGGCCGAACATGCGTCCGGCGCTGGCCAGATCGGCGAGCATCGGGGCATCCAGGGCATGAATCAGGATTTCGGCCCCGGTGGCCGCCTTGAGGGCCGCGTTGGCCCCGACATGGTCGAAGTGCCCGTGAGTGTTCAAGATCGCAACGACCTTGAGCCCCTGGCGCGCAACGGCGGCAAGGATGCGGTCCCCCTCGTCGCCGGGATCGATTACCGCGGCCAAGCGGGTCTCTTCGCAGCCCAGGATGTAGCAGTTGGCCATGATGGGGCCCACAGCCAGCGTGTCGATGATCATGATACGTATCCTCCCGTGGTCAGGAAACGGTGCGTCGGCGCACCAGCCCCCGGCCCACTTTCACCCGTTTCACCGTTTCCGGGGGGGGTTCCGGCGGATCGGGGGCCTGGGGGATCTGTTGCGGTTCAGGCCGGGGGGGCGGTTGGCCGGTTTCAGGGGACAGGGCCAGCCCCTCCCGCTCCATCGCCAAGTGGATGGCGTCCAGGATGCCATTGATGAAGGCCCCGGATTCCTCGGTGCCGTATTTCTTGCCGATATCGATGGCCTCGTTGATCGACACCTTGGGTGGAATGTCCGGGCAGCACAGCAGCTCGTAGACCGCCAGGCGCATCACGTTGCGGTCCACCCCCGCCATGCGGGATATCTTCCAGTTGCTGGAAAACCGCTCGATGATCGGGTCGATCCGGGCCAGTTGACGGCGCACGCCCTGGACCAGCTCGGTGAACAGCGGCTGGCAGGACTTGGGTGGCGGACAGGTCCGGCAGAACAGCGCCAGGGGGTCCTGTTCGTCGGTGTCCGGCCGCATGTCGATGAAGAATAGGGCCTGCATGGCCAGCTCGCGGGCCCGGCGTCGGTTTCCCATGATTGTCAGCCGCGCTCCACTTGGTCCATGAGGTTGGCCATCTCCACGGCGCTGATGGCCGCGCTCCACCCCTTGTTGCCGGCCTTGGTGCCGGCACGCTCGATGGCCTGTTCGATGGTGTCGGTGGTCACGACGCCGAAAATCACCGGGAGCCCCGATGCGAGTCCCACCTGGGCGATGCCCTTGGACACTTCGGCACTGACGTAGTCGAAGTGGGGCGTTGCCCCCCGAATGACGGCGCCGAGGCAGATGATGGCGTCGTAGCGCCCCACGGCGGCCATTTTCTGGGCTACCAGGGGAATTTCAAAGGCCCCCGGGACCTTGACGATGGCGATGGCTTCGGGGTCGGCGCCGCAGCGGGTCAGGGCGTCGATGGCCCCGCCGGTCAGCTTGTCGGTGATGAAATCGTTGAACCGGCTGACGACCAAGCCGAACCGTTTTCCCTGTGCGTTGAGCGCCCCTTCGATGACGTGCGGCATCGGGTTCCTCCTGTGTTGAAATTCAGTTGTGACTTTCTTTCTTCTTGGCCGGAATATGCAGCAGGTGCCCCATCTTGAGTTTCTTGCATTCCAGGTAGCAGCGGTTGTGGTCGTTGGGCGGCACCTCGATGGGCACTTGTTCCACGATGCTGAGCCCGTAGCCTTCCAACCCAACGATTTTCTTGGGGTTGTTGGTCAGCAGGCGCATCTTGCGCACCCCGAGGCTGTGGAGCATCTGGGCACCGATGCCATAGTCGCGCAGGTCATCCTTGAAGCCGAGCTTGAGGTTGGCCTCCACCGTGTCGAAGCCGTGGCGCTGCAATTCGTAGGCCTTGAGCTTGTTGACCAGGCCGATGCCGCGGCCCTCCTGGCGCAGGTAGAGGATCACCCCCCGGCCTTCGGTCTCGATCTGCTGCATGGCCTTGTGGAGCTGGTCGCCGCAGTCGCAGCGACGGGATCCGAAGATGTCGCCGGTCATGCACTCGGAATGGACCCGCACCAGCACCGGCTCCTCCGGGGAAATCTCCCCCTTGACCAGGGCGATGTGGGTGAGCCCGTCCAGGTCGCATTCGAAGGCGATGATCTTGAAGTCGCCCCCGTAGATGGTGGGGATTTCGGTTTCCGCGGCCCGGCGCACGAAGGATTCGGTGCGCAGCCGGTAAGCCACCAGGTCGGCGATGGTGCAGATCCCGATGCCATGCTCGGCGCTGAACTTTTCCAGGGCGGGCATGCGGGCCATGGTGCCGTCCTCGTCCATGATCTCGCAGATCACGCCGCTCGGCTTCAAGCCGGCCAACCGCGCCAGGTCCACCGAGCCCTCGGTCTGCCCCACCCGGACCATGACCCCCCCGTCGCGGGCGCGCAGCGGAAAGACGTGCCCGGGCCGCACCAGGTCCTCGGGTTGGGCGTCGGCGGCCACGGCGGTCTGGATGGTCACGGCCCGGTCGGCTGCGCTGATGCCGGTGGTCACGCCCCGGGCGGCCTCGATGGACACGGTGAACCCCGTCTGGAACGCGGAGGTGTTGTGCTCGACCATCAGCGGCAGGTTGAGCCGGTCGCACATTTCACCGGTGAGCGACAGGCAGATGAGTCCGCGGCCGTACTTGGCCATGAAGTTGATGGCTTCGGGAGTGGCTTTCTCGGCGGCCATGCACAGGTCGCCCTCGTTTTCCCGGTCTTCGTCGTCCACCAGGATCACCATCCGCCCGGCGCGGATTTCCTCGATGGCCTGTTCGATCGTGATGTGTCCCATGGGTTGAATCTGAACTCCTGCTTCAATTGGGTGTCGGTTGAGTGAATGGGGTTCGGCGGCGCGCCGGTCGCGCGACCTCACAGATATCCCGTCCGGGCGAGCAGCGCCATGTCGACGCCCTTGCTGGCGCCCGTCCGGTCCAGAAATTTTTCCACGTATTTGCCGATGATGTCGGTTTCGATGTTCACCGGCGATCCCGCCGGCTTGAACCCCACGGTGGTCAGTTGGGCCGTGTGGGGAATGATGCTCACGGAAAACCCGCCGGCATCGCAGCGGTTGATCGTCAGGCTGATGCCGTCCACCGCCACGGATCCCTTTTCGATCAGGTGGCGACCGAGGGCTTCAGGCACCGCAATGTCCACCAGCAGGGCGTTGGCTTGCCGGCGGCGGCCGGAAATGGTCCCGATGCCGTCCACGTGGCCCAAGACCAGGTGCCCGTCGATCCGATCGGACAGGCGCAGGGCCCGCTCCAGGTTGACCCGCTCGGCCGCGGCGGCACGGCCGAGGGTGGTGCGGGCGGCGGTCTCCGGCGACATGTCCACGGTAAAGCGCCGCCCCTCCAGACGCACCACGGTGAGGCAGGCGCCGTTGACGGCGATGCTGTCCCCGATCCGGGTGCCGTCCAGGTCGAATTCGGAGCGGACGGTGAGCTGGCGTCCCTGCACCGCGTCGATGGTTCCCAACCCTTCAATGATGCCGGTGAACATGAGAATTCCGGACCCCAGTGTCGAAAAATGAACGCCGCGACCAGAGATAGCCGGCGACGAGGATGTCGTCGCCGATGCGCTCGATCTCCAGGTCATGCACCGCGATGGCCTCGGCCATGCGCTCGGCCCCCGGCCCCCGGCACATCGGTACCCCCTCGCCGCCGAGGATCTTGGAGGCATAGAAAAACATCACCTTGTCCACAACTTTTCCAGCCAGGGCGGCGGCCGCCACCCGGGCCCCGCCTTCGATCAACACGCTGGTGACCGCCATGGTGCCCAGCCGCCGCATCAGGTCATTCAGATCGATGCGGCCCTGGTCCAGGGGCGCTGCCAGCACCCGGGCGCCTGCCGCTTCCAGCCGCTGCCGGCGGTCCGGGTCCGCGGCTTCGCCGCATACGATAAGGGTTGCGGCCGGAGAATCAAGCCCGAGCATCCGGGCATCCGGGGGCATTTCGAGGCGGGCGTCGAGGACGATCCGCAGCGGATCGTGGCCCGATCCATCGGGCAAACGGGCCGTGAGCCGGGGATCGTCTGCCAGCACCGTGCCCACGCCCACCAGGATGGCATCCATCCGGCTGCGGAGCCGATGGACCTCCTCCCGGGCCGCCGGCCCGGTCACCCAGCGCGCATCTCCGGTGCGCGTGGCGATGCATCCGTCGAGGGTGGCGGCGCACTTGAGCACCACGAAGGGCAACCCGGTGCGGATGTATTTGATCCACGCCTCGTTGAGCCGTGCAGCCGCATCTGCCAAGAGCCCCGCCTCGACGACGAGGCCGGCGGCCTGCAACCGGGCATTGCCTCCTCCGGCGACCGTCGGATTGGGGTCGCCCATGGCCACCACCACCCGTCGGATCCCGGCGGCAAGGATTTTTTCGGTGCAGGGCGGCGTTCGGCCGTAATGGTTGCAGGGCTCCAGGGTGACGTACAAGGTGGCGCCGAAGGCCCGCTCTCCCGCCGCGTCGATGGCAAGCACCTCGGCGTGGGGTCCCCCGGCCCGTTGGTGGTATCCCTCTCCGACGACTTGGCCGTCGCGGACCACCACCGCGCCGACCATGGGGTTGGGCGAGGTGCGCCCGGCGCCCAGGGCCGCCAGGTCCAGGGCCATCTGCATGAATCGTCGGTCATCGTCCATCGGTTTTGCTCAGGAGGCTGCGCAGCTCGGACATGAAGTCGTGGACGTCCTTGAATTCGCGGTACACGGAAGCGAAGCGCACGTAGGCGATGTCGTTCTGCTCGTGCAGCCAGCGCATCACCCGTTCGCCCACCACGGTCGAGGGCACTTCCCGCTCTCCGACGTCTTTCAGGTCGTGTTCCAGGTCGCGGAGAAAATCCTCGATGGCGTGGATGCTGATGTCGAGTTTTTCGCAGGCTCTCAGGATGCCGCTGCGCACCTTGTCGCGGCTAAATTCCTCCCGCCGGCCGTCCTTTTTCAGGATCATCAGCGGGGTTTCCTCGATGCGCTCGTAGGTGGTGAACCGCCGTCCGCACTCGATGCACTCCCGGCGCCGCCGGATTTCCAGCCCGCTCCGGCTCAGGCGCGAGTCGATCACCTTGTCTTCGGACTCGCCGCAGAAAGGACATTTCATCGGGGCGCTCCCTCGTCGGCGGACGCCTGGTCTTCCGGAACGAGGCGCCGGACCTCGATTCCGGCCTGGTTCAGCATCTCTTCGCTCATCGTGTCGGCGTATCCGGAAAGGTAGACGATGGCGCGGATGCCGGCGTTGATGATCATCTTGGCGCAGATGGAGCAGGGCAGGTTGGTGCAGTACAGGGTGGCGCCGCGGATCGAGACCCCGTGGTAGGCCGCCTGGATGATGGCGTTCTGCTCGGCATGGATGCCCCGGCACAGTTCGTGGCGCTCCCCGGACGGGACCTTGAGCCGTTCGCGCAGGCAGCCGGTTTCCGCGCAGTGGGCGATGCCGCTGGGCGCCCCGTTGTAGCCGGTGGACAGGATGCGTTTGTCCTTGACGATCACGGCGCCCACCGCCCGGCGCAGGCAGGTGGAGCGCCGGGCCACCAGCTTGGCGATGTCCATGAAGTAGTCGTCCCAGGGCGGCCTCGGATCCGCAGGAGGGTGGTTCACGCCGGATTTCCTTTCATGCCGCCGGTCATGCCACTGGCCGGTCGGGGCCCAGATGGGGATAGATGGGGAAACGCTCGCACAACTGCCGCACCTGCCGCCGGATCTGTGCCAGCCGGGTCTCGTTGTCCGGCCGGCGCAGCACCGCCACGATCATTTCGGCGATGGCTTCCATCTCGGCCGGGCCCATTCCCCGCGTCGTCAAGGCCGGGGTGCCGATGCGCACGCCGCTGGTGATCCGGGGTCCCCGGGGATCGAAGGGGATGGCGTTCTTGTTGACGGTGATGCCGGCCTTCTCCAGGGCCGTCTGGGCATCCTTGCCGCTGATGTCCAGGCGCCGCAGATCCGCCAGGAGCATGTGGTTGTCCGTGCCGCCGGAAACCAGGTCCACGCCGTGGCCCATCAGGGCATCGGCAAGGCGGGCGGCGTTTTTCACCGTCTGGTGCTGGTCGCGGCGGAAATTTTCTCCCATGGCTTCCTTGAAGGCCACCGCCTTGGCGGCGATGACGTGCATCAGCGGTCCGCCCTGGATGCCGGGAAAGATCTGTTTGTCCAGCGCGGCACCCAGCGGTTCGCGGGCCAGGATCAGCCCGCCCCGCGGTCCGCGCAGGGTCTTGTGGGTGGTGGAGGTCACCACGTCGGCATGCGGTACGGGAGAAGGGTGCACCCCGGCGGCCACCAGCCCGGCGATGTGGGCCATGTCCACCATCAGCACGGCCTCGATGGCCGCGGCGGTCCTGGCCAGGGCCGGGAAATCGATGATGCGGGGATAGGCGCTCGCGCCAGCCACGATCATCTTGGGCCGCCTGGCGCGGGCCAAAGCGTCGAGGTGGTCGTAATCGATGCGGCCGGTATCCCGGTCGACGCCGTAGTGGACGAAATCGAACAGGCGTCCCGAGAAACTCACCGGGCTGCCGTGGGTGAGATGGCCGCCGTGGGCCAGGTCCATCCCCATGATCCGGTCGCCGGGCGACAGTAGGGCGAAGTAGACGGCCATGTTGGCCTGGGATCCGCTGTGCGGCTGGACGTTGGCGTATTCGGCGGCAAAGAGGGTCCGGGCCCTATCGATGGCCAAGGCTTCGGCCTGGTCCACGAACTCGCAGCCCCCGTAGTAGCGCCGGGCGGGATACCCTTCGGCGTACTTGTTGGTCAACACGCTGCCCTGGGCGGCCATGACCGCCGGGCTGGCGATGTTTTCGGAGGCGATCATCTCCAGGGTGTATCGCTGGCGCTCCAGCTCCCGGGCGATGGCCTCGGCGATTTCGGGATCCACCGATGCAAGCGGCTCTGGCATCACGGGCGTCACGTCCTTTTTCGATGCTGAATCAATGTGCATTCGTCCGTAAAAATGAACTTTCAACCACAGAGTTCACAGAGGGGCACAGAGAAAAATAGGGAATTTACCCGGACTGAGTCTCTTTCTGCCGTGTCCACATTGTCCATCTGGTCCACTCTGTCCACATAGTCCACCATGCCCCAACTGGCGATTGCCGAACTTTCCACGAGCTTGTCGTTTTTGGCAAGGGCCGTTTTCGGCGGCCGCAGACCTCATGGGGTTTCCGGCAGCGGGTGCTTATTCGGCGGCGGGCGGAACCCGGTCGAACATCCCGATGCGCCGCTGGTGCCGGTCCCCCTCGAAATTCGTCCGGAGCCAAACCTGCACGATTTCCAGGGCCATGGCCTCTCCGATCATCCGCCCCCCCATCACCAGCACGTTGGCGTCGTTGTGGCGGCGGCTCAAGGCCGCCGATAGCGGTTCGGAGCACAGGGCGGCCCGCACGCCGGGGAAGCGGTTGGCCACCATCGACATCCCGAGGCCGGTGCCGCAGAGAAGGATGCCCCGGTCGAATTCCCCCGAGGCGACCCGACGGGCCACGGCCTGGCCAAACGTGGGGTAGTCGCAGGAGGCGGTCCCGTGGGTGCCGACATCCTCCACCTGGAAGCCGAGTCGGACGAGTTCCTGCTCGATTCGCTCCTTCAGGGGGAAAGCGGCGTGGTCGCTGCCGATGATGATGGCCGAAGGATTCTTCATGGTCGCCTCCTCGAGATGGGCCGGCGAAGGCCGTTTCAATCGGGCCGCCACGCCTTTAAAACGAGGGTGGCGTTGGTGCCGCCGAACCCGAAGCTGTTGCTCATGGCCGTTTCGATGGGCGCCCGGCGGGCCTTGTGGGGCACGTAATCCAGGTCGCAGGCCGGGTCCGGATGGTCCAGGTTGATGGTCGGCGGAATCGTTGCGTGCCGGATCGCCAGGGCGCAGAACGCCGCTTCCACGCCCCCGGCGGCGCCGATGAGGTGTCCGGTCATCGACTTGGTGGAACTGATCGGGATCCGGTAGGCTTCCGCGTCGAAAACCGACTTGATGGCCCGGGTTTCCACGACGTCGTTGAGGGGCGTGCCGGTGCCGTGGGCGTTGATGTAATCGATGTTTTCCGGCAAGAGTTCCGCGTCGGCCAGTGCGGTGCGCATGCAGCCCACCGCCCCGCCGGCGTCCGGCGGGGGCTGGGTGAGGTGGTAGGCGTCGCAACTGCTGCCATAGCCCGCCACTTCGGCGTAGATCCGGGCGCCGCGGTCCAATGCCTGGTCCAGGCACTCGAGGATCAGGATGCCGGCGCCTTCGCCGACCACGAATCCGTCGCGATCCCGGTCAAAGGGCCGCGACGCCTGTGCGGGGGCCGCATTGCGGGTGGAAAGGGCACGCATGGCGCCGAAGCCGGCAATGCATGTCGGTGCCACCAACGCTTCCGTGCCGCCGGCCACCACGGTGTCCGCCTGCCCGTAGCGGATCATCGCAGCCGCTTCGCCCACGGCGTGGGTGCCGGCGGCACAGGCGGTGGAAAGGGTCAGGTTCGGGCCGCGGGCGCCGATCTCCATGGCGATGAGACCCGCGGCCATGTTGCTGATCATCATCGGTATGAAGAAGGGGCTGACCCGCTGGGGGCCGCGCTCGGAGATGAGGCGACAGTTGGCTTCCAGGAGAGAGAGCCCCCCCAGGCCGCAACCCAAGACCACCCCGATCCGCTCGGCCCTCGCCGGGACGATGGCGATCCCGGCGTCCTCCAACGCCATGCGGGCGGCGGCGCAGGCGAAGGCGACGAAAGGCTCGGCCCTGGCGGCCAGCTTGCGCGGCAGGAAATCGGCGGCCCGGAACCCTCTCACTTCGGCGGCGATGCGGGTGTCGAACCCGCTGGCGTCGAAGCGCGTGATCGGTCCCACGCCCGAGCGGCCGCGGCACAAGGCCTCCCAGGATGCGGCGGTGCCGACACCCAGGGGGGTGACCAGGCCGATGCCGGTTATGACGACACGCCGGCGCATAACGGCTGTCTATCCTTCCGGGGCCGCCGGCGGCATTTGCCGGGGCGGTGGAAGACGTCAGTGGCTGTTGATGTAATCGATGGCATCTTGAACGGTTTTGAGATTCTCGGCGTCCTCGTCGGAGATCTCGACGTCGAAGGCTTCCTCCATGGACATGATCAGCTCTACCAGGTCGAGAGAATCGGCCCCCAGATCGTCCACAAAGGAGGCCTCGGGAACCACTTCCGAAGGATCGACACCGAGCTTTTCGGCGATGATTTTTTTGACTTTGTCTTGAACCGACATTCATCCTCCTCGTTCAACAGGTCTGTCTGGATTTTGGGTGACTGCAAGCGGCGTTGAATGAAACGGTCCGCCGGAATGACGGCCCGGCTACATGTACATTCCGCCGTTGACGTGAAGCACCTGGCCGGTGATGTAGCCGGCGGCGTCGGAAACCAGAAACCGGACCGCCGCGGCCACGTCTTCCGGGGTGCCGATGCGTCCCAGGGGGATGGACGCCGTGAGGGCGCCTCTGGCCTCCGGCGCCAGGGCCGCCGCCATGTCCGTGTCCACCAGGCCCGGCGCCACGGCGTTGACCGTCACGTTGCGCGGCGCCAGCTCCCGGGCCAGGGATTTGGTCAGGCCGATGAGTCCTGCCTTGGCCGCCGCGTAGTTGGCCTGCCCGGCGTTGCCGGCGGCGCCCACCACCGAGGTGACCAGGATGATGCGGCCGCTGCGCTGGCGCGCCATGGGCCGGGCCGCAGCCCGGACGCAGTGAAACGCCCCGGTGAGGTCGGTGCCGATCACCGCCTCCCAGTCCGCCGGCAACATGCGCATCACCAGTCCGTCCCGGGTGATGCCGGCGTTGCATACCAGCACGTCGATGCGCCCGGTGGCCTCCAAGATCTCCTTGAAGAAGGCTGCCACCGCGGCACCGTCGGCCACGTCCACCGCTTTCGCGGAGGCATCGGCGCCCGCGGCCCGGCAGGCCGCCAGCGTTTCCGCCGCCGCCGTTTCGTCGCTGCGGTAGTTGAAGAACAGACGGGGCCGGTCCGTGGCAAAAGCCAGGCAAATGGCCCGGCCGATGCCCCTGGACCCGCCGGTGACCACCACCGTCGACTGCGTTTTTTCCCTCATCGGCGACCCTGCTGCGTCTCGTCTCGTCAGGCCTCTTCGCTGCCGGTAACGTTGCGGCCCTTGTAGCTGCCGCAGGCGGGACAGGCGTGGTGCGGCAGGCGCTTTTCACCGCACTGCGGGCAGGGGACGAGATTGGGGGCTTCCGTTTTCTTGTGCGCCCGTCTCATTCCGCGCTTGGATTTGGATGTCTTGTGCTTGGGTAAGGCCATGGCTGTCTCCTAACAAATTGAATTATCGAAAAAAATAAAAGCCCGCACGCGGGCCGCACTGTAACTAATGAAAAGCCCGGGTCTTGTCAAGATATTTCCCGCGCGCATTTCTCAACCCAGTTGTCCTCGGTCCATCGATGTGCTATCAGCATCGATTGGCTTCGGCGAAGGGCCCAAGCCTCTACCCTTTATGACAAACCCATCAAACCGGCAAGGTTGTTTTAATGGACAAAATCGTCACTCGCTTTCCCCCCAGCCCGACCGGCTATCTGCACGTCGGCGGGGCCCGCACCGCCCTGTTTAATTGGCTCTACGCACGGCATACCGGCGGCCGCTTCGTTTTGCGCATCGAGGATACCGACACGGTGCGTTCCACCCGGGAATCGGTCGAGGCGATCTTCGAAGCCCTTCACTGGCTGGAGATCGACTGGGACGAGGGGCCCTATTTTCAATCCCGGCGCACCGATATTTATCTGGAGTACGCCAGGCGCCTCTATGAAAGCGGCCATGCCTACTACTGCACGTGCAGTCCGGAGGCGGTGGAAGAGATGCGCCGCAAGGCCACGGCCGCCGGCGCCAACCCCCGCTACGATGGCACCTGCCGCGACAAAGGGCTCGGCCCCCACCCGGGGGCAGTATTGCGCTTTCGCTCCCCGGCCACCGGCACCACGGTGCTCGATGACGTCGTCAAAGGCCCCATCGCCTTCCAAAACGCCGAAATCGACGATTTTGTCATCGTCCGCAGCGACGGCACCCCCACGTACAATTTTGTGGTGGTGGTGGACGATATCGCCATGGGCATCAATACGATCATCCGCGGCGACGACCACGTGATGAACACCCCCAAGCAGATTCAGATCTACCGGGCCTTGGGCGCGCCGCTGCCGGTTTTCGCCCATGTGCCCATGGTCCTGGGGCCGGACCGCACCCGGCTGAGCAAACGCCATGGGGCCATGTCGGTGACCGCCTACCGGGATATGGGCTACCTGCCCGACGCCTTCATCAACTACCTGGTGCGCCTGGGCTGGTCCTGCGGCGATCAGGAATTTTTTACCCGCGACGAACTCATCGAGAAGTTCACGCTGGACAACATCGGCCGCTCCGCCGGAATCTTCGATCTGGCCAAGCTGCAGTCCCTCAACGCGGATCACATCCAGGCCGCCGCCCCGCAGGCGCTGGTCGCTCACCTGGAGCCGATCCTGGTGCGCAAGGGCCTGGCGCCCGGCGCCGTGGCTTCCCTGCCCAAAGTGATCGCCACTCTCCAACCGCGCAGCAAGACCCTGGAGGAGATGGCGGACCAGGCGCGGTTCTACTTCGACGAGGCGGTGGACTACGACCCGGCGGCGGTGAAAAAGGTCTTCAAGCCGGCCGTCATCGAACCGTTGCGCAAGCTGGTGGAGGAACTGGAGAAGCTCGATCCGTTCACCGAAGCCGGTCTGGAGGCGGCGTTTACCGCCGTGATGGCGGCCACGGGATTGAAGCTGGGCAAAATTGCTCAGCCGGTGCGCCTGGCGCTCACCGGCCGCACCGCCAGCCCGGGGATTTTTGAAACCATCGAGGCCCTGGGCCGGGACAAGACGATGGACCGCCTGCGCCGGGCCCTGGATTTCCTGGCCGACCTGGAAAGGCAAACAGGGGCTTGACGGGCAGGGGGGATTTCATTATATTACCGCCCCATTGTTGAGGGATCGTCTAGTGGCAGGACGACGGGTTCTGGCCCCGTTAACCTAGGTTCGAATCCTAGTCCCTCAGCCAAAATCGAAAAAAAGCGGCGACCCAAAACGCCGAAAAAATCATAAGAAATCGGGAGGTTTGCGAAAAAGCAGCCTCCCGATTTTTTTATAGTGCCCTTGTAGGATTTTTGCTGATTTTTGCCGTTTTTAGCCCATTTTTGCCACTCGTATGGCAGAAATCTGCCAGATTTTTTTGGCCTTCCAAACGATAGGACCTTCCTCCGAGACCGGCCCGGAGCCGCCACCGGCAGGCTCTGCCGCGCACCAATAGCTGCAATTCCTTTTGGTTGTTGGAAGGGCAAGGGTATTGATCCCCGAAAAAAGCTGTTCTGTGTGTGCGTTGCCCTGTCGATAATAATGTTATAATTTTTGTTTGACATTCTCACGCGTGAGGATTAAAAAGAGGGCATGAACGATGGCGAGCAACATACACAGGCCGAAATTTCGGAGCTTTTCGGGTGGTCACCCGCCTGGCTTCGTAAAATCGAGCTCTTGGGCCTGCTTCCCGACCTCCAATCAGAGCCGAGGCGTGGCCGGCATGGACGAATATATACAGACGCCGATTTAGCCTCGATCATGTGGGTGGCGCTGCTGCGTCATGCAGGTGTCGAGCTCTCCGAAATGAAAGAATACGTCGATTTGGCCAAGGAGCTAACCGCTCTGCTGGAAAAATACCGGTCAAAGGATGGTGAAAAGCTGCGGTTGGCTTTTTCACACAGAGGGTGGTCAGAGGATATTTCATTTCGCGTGGATACGGATAAAATTTCCAGAGCCGACCAAGCCCGAATCGGACGAATCACCAAGGCGTTGGAGAGTAAAGCACATAACATAACACTGAAGGCCATGGAGTGGCGGTTCAGGATGAAGCCGCTTTTCACCCAGATGGAAATGCTGGAAAAGACTGCGAGGGATTCGGCGGAGGCCATGATCAGCGTCAATCGTGCTGTTGTCAGAAACAGTCTTATGAAAAACAGGCTGCTGGCCCTCAATGCAAAAAAGTGACCAAATTTTTTTCAATTAAAATCTCACACGTGAGAGTTAAACGGAGGCCTACAATGGAAAGCAACTGTCAGCCGAGGATGATGCTCAAGGCCGCGATTATCACACGCTTTGGATCACAGAAGGTCTTTGCTGCTCGGATGGGATGGACTGAGCAACAGGTCAGCCAGGTCATACACAACCGGCGCCGGGTATCCCGTGAAGAAATGGCGAGGGCTGCAATGATGCTCCGCAAACCGCTGCCCATGCTCTTTCCGGAGGCCGATGGGTAATGGCGAGGCAGATCGTCGACATCGCCCGGATCGGCGAACTCCTGGCTTTGACCAACCACCAAGTCTACCACTTGGTCCGTCGGCCGGTGGATCCACTGCCTCATCGAAAGATTGGGAAGCAGTTACGGTTCGATGTTGATCAATGCTTCCGGTGGTTCGACCGCCAACCTGGCCGCAGTGAAGACGACTTTTCAGACATGGCTTGAGGTCGAAATGCGCAGGATATTCAAACTGAAGCTGATAAGCGGGGTTCAACCGAGGGCTGCTGCCCAAACGGATGGTGTCCCTTGCCTTTTGGACTCTTCACCTGAGGGCTCTGTGAAATGAAGGACGCAATCCTGAGACACTTCAGAGGTAAGTTCGAGCAGTTCTACACCCCCCGGCTGGAGCAGGTCCGAAAAATCAACGGGCATGAGTTTCTGGCCCGCTGCCCGTTTCACGACGACCATGAACCCAGCCTGAATTTCAACTCGGAATCCGGGCAGTTCATCTGCCGGGGCTGTGGCGCCAAGGGAGACATTTTTACATTTTTCGGCCTTGCAAATGGGCTGGATCCAAAAACCAGTTTCCCAAAAATTTTGCAAGCCCTCGCGGAAGAGGCCGGCTTGAACATCATCGACGACGAGTCGAATGTCCCCATGGGCGACCTCGGGACAAAGCTGGCAGGACAAAAAAGGGAAAAAGACGAGGGCGATGTCCAAGCGGCGGCTATCAGAAAAGCCCGCATCTACCTTGGCTCGCTGCCCCCGGCGACGGATGCTAATGCTTACCTGGCCAGAAAGGGTGTCAAGGCCGGGGCCGGCCTGCTGGCGGATGGCCTAGATCTGATCGTCCCGGTTTTGGGCGTCGATGCCAAGCCGATGAGTTATCAGCGAATCACCCCGGACGGATCGAAACGGTTTGCGCCTGGATGTCAAACAAAGGACGGATATTTCGTCATAGGCCCAAAGGGCGAGGATGGCCCGTTGTACTTTGTCGAAGGCGTCGCAACCGGCCTTTCTATCTTTGAGGCCACCGGGCGGACGGTACTGATCGCATTCAGTGCCGGAAACCTTGGTGCCGTGGCAACGATGGCCCGGACCCGCTATCCAGCCCGGCAAATCGTTCTGGCGGCCGACAATGACACCGAAACCGAGGGCCGCACCGGGAAAAACCCCGGCGTTGAGGCGGCCCGGTCTGCTGCCGAGGCTGTAAACGGTCTGCTGGCGATACCGCCGGTGGGCGACTTCAATGACTTACACCAGGCTGAAGGCATTGAGGCCGTCAAGCGAATCATCGAGGCGGCCCGGCCTGTGGAGCGCGCCACCGAGGCCGGGGAAACCTACCCGGACCCCATGCCCCTGCCGGACGGACTGCCACCCGTGACGGCATTCGAAATGGCTCTGTTACCAGAAACACTGCGGCCCTGGACGGCTGACATTGTGGAGCGGATGCAATGTCCCCCAGACTTCGTGGCCGTGGCAATCGTGGCGGCCTTGGGAGCTGTCATAGGCCGGCGGGTGGGTATTCGGCCCCAAGCGTCAACCGATTGGACCGTTACCGCCAATCAATGGTCGTTGCTGATCGGGCGGCCCGGCGTGCTGAAGTCCCCAGCAATGGAAGCAGCCTTGGCCCCTGTCAAGCGTCTGGCGGCCCTGGCTGTTGAACAATACCAGGCCGAGACGGCTGACTACGAGCGCACCAAAATTGCGGAAAAACTACGAGCCGAAGCGCTCGAAAAAGCGGCGAGAGCGGCTCTGAAGAAAGATCCAGCCGCGGATCTTTCCAGGATACTGGACGTTGAAACGACCGAGCCGCCGACCATACGGCGCTACATGGCGAATGACACCACGGCGGCGGCCCTGGGCGAGCTTCACCGGCAGAATCCCAACGGTTTGCTGGTGTTTCGGGATGAGCTTGTTTCGTTGTTGCGATCCTTGGACCAAGAGGAAAACAGCGAAGCCCGTGGATTTTATCTGACCGGCTGGAACGGTGATAGCCCGTACACCTTAGACCGGATCACCCGTGGGATGCACCTTCACATCCCTGCGGTTTGCCTTTCGCTCCTGGGCAGTACACAACCGGCGCGGATCGGATCATACGTCAAGGGCGCGATCACCGGCGCCGGCGACGACGGCCTGCTGCAACGGTTCGGGCTGGCCGTCTGGCCGGACATTTCAAGCGGCTGGCGGGACGTGGACCGATGGCCCGACAACGACGCGAAACGCGAAGCCCACCGAGTATTTGACCAGCTGGCCCGTCTGGACCCCTTTACCATCGGCGCCAAGGTTGACACCGACCCTGACGGCGGCCCCGAAGGCATCCCCTACCTGAGATTCGACCCTGCCGGCCTGGATCTTTTCCGAGGCTGGCGCCAAGACCTGGAAACCCGGTTACGGTCTGGCGACCTTCACCCCGCGATGGAAAGCCACCTGGCCAAGTATCGGAAGCTGGTGCCCGGCCTGGCGCTGATCTGCCACCTTGCCGAGGGCGCAAGCGGTCCTGTGGCGCGATCTGCTGTACTTCGGGCGCTGGGCTGGGCCGAGTACCTGGAAACCCATGCCCGGCGACTGTATGCGAGCGTGGCGGCCCCTGACGCGGCTACGGCGCGAGCGATAATCGCCAAGATCCGAAAAGGGGCACTTTCGGCAGTTTTGACAGTGCGGGACATCTACCGTCCCCAATGGGCAGGGTTGACCGATATGGAAACCGTCAAGGCTGGTGTCAAGCTTCTGGTGGAACGTGATTGGTTGATCGAAAACCGCAAAAACACCGACGGTCGGCCGACATTCGAGTATCGCCTTAACCCCAAAACGGAGGGGATGCGATGAGCTACCTTGAGCAATTAAAATCTGAAAACACCCACCTGGGTACACTGTCAAAACTGCCAAAACCCCCTTTTGACAGTTTTGACAGTAGGGGCAGGAGGCACTTTTCAGAAAAAAAGGCTCCGTCTGCGGTGGACATCAACACCGACGACGGACCCCCTTTCACCGACGCGGCGATCTACCAGGGCATACCCACCCCGACGGCTATCGACAGGGCGGACGAAATGCTCAAGTACATCGCCGACCAGCAGCGACCTTGTACCGAGGCTGAGATCGTCGAAGCCGTAGGGGGCGATGGGCTTATGGCGCGAAACATTTTGAACCGGTTGGCGGTCGATGGAGACGCGGAAGCTCTGCCAGGTGGGATGTTCGGCCTCCCTCCATATCCACCGAGGCCGGCGGATTTGCCCAAAGGCTGCCCCTTGCGAGTCGGAGCCCCGATTCCGAAGGGTTGTCGATTCGAGGCACGCCTCTTTCATCGCATGATGGCGGAAGGGACATTGCCGCTGCCGGGTGGTAGATGCCCGTTGCGGACGTTATGCCGGGTGGGGAGCGAAAAATGATCGTCACCTACGACCCCGAACGGCTGGACTGGGACGAGGTGCTGGAAAAAGCACGGGCATCCAGGCCACCCAATGACGGAATGCTCGTAGCAATCCCGAGGGGCGGCCGCCTGCACCGGGAAATTTTGAAATCCCGACCTCCACGGGGAGCAGGCCAACGGGTGTTATCGCCGGTTTTTCGTCCCAAAAGCCCGGTTTGATGTTTCTTTTTGTCACTAAATTTCAGCATAACTAACTAAATACAAAGGAAATCAATGGAGGCCCCCATGGCCAAAAGACGACTGAAAACCATGGACGATGTTCGGCGGCTATTGGCCGATACCACCAATTTGCTTTGCGCGGATCAAATCGACGCCCAAAAGGCAGGAAAAATCGGCTTCCTGGCAAATATTCTTGCCCGCGTAATCGAGGCTGGCGAGTTGGAGAAACGACTCACGGCGTTGGAGGCCCAAGTTGCCGGAAAGGAAAGATTATGAGTTTAAAGCACCGGATCGACAAGGTGGAAAACCTGCTGGGCGGCAGCGGTTTCCAGAAAATGTATGATCACTGGATAGATTTACTCGAACTGATGTATCCGAACCTGAGTGCAGAGGAGATCCACTCCAAAGCCGAAACCCTGGCCCGTGGTGGCTTTTCTGTTGGGGATGCGGTCGACTTGGCATCGAACAAAACGCCTACACTGCCGTGCTTCGAAAAGGCAAAAACCGATAACGGTAATTTGCCGCCGAGCCAATAAGGAGCCAGATGCCGGTCATAGACGAAGCAGTTCCTGCAACGCCGTCTGCCGGCTGCTGGTATCCTGGTTCTTTACCGACAGGGCCAGCGCCTTGCGCGTCCCGACCAGCACCGCCAGCCGTTTGGCCCGGGTCAGGGCAGTATAGATCAGATTGCGGAAGAGCATCTTGAAGTGCTGGGTCAACACCGGGATGATCACCGCCTCGAACTCGCTGCCCTGGGACTTGTGGATGGTGATGGCATAGGCCAGGTCGAGGTCGGTGATGTCATCGCGTTTGTAGGCGACGATCCGCCCGTCCGGGAAAAAACTCACAGACAGGGTCAGCTCCTCGTTGTCGATCTCCTGGATGGTCCCGATGTCGCCGTTGAAAACCCCCAGGTCGTAATTGTTGCGCCGGTGGATCACCCGGTCCCCAGTCCTCAGAATCCGCTCTCCAATCTGGATCTGGGCCTTTCCCTGCT
>DCWA01000039.1:0-36964 GCA_002327445.1 Desulfobacteraceae bacterium UBA2174 | reverse complement strand
TCGCTCACCCTGAATTCGTAAGGGTTGGCATCTCCGTAAGGCTCGCTTGCGGCAGGGGGAGGTTGGTTTTCGAAATGCCGCTTGACCCGGGCGATGAAGCCGAGCTGGGCCCGGGTGGCTTCGTCGGCGTCCATGAAAAAGCAGTCCGTGCCGTTTTCCCACACCTCCGGCTTCTTGAACGGCGAGTCGACATGGGGCAGCTCGCCGCTGTTGATCTGATAGGCGTAGCGGATGATGCTGGACGCCTCGGCCTGGCGAAAGATTTTCGACAGCGGGAAGCAGGGAATGGCGCCGGATGCAATCATGTCCCGCAGCACGTTACCGGCGCCGACGGAAGGCAGCTGGTCCGCATCTCCGATGAAGAGCACCTGGCTGTGCGCGGGGACGGCTTTGAGCAAGGAGGCGGTCAGGCTGATGTCGAGCATGGAGGATTCGTCGACGATGAGAAACCCGACCTCCAGGGGATTTTCCTCATTGCGGCTGAACTGTCCGCCCTTCCATTCCAGCAGCCGGTGGATCGTCTTGGCCTCCCGCCCGATCACGTCCATCATTCGTTGCGCGGCCCGGCCGGTGGGGGCGGCCAGGATGACCTTGCGGCCCATGGCTTCCAGCAGCCGGACGAGCACCAGGGTGGCGGTCGTCTTGCCGGATCCGGGGCCACCGGTGAGAATCGAGATCTTTTCCCCGACGATTTCCTTCACGGCTGCCAACTGCTCTTCTCCCAGGGTGAAATTTCTGGCCCGACTGAACAGTTCCAGCCAGCGATCGACCCGGGCGGTGTCCACGGTTGGAACGTTGCCGCGCTCGGACAGCCGTTTGGCCACGTAAAGTTCGTCGAAGTAGAGGGACTTGGCGTAGTAGCAAAGGGCTGTACCGCCGTCCGCAGATGCGATTTCGCGGACCTTGAGCAGCCCCTCCTGCTCCATCTGCTCCAGAAACAGCGGCAAGCGATCGCTCACGTCCAGCCCGATCAGCTCCCGGGTCTGGGCCTCGATCTGGGCCGCGGTGAGGTAGCAGTGGCCGAACTCCCGGCTGGCGGCCAGCACGTGCCGGATGCCGGCCATGATGCGCCGGGGGCTGTCCTTTTCCAGGCCGATGCTCAGGGCGACCTTGTCGGCGGAAAAGAAGCCGATGCCGTGGATGTCGTTGGCCAGCCGATAGGGGTCCTCGGTGACGGTGTCGATGGCGTTGTCGCCGTATTGCTTGTAGATCCGTACGGCAAAGAGGGTGCTGATGCCGTGGGACTGCAAGAACATCATCACTTCCCGGATGGCGCGGTGCTCGGTCCAGGCCTCGCTGACCATGCGCAGCTTCTTTTCGGCGATCCCCGGCACCTCGACGAGCCGCTGGATCTCTTCCTCGAAGACGTCGAGGGTCTTTTCCTTGAAGTGCCGAACGATTTTCGTGGCCGTCTTTGGCCCGACCCCCTTGATCAGGCCCGAGCCGAGATATTTTTCCAGGGCCGCCGCCGAAGCCGGCTTCCTTTCCACCGCCACCGTGGCCCTGAACTGCCGGCCGTACTTGGGATCGACGGTCCATGCCCCTTGAAATTCCATCGTGGCGCCGGCAAACACCTTGGTCTGGTGGACGATGACCGTCTCCTGCTGAGCAGGAGTGCCCGTAGCATTGATTACCCGATGTCCGGGACCTGGAACACATCACCCTTCCGACAACTCCTGCTCGTTGTGCCTATAAATCCCAAATATGAAAAGATATTTTATTTATATTTTTTAAATAAATATTATTTCTTGACAAAAAATGTTACCATGGGTAAACATGAAAAATATTGTAATGATTTGCCTATCAAGATTGTAAAAAACTGAATTAATTACCAAATTGGTTTTTTGTTTGATTCGAATAATAGTGCTATCAGGATTTTATGAGTATTTTTTGGCCATTATAGGGATCGCTGAAGCCGAATTTAGTAACTTTTAAAGTTACCGGGTTTTGATTAAACCGAACCTTGAGCACTGCTGGAGGCAGTATGAACAGACTTTCGAATGATATTGCTAAGCGAATTAAATTGATACGTCAGAGCAAGGGACTAAATCAACAAACCCTCGCTGCACGCTCCGGCTTAGCGCGAAGTTATATTTCACTGCTTGAAAACGGGAAAAAAGTGCCTGCAGTGGCCACATTGGCCAAAATTGCTGATGCGCTAGGTGTAAAGGTTGGAATTTTATTTGAAGATGATGAAGCGATCATGAAGGCCATGATTGTGCCTATGTACGAAAAAGACATTAAAGCACAGCTTGAGGCAAATGATGAAGTGTTCAGCGCCTATAGCTACATCCCTTTGGCCCGTCAGATTAGCAGGAAAATCATGGATCCTTATCTGATCACTGTATTGCCGGGAAAGAAAAACACACAAGCTTTCGTCCATAAAGGCGAGGAGTTCAACTATGTGTTAACCGGCACATTGAAGTTCCTTTACGGTGACACCGCTTACACATTCAAAGCCGGGGAATGCTTTTACATTGACTCCAAAATTTCCCATAACATGGAAGCCTTAAATAATGAGCCCGTTACAATGCTGAGTGTTAACGCTGCCGTTATTAATGGCTCATGAGAGGCAAAGAAGATAACCCTAAACCAGAAAGGAGAGCAATGTTTTTTAACACCGAAGTAGAGAATGGATTGAATATTTTGGAATCATAAATTGTTTTTTTGCTAAAAAACAAAGAAAGGGGTCCAGAAATGCGCAAAAAACTGGTTATATGGATGTGTGCGTTCGTGTTTGCTTCGATAAGTTTTAGCGCCGCAGTTTCCGCTGATGACAAGGTTACCAAATGGAAGATGCAAGTGACCCATCCTTTTGGCAATGCCGGTGCCAACATTGCCTTCTCTTGGGCTGAAGTCATAGAAAAAATGACCAACGGTCGCCTTAAAATTGAAATTTTCCCCCCCAATGCAATGTGTCCCACTTCACAAATTCTCCAATACATGGAACGTGGCGCTTTTGATGCCGCTGTGACCTACGGTGGATTCTATACCGGTATGATTCCTGAAACCGATTTGGAAATCGGGCTACCCTTGGGGCACCAGACCTGGGATGAGGTATGGGATGCCATGTGGAACCGGGGGCTTTATGAGATTATTCAGGAAGCCTATGCTGAACACAATTTAAAATGGTATCCTTGCGCTGCTGACAATTTCTACCATTTTAATACTAATTTCCCGGTGACCAGTCTAAATGATTTTAAAGGCAAAAAAATTCGGGCGGTAGGGGTCTACGGCAAATATGTTCAAAGTCTGGGAGCAGCCGTTACCACCGTGCACCCGGCCGAGATGTACATGGCCATGAAACTGGGCACTATTGACGGGGCCATCTATGGTGCAACCGGCCTGCAGGATGTAAAATTACACGAGGTGGTTAAATATTATACATTACCTACTGCGGCGCAAATCTCTTTAGGGGTGGTGATCAGCCAGGAATCACTAAAAAAGCTGCCGGCAGATATTCGCAATGTCGTGGAAGTCGGCACTCGCTACATCGTTTCCGATTTGAGCAATCAATACATTACCCACTGCAAAAATTCGATGAATAAATCACTGGCCATGAAAACAACACAGATCTCATGGTTACCTGAAGAAGAGCTTGTTAAAATGCGACGCTTGGTGAATCCTATTTGGGACGAACTGGCGGCAAAAAGTCCCCGCATGAAAAAAGGTGTTGATATACTTAAACAACAAATGGTGGACCTAGGTCGACCCATCGAATGATTCGCACTAGAACTGATTGGAGCGCTTTGCATAAGCGCTCCGATCAGATCTGGTTTAAAGGGGGGGCAGAAATGCGCACCATTGTCAAAATCATCGACGCGATCAACGAATGGGTCGGTCGACTCATCAGCTTATTGATGATTCCACTGGTCGTGATAGCTGCTTACGAGGTTGTAATGCGCTATGTGTTTAAGAAGCCAACTATATGGGCCTGGGATTTAAATATTCAAATTTTTGCAGCGATCGTCATGCTCGGAGGTGGCTACACTCTGCTCACCGATGGACATGTTAAGGTCGACGTAATTACCGCTAAGTGTTCCGAAAAAACCAAATACATCCTGGATTTACTGGCACCGATATTTATCCTGATCAGCGCCGGTGTTTTAATAGTTTATGGCTGGGATCTGGCTTGGATGTCATTTGGGATTCGCGAAACGGTAGCCTCCGTATGGGCGCCACCATATTACTATATGAAAGCATTTGTTCCTGTCGGCGCATTATTACTCTTTTTGCAAGGGCTGTCGGAAACGATCAAATGCATTACCAAAGCTCCGGGAAATAGCACTGGGAAATAAAAAAAGGGGGGGGTGAATCATGGAAATTTGGATGGTGGCATCGATTATCGTTTTCTCCCTTCTGATTTTTATTTTTTCGGGTGTACCTGTAGCTTTTGTTCTAACGGGTTTGTCGGCCATATTGATGCTGGTTTTTATGGGACCCAACGGTTTGTACATGGTCGTAGGTTCAGCCTTTTCGCAGATCTCCACCGAAATTTTTATCTCCATCCCTCTATTTGTGTTGATGGCGGTTGTCTTCCAACAGTCGGGGATTGCCACCCAGTTGTATCGCGCAATGCACATGTGGATGGGTTCCTTAAAAGGCGGGCTGGCCATCGGCACGATTATCATCTGCGCAATTATTGGCGCCCTCAGCGGGGTTGGGGCTACGGGAACAATTACCATGGGACTGATCGCCATGCCGGAAATGCTTAAAAAGGGCTACAATCGTCCAATGGTCCTTGGAGCTATCACCGCAGGCGGAGCCTTGGGAGGAATTATTCCGCCCAGCGTTTTGATGATTGTGGTTGGCGGCTATGCCCAGCTGTCCGTCGGCCGCCTTTTTCTGGGGGGGGTTATTCCAGGTCTGCTAATTGCCACTAGCTGGTGCATTTACATTGCTATCCGCTGCAGGTTAAATAGTAACTACGGCCCAGCCTTGCCGAGACATGAACAAGGTTCTTTGAAAGAAAAATTGCTTGTAGTCAGGTATGTGATCCTACCTTTTTTGATGATCGTATTTCTAATGGGCGGTATCTATATTGGCGTCTTTACACCTACCGAGGCAGCCGGCTTCGGTGCACTGGCTGCCATCATCATTGCCGCTGCACAGAAGCAGCTTTCAGTCTCCAAGGTTTTCGAATCTCTTCGCAGCTCGGTTCGAGTGACTTGCATGATCATGTGGCTTTTGATTGGCGGCGGCTGCTACTCGGCCTTAATCACCTGCACGGGCACTAGCTCGCTGGTCAGCGAAGTTTTGTCTCAGCTACCCTTCGGGGTCAACGGCGCCATTCTGGTGATGCTGCTGATCACCTTTTTTCTGGGTATGGTGATCGACGGAATTGCCATCTGCATGATCTGCATTCCGATTTTTGTGCCGGTGATGATCAACCTGGGAATTGAGCCTCTGTGGTTCATGCTGCTGTTTGTGATCACCACCGTCTCCGGATTTATTACTCCACCTTTCGGTGTCAACCTTTTTTACATGAAGGGTATCGTGTCTAGCAACGAGAGGACGCGGGATGTCACCATGGCCGAAATTTACCGAGGCACCTTGCCCTTTATCTATATTATGGTGATTTGCATTCTTATTTGTTTTTTTTGGCCGGATGTTTTGACTTATCTCCCCGGTATGATGAACTGACAACACCCCAAAAAAGGAGAACTTAAATTGATTCCCGGAATAAGTGAGCCATCTAAATTAACAGAAAAAATCGCAATTGTTACAGGCGCCGCACGCGGGATCGGTCGCGCTATTTCAATCGCATTACAACGTGAGGGCGCACGCGTGGTGCCGGTAGACATCGCTTCGCTTGAGGACACCTGTAGGCTGATGGATACCGGTGCCCCACCCTTGCCACAACAGTGCGATTTGACCATGTCGGAGCATATTGAAAAAGTTGTGGCGGAACTGGTCGAGCAATTTGGGCGTATTGACATTCTGATTAACAACGCCGCGATCGTCGGTTCCTACGGTCGAGAACTGGAGGCTTACACCGAGGAAGAATGGGACTGCCTGATCGACACCAACCTGAAAAGTACGTTTTTGATGACCCGGGCGGTGTGGCCGCACATGCGAAGGCAGGGGACCGGCAAGATTGTTTGTATCGGTTCGATTGCCGGGAAAATCGGTGGCCTGTTTGCAGGGCCGCATTACTGTGCCTCTAAAGGAGGTGTTCATGGGTTTGTGCGGTGGGCGGCCAAAAACGGGGCTAAGCACGGCATCTTAGTAAACGGTATCGCCCCCGGGCCCGTTGTTACCGAAATGACCGTTCATGAATCTTCAATCCAGGACAGCATGATCCCACTGGGTCGCTTGGGACGCCCGGAAGACATTGCCGAACCGGTCGTATTTTTGGCTTCACCTGCTTCCAACTTCATTACCGGGTGCGTGCTGGATGTCAACGGCGGACTGCTGATGGCCTGAGCTGGGTGCCGCTATCCCATTACAACTCAGCCCGTGAACGATTGGGGGAGATCATGATACTGAGCAATGAGCAAGTTTATGCCATTTACTTAATGATGAAAAGATGCAGAGCCTTTGAAGAACGCGCAATTGTGGAGCTGCGCAAAGGTATGCCCGGATTCATTCATTCTTCTATCGGCGCCGAAGCCATCCCGTGCGGCATCAGTCCTTTTCTGGCGCAGGACGATTATATTTTAACCGCCCATCGCGGTCACAGCGATATTATAGCGCGCGGAGCCGGCTTTATTGAAACCTTTGCGGAACTCTACGCCAAGCGGACTGGCTACTGCAAAGGAGTGGCCGGGTCCATGCACATTGCGGCGTTAGACCTGAACATCTTGGGGGCTACCGGCATTGTGGGTAGCGGCGTGCCGCTAGCCAGCGGCGTGGCTCTGGGTTGCAAGATGCAGAAAAACAACCGCATCACAGTATGTTACTTGGGGGACGGGGCTACCTGTACCGGCGCATTCCACGAAGGGGTGACTTTTGCCGCGACGTTTGATTTGCCGGTTCTGTTTGTGATTGTCAACAATCAGTATGAGGAGAGCACCCACTGGACTTACTGGGGCGGAAAACTCAAGAATCTAGCTGAACGCGCCAAAGGCTATGGCCTGAAAGGATACAGCGTGGATGGTAACGACGCTCTATCAGTTGCAAAGATCGCGTCTCAACTGGTTCCCAAAATTCGTAATGGCGCGGGACCGATTATCTTGGAAGCGGTCACCTACCGCATTCACGGACACCATATGGGTGATCCGGGCACCTCATATCGACCCAAAGAAGAAATCGAAGCCTGGAAAAGCCCAGAAAAAGACCCTATTGGCCGATTGTATACCACGCTGCGGGATAAGGGACTGATCAACGAAGAACAGGATCGCCAGATCGACGTCGAGCTGGCAGCGGAGCTGGACGAAGCGGTGCGGCTGGCACTGGCTAGCCCAGAAATTGATCCCCAAGAGGTTTTGCAAGACTTTGTATACTACAACCGTCACGTTGAGTCCCTTCAAAAGGTCTAGGAGGAAACAGGTATGCGCGAGATTACCTATCGAGAAGCCGTCCGGGAAGCCATGCGCGAAGAGATGCACCGAGATGCCAATGTTTTTCAGTTGGGGGAAGACATCGGTGTGTTCGGCGGCTCCTACAAGGTCACCCTGGGACTGGTGGATGAGTTCGGCCCGGAACGCATCCTGGATACTCCCCTTTCGGAAGCCGCAATCGCCGGGGCGGCGATCGGTGCCGCTATGGTCGGAATGCGTCCTGTCGCTGAAATCATGTATATCGATTTTATGACGCTTTCGGCGGATTTAATTATCAATACCGCCGCCAAGATGCGCTTTATGAGTGGTGGAAGGCTGCGCCTACCGGTAGTTTTCCGGACCCAGGAGGGGGGGGGGGTATCCGCTGGGCCTCAGCATTCCCAATGCCTGGAAACTATGTTTGCTCATATTCCGGGTCTGATCGTGGTACTGCCGGCCACACCCCGAGATGCCAAAGGCCTCCTGAAATCGGCCATTCGGGAAGAAAACCCCGTTGTCTTTATTGAGCATAAAGGCATGTATGGTTTGAAGGGTCCGGTGCCGGAAGATGACTATCTGACACCTTTGTGTCAAAGCGACATCAAGCGGCCTGGAAAGGACATCACCGTTGTGGCTTTGTCGCGCAGTGTACAGTACGCGTTGCAGGCTGCAGAGCAACTATCCCAGGAAAATATTGAACTGGAAATAATTGACCCCATGACTATCAAGCCCCTGGACAAAGCACCGATTCTGGAATCAGTCGCCAAAACTGGGCGGCTGCTGATCGTGCATGAAGCATACAAAAGTTACGGTTTCGGCGCTGAGATTGCGGCTATTGTTGCCGATGAGGCGATTGATTATTTGGATGCACCCATCAAACGGATCGGTGCGCTTGATGCGCCGATTCCTTTTGGCATGCGCATGGAAGACTTTGTGCTGCCCAACGCCAACGACATCATAAACGCCGCGCGCGGTCTAATGCAATAGTTCTTGGGAGTGCACCGCGCTCTTTTTGCGGGAGGTTTGCTATGGCTGTTGAAGTAATTATGCCAAAAATCGATGAGGCAATGACGGAAGGCAAAATATTGGAATGGCAGGTCCAGGAGGGAGCTGATGTCATAAAGGGGATGACGCTCTTTGTGATTGAAACAGAGAAAGTTACCTGGGAGGTCGAATCACCTGCGGCTGGAATTTTGAGTCCCCACTTGGCAGCTGTCGGGGATGTGGTGCCTGTCGGAAAGGTTGTTGCTTATGTGCTGGCCGAAGGGGAAGCCATGCCAGTTTCTGATGAGGTTTCACTAAGCCCCCAGAGCCAAAAGCCGTCTTCGGAGCCGGCAGAGGCACCGGCTGTTGCGGCGACAGTCGCTGTGAGCACCTCCCCGACCGCTGGTGGTGAAGCCCGCATTCGAGCGACGCCCCTGGCTAAAAAACTCGCGCGCGAAAAATCCCTGGATCTTTCCTTGGTTGTTGGATCCGGACCATCTGGGCGCATCAAGCGCCAAGATGTGGAAAAATATCTGGAAGTACAAGAAGCCCGTTCATCTGCAGGGCCACCAGATGCACCCCCGGAAAAACCATTGGATGAGCCACTATTTGAAACCGTAGTGCCATTAAGTAGTATGCGCAAGACCATTGCCCGCCGCATGACGGCCAGTTTTCAATCGGCGCCCCATTTCTTTCTGACGGTGGCGACGGACATGACCGCCCTCAAGGACCTGCGCCAGGAGCTGCTGCCAACTATTTTAGAGCAGACCGGCATTCGCCTGACCTTCACAGATTTGTTTGTCAAGATTGTTGCTCGCGCGGTCGAGGACAATCCCTCCATCAATACTTTCTGGAACCAGGACAACCTGGGTGTACATGCAGCTATCAACATAGGGATTGCCGTCAATGTGGAAAATGGTCTGGTGGTGCCGGTTTTGAAACAGGCCAATGTACAATCGTTGGCCAAAATCGCCCAGCAGCGGGAGGACTTGGTCCAACGGGCGCGCGCCGGTAAACTGCTGCCGTCGGAGATGAAAAGTGGCAGTCTGACCATATCCAACTTGGGGATGTTCGGCATTGACCAGTTTAACCCCATAATTAACCCACCCGAAAGTTGCATTTTAGGACTAGGCCAGATCAAGGATCAGCCAGTCGCCGCGGGAGCGGAGATCGTTATTCGCCCTATGCTCAACATGACCCTCTCCATTGACCACCGGGTACTGGACGGCGGTTTGGGCAGCCGTTTTTTGCAGCGTATCGTCCAGTTGATTGAACGCCCGCTGCTGATGATTTAGGAGCCAATATGCCTGCTAAAACCAACAAACAGCCTGCTGTCGTTGTCATCGGAGGGGGACCGGGAGGATATGTGGCCGCCATTGAAGCAGCCCGGGAGGGGGCTGCTGTCACCATAGTAGAAAAAATGGCGTTGGGGGGCACGTGTGTCAACCAAGGCTGCGTCCCCACCAAAGCTTTGATTCGCAGTGCTCAGCTTTATGATGAAATGACTCGGGCCGAAGAATACGGTATTTCGGTGCGCGAAATCAGATTCGACTACAAACAAATGGCTGCCCGCAAAAACCGTGTTGTCGAACAGCTGCGGAACGGCGTGGCCTACCTGATGAAAAAAAACAAAATTACAGTCATCGAAGCCACTGCCACCATTGTCGCCCCCGGTCAGGTACGGTTATCGGGACCACGTTCCGGAGAAATCACGGCCGATCACATCATTATCGCCACGGGATCGGTTCCGGGCCGCATTCCTGTACCCGGAGCCGATTTGGCCAATGTGATCAATAGCGATCAGGCCCTGGAACTCGATCGCCTGCCGCAAAGTATCATTATCATCGGCGGCGGTGTGATTGGGCTGGAATTTGCCCACATCTACAGGCGCTTGAATGTCGAGGTGTCTGTAATTGAAATGCTGCAACAGCTCCTTCCGGCTGAAGATCCCGCGGTATCGACGGCCCTGGAAAAAGTTACGCGCCGGCAAGGGATCTCAGTGTATACTGGGACCACCGTCGAGCAGATTCTAACCGGCGCTAACGGCCAAATCGTGGTACGCATCCGGCACGGGGCCAATGAACTGACCCTGGAAGCAGAAAAAGCATTAGTGGCCACCGGACGAAAACCTTATCTGAACAATCTTGGGCTCGAACAACTTGGCATCCAAACGGATCAGGGGCGCATTGTTGTTGACAATGGCATGCGCACCAATGTGCCCGGTATTTATGCTATCGGAGACGCAGTGGGAGGGTTGATGTTGGCTCACAAAGCCATGGCCGAGGGCCGATGTGCTAGTCGCAATGCCATTGGCCGTTCTGCCACCATGGATTACAAGGCGATCCCACGGTGTATCTGGACCGCGCCAGAGGTCGCATCCGTAGGCCTCACCGAAAGTGAAGCCAACCAACAATATCCACGAGTGTGCACTGCCGATTTTCCCTTTTCGGCCAGCGGGAAGGCCAAAATTCTAGGCGCCACCCAAGGGCTGGTTAAAATCGTAGCTGCAGCAGATACTGAGGAAGTGTTGGGGGTGCATATGCTGGGTCCGCATGCCACGGAATTGATCGCCGAGGCTGTACTGGGTCTGAATCTTGAGGTCACTCTTCAGGAGCTTGGTGAAACCATCCACGCCCATCCCACACTGAGCGAAACTGTTATGGAGTCAGCGCTGGCTGCGGGAGGCCATCCTTTGCATTTGTAGAGGCGACCATTTCAGCGACACAAGGAGAGAATATGATTAATATTTTTGATCCTGTTAGTCTTGGGTCCGTGACTTTGCGAAATCGTTTTGTCCGTTCAGCCACTTGGGAAGGTATGGCCGACTCTCAGGGGTATGTCACCGACGAACTGATCGATCTGATGCGACGGCTGGCTGAAGGGAAGGTGGGACTAATCATTACAGGGCACGCTTACGTGTCGAACGAAGGACAGGCACACCATCACCAACTGGCGATCACGCAGGATCAGTACATTGAAAACTTAAGTGAAATGACCCAGGTTGTGCACAAAGCTGGGGGTAAAATTTTCCTTCAGCTAGCCCATGCCGGGTTCCGAGCAGATTCCCAACTAACTAAAATCCTACCGGTCGGTCCCACTGAAATCTATGAAGAAGGGCCCCAACCGATTGCGCGTGCTTTGACAGTTGTCGAAATCCAAGACTTGGTTGAGGCGTTCGGTAAGGCCGCACGGCGCGCCCAACGTGCTGGCTTTGACGGCGTCCAGGTTCATGGGGGGCACGGCTATCTTTTTAACCAGTTTTTAGCCCCCATATTTAACCGGCGTGCCGACGCGTACGGTGGCCAGTTGGATCAAAGGGCTCGGTTTTTATATGAGACGCTGCAAAGCATTCGTAACAAAGTTGGCTCTGACTACCCTGTAATGTTGAAAATTAACTCGGAGGATTATTTAGAAAACGGGTTTACTATAGAAGAGATGCTGAAAGTGTCCCAAAAGCTGGAAGTTGAAGGCACCGTGGATGCAATTGAAATGAGCGGCGGTAATTCCTATAGAGGGCTTGCTCGGTTTGCCCCAGTTCGCAACGGTAAAATACGACCAGACCAGGAGGCGTGGTACAAAGCTTCAGCGGTTCGCTACAAATCCAAGATATCCATCCCCTTGATATTGGTAGGCGGCATTCGGTCTTTGGATGTCGCCTGCCGGTTAGTCAGTGATCAGATCGCTGACTATATTTCCATGTCCCGCCCTTTTATCACCGAACCCGATCTAATTCAGCGTTGGGAAGCGGGCGATCTTAACCCTTCACGCTGTGTGTCGGATACTCTCTGTTTCAAAAAACTCCTCGAAGGCGAAAAGCTTCGGTGTCACGTATTTCCGTCCAAACCTTAATTATTTAAAGGTGGTGTATATGAGCAGAATGCATAATAAGACAGCAATTGTAACAGGTGGCGCGCGTGGCTTGGGACTGGCTATTGCCACGAGGCTGGCTGAAGAAGGGGCCAATATTGCCCTCTACGATTTGTTGTATGAACGCGCTCAGGCAGCGGCGGACCAAATTGCTCGGCAAACTAATACCCAAACAGCATTTTATCAGGTGGATGTGACTCAACGCGACCAAGTTTACACTGCTGCGAAAGCTGTGATGGAAATGTTCGGACGGATTGATGTGTTGGTCAATAATGCCGGAATTGTTTCCTCAGCTCCCACATTACTCGATTTAGACGACGAACAGTGGCTAAAGGAAATAAACATCAATCTTACTGGAACCTATTATTGCACAAAGTCGGTGCTAAAACACATGATGGACAACCGTGCTGGGAAAATCGTTAACATTGCCTCTATGGCTGGCGAACTGGGGCGTCCTATTACTAGCGCAGGCTACTCCTCATCAAAGGCCGGCGTATTGGGGCTGACTATGTCTGTGGCCCAATCGGTGGCTGCCTATGGGATTACCGTCAATGCTGTCTGTCCGGGTATTATTATCACAGAAATTCACCAAGCCTACGGGCCGGAACAGTTGGAGCGTCTGCAGGCTGATATACCCTTGAACCGCAATGGTAAACCCGGCGTACACGGTAACCCAAAAGATGTTGCCGATGCCGTTCTGTTTTTGGCATCAAGTGAATCTGACTACATCACTGGCACCCGAATTAGGGTCAACGGCGGTTCCCTGATGGGATAAACCATCCCCACGTTTATCAATGTTGCAGATAACAAGGTCCATGAGGTAGAGGGAGGGTGAGTTGGGTATTTAATTATAGCGGGTTGCTCCACATACCTCATGGGCCGCGGTTAAATCGACTTCGTGAGCCTTTATGCGTCAGGATAGACACCAGTTTTTTATTATGCGATCCAAGTCCGATACCAACGTTTGCTTCTTGTACTTACGGCCTGCGTTTAAATCCTGTGGCCTGCGCTATGACCAGACTTCCGTATTGAAGGGCTAATGCGGGCGACGTCAAACTGAAAAATTTGGGTATATTCGATTACATAAAAAGGCCCTGATTTTTTTGACTAAAAATTACAACTTGCCTGCATTGGCAGTTGCGGATCTTTGCTGTGATCATTGGTCGGTGGATTTTTTCAAATGGATCAATAAATGGATGTTCGAACTGGGAAAAAACCTAAGGTGCTTTGTCTCGATCTAGCGGAGACAGATTATAGTGAAGCGCTCGAGCTTCAGCGGAAATTGGTATGCGCCAGAGTTAACGGCGCCCTCTGTTATGATGTGTTCCTTTTTCTCCAGCATCCTCCAGTTTTTACGCTTGGCAGAAGGGGCGGAAGAGAATTTATAAAAGTATCTGAAGGTTTGCTGAAAAGAGCGGCAATCTCAGTGGTAGCTACAAACAGAGGCGGTTCGATTACCTACCATGGACCTGGCCAAGTGGTCATGTATACCGTAATTGACCTTGAGACAAGTGGAATTGAGGTTGTCGAACTGGTCGGTCTTTTGGAAGAAGTGATGATCCGAACCGCTACGGTAAGTGGAGTCAAAGCGGGGCGGGATTCCCGTAACAGGGGTGTCTGGGTTGGATCAAAGAAGCTTGGTAGCGTTGGGTTGGCGGTTGAGTGTGGCGTCACTTGCCATGGAATAGCTTTCAATGTGGATGTCGATTTGGCCCCCTTCTCATGGATTAATCCGTGCGGTCTCACCGGGGTGGGGATGACATCTCTTTCGGTAGAGATAGGGAACCTAGTCGGGGTGGAGCAGGTTCTTCCAGCCCTGAAAGCGAATGTAGAACCTTGCTTTAGTGTAAGCCTCATGCCGGTGGCTCTTAAAGATATCAGCTCTCTTATTTTGTCTTCAAGCCTTGGCTCCAGCGGCCACTTATATTCGACTCGAAGGGTATAGAAAGATGATTGATGAAGTGATTCAGACTCCTGGACGTTTCGGTAAGGCCTCTTGGCTGAGGCGGAGAATTCCCACCGGGCAAGAATGTAAGAAAACGGCGGAGATGCTGAGGAGAGCAGGGCTGCATACAGTTTGCCAGGAGGCAAAGTGCCCAAATTTGTTTGAATGTTTCAGCAAGAGAACAGCCACTTTTCTGATTCTTGGGGATCGCTGTACCAGAAATTGCCGCTTCTGCGCAATTGGTCACGGACCGGAAGGTCAACCTGATACAATGGAACCTGGACGCGTGGCGGAAGCGGCTGCGGCACTGGGGTTGGAATACGTTGTTGTGACGTCAGTAACCAGGGACGACTTAGACGATGGCGGAGCCAAGATTTTCCGGGAAACAATCCTTGCTTTGCGGAGTCGCATACCTGGCGTAATCACTGAGGTTCTCATTCCCGATTTTCAGGGGGACACCGCAGCGTTGGGCGAGGTGCTGGTAGCCAAGCCGGACGTCCTGAACCACAACGTAGAAACAGTCCCGCGTCTTTACGCGAGAGTCCGACCACAGGCAGGCTATGAACGGTCGCTCGAATTGCTGGCAAATGCCCGGAAGCATTCTCCTTCCACACTGACCAAGTCTGGCATCATGCTCGGACTAGGAGAATCCCGAAAGGAAGTGAAAAACGTCCTCGCCGATTTGGCGGATGCCCGTTGTCAGTTCCTCACGCTTGGTCAGTACCTCCAGCCGAGTGCCAAGCATGAGCCAGTGGCTAGGTTTGTGCATCCTGAAGAATTCCTGTTTTGGGAAGAATACGCTATAAATCTTGGTTTTCAAGGCGTGGCAAGTGGGCCATTCGTGCGCAGTTCTTACCGAGCAAGAGACTTGTACCGGGAAAGCAAGAGGAACTCATTCTTGAAGCCCATGGCCGGAAGGTCAAAGCCGCATTCCCTTAACCAGGACTTAGAGAGAAGGGCGTATGCACGGGGCAACGATCATTGATTCAGGGCGCTTTGAGAGACTCTTGAAAAGTGTCTCAAGCCGGGTACTCGAAACTTGAGTTTGATAAAAAACTAAATTGTCTCACGCTTTGGCATCGACAACTATCTGGAATAATGAGTGATAAGAGGCAGGTCCGATAACATGCAATATGTCAACTTTCCATGATATTGGGTAGTTAGGCGTTTTTTAAAGGTTTTTTCATTGGTTTTGGGACAGGTTTCGTAATCATGGGAGATGAGACAGTTCGTCACCGAGACGGCCTCAGTAGCTGACGCGGACTGACTCCTTATTCTTTATAGCGTGATAGCGTAAAAATTCGTCAAACCAAAATCTACTTCCACCTCTGACAAGGCCACGAGTACTTTAATCTCTCAGACGGCTTCCGCCCAATCCCGGCACAGCGCCTCCTCCTGCTCCAGCACCGTCAGCGTCGCCTTCTCCTGCTTGTCGGGCGGATAGCCGTATTTGCGCAGGATCCGCTTGATGATCACCCGCATCTTGGCGCGCACGTTTTCCCGGACGGGCCATTCGATGTTGATGTTGTTTTTCACCACCCGGACCAGCTCCTGGGCGATCAGGCGCAGGGTTTCGTCGCCGAGCACGGCCACAGCGCTGTCGTTGACCTCCAGGGCGTCGTAGAAGGCCAGCTCGTCGTCGGTCAGCCCCAGATCCTCGCCCCGGCAGCCGACTTCGCGCAGGTTCCTGGCCAAAGCGATCAGTTCCTCGATCACTTGAGCCGTCTCGATGGCCCGGTTCTGGTATTTCTTGATGGCAGTCTCCAGCTGTTCGGCAAACGAGCGGCTCTGCACCATGTTCTTTCGAACCGATCCAGCCGTTCCCAGGCCTATTCCGGCACATACCGGTATACGACATTATCAATTTTTTCTTGAGTTGAATACATGCGCTAAGCGTCAATTTTCGATGCGGCCGGAAACTGACGCTTAGGATAATATATCATAACCACCAAGCTCACCGGCCGCTGCGAAGCGTTAGCAGATCAGCGGCCCGGGTGAGCGGCTTGTCAGTCCCCACTAATTGCGGGACGTTGCTCCCGTCACTTTTACATGCCGCGCCTCCGGATGTATTCACTTAGTCGCTGGTATCGGGCATCGTGTGCAAGCTGTGGAGCAGTTTGCACGATCTCGTCCAAACATTGCCCCAACTCTCGGGGCGCCCACTTTTGATCAGCAATCACAGCGCTTAGCAGATGTAGAGCATCTCCCGGGAATCGTGCGCACAATCCTGATTCGTGCAGCGGATGTACGACATAATGAGGATATTCAATGGGCTGCAGCCAGTCTTGCACCGCAGCCAATGCAGCCGGAAACTCAGCCCGGGCAGCAATGACCAATTTAGTCAAAGATTCGGCGATTCTCGGTGTGGCGAGGTTGCCCGTCTTCGGCCAAACGTGTTGCCAGAAAGGCTGGACGCGATTTTTCCAATATTCCTCACGCTGGTCGGCGGCACTTTCAAGTGCCTGCGATAGCGCTTGTGCGCATTCCTCAAGCCCTTCTTGGGGTAGCGCTCCAATCGCGGATCGGAACTCATCCATGGTGTAGCCATCGGTCGGGCCGAGTGCTGCATAAGTCAGTAACGCTGCGAACTGCTGACGGTGTTCGCCGAGGTCGGCATAGTGTTTTGTGCTCTCGAGGAACTGCGGTTTGAACGCAATCAACAAAGGCTGGTACAAACGGGGTGACCACAGGAAGCCTTCCCACACTGCTTTTGCTTCGGTCGGATTGTTCCAACTGAATAGCGGCAACAGATATAGCTCGGTCCACGGACGGTCCACGCGGAAAAATGCGATCAATCGCGAACCCAGCATTACCCGGCCGTGGCGGAATCGGTCCACCTGCACATCGCACAGTTCGGTGAAGAAAGGCTTGATGTCCTCTGGGAGCAGATCGTTGTCTTTCGGGTTGTGTTTTAACCACAGATTGATAAGCGCTTGTGTGACATGCCCGACTGGATGATTGATAGCCTCTGTAACAGATTCTTCAATCGACTCGCCATTGCGCGTATTACCGGTTCCCGCCTCAAGCGACAGATCCAACACGCGGCGGCACAGCGCCAGAAGGATGTCCTCGTGTCGGTCAATCGATTTGGATGCGGCTTCGATCCACCATGTGACGCTGTGGGCAATTTCCTGAAGGATGGCATCGGGCATCGTCTGCACCAGTGGTGCTGCATAGCGCCACATGCGCTTAACCTGTTTGCCATTACTCCATGTGTTCAAAGCATCACTCCATCGACGATCAAACCAGTTTCCCTTTGCTGCCAAATCAGATAAAGCGAACAGACAATTCAAAGGGTGCTGTTTGCAGACCTCACGCCACGTGTCTTCATAGAACGATCGTCGTTCGGGCTGAGGTTTAGTCAGCCATTTCACCAGTTCGTGCCGCTTGCGGGGGGCGATGTCTATGTGCCGGCTTTCCTCGTAATCCGGATCGCCGGTGCCGCTCATCCAGTGCGAAAACTCGTCGCGTTCGTTGGCCGCCAGTTGCCATTGCGGGTATTCGCTGGATAGTTCTGCCAACCGTGCCTTGGCAGCGGTTCCCAACTGGAGGCCGGATGCGTTCAGTTTGGCCAGGTTTAGCCAGACTGAACCCGCCACAAAGTCTTGCCATCGATCCGGCTTGAGGTCGTCTATGTACATCTCGCGCGGTGGGCCAGCCAGGATGGCCATTTCCAGACGATCCTGAGTGGCTTCTGCCAATTTGCTCCCTTGCAACACCAACAGCCGTAACGCTTCCCGCATCGTATTTTCTGCCCACAGCCACCAAGAATCATCAGCCAGCAACCAATCCACCCACTGTTCGGGGGGAATACAATCGTCTTGGCTGGCGGCAAACAGGGCCAAGCGTTTGTAGGTGGGATATGGCAACTCAAACCAAGCCTGGGCAATCCGTATCGCGCGCGCACTGTCGATGTCACGAATCGCCAGCCACGCGTCCCGCAGCAATTCGATCAGACTCACCCAGTCGCGGAAACCCCGGTTCTGCCAGTGCGGGGTGATCGACGGCAAGTCCCAGTGTGATCGGTCCTTGCGCTCATCGGCCTCGCCCAGCTCGCGCAACAAGTCCAGCGCATCACGAAGCAGTTGCTGAAAATCCTCCAGCAGTTGCGGCAAAGCGGAAGTCCAGTGATGGCCGGCAAGGTCGCGTAGGGCTGAATGCACATGATCGGTGGCCAGCACTAGCTTCCAATCCACCAATTGACGCAAGCTTGAGGGTTCGTCAGCACTTCCTTCTTCATCGCCCCAGCGAAATGGCTCCTTCAAAACTACGTGGGGCGCGAGCAACTCACGCAACTCCAAGCGCAGCGTTGCAGTCAAGCCATCCCTTTTAAAGCGGTGTTTCCAGCGATAGAGATCGAGATCGTGCCACGGAGATTTCACACGGCCGCTAAGCAGCAGACGCCACAGCACGCGCATTAAAGGGCATGGGATGGCGTTGGGCGCGTTGGCGCGGATTTCATCCAGCTCGGCAGTCTTGCCATTACCCTCCAGTGTGGAAAAGCGATCCAGTTCATGTTCGATCAGCCATTGCCAGCGGTCATGTAACCGCCCGCCGCGCGAAGCGATCCAGAGAATCAACCTTGGGTCATTCAGATGGCGTGTGAGCCAGCGGGCTAACTGGAACATGACATCATCCCAATTACTATCGTTGGTTCCGCCACTGACAAACCTCATCCTTGGCGCAAGCGGATAAGGCGAGGGCCGGTGAATCAAGCTGAAGCGCAACTCGGCACCCACCTCATCGTGAGGGGGTACACCAAATCGAACCAGATCATCGTGCTGAAAACGTTCGTCGGAAAATGCCTCCAGCAACCACTCCAGCGCCGGGACAGGATTGAAGTCTGCGAAGCGTTTGGCGGGAAGTGCGGACTTGTCCGACAGAGCCCATAGCATCCGGCCCACGAAGTCGTCTTGCTGCGTACTGGCAGATGGCCGTGCCAGGGCATGGCTGATGACGATGCGCTCCTTGCCCAGCACGCCGTCACGATAGGTGTCTGCCCAGGCGTGCAATGTCTTGTGGAGCGCCGAATGGGCCTGGTCGTCGGCGGGGACTTCGTAGAGGATGGGCGTGACGCCCTTGGCTTCCCACTCGATGGCTTTGCGGTCCTCCTGCCCAGGCTCGCAATCTCCCAGCGCCCAGGCCTGGGGCGAGACTTCGCCCAGCCTGCGGTCGGCAGCCAGCGCATCCATCATGTAGCGCAGAACCGGGTCATTGATGCGGTAGCCTACGAAACAGACGGTGTAATTGCGGAACAGCTCAGTCACGAAGCGGGCCGCCCAGCGCTCGGTCAGGTAGGCTATACCAAAATCACCGCTTGTGACCACCAGCCGGTTCAAAGCCGTCTCATCTGCCTTGTCGGGTAACAGGCCATGCAAGAAGACCAGCCCGTCCCAGCGGCTGTTTTTGGGGATGGGCAACATCGGCGCGGCATACTCGTGGAATGATTGGCCTGTTCGTTTGGCCGCCGTGTGAAACACGCGATCGAAGTTTGTGCTGACCAGTCGCAGCTCACTTTCGCGGCTGCGTGCCAGCCGCAGCAGAGCTGCATGGCTATCACTGGCACCTTTGCTGCGTAGTTTGGGCTTCAGTGCCTGGGCCAGCGCGCGCCGCACTGCCAAGCGTTGTCCTCGTAGACGCCGTTCCAACAGCTCGAGCGTAGCGTCGAACTGACCACGGTCGAAGGTTTCTTGCTCGATGTCCGTGGGCGTCGTGCCATTAAGCCGGTATATCTGCTCCACCAGCTCCTTGAAGCCTGGTAAACCTGCGGGATAGGAGATGCCAGCGCCGCAGAAAAACACCAAGCGGCCGTCTTCGTGCGCTTGCAAGAGTACATCGGGAATGTCAGGACCGTGGGTGATGAATTGCATTCCTTCCGTTCCTATCTGACTCGTACGTTCATGCGAGCAACTGAGATCTCAGTGGGCCTAACGCTGCGGTTGAGCGGCACCCGACCACGCGGCCAATGTGCATGAGAAAGCGTTTTCTGATTGCCACCGCGTGGCCGGGTGTCTGGCTCGAACAGGTTGTTGGGCTATTCTCACACATAATGATCAACACACCAGTAGCGCTGGTAATACTGTGGATTAACAATACTTAGGAGATGGCCAATGGCCACCTCCACGTATGCCACGTAATCAACGGCTTGCTGGAGACTGATGTCAATCTCCTCTGGCCTGTGAACCAACAGATTCCTAATTTTAACCCCTTCTGCGATCTGTTTTAAGACAGGGGATCGTTGCCCCGAATATGACTCGAGTATTGATCCATAAAGCTTTTGCAAGGGTGGCGACGGCACTTCGAGGAGCAAGGCTTCAACCTCAGGCTTGATAAGAACCAGGGCTTCCTTGACTGCCAACTCAGCTGCAATCGTGGCGTCGATCCATTTGTGTTTTGGATGCAGTTCCTTCTTTGCTCGGTGCAAAAAGCTTAAAGCAAAAAAAGTTTTAACCCCAGAATTTAAGTGACCAAGTATCAGTCCAGCGGTTTCAAAATCGAGTGCCGTCATACTATACGCACTGAACGTCGTCGCAACTTTGAGGCCGGGGAAAAATTTCCAGTTCGTATTGTCTAAAGAATACTCAATGCTTTTGATCGCAAACAGGTTCTCATCTAAATCAACTTGTTTCAAACAGTACTTAACAGCGTACAACACGCGCCTGAGGGCTGAGGTGATATGGCGTCGTATTCTCGACGCCTCCTCAACTATTGGTTGTGGAAATTCCTTGGGGGGATCTTCTTGTCTTAATAGATAAAGGAACTTTTCACCAACAGCGTATTTGCCAGTGGCTTCAACTGATCGCTGAGGCAAATCGATTACCAGAAGAACTTCTGTCGTTCCGTCTGTTGGCAGAGTTATCTGGACAACAGGGGATTCAGACCTATAGGTGATTTTTCCTGCAATAGTGTAGTTGCCGCGAACATCTATGTTCATGGGATTCCGTAAATCTGCCCAGCAACATCTATATTGACCTGTTTAAGGTGCTGGATTTCTGGTTTCTGTTCATAAAAGACATCTTCAGGCACTCCGAAAAAGATGACTTTATCTTTTGAGAATCAGGGCATTTCCGTTGGTCGGTCAATATAGCTCGGCATAAGACACCTCATACGAACCCTATGATGCTTTCGTGCAAGCACAAATCCGACAAAGCTTCAGCTTACTGGTAATAATCTGCAAAACCGTCGAACCTGATTCCCTCAAAAACAACAAAACCCCAAGCGCCTGTTTTTTGTGGCAATTGGGGGCTTCGGTATAGGGTACAGCTCGCATCGGCTCCTCCCACCTTTAAGTTGATAGAGCGATCCAGACATACCAAAAGACAAAAATACCATCAACCTACCTTCTCCTCAATCCGTTGTAATTCGATTTTTTTGATCAATTCCGTTTTGCCCAATCCTGGCACAACACCTCCGCCTGTTCCAGCACCGTCAGTGCCGCCTTCTCCTGTTTGTCGGGCGGATAGCCGTACTTTCTCAGGATCCGCTTGATGATCACCCGCATTCTGGCGCGGACGTTTTCCCGGACAGTCCAGTCGACGGTGATGCTGTTTTTGACCACGCTGACGAGCTCCTGGGCGATATGCCGCAGGGTTTCGTCGCGAAACACGGCCACCGCTCCGTTGCCACAGAGCCTCAAGGTTTGGGAATCAAATCTCTGTCAGTTCCCCCGCGCAGGAATAGGGAATGAGAGCCCCGATATTTCTTTCCTGCCAAACCTTTTCCTTATGGGCGGCCTTGAAGACACTTTTTTCAGTGGGAAACCGTTCTGCTACCTTCCGGATGATGCGCATTTCCTCATCAGAGAGGGGTTCCGCCACGTTGGTATCAGAATCCTTTATATCCGGGACCAGCTCTTTATAGTTATTCAGTTGCGGGCCGTACGGCATGGCGGCATAAGAGGCGCCCGTCAAGCTGCGGCCCAGTTCCCTGAAGCTCAGAAAATCGGCGTACCACAGGTGCTTGGCCAGATACAAAAACCAGTCTTTTTCTTTAAGCAACCGAGCTTTCAGAATTTTCTCGAAGCACCGGGCGACCAGCTTGATGCGGGCGAGTGAAATTTCCCGGTTGCCGGAATAGTTGTCAGAATGGTTCCGACACTGCAACTGCATGCGTAAGGCGTGATCCATGGAGGGGCTCTGAACGGTGCCCGTCTCCCATCGCTTGATGCTGGCGATGCCGATGTTCATCTGTTCGGCAAATTCCTTCTGGGTGAGGCGGCGCGACTTTCTCAAGGCCTTGATTTCACCACTCGTTAACAGTCCTAGCGCGGCGCGGTAGGCATCGGCGATGGCCAGCTGCAATTCCGCTGCCGTTTCCACCGTGCCGGCTTCCAGGCCGCAGGTCTGGCAAACGAAGGCCTGGGCCGCAACGCGGATCTCCACCCCCTTGAAAGTCATTGGTTTGTCAATGGTTCTAAGCTCCATGGGGCCATGGCCCCTCGGGCAATTCGGGGCATTCATGGTTCCTCCTTTTCTGGCCGGTGCTGGTGGAGCGATACGATCCAAAGGGCATCTTCCATAACAATGAACTTCAGGTACACGCGGCATTTAAATCTTTGGCTTTCCACGGTAAAAGCAAAAAGTTCAAGGCCCTTTAGCTCCTGCTCATAGGACCTTTGCGGCGGCCTGGCCCCCGTGTAATCGGCCGGGGAGCAGGCATTCAGAATCTCGGTGAGGACATCTATCAAGTCCAGTTTTAGGCTGTAATCGAGCTCGATGGCATCCGCGGCGATTGCCGCTTGGTTCAACAGAAAGATGCATTTCTGATCGACCGCCTTCCGCGCTGCCCGCAACTTGCCGAAAAGTTCTTTATGGGATGGTCTGTTCATCTAGTTATGGTATCAATTGATACTTTGTCAAGGGGATCGTTGCCCTCGTGATCGACCCACGGTTGGACCCATTTCAACGCTGAAAGACATATTTACGATGCCACAACAGGTATTTAAGATGGCCGACAGAGAGCCTCTGGATCCGAAGGGATGCTGTCAGTCCAAGAATTTTTCGTGCCGGAATGTTCAACCCAGGGGAAACGATGACGGCACCGTCGTCAGCCAGTGAAATAAAGCCGCGGTCAAACGCTGCGTCCAGATGCGGGGCGAGCAGGATTCCGTTGAAGACGTCGAGGCGCTCGGAGTCGGTTGGGCAATCCGCCCAGGGCTTGATGTGGCTGGCGCGCAGCAACTCCGGCACCTCAAGGCCGGTGATGGCGCAGCACCCTTCCCAGTAGTCCATCAAACGGTCTCGAAAGATATCCTGCCCGACGCGCTGTACGACGAGCCGTTCAGCCTCGGTCGACCGGGGAAGCTTTGCCGTCTTTTCAAGAAATGCCCGCAGAGGTTCATCCGGTAGGGACCGGGCAAACTGAAAGGCTCGTCGGACGAGACGATACAGTTCCTGGAGGTCATTGGCCGCCAGGGCTGCGACGGGGCCTTCTGGTATGGGATCGGGAAGGGCATGACCCATGCCGGCGAGCGCATCACTGACGTCGGAACGGGAGAACGCCACGGCAAACTGGGCTTCTCCAACAGCAGCAAGCCAGATTTGCAAGGACACGTGGCTGCTCCCGAATACCAGCCAGTCGTCCCCATCGCGGCCTCGGTCGAGGTCGAAGCCGTTATCTACGGCCGCCTTCTCAAGGCGCGTGAAATTTACCGAAGTGAGGCTCATGGTTCCTTGCGAAGATCCTTTCGCAACCAGACCGTTTGGATGCCCACAGGCTGACATTTCAGGCTGTCGGCCAAAGCTTTATGAACCTTTGCAATCATATCGAGATGAAGATAGGAATTCTGGGGGTCCGCTGTTTGCAGCTACATCACAAATCGAGCGGGACGTGTTTTTGGGGCCCAACAGCATCAAAGTTGTTTCCCTCATACAGCCCTCTTTGGCGGCCCGAGGGGCGAGAGGTAAGGCCTGCCCGTGCGTGCCGCCTGGTCCAGGGCGTCATAGATTTCCAGAATCTTGCGCTTGGTGCGGAACTCACCGTAAGCCCGCTCTTCGCTGCGCCGCAGAACTGGGAAGGTGTCGAGAATGTAGTCGGCATCGTCTCCTGAAATCCCGTAAAGGTGGAAAAAGGCCGCGTCGAGTTCACACTGGAGCTGGAACCGCCGTTCCGGGTCCCAGATGAACGGAGGGCCAGAGTCGCCGCAATCTTCGGCGAAGGGCTGGAGGTCCCAGGCGGTGTAGGTGAGTTCAAGAACCCGGGGAAGGATCCAGCTCTGTGCGGATTGATTGAGATCCCAGAATGCCGGGCAAGAGTAATTGGACGGCGGGAAAGCAGGGATCTGCTTAAAGACATTGTACTTCAAGTGCAATCCTCCAACTTTTTGCCGTGCTGCATAGTCGAGCGGAATACTGCAAAGATTTGCATAAAGACAAAGGATAGCGCGTGCTTCCGTTGAAGGCATGGCCAATAGGAATGTATCGCCCACAGCCGTCTTTGGAATGATTGCGGTTATTACCGTTCGGGCAACTGTTCGAGCATCCGTTATGTCTCTCCAACCAAGCAACCACTCACGATCCCACACACGGTCAAGCTTGGCTTCTACCTCTTCAGCGGATACCCAATAAAAAGGAATAGACACAAAATTCGGATTTGAGAGGTCTTCGTCACTTGGTGAAGGCAGACGATGGAGTCGCTCCCCTCTGGGAGCTCCTTCATAAGTCCCGCCACGGTGGTTGTAAATGCTGGCCATTTTTGCTTCATACAGTGGTAGCATAACATGGCCGTTCACCTTGAAAAGATTTCGGTGGAGGGTCCATCCAGTTGACGCGAGTTCGGCATAAGTTCGGAATAGCGCAGAGTCAGACGCCATGTTGAACAGACCCTGCATAAAGTAAAGCCCCCAAGGGTTTCCGTCAGGATTGCTTTCGCGCCACAACACACCGGTTCTTTTGTAAATGGAAATTGCTAAAGATGCATCACGCTTGGTTCGGAAGATCGGACAGGTCTTGGTATTAGGGTTTATAGTCTCTATATCTTCCACCGTAAGGGAAAAGTGTCTTGCTGGGTCATCCAGATCCGAAAGTACCGTGCCTTGGAATAGAAAGTCCGCCTTTCCCGCGGGATCGTCACGACCTGATAGCGTGGTCAGCGCAAATTTGACATTACCGCCTTTGGCATCTGGGAAAAAGCTCCTTTTGTTCTCGAACTCTAATATAGATCTGAGAGAACGTGTCCGGATTAGAGCTTGGAAGTATGCTTTTGTGTTGTCATCGGTTGCTATACCACTTGGCACAATGAATCCAGCCCTTCCTTTAGGGTTTAAAATCTGCCAGTCATGTTCGGCGAAAAGAGAATATGTATTGATCCGGCCGCGAGCACATAAAGGGAAACGGCCGCTCGCTCGTGCAAAATGCATTTCTCCCTGGGCCATTCGTTTGGCAGCCCTCCATTCTGCCCATAAACTGACATTAGTTACCGTCAAGGCAGCGATCCGTTTTTTTCTTTCAGACGCGTTACGTGCATTAGCGATAGATGGGTCGCGGTTCGAAAAAAATTCTTCTTCTTTAATTTCTAAATGTTCCCAAGGCGGATTACCCAGTACCACGTCGAACCCGCCCTTGGCGAACACGTGCGGAAAGGCCAGATCCCAATGAAACAGAGCATATTCCACCGCAATGGCGCGGGTCGTCTCGACCAGTACGCGTGACGGGGGTACTTCCTTGTTTCGCAAGGAGAGCCAGATATCGGTGGTGGGTGCCGCATCCAAGACCGGACCGGGCTTTTCCTTGGGCCACAGGAAGGCCGCGCACCAGGCATCGGCCACGAGTTTGGCATGCTCGTAGTCCTGGGAGGAGAGCAGCTCCCGCCACAAAGCCTCCTTTTGGGCCAGGGCTTGGGCATCGGCATCAGGCGCCAGGTCCACTGCCTGAACGGCGTTTTCGATGCCACCCGGTTCCTTGGCGGGTCCGAAATAAAGGCGCCGCTGGCCGGCCAGCTCGGCCTTGTTCCGTTTTTTGAGCATGGCGGCGAGCTTCTTGTCATCTCCTTCGAGGGCCACCCAGGCCTCGTCCGGCACCTTGTCGCCCATGATCTCCCGCGTGGCGCCGATGAGCGAATTGCCGCAACGGATATGGCTTTCCAGAAACGTGAGGGGCAGCCCAGGGTCGATGGACTCCATCCAGAGGCTCACCTTGCACAACTCCACGGCCAGCGGGTTCAGATCCACACCATAGATGCAGCGCCGCACCACGTCGCGTAGCGCACGCTGATAGTCCTCGGGCGTCGGGGTGCCGGCGGCACGCAGATGGGCCACCCGGTCGGCCAGGCGGCGGGCTGCGGCAATGAGAAAGTGGCCGGATCCGCAGGCCGGGTCGACGACGGCGAGTTCGAGCAGGGCCTCTGCCGGGCGGTCGGGATGCCGTTGCACCGACCGCGTGATCACTGGATCAAGGGCGCTGTCCAGCAGAAGCTGGACCAGTTCGTCGGGTGTATAATAACTGCCGGTGAGCTTGCGCGCGTGCCCCCTGCTCTCATGGGCGTCGGCGAAGGAGAAGGCGCGCCCGTCTTCGCTGATCTGGGGCTTGAGTTCGAGTAGCCCTTCGTAAACGTAGCCGAGTTCGTCTGGCCCCATGTCGCGCCAGTTCACGCGCACGAGCCCGCCGGGTTCGCGCAGCCAGGCCAGGCGAAACAGCGCGCCGAGCAAAGGGCGGTTTCCCAGGCGCGCCGCATCGAGGTCGGGGCACTGTTCCAGGGCAAACAGCCCGGCCAGGGCGGGCAGGCCCAACCGCGGTTCGCCGGCAGCCAGCCCGCGAAATACGATCTTGACCGCTTCCCACAAATCCGAGTGCCGATCATGGGCCATCCGGCGCACGGCGCGGTCCCGCAGCCGGCCCAGAGAGTAGCCTTCGGCATATAGATCTTGGACCTCCCGGGCTGTTCTTATCGGATGCAGCAAACGGCGCTCTTCGACGGTGAGCAGGAAAATCAACCGGTAGACGAGCCGCAGAAGCTGCCCGTAATAGCGGTCGCGATGGAGGCTTCCGTCGTGCAAAGCCTCGCGCAGAGAACGATTCTCTGGGTGGGCGACAAATCCCTGCCCGAGGATCTCAAGCGCTTCCCGAAAACCTACCCGCAGCTTTTCCCTCGCCACGGTGCCTGCTTCCCGGGCCGCCTCCCGCCAGACCTCCAGTGGGCAGGCATCCTGCGGCTGGCCAACTTGGCCAAACCGCGACTCGTGGCAAAGAAGCCACAAGGCGGCAAAATCCGATAGAAGCGATTCGCGAAAGATCCGCCCCAAGTCGACCTCGATCCAGGCCGGCCGGGTCAAGCTGGCGTTGTCCCGGGCGATCCGTAGCGAAAAGCCATCTGTGACAAGACCCCACAGTGAGCGCTCGTTGGCGTTCAAGAACTCCTGAAGCAGTCCGAAAGCACTGCGGCGCCGATGGCCGTCACCGAGTTCGGCAAGGGGCGTGTCCAGACCGATACCGGCCGGCGCTGCGACGATGGGCACAATGTCATCAAGAGCAAAGAATCGGACAGGGTAAGCGTGTTCGCCCAGCATCCTGGGCCCAGATCGCGTCAGTGACGTGAAGCCCAGGGCATCACGAAAAAGCACCTGGATGAAACGTTCGGTGAGCAGAATTGGATCCACCCCCGAGGCAAAGCCCGTGTCGAGATCCCGAAAGCCGGCCTGGGCGATACGCCAGCTCCGCGCGATTTCGTCGCGCAGTTCCAAACCTCTGGGGACGCGATAGTCTTCGGCGGTCTGGCCGGGTGCGTCGAGCTGTGCGATCTTGGCCAGCCATTCAGGGCCCAGCAGACCGCCCTTGATGCCGAGGGCATCGAAGGCGATCTGGGAATCGGTGGTGCGTCTTCGCTGGTTCGCCATGGTCAAACCACCTTGGGTAGCAGCACGTAAACTCCGATCACATCAGGCCGGGGCAGCGCCTTAACCGTCGCCCCGCCGGAGGCCCGGCTCGCCGCCCGCACCCGCAAATGATCTTCGAGAAGCGCCTGGGCGCGGTTTTGTGCAATGGATTCGAGTTCGCCGCTGCACACTTCGATCATTTCAAGCGCCCGTTTCGTCTCACGTTCACGAACGTGGCGGGGTGGATCGTCCACTGGCGGCAGCGCGAGCAGCGAAAGGGCCTCCGCCCCCACTCGGTATTCGTCTCCCTGGGCGCCGGACCAGGCGACGGCAAGCGCTTCTTCCACCAGAAGCGTGGTTTCCCGCCGCCGCTTGCGCAGCATGAGCTGGTGCCTCAGGCGCAGCAGTGCCACGGTGGTCCGCGCAGACACGTTGTCGGCGATCCAGCAGCCGACGCGGCCGAGCACCGAGGGATTGGCGCCGGGCCCGCCATTGTCTTCGGCCAGCGTTTTGGAAAGGAGGGTCTCGGAAAGTACCGTCACGAGAGGGTGACTGCGCTGGACTGCTCGGCAGCGGGGTGCCGGCGGGTAGGTGAAGTCGATGGCGATGGTGCCGGTAATCCCTTCCATCTCCAGCCGTTCCCGGACTTCCTCGGGCAGCGCCGCGGTGGCGACCTTGAAACCCCGACCGAGCGGTTCCAGCCCCGAACCGAGCCTCAACAGGGCGCGGTCCAAAAAGCGCACGATATCCTCGCGGCTGCCCAAGGCAGCCAAGCTCTTGTGCCATTCGGGCAGGACCTCGTCGGGTTTGATGCGCCGTTGGGCGAACACCGTGCGGTTCTTCTTGGCCTTTTGAGCCGCATTGTCCCATTCGGAATCGAAAAGCTGAAGCTGCCGATGGCCGAGCGGACTGGCGGCGGCGCCTCGGCGGCGCAGCAAGACCGCCTTGAGCAACGCTTGGGTCAAGGTGTGACCCTCGTCGGGCACGGGCACCGGAACCCCTAGTTCCTCGCGAATGCGGGCTGCTTTGCGCAAGATCACCCGGAGCACCGCCCCGTCGACGGGGTTGTTGGCGCCGTAAAGCAGGGTTGCCTGAACCGTCTTGCTCCTCTGGCCAAAGCGGTCGACACGTCCTTCACGCTGCTCGTGGCGGGTCGGGTTCCACGACAAGTCGTAGTGTACCACCGCGTCGAAATAGTCTTGCAGATTGATCCCTTCCGAGAGGCAGTCTGTGGCCACCAGCACCCGTCCCTGGTCACTCTCCCCCATTGCAGCCACCCGCTCCAGGCGTTCTTCGGGGGGTATCTCGCCGGTAACCACATCGACGGCCGTGGCGGCAAGACGATCCTTGAAATGGCGCCCGACGTAGTGAGCGGTGGCGATGAAGCGGCAGAAGACCACGACGTTGAAGCCCTTTTCGACCAGCTCGGCGACATGATCTGACGCCAGTTTAAGCTTTGGGTCGCCAGCCTGGCCTGAAAGGCGCTCGGCCCGACTGATCAGCTTGCCCAGCGCCGGATCGTCACCGCCGAGGGGCGGTTCGACATCGTCGTCCACCAAGGCGGCGCTGTCGCCATCCAAAACCCGGTCGAGCAGATCCTCGCGCGCTTCCGGGGCCAGATCTTCGCCGGCTCGGGTACGCAGCGCCAGGACAGCGGCCATGGGGCTGGATGCGGCACACCGCAGCAGGGCCAGAGTGCCCCAAAAGCTGAGCCGCTGCTTGAGACTGTCTCCCTCCTCGGCTTCTACCACCTCGGCACAGAAATCCAGGACGGCGTTGAAAAAGGCTTCCCAGTCTCCACTCAGGGCATACGTCAGTTCCTGAGTCTCTCGCCTGGGAAAGAGATTCCCTTCCTGCCACTCGGCGATGTCGGCACGCCGGCGTTGCACGAAGTGGTTGGCCAAGCGTTCGCGCAGGCGATCCCGTGCAGGCCCGATGAGTTGGGAGAGCTGTTCGAAATCTGGATCGAGAAGCCCGAGAAGCCGATAGAAGGCCGCATCGTCACCGCTGTGAGGCGTGGCCGTCAAGAGAACGAGGTGACGTGATGGGTCGGCGGACAGGCCTTTTAGCAGCTCATAGCGCTGATGATACCCCCGGCCCACGGCGGCACACGTATGCGCCTCGTCAACGATGACAAAATCAGGGCAGACTTGAAGGAAGTGGTCGCGGCGTTCACGGCTCTTGATGTAATCGAGGCTGACGACGGTGTGGGGATGCACCGAGAAAATGCTGACGCCGGGCGGAATGCCCCGTTCGATCCGACGGGCGCTCTGAGCCGTGACCGCGATGGCGCGGATATGGAAGCGGGCCTCCATCTCGGCGACCCACTGGTCAACCAGATGCGGCGGGCAGAGAACCACGGTCTGAGCGATATCGCCGCGATCAAGCAGTTCGCGGGCGATGAGCAGCGCCTCGATGGTTTTCCCCACCCCCACGTCATCCGCGACGAGCAAGCGCACCGGATCGAGTTTGAGGGCCATGAGCAGCGGCACGAGCTGGTAGGCTCGCGGTGCCACGGAGATCTGTCCAAAGCTGCGAAACGGCCCCGCGCCCCGGCGCAGCGAAAGCACGAGGGCGTCGCGCAGCAAGAGCGCCGCATCGTTACCGCCAAGCTGCCCTGCATTGGGAAGTGGAAAGCGCGCCTCGCGCACCGGTTCAGGTTCCAGGGCAAGGTGAATCAAGGCCCGATCTTCATCAGAGCCGGTAACCGGACGCACCTGGAGGACCTCCTGAGAGCTGCCGGTCAGGACCACCCACTCCCGCCCACGGGCGCTGACGATGCTACCGGGGCTGAAAAAAAACGCATTCATGGCGTCATTCCCATGGCTTTGGCCAGGTTCGAGAAACCATCCCTCCAGGTACTCGAATCTTCAAAGTGGATGACCTCGAAGCCGAGATCCGTCAACGCCTTTTCCGCCGCCGGCACCAGATGCCCACGCACCGCAACGACATAGTGACGGCGCCAGATGTAGGGAAACACCTCCTCGGCGGCCGTGAAGGGCTCGGAATCCGGAGGAGGGATGCCACGACGCAGGGCTTCGGCAAGCCAGACGTCCTCTTTTGCTTCCTGTCCCTCGTTGCGCTTCAATTGAGGGGAGTCTGAGTCGCGGGGCAAGGTTTTGGCGACTGCCATCTGAAGCAACACCTCACGGGCATCTTTGTCGCGACGGTCCAGGCGTTCGTGATCCGGCTGATTGTAGTACGACATCAGACATTTATAGCAAGCCGCGACGCAGGCAGTCCCCGGCTGATCCACCATTTGCTCCCCATCGATAGGCAGAGGCCCGGTCTCATCAACCTTAAAATGCATGATCTGCAAGGCCTTGCGCGCCACGGTGGCCAGGCTTGATGGTTCGCTCACCAGGCGCGTGAGCACACCGGCGCCCCCTTCGGTGGCTTCGTAAAAGAGAAAACCGGTGCGCGCCTCACGTGTAGGCATCGGCTCGGCGAGAATTTCGCCCTCCTCAAGTTGGAATGTCGCCTCGATGCCGCGCAGCAGCGCATGCTGCACCGTGGCCAGCGTGACCTGTGAGAAATGCTCGCCCACTGGCTGTAAGAGCAGCGCATTTTTGCGATCCTGAACACTCGGAACAATCCACTGCCTAGGGGAGGCCGTCGGGTCGGTGGTCTCTTCGTCTTCCTCCGCGTTCTTGGCCCAATATCCCGATACGGGATCAATGAGAAAGCCAAGCACTTTTTTGTCCGCTCGCCGACGAAGGCCCTTGTTGACCCGAGTGATGGTGGCGCCGGCCCCATAGGAAATTCGGGCCACTTCGTCCCCTTCGTTGAAAATCGCGGCTTGACGCACATCGATTCTCTGATCGCGCAGGGCCCATTCGAAGGTCGTCTGCAGGTCGAAACCTTGCCGCTGACGCTCCTCGTCATTGGCCGTGATCCGCTCGGCGGGGAGCGTAGCGACGTTTTCGATGCGGTAAACGTTGCCAATGATCTCCGCGGTTCCGAGGGAAATGCCGCAAGCATGACAGGTTGAAGTTTCATCTTCAAAATGTCCGGCACCGCACCGAGGACAGATGCGTACAATTCTTGTCGGCAGTTGTACATCCGGCGTTGCCGCATCGCGATGGCCAAGCGACAACAGCGCGCGCACCACGCGGTAGGCACGGCCCTCGTGATAGACGAGGCTCCGTGGTCCAAACTCTGAAAGCGCCAGAAAACGCGGCCGCTGCAAGTAAGTTTGGCGCCCCCGGCCGTCCCGGGTCGAAGGGATGTACGCCATGAGCGGAAGACGGGGGAAATTGTACCCTGGCAAAAACCCCTCGGTGGCCAGATAGCGATAGCTGTAAAAGTCGCTGGACAGCGCGCTGGTTCCCCGCTGCAAAAGATTAAGTTGGTCGATAGCTTGGGCGTGACGGCTCTGCGCGGCACGCTTTTCCTTGTAGGGGGCCGCATAGTCGTCCATAGTGCGCCGGGCAGCATCCCGCTGTTCCTCGGCGGCGGCGAACAAATCACGCCACCGATCAAAAGATGCGTTGAAACGATCCAAGGCGGCGGCAACGATGCTTTTGGCGTACAAGTCGCGGCCCGAGTACCACGGTGCCTTTTCTTGATCCAAATCGTCGGCCACCAGGTCCAGGACGTGCCCGATGCGTTCAATGGCATCGCGCCCGACGCGCGAATCCCGCATAGCTGATGCGAGTTCCGGCCGGAGCGGGCGTTCCTTGCTTCCGAGCACGAGCAATTCGGCGATGCAAGGGTCGAGAGGCTGATCCACGCAGGCAAGCCAGACGGCCTGCAGATGGCTGTCAACCAAGTCTCTGTTGGCCAATTCGATCAGCGGCGCCCTGACCTCACCATGGACCATGGCCCTCGGGTCTCTGAAGAAGTACTGATCGTGAGGGCTTTGTGAGGAGGCATAGGTGATGACCAGTGCGGCTTGTCCGCTACGGCCGGCACGTCCGCTCCGCTGGGCGTAGTTGGCCGGGGTGGGCGGAACGTTGCGCATGTGCACGGCGTTCAAGGCGGAAATGTCGACGCCAAGCTCCATTGTGGGGGAGCAGAACAGGACCGGTAAAAACCGGTTGGCCTCGTTGATCTCACGCAACCGGGCCTCTTCGGCAGCCAGCTCCTCCTGCTCTTTCGGTCCATAGCGAAATCGTTTTTCACGAATGCCACGGTTTTCCGGATCGACCTGAGCGGTGTGTTCCCGCGCTTCGAAACCGAACAGCGGGTGGGAGGGCGCGCGAAGCATTTTGGCCAGATTTTCATACAGATCTCGGAAAAATGCATTTCCGGCAGGCTCCTCGGTCTCGCTCGACTTATCCCCCAGGCGGAACAAGACGCAGGCATCATTTAGCCGCCAACCCGGTTGGTCGAAGGGGGTATTCTCCTTGGAGACGAGTCCGTATTCGGCGGCGGCCCGTAGCAGCTCCTCGACCAGTTGGTCGAACTCACCGGCCTTGAGACTGCGAATCGTCGGGTCACCACCCCACAGGGCAACGGACCGGAGCGCTTTCCCGAGCCGACTGCGTGAACCGCCATGGACGACGAGATCCATATCCTTGAGGGTGCTCTTGCGACGGCTTGGCGCTTCAACCATAAGCCATCGGGAGGATAGGGGTTTTTCAAGATGACCGAATCCCCAGGGCGGTCGGATACGACTGTGGGATTTGGCCACAAGCTGTTCGAGAATGGCGGCTTCGAGCACCTGGCTGCGGATCGCCATTCCCTTGCGCAGGTGATCGAGAATTTCTTGATATACATCGATACGTACCTGCACGCTCGCACCGGCGAGTAACGGGTGTGAGTTAGAAAACAACTTATCGTCGGCCGCCAGATCGGATAGTCCGCGATATTTGACACTGACCAATCGGAGTTCTTCAAGGTTGGGATTGGTATAGCGCCAGCCCCGGCGCTGGTCGAACCAGACCCGGTAGGCAAGGATCTGTCGCAGGGTCGCTTCCGCTTCCTGCAGGTTGAATCCCCGCAAGGACGGTTCGAGCAACCACTCCGTCCGTGTTTCGGTATCGGGGCGATCAAAGCCAAGCAGCCGCTGCTGCGCGGCCCCGAGCACTTCACTGCGCAGCCCTGAGATGTCGGCATCTTGCAGCGCTCCAAGAAAACCGGCCCGGATCAGACTCACGAAGAGGAAATCATTGAAGTGACCGGCTTGGAGGGCGGCATCCTGCCTGTTGTCGGTAAAGCCAAGAAGCTTGCGCGTATTGGGCGTCATCCCCGAAGCGCGGCCGTGCATCCAACGCAGGACGCTGGCGACCAGAACGGTGGTGGCGGAGCTGCGGCCCTCGGCGGATAGCGACCCCAGACGGGTCCGGTCCCGCGCCGCACCGCCATGTGTTGCACCGCAACGAAGACAGACCCGGAACTTGCCGGGCAGGAACCACGCCTTCGTCCCGGATCCCACCCGCCCGTCCGCGGCCACATCAAAACGTTTTGCGCGGGCATCACGGTAATAGGCCTTGAGTCGAACCCTTCCCTTGGCGTCGAATTCAAGCCAGTTTTCCGGATAATCGCTGTCCTGGTCATCGAATGTAAACTCGGGATCTTCGGCAGGATGCGGTGTCAGGAAACCGAAAACCTCGCCCTCCGGCTGGGTCTCTGGAACATTGGATGCGTCATCAACCGCCGGTGGTGCGTCGTCGATATCGCGGGAAAGGAATATCGGCCCGCCGTCCTGGTAGACGAGTTTGACCGGATGGTACTCATGCCCGCATTCGCGGCAGAAATGGATGGGATAGAGTCGTTTATCGGGGTGGTCTGGCAGAAACTGCTGGCCATCCACGGTCACGCTTCGTATTCCGGGGGCTTCGATGGTTCCGTAGGCATGGCCGGCCCCGGAAATAAATTGGTGCAGTTTGAAGGCAAAAAAACTGTTTTCACTGGCTTCGGGCTCGGATGTGCGTACCCGTTCAGGAACGCTGGATACTAGCAGCAATTCGCGCAAAGCTTGGCGACATGCTTCTTTTTCGCGGCCGGCTTCTGCTGCCAGCGTCTCGACGGCTTCAGTCTCGGTCCTGGGCTTGGCGCGGACCCAACGTTGATCGACCTCGGAGAAGGTGATCCCAAGGCGAGTCTCAACCCATACCGATAGGGGGTTCATCCGCAGATCCGCATCCGAAATGCCCGGCAAGATGCCGGTGTCGATTGCCGCCCCCAGCCGCGGGCGCACGGATTCGGCGGTTTCCTCGGATGCCGTGATCCGCTCCAGCCGCTCCACGATAACATTGCTTTCAGGGATATTGGTGGCAAAAAGCTTGGATGCGACGCGCGCGACGACGCGATTTTTGTCCTCGATGGACCCTTCACTAGCCATCGTGGCAGAGGTGCCGATGCAAAGCAGCCTGTCCGGTTGCAGCCGCTCGCGTACGCGGCGTACCAGCAAGGCGACATCGGCGCCTTGCCGCCCACGGTACGTGTGGAGTTCGTCCAACACCAAAAACCGTAACCCCACGCAATTGCTGATCACCTGGCGGTCAACCGGATCCTGCCGCGTCATGAGCAGTTCGAGCATCATGAAGTTGGTGAGAAGGATGTCCGGGGGATTTTCGGCGATCCGTTTTCGGTCTTCGGCACTTTCCTGCCCCGTGTATCGCTCGAATGTGATGGGGGCTGCTCCCGGAACATTCTGGACGAATTTTCTCAATTCCTCGATTTGCGAGTTGGCCAGGGCATTCATCGGGTAAACGACAATGGCTTGGGTGGTGCGTGGACCGCCAGATCGGCGCGAGGCCAACACATGGCTGACGATGGGGATGAAAAAACAAAGAGACTTCCCGGACCCTGTGCCTGTGGTAACGACAAAGCTCTCTCCACCAGCAGCTAAGGCAATGGCCTGCTCTTGATGCTTGTATAACGAAAGGGCCTTCCCCTGGGTCTGAAAAATATCCGCGCAGGTGGGATCAAGCGTTCCGTCAACAACAAGCCTTTTTACGTCCGTCGAACGCTTGTAATTGGGGTTTATCTGGATCAGCGGCTCAGGCCAGTATCTATTTTCGGCGTAGATGGCCTTGATCTGCCGCCTGATGTCTTCGGCACGAATTGTCGTGAAAGATGTGGCAAATCTCTTGTATTCGTCAATGACGCTATCGCGAAGGGAGAAGACATCGAGACTCCTCGGGGTCATTTCCTCTCCTTTCCTCGGGTAGAAGGCCGCGTGCCTATCCTGCTTGTGTCTGCTGGTTATCCAACAAGTACCTTAAATTATTTAGAATAAAAGGTTGTGTGATTTTCTCCGTATGACGGGCCTTAGCTATACCTGTGTCGACCTGTTCTTCCAATTTGCCTGTCATGTCGAAGTCGGAGTGAACGGTTACGGCAATCTACTGAAGGTGCCTTCAGATTGCAAGCCTTAGAGGTTTGGTGATTTTTCAAAACCGATAGCGATTATTATTTGTGAAAAGCTCAATCTGTTCTCGCATCTGAGACCCAATATTTTGTAAGCCTTTCGATTCTATCCTGCATGAACCGCACAAGTCGCCGCACAAGTTGAATTATATTATAAAGTTGGATAGTTAGAAGCTGTAAGAGCATAGGTCGAAGGGATGACCTCACAAGTCGCGAAAGGGATGGATAATTTATGGCGGGTCTGCTTGAGTGCAGAGGGGAGGCTTCTAATAATGCTTGGACAGCATTCAAAGTAGTCATTTTTTGGGATTAGTTGAAATGAGGCGCCACCAGCCACTGACACTATGCCATTCCCATGTTGGTGAATCTGTGTTGAGGGGCTGTGCAGGTCCCCTGGGCCGACCTTCTTGCTCCAGAAAAACTTCTTGCCAACACATGTTATACTTTAATCGGTCATAGTTTGTGATTTATCAAAAATTTGGAAATTTAGCGATAACAGAGTATATAGTTCTTCTCTATATTTTCTCCTAGTTTCTGCTAAACAATCTGAAATTGAATCGG
>DCWA01000035.1 GCA_002327445.1 Desulfobacteraceae bacterium UBA2174 | reverse complement strand
CCAGTTCGTCCTGCTCCCGCCGGAAGACAAATGGCGGTTAGGCGGAAGGTCTGGAATGCCCTCGTCTGTATCCGTTCAGCAGATTGAAACCGTTGCTTTAGGCGGCCAGGGGGTTGACTTGGCGACCGTCCGGGAAGCTGTCTGAGGCGCATAGAGCGCGTTGGCCGCAACCGAAGCGGCCTTGTGCAAACGGCGCTGCATTTCGATGATGCACTGACAAATCGCCCACATTCTGGCGCGGTTGCGGACTACGGGCGCTTGGCGCCGAGTTCTTGCCGGCGGCGCAAGTCATCCCCCCGGCCGCCCCGGTTGGTTTCAAGAGCCTGAAGATGAATCTGAAATCCTTCGGAAGGCGTACAGCCGGCGTCCGCAAAACGCTCTGGATCCGCCGCCCCGGAAAACTCGGCGCCAACCGTCCGTAAAGGCCCGGACAGTGCCGCAACTTTGGCGATGCGGCACTGCCTCGCTGAGAAAGATGGAATCGTTGGCGCAGGCTCGTTACTGCCCGGGCCAACGGACGCTATGCGCCTCAAACAGTTCCGGGGCGGCGGTCCAGATCGTCCTGCTCCCGCCGGAAGGCAATTCAATGTGCGGCGCCAAGCAAAGGCACTTCGGCTGGAACTTTCAGCGTTCTGAAATTGTTGGAAGGGCGGCCAGGGGGTTGACTTGGCGACCGACCGGGAAGCTGTTTGAGGCGCATAGAGCGCGTTGACCGCAACCGAAGCGGCCTTGTGCAAACGGCTCTGCATTTCAATGATGCACTGACAAATCGCCCACATTCTGGCGCGGTTGCGGACTACGGGCTCTCGGCGCCGAGTTCTTGCCGGCGGCGAAAGTCAGCCCCCCGGCCGCCCCGGTTGGTTTCAAGAGCCTGAAAATGAATCTGAAATCCTTCGGAAGGCGTACAGCCGGCGTCCGCAAAAAACTCCGGTTCCGGCGCTGTACCCATTGAAGCGATGAAAAGCCCCGTTTAAATTGGCCATTTCCCTCTCTAACTTTCCGGGAACTGGAGATTTTCAATTTTTTGCCTTCCGTTAGGCTTTCTGTTACCATCCGCCCGTCGATAACCGCCAGACCCGCTCACGGTCGGGCCTTTTCAGCCATATCGCAGACCATCCCAATGACCCGATCACTTTACCGCAGCGTTGGCATCGCCTCACTGATCATGATGGGCTCGGTGTTTGCCAGTCGGGTGATGGGGCTGGTGCGCGAGATGGTCATCGCGTATGCCGGCGGGGCTGGAGCGATGGTGGACGCCTATCAGGTGGCCTTCGTCCTGCCGGAAATCCTCAATCACATCGTGGCCTCGGGATTTCTTTCCGTCACCTTCATCCCCCTGTTCAGCGGGTACCTGGCCCGGGGCGACGAAGACGGGGCCTGGCGACTGGCCACCACTCTGCTGACGGTGTTCGGCGGTCTGCTGGCGGCGCTGATCGTGGTCGCCGAAATCTGGTGCCCGCAAATGGTGGCCCTGGTGGCCCCGGGCCTTGCCGGGGAAGCCGTGATGCCGGCGGCGGTGCGCATGACCCGCATCATTCTGCCGGCCCAGCTCTGCTTTTTTGCCGGCGGATTGTTCACGGCGGTGCAGTTTGCCCGGGAGCGGTTTTTCATTCCGGCCCTGGCGCCGCTGATCTACAACCTGGGGATCATCTGCGGCGGGCTGACCGGCATCGGCGCCGGGGGCATGGACGGATTCGCCTGGGGGGTGCTGGGCGGAGCCTTTGCCGGCAATTTCCTCCTTCAGTTCTGGGGCGCGCGGCGCGCCGGCCTTCGGCTGGTGCCGGGTGGACATTGGCGCCACCCGGACGTGGGCCGCTACCTGCGCCTGACCCTGCCGCTGATGGTCGGGCTGTCGATGATGTTTTCCGCCGAATTTTTTCTCAAGTTCTTCGGTTCCTACCTGTCCCGGGGGGCCATCGCCTCTCTCAACTACGGGCTGCGGGTGATGCTGATGATGGTGGGGCTTTTCGGGCAGGCGGCCGGTGTGGCCGCGTTTCCGTATCTGGTTCGCCTCGTCAGCGAAGGGCGGATGGACGAGATGAACCGGCTGCTGGACCAGACCCTGCGCTACCTTTCCCTGGTGCTGCCCTTTGCCGTGCTGCTCATGGCGCTGCGGTGCGAAACGGTGGCCCTGCTGTTCGAGCGGGGCCGCTTCGACGCCGAGGCCACCGCCCTGACGGCCGGCATTTTGCCCTACCTGATGATCGGCGCGGTGGCCTTCGCCGCCCAGACGGTGGTGGTGCGCGGTTTCTACGCCCGGCAGAACACACTGTTGCCGGCGATTTTCGGCACCCTGGCGGTGCTGGTCAGCATCCCTCTCTATATCCTGGGGCTCCGGTTGCTGGGCGTGGCCGGAGTGGCCCTGGCCCTGTCGCTGTCGGCCATTCTGCAGGTGGGCGTTCTCTACGCCTGGTGGAATCGGTGGAGCGGCAATGCAGGCAGCGGAGCGGTGTACCGATGCTACGGCCGCGTGCTGGCGCTGAGTCTGGTGCTGTTTCCGCTGCTGGAAGGCGCCACCCGCGGGATGCGGGTTCTGGTGGGGGCAACGACGGCACTGGATCGGTTGCTGGTGGTATTCGTGGTGGGCAGCCTCTTCGCTGGGTTGATGGCGGCCGGAGGGCGCCTCCTGGGGATCGAGGAGATCCGGTGGCTGTGGCACCGGGTGCGGCGTCGCAAAAGACCACAAGTTTCTTGACAAGATGCCGTCTTTGGGGCGAATTAAGCGCCTTGGCGCATCCTCGCGAGGAGGCGAGGCATACGGTGCAGCGGATTCGACCGCAGACGGGCGCCGACGATCGCGGACAAGAAGGACGGAGGTCCGGTCGCCTGGGCGGCGCCCGAGACCCGCAAAAAGGAGAAGAGGGGATGAAGAAGGTTCTGGTCAGCGACAATCTGGGAGAGATCGGCATCGAGATGTTCCGCCAAGCCGAGGGGATCGAGGTGGATGTCCGGACGGGTTTGGATCCGGAGGCGCTCAAGGCGATCATCGGCGACTACGATGCCCTGGTGATCCGCAGCGCCACCAAGGTCACCGCCGACCTGCTGGCGGCCGCCAAGCGGCTCAAGGTGGTGGGGCGGGCCGGCATCGGCCTGGACAATGTGGACATCCCGGCCGCCACCAAGCGCGGGGTGGTGGTGATGAACACCCCGGGCGGCAACGTGATCACCACCGCGGAGCATGCCATCGCCATGATGATGGCCCTGTCGCGAAACATCCCCGATGCCACCATCTCCTTGCGCGAAGGCCGCTGGGAAAAGAAGAAACTCCAGGGCCGCGAGCTGTACAACAAGGTGCTGGGCGTGATCGGTTTCGGCAAGATCGGCAGCATCGTCGCCGACCGGGCCCGGGGGCTCAAGATGCAGGTGATCTGCTACGACCCCTTCGTGACCCCGGACCGCATTGAAAAGGCGGGGTTCGAAAGCGTCACCCTGGACGAATTGTACGCCCGCGCCGATTACATCACCTTGCACGTGCCCAAGCTCAAGGACACCCTTGGCATGATCAACAAGGACGCCTTCGCCAAGATGAAAGATGGGGTGATGCTCATCAACTGCGCCCGCGGCGGGCTTGTGGTGGAAAGCGACCTGGCCGACGCCATCGCCTCGGGCAAGGTGGCCGGAGCGGCCCTGGACGTCTATGAGACCGAGCCGCCGGGAGACCACCCGCTCTTCAAGCTGTCCCGGGTCATCGGCACGCCCCACCTGGGGGCTTCCACCAAGGAGGCCCAGACCAACGTGGCCGTGGCCGTAGCCGAGCAGATCATCGCCTTCCTGCAGACCGGCACCATCATCAACGCGGTCAACGCGCCGTCGGTCACCGGCGAGTTGCTCGGCAAGCTCGGTCCGTACCTCAGTATCGGCGAGCAGATCGGAAACCTCCAGGCCCAACTGGTCTGCGGACCGGTCCAGACGGTCACCATCGAGTACGCCGGAGACTTCAAGGGCCTGGATCTCTCCCCGGTGACCATCGCCGTCCTTAAGGGGTTGCTGACCAAGGAGGTCAAGGACGATGTCAATTTCGTCAACGCCCTGGCCATCGCCAAGGATCGGGGCATCAAGGTGGCAGAAACCACCAGCGTGGAAACCGACATCTACCTGTCGCTGATCACCGTCACGGTGGAAACCACCGAGATGCGCAACACCGTCGCCGGTACTCTTTTCGGCAAGAACGACCCGCGGGTGGTGCGCATCAACGACTTCCGCCTGGAACTGATTCCCTGCGGACACCTGGCGCTGATTTACAACCAGGACAAGCCCGGGGCCATCGGCAGTATCGGCAGCACTCTAGGCAAGCACGGGGTAAACATCGACCAGATGCAGGTGGGCCAGGATGCCGCCGGCGAACACAACATCATCTTCATGAAAACCTCCGCCCCGATTCCCCCCGAGGCCCTGGCCGACATCCGCAGTCTGCCCCTGGTGCAATCCATTACGCCGCTGGAATTCGCCGAGACCATCGGCTCGGCCCGGCCGGCAGGATGCCGGGACTAGCGGCGCCGGACCTTTTTTGTATTACTTTTCAGTAATTTGAAGCCTATTTAAAGGAGTGCCCAGGATGCCTGAGGATTTGCAGGCGTCTTGGGCATCTCTGTAGTTTCAGAAGACTGAAAAATAGCAGAAGACACTTCGGTGACTGTGGCGCTGGCGTCCGCAAAACGCTCTGGATCCGGCGCCCCGGAAAACTCGCCGCCAACCGTCCGTAAGCCCGGACCGGGCCGCAACGTTGGCCATGTGGCACTGCCGTACTGAAAAGAATCACTTCTTTGGCCCAAGCAGAGTACTGTCCGGTCCAACGGACGGTAAGCGCTTCAGACAGTTCCGGGGCGGCGGTCCAGCACGGCTTGCTCCCGCCGGGTGAGAAGCGGGTGGAGGAAGCGTTTGGCAAAAGCTCTTCTGGGCGCCCCGGCAGTTTCAGATGGCTGAAAGATAGCAAAACACTCGTAGAGAACCGAGCCGCCGGTGTCCGCAAACCACCATCAATCCGGCGCACCGGAAAACTCGCCGCTAACCGTCCGTGACGATGAGATTCAAATTCTTTCTATGGGTTCACTATTGCGGCGGCCAGGTACCCCATATAACTGATATAGCATAACATCAGCGCTCCTCCCTTCAAGCGGTTGATGCGGCCAGGACCCTTGCTACCGTAACCAAGGATGAACAGTGAAGCGGTGATTGCCGCCATCACGGGGATGTCGCGGGAGAAGATTTGCGGTTCCACCACCACGGGATGAATCGCGCCGGCGATGCCCACCACGGCAAGGGTGTTAAAGAGATTGGAGCCGATGACGTTGCCCAGGGCAATGTCGTGCTCGCCCTTCAAGGCGGCCACAATCGAAGCGGCCAACTCGGGCAGCGACGTGCCCAGGGAAACGATGGTCAATCCGATGACCAGATCGCTCACCACGAACCAACGGGCGATTTCCACCGCCCCCCAGACCAGCATCCGGGAGCTGGCAAACAGCATGACCAGTCCCAGCAACAGCCAGAAAAGTGCAAGGCCGAGAAACGGCGGCTGTCCCGGGAGCGAGGCCGCCGTTTCCTTTGCCGGGCTGTCGGTTTCCCGGCGCATCCCCTGCCGGATCCACCAGGCGAGGAGGCCGATGAACAGGATCAGCATCCAAATGGCCTCGAAGCGTGTCAGGTGGCCGTCCAGCAGCCACCAGACCATCAGCATGGTGACCGCCATGAGCAGGGGCAGTTCTTTTCGTAGAACCCTGGATGGGATTTCGATGGGACTGATGAGGGCCGTGGTTCCCAGGATCAGGCCGATATTGGCGACGTTGGATCCGAAGGCGTTTCCCAGGGCCAATCCCGGGTTCCCCTGGGCCGTTGCCAGGGCCGAGATGACCATTTCGGGCGCCGAGGTGCCGAATCCCATGATGACCATGCCGATAAGCAGTGGTGGCATGCCCAGATACTGAGCGGTGGCTGAAGCCCCGAGCACGAAGCGGTCGGCGCTCCAGACAAGCAGGATCATTCCGGCAATGACGGCAACAATGGCCCAAAACATCACTTCAACTCCCTCGCCAGCGCCCACCGGGAGGGTTTCTGGAAGAAAGCCTCATCACGTTCAGCATTCCGTCGGGCTCTGGGCTGGATAGAGATGCACATCCCTCCGGGGAAAGGGGATTTCGATCTTTTCCGCCATGAAGCGTTTGTAGATTTCCGTGTTGAGCAGGTGGAGCACCACCCCGCGTTTCACCGGTTTCTCCACCCAGCAGAGCAGTTCGTGATCGAGGCTCGAATCGCCGAAGGCACGGAACCGGACCCGCGGCGCCGGCTCCCGGGCCACATCCGGGTGGCGGTTGGCCACGTCCAGAAGTACGGCATGGACCATGTCGATATCCGATCCGTAGGCCACTCCCACCTTGACCCGCAGGCGATATTTCTCGTGGGGTCCACCGGACTCGTTGGTGATCTTGGCGTTGCCCATGATGGAGTTGGGCACGGTGACCTCCACGTCGTCGCGGGTGAGCAAACGGGTGGAGCGGATGCCGATATGGGGCACCTCACCGCGTTCGCCGGAATCCAGAACGATGAAGTCGCCGAGTTTGTAGGGGGCATCGGCAACGATGAAGACCCCCGAGAAGAGGTTGGCCAGGGTGTCCTTGGCGGCAAAAGAGATCGCCAGACCAAGAATTCCCGCCGAGGCCATCCAGGCGGTGACGTCGATTTGCCACGCCGGGAAGATGAAGTAAACGGCCAGGGCCGTCACCACGATGATCAGCAGGTTGTTAAGCAGGGGCAGGGTGCGTTCCTGGATGAAGGCGAACCGCCGCTGGTCCCGGCTCACGAATCCCAGCAGGAGCCTCAGGAAGCGGGCTGCCGCCATGGACCACAGAAAGATGGCCACCGTTTTCAGTCCCCCCAAGGTGATGAAATCCACCCTGGGCGGCAGTTGCAGGCGTTCGGCGGCAAGGCCCAGGCCCACGAGCATGATACTGACGAAAACCGGGCGGTGTACGATTTCCAGGAAGCTGTCGTCCAGAGTGAAATGGGCCCGGGCGATCCAGCGGCGGACGAAGCGCACCAGCACCAGGTCGAAAATTTTGGCTAAAACAAAAAAGACGAAGATGATCATCAGCGCCTGGAGCAAGGGATTGGGCGCGATGTCTGTGATGATGGCCAGCAGCTGGTCTTTGGAAAACGTCATCGATTCCCCTTATGGCGTTCGAGCCAGATTTTTATGGATCCGCTGTTTTTGGTCGCTGACCTTCGATCTCCAGTCCCGGTCGTTCCCCAGGTGGGATTCGGCCAAGCGGTTGAATTTCGCGGCTCGGTTCGGATCGCCCTTCAGAATCCAGGCTTCGGCGAGGTAATAGTAGCTGCGTCCGTTTTGCGGATCGATGTTCAGGGCCTTCTCCAGGGTCCGGATCGCCTCGTCCGCCTTGCGCGCGGCGATGAGCTGCCGGGCCTGTTCGGTCAAGCGCAGGGAGGCCTGTGCCCGCGCCGGCGGGGTTCGGATCGATTCGGTGGGATAGAGGCTCGCCACGGGAGCTTCGGGGGCCGGCCGGGAGGCGGGTGCAGGGGCCGGCGGGGGGACGGAGCGGGTGGGCACGCCGGCGCATCCCGCCATCCCCAGCAGCAGCACCAGGGCCAGCAATGTCTTGAAACGGCTATAGTTGGTCGACAAATTCTTTTACCTCCTCGTAAAATTTTTGAAACGGGTTCCGGGGCGGTCGATGAAGGGGGCAGCTTTCCGTGGGCGCCAGGCCTTCGAGGAAGAGTTCCCGCACCGGCTGCGGGCAGCGGCCGGTGATGGCCAACTGACCGCTTTCGGCGCAGATCACCCGGTCCACGATTCCTGACGGCCGCTGGAACCAGGCGCCGGAGAGATACTGCGGAATGCGGCGCATCAGATCCGCCCAGATGGGCAGGGCCGCCGAGGCGCCGGTGCCGCCCATGGAAGACCCGTCGTCGCAACCGACCCAGACCAGGGCCAGGATTTCGGGAGTATAGCCGACGAACCAGGCGTCCCGTGAATCGTTGGTGGTTCCGGTCTTGCCGGCTACCGGCGGGTGGATGCCGAGGCGCTTCAGGGAACTGGCCGTCCCCTGGACCGTCACGCTGTTGAGCATCGAGTTGATCAGGAATGCCTTGTCGGCAGGAACCACCTCATCGACGGCCATGTGGCGCCGGTCGAGCATCTGGCCTTCGGCGTCGCTGATTTCCCTCAGTGCCAGGGGGGCGGGCAGCACGCCGTCGGCGGCGAAGGCGCAGTAGGCCCGCGCCAGCTCCAGGGGGATGACCTCCATGGCGCCCAGCGCCAAACTGGGGTGCGGCTCCAGGGGCGTGGAAAAACCGAAGGCCGATGCGGTCTGGATCACCTTGTCCAGGCCGGTTTTCATGGCCAGGTCCACCGTGGCGATGTTGATGGACCGGGCCAGGGCCGTTCTCATGGTGACGGACTGCTCGGCCATGGGTGAAAAATTCTGCGGCCGCCACTCCTTTCCCTCAACGGGGTAGACCGCCGGGGCGTTGGAAAGGACCGAAGACGGGCTGAAGCGGTCCAGGGCGCTGAGAAAGACGAAGGGCTTGAAAGCGCTGCCTGGCTGCCGCCGGGCCCGGGTGATGCGGTTGAATTGGCTGGCCCCGTAATCCCGGCCTCCCACCATGGCCAATATATAGCCGGTCTTGGGCTGCATGACGATGATCGCCCCTTGCAGGCGGCTGCCGGGCTCTTGGCGGCGCAGGGAAGGGTTCTGCTTCTCCAGGCGGGCCAATCCGACTTCCAGGGCCGTTTCCGCCGCCTGCTGCACGGCGGTGTCGAGGGTGGTGAAAATGGAAAGCCCCAGTTGCGAGAGGTCTTCCCTGGAGTAGAGATCCTCGGCCTGCCGGGTAAGGTGATCCATGAAGTAGGGGGCTTTTTTGCCGTAGGCGGTAAAACCGGCCGGTTTCAAGGGGGATGCCGCGGCAGCGGCGCGGTCCGCCGCCGAGATCCATCCCTGGTCGGCCATGGTGTTGAGGACCTGATCGCGGCGCTGCCGGGCGCGCTGAAGGTCCACGTACGGCGAATCGCGGTTGGGCGCCCGGAGCAGACCGGCGAGGGCCGCGCCCTCCGCCAGGTTCAGTTCGGCGGCCGGCTTGCCGAAGTAAAAAGACGCCGCTTCTCCCAGGCCGTTCACCGCCACCGACCCCTTCTGGCCGAAGTAGACCTCGTTGAGGTAGATCTCGAGAATCTGGTCCTTGGTGTACATCTGCTCGATGACCAGGGCCAGGATCATTTCCCTGATTTTTCGGGTGAAGGTCTTCTCCGGCGTCAGGAAATAGTTCTTGGCCAACTGCTGGGTGATGGTGGAGCCGCCCTGGCGGATTCCCCCGTGGCGGAAATTGACGACGGCGGCGCGGAAAATCCCGCGCAGGTCCAGGCCGAAATGGTCCTCGAAGCGGGTGTCCTCGGCCGCCATGAATGCCCGCTTGACGTGTTCGGGAACCGCCTCGATGGAGATGAGGCGGCGCTGTTCACGCTCCGGGCCGAAGAAATGCATCAGTTCTTCCGGTTCCAGCTCCAACAGCGGGATCATTTCACCGGTTCGGCCATGGCTGATCTTGGAAATAGTTTCTTTCTGAATATCTATTTTGACAGGAAATCCGTCTCTTTCCAGAATGGGTAGATGAATATCCTTGAGAAATGCTTCGAAGGATGAACCCCTTGACCGGAGCTCGCCCTTTTGCTCCGGTTTCCGGTCCACAGGTCGATATCCCAGACGCTTGAACTTGTCCGAGAGGGATGCCGTCTTCATCCGCTGACCGGGGTAGAGGATGGTCGTGTCGCTGAAGACCGTCGAGGGAATGCTCCAGCGGCGGCCGGAAAAGCGTTTCTCCACATCGCGGGAGAGGGACCATCCATAAGCAGTCGCTCCCAGAACCGCCAGCAGCAGGAGCAGGGCCGCGAGCCGGGCGATGAAGCGCGCCGGTCGAAAACCTTTTTTCCCTTTCTTGGCATGTGGCGAGGTCATGACCGAAAGTTCCTGTCAGGGGATTGCGACCGAAGGGATTCGGGCATCGATGCCGGCGCTGCCCCCCTGCATGGCCGTCAATTCGCCGACGAAGTAGCCCACTACCACCTTGCTGTGCACCCGCACCGGAATCCGGCGTTCGTCATCGCTGAGCCACAGCTGGATGCGGGCTTCGGGGCTTTTTTCGAACACCCCGCCCACATCCCGCAAATCCGGTTCGATCATCACCGTGTCAAACACCCCGGCGGGAACCTGGATGCGTTCCCTGCCCACCACCCGCGCCCGGCCGGTGACAATCTTCTTGCCGTCGGTGACCGGTCGGGTGATCTCGTCGCCGGTGCGCAAAGGCGCCTCACGGGTGAAGTAAAGTGCCGCCAGGGGGTCCAGTGTGCTCGGCGGAACAAAGAGGGGGGCACGGGTCCGATTGCGGTTGCTGTGAATAACGGATCGATTGGACCAGTTGAAATCCACGCGTTCGTCGCGGGGGCGGTGGTTCCCTTCCCGCTGTTGCTTGCGATATCGCAGGGAACGGGTCAATTCGGCATCCGTCCAGGATTCGATGCGGCTGCGGACCTTGTAAAAGGTGTCCACGAAGTCGTTGGTGCGCACCGTCATGATGAAATGGCGCGCCGGGCGGCCGTCGAAACGGCCCGCTGCGGCCGTCTCGAGGACGGCTTCCCCGGCCGGAATCTGCATCCACCGGATCTGGTAGACGAGCCGCTCGCCGTCCGGCATTTGCCCCCGTGCCGGCGGTTCCGACGCCACCGCCGCGCAGCAAGCCAGCACCCCTGCAACGGCGCCGATCCACCACCGGCGATGTTTGCCCAAGCCTTCGCGGTTCGATTTCACTGCACGGGCGGCGACGGCTGCCGCGGGGTGAACATCTGCTTGATCTTGGCGGCGAGCAGGCGGATGCCACACCACAATTTGGGCAGCATCCAGATGGCGAAAAGGATGAACAAGACCAAGAGAAAAAGAAACAGCCAGGGGTGGTGCACGGCCGTCCAGATGCCGCCGATCACCAGGACGTCTTCCGCGAGGGAGGCCGTCCAGTTGCTGAACGGCTCCGGCGAGGTGTTGATGAGCAAGCGTGAACCGGCCTTCAAACCGTGGCTGCCGGCGGCCAGGGTGCCCCCGAGAAGAGCCGCGGCCAGACTGACGGCCGGATTCATATCCCCCACCGCGCCGGCGGCCAGCAGCGCGCCGGCCGGAATCCGGATAAAGGTGTGGATCGTGTCCCAGCCGGTGTCCACGCCGGGCATCTTGTCGGCGAAAAATTCCACCGCGTACATGAGGCAGGCGGCGCCGATCACCAGCGGGTCGCTCAGGACCTGCAAGTCCGGCGGCAAGGTCATGTTGCCCGTGGCGCCAAGGATGCCCAGCGTGGCGATGGCTGCGTAGAGGTTGATACCGGCGGCCCAGGCGGCACCCATGGTCAAGGCGATGAGGTGGGTGATGTGGCCGACTTGGTCCATTGAGATTCCCCTCCGAAGGGTTGGCTTGCGGGTTAAAGATCGGCGATGCGCCGGTTGGCGGGAGATCGCTCCAACTCGGCGTGCAAGGCCGCCAGGGCTTCGGCGGCCGGCCGGGCCAGCGGCAGCGTCCCGTAACGTTCTCCGGAGACGTTTTCCACCGCGGCCACCACTGCGTTGACCGTCAATCCGTCGATGTCCCGGGCCGGTTGAAACGCCTTGGCGCTACCGCTGTCCAAATCGATTTTGACCAGGATTCCGGCCTTCACCAGCAGATCGATGAGCCGGCCGACCACCTCCGGGGAAATGGACAGGGCCTCGGCGATCTGGGCCGCGGTCTGGGCGGGCGAGCCCCGCTGAAACAGGCCCACCACGTGGCGGCAGATCGTCAGGGCGAGGAGCTTGGTTTCCGAGATGCTCATCGCTTCATCGGCATGGAGGAGATCCAGGCGGTTGGCGTTCTGGTACGCGTGAGAAATTTCGCCTCCCGCAAGGACGATGAGCCAACTGGTCTGCAGCCAGGCCAGGAAGAGGGGCAGGGCGGCGAAGCTGCCGTAGATGGCGTTGTACTTGGCGACGAAGATCTGAAAATGAATGTAGGCGCCCTGGAGCGCCTGGAAGGCGGTGCCGGCGAGCACCCCGGCCAGCAGGGCACTGCCCGGGCGCACCCGGGTGTTGGGCATGATCAGGTACACGAGGGTAAAGAGGATCCAGATCAGGGCGTAGGGCAGCAGTTTGAGGGCGGCATAAATGGCCGGCCCGGCCATTTGCAGCAGGGCGAAGCGGCCGCTGATGTCCGTGACGTGGGTGGTGATGAAAACCGTGACACCGCTGGAGAGGATCACCAGCACCGGACCGATGAGCACGATGGCCAGATAGTCGGTCAGCTTGCGCGCCACGGTGCGCGGCCGCACCTCCCAGATGTGGTTGAAGGCGCTTTCGATATTGCCCAGCACCTTGATCACCGACCAGAAGAGCACGACGATGCCCACCCCGGCGACCATCCCGCTCCGGGTGTTTTCCAGCATGTTCTGGGCGAACCCGATGACCCGGGCCATCACCTCCTGCTGGGCGGCGAGTCTTTCCAGGAGCTCCTGTTGAAGCCGTTTTTCGAAGCCGAATCCCTTGGCGATGCCGAAGGCCAGGGCGGCCACGGGCACCAGGGAGAGCAGTGAATAGAAGGTCAGCGCCGAGGCGCGCAACGACCCCTTGTGGCGGTTGAATTGGCTGGCGGCGAAGATGGCGGTGCGCACCAGCCGGATTCCCATCCACTGGATGGTGGACCAATCCCCCCGGCGCGTATGCCAGACGGTCCGGTGAAACGGTTCGAGCCTTTGGCGGATCAGGGATCCCGCTTTGCCCATTCCAGACGTCAGATCGACACCACGAAGTTGTCGCTTCCCCGGTACCCGCTGGAAACGTATCGATCCGCCATGGGATCGTTGATCCAGGTCTGGCCGTCGAGCAGATAGCGGAACTGGTAGTCCTTGCCGGCGGCCAACTCCAGGGTGACGCTGAAGGCGCCGTCCTTGAGTTTCTTCATGGAGGTGGCGGTCTTGTCCCACCCGTTGAAATCGCCCGCCAGGCAGACGGATGCGGCATCGTTGGCATCATCCTTGGACAGGCGAAACGTGACCTTGCAAACCGGACGGGTTTTCAAAAATTGCTTCTTGATGCTCATGGCGCGATTCCTCCCGCCGCACAAAATCCGCCGCGGCGTATGGTGAGGTGGCAATGGGGCCTGCCAACGGGCGCCCGACGATGCGGCCAAAGCCGTTTAGGCCTGAATATCTATTTTTGACTTAACACCCCCGTTCGGGTGTGTCAACGTCAGGTAGGGGTCCAACTATTTAAAAGTATAATAAATCTAATGAATTGTGGGAGATGCGAAGGGCTTGCGTACCCTGCCGCGGCGGGGGAGAGATCCGAAAGGATGCCGGGGAAAGGGCGGCGGCCGGAAGGCGATGCGACGCCGGTTCCGGCCGCCGCCGGGGCTATCAGGCGATGCCGAGCCCGAACTTCAGGGATTTCAGAGTGTTTTTCATCAACATGGTGATGGTCATCGGGCCCACGCCGCCGGGCACCGGGGTGATGTAACCGGCGATTTCCTTGGCGCGGTCGAAATCGACGTCACCCTTGAGGATCGCCACCTTTTTGCCGGTTTTTTCGCTGATTTTTTCACCCACCCGGTTGACGCCGACATCGATGACGCAGGCGCCCGGCTTGATCCACTCGGGCTTGACCAGATCGGGAACGCCTGCGGCGACGATGAGGATGTCGGCCCGCTTGCAGTGGCTGGCCAGGTCCCGGGTGCCGGTGTGGACAATGGTCACCGTGGCGTTGGCGCCCGGCCCCTTCTGGACCATCATGTTGGCGATGGGCTTGCCCACGATGTTGGAGCGCCCGACCACCACCACCTCGGCACCCTTGGTTTCCACGCCGGCGCGCACGATGAGTTCCTGGATGCCGGCCGGGGTGCAGGGGGGGTACTTCACCTCGGAGCCGCCGATCATCAAACGGCCGACGTTGACCGGGTGGAAGCCATCCACGTCCTTGTCCGGGTCGATGGCGTTGAGGACCTTCTTTTCGTCGATGTGCTTGGGCAGCGGCAGCTGCACCAGGATGCCATTGATGGAGTCGTCCTTGTTGTACTTGTCGATCAACGCCAACAAGGCGGCCTCGGAGATGTCCGGCGGTTGATTGTCCTGGACCTCCTTGAAGCCGACCCGGTGAGCCGTCTGAATCTTGAGGGTCACGTAGGAAATGGAAGCCGGGTTGGATCCGACCAGAATGGTGACCAGTCCCGGAACCTTGCCGTATTTGGCTTTGATTTCGGCCACCTCGGCGGTGATCTCTTCAAGAATCTGTTCCCGGATTTCTGTCCCCTTGATCAGCTTGGCGGTCATCGTGCGTTCTCCTTTCATGGATTGAAGTTGCCAATCGCTTCGACTGGGGATTGGCGCTGTATCGGCTGGGGCCCGCAGTGCTGCCGGCCGCCCCTCGAAGGTATCGATGAATCGGCGATCATCTCGGAAATTGTCAATCGTCTTCAAAGATTAGGCGGGAACCAGACGGCATCGCTGCTTTTAGTCAAATGACGGGCCGATGTCAAGCAACGCCGATCCGGTCGGGGCCGGGGTGGGCCGGCTCCGGATCCGCCCTTTACAGAGCGTACAGTTCGTCCGCGGACAGGACCTTGACACCGGCTTCCCGGAGGGCGGAGACGGCGCCGTCGAGGTCTTCGAGCCGGAGCATCAGCACGGCCCGATCGGCGTTTTTTTGCACGAAGGCGTACATGTACTCCACGTTGCGATCCGCATCGGCCAGAACCCGCAACAGGCGGCCCAGGGCGCCCGGGCGATCATCGATCTCAACGGCGATCACCTCGATCTCAACGGCGATCACCTCGTTCAGCCGTACGGGGTAGCCATAGTCCTTCAGTACCTGACGGGCCTTGTTCGTGTCGTCCAGCACCATGCGCAGCACCCCGAAATCGTTGGTGTCCGCCAGGCTCATGGCGCGGATGTTGACGCCGATGTCGCCCAGGATGGCGGCGATGTCGGCCATGGTGCCGGGACTGTTGGGAACAAACAGCGACAGTTGCGGGATTTTCATGGAGGCTCTCCCGGGATTGGGGAATGAGGCGTCGATCGAAGGGCGGTAATGATTTTCGCCGCGATTGTCAGACTTGTCCGATCCGTCCGACGAAAGTCGGTATTTGCAGATTTGAATTTTTCTACACCGGATACGGCACCTGGTCCAGCCCGGTGGTCTCCGGCAGCCCGAGCATCAGGTTCATGTTTTGCACCGCCTGGCCGGCCGCACCTTTCACCAGGTTGTCGATGGCCGACATGAGCACCAGGCAGCGCCGCCGGGCATCGAGCACCACCCCGATGTCGCAGTAGTTGGTGCCCCGCACGTGGCGGCTGTCCGGCGCTCGGCCGGCCGGGCGCAGCCGCACGAAGGGCCGTCCGGCGTAAAACGCCGCCAGGCAGTCGCGTACCGCCGCTTCATCCACGCCGTCCGCCGGCCGGGCGTAGATGGTGGTTTGCATGCCGCGGCTCATGGGCACCAGGTGGGGGACGAAGGTCAGGGAGACCGGTCGCCCGGCCTGTTCTTCGAGAATGGCTTCCATTTCCGGGTTGTGGCGGTGGGCCGCCACCTTGTAGGGCTTGAACGATTCGGCCACCTCGCAGATATGGGAAGTGAGCGAGGCGCCCCGGCCCGCGCCGCTCACGCCACTCTTGGCGTCGGCCACCAGCCCGTCAGGCGCCACCAACCCCTGGCGCAGCAGCGGAATCAGCGGCAGCAAAACGCTGGTGGGGTAGCAGCCCGGATTGCCCACCAGCGTCGCCCTGGCAATGGCATCGGCGTAGACTTCGCAAAGGCCGTAGACGGTCTGCCGGCACAGGTCCCGCGCCTGGTGCGGCTGATAGACCGACTCGTAGATATCGACGTCGCGGAAGCGAAAATCGGCCGATAGGTCGATGACCCGGCGGCCGGCAGCCACCAGGTCGGGAACGATGGCCATGGGCAGTTTGTGAGGCAGGGCGGTAAAGATCACGTCGGCTGCGTCGATGGCCCCCCGGGGATCGAAAGCCTGGCAGACCAGGTCCACCCGGCCCGACATGGCGGGAAAGACATCGGAGAATGGCACTCCGGCGTACTGGCGGGAAGTGACCAGGGAAAGGGTCACGGCCGGATGGCCGGCCAGGATGCGGACGAGTTCGGCCCCGGCATAGCCGGTGGCTCCGACGACGGCGGCGCGGATCATGGATGCCTCTAAAAAGCTTGAAATTATAAGACCGATAAGACTTGCAAGACCGATAAGACGCATAAGATTTATAAAAATAGGTCCTATAAGTCTTATCGGTCTTATTTAAACGAGTCTTTTAGTTCCTTAAGTCCTACAGAAATACTACGCCCCGAGATAGGCCTTTTTGATTTCCGGGTTGTTCATCAGGTCCGCGCAGGCGCCGGACAGGACGAGGTGGCCGGTTTCCAGCACATAGCCGCGCTGGGCGAACTTGAGGGCCAGGCGGGCGTTCTGCTCCACCAGGAGAATCGCGGTCCCCTCCTGCTGGTTGATTTCCTTCAGGGCTTCGAAGACGCTGAGCATCAGCAGGGGGGCGAGCCCCATCGAGGGCTCGTCGAGCAGCATCATGCGCCGGCCGCTCATGAAGGCCCGGCCGATAGCCAGCATCTGCTGCTCGCCGCCCGAGAGGGTGCCGGCCTTTTGCTCCCGGCGTTCCTCCAGGCGGGGAAACAGGTCGAAGACGCGCTGGAGATCCGCGGGGATGCGGTCGCGGTCCGTGCGGGCAAAACAGGCCAGGATGAGATTTTCCATCACGGTCAGGTTGCCGAAGAGGCGGCGTCCCTCGGGCACATGGGAGATGCCCAGACGGCTGACGACCTTGTCCGGTGCGAAATGCAGCAGGTCCTGGCCGCGATAGGTCATGCGCGTGCCGTCTTCCACCGGGACCATGCGCGAGATGGCGCGCAGGGCCGTGCTCTTGCCGGCGCCGTTGGCTCCGATGATCGTGATGATCTCGCCCTCGTCGACGGTAAAGCTGATCCCTTGCAGGGCTTTGATCTGCCCGTAGGAGACCCTGAGGTTTTCCACTTCCAGCAGCATTATTCCACCGTTTCCTTGCCCAGGTAGGCCTCGATGACCTGCGGGTTGCCCTGAATCTCCGCCGGGGTGCCCTCGGCGATCACCTCGCCGAACACGAGGGTCTGGATCCGATGGCACAACTCCATGACCATCTTGAGCCGGTGCTCGATGAGGAAGATCGCCAGCCCCAACTGTTCGTGAAGCTGGCGGATGATGTTCATCATCTGGACCAGCTCCTCGGGGGTCATCCCCACCGTGGGTTCGTCGAGAAACAGCACCTTGGGATCCACGGCCAGGGCCCGGGCCAACTCCACCCTTCGCTGGGCGCCATAGGGCAGATTCAACACTCCCTGGTCGGCCAGGTGGCCGATGCCCACCAGTTCCAGCAGTTCGCGGGAGCGGCGCTCGATCTCGGCTTCCTGGCGGTAGCGCTTGGCCGTGCCGAAGAAGGCGCCCATCAACCCGTAGCTGATCTTGGCGTAGTGGGCCATGCGCACGTGGTCGAGCACCGACATGTGCCGCCAGAGGCAGAGGTTCTGAAAGGTGCGGCCCAGGCCGCGGCCCGCGATGTGATGGGGGGCCAGGCCGGTGATTTCCTCGCCGTCCAGCAGAATCCGCCCTTCGCTGGGGCGATGAATCCCGGTGAGCAGGTTGAAGACCGTGGTCTTGCCGGCCCCGTTGGGACCGATGAGCCCGATGATCTGCCCGGGCGCAATTTCCAGATTGTAGTCGGAAACGGCCCGCAGCCCCCCGAAGTAGTGGGTCATGTGCTCTACGCGCAGCAGCGCCATCTTACTTCCTTTGCCCCGGTTCGGTTTTCGGTTTCATCGCTTCCCGCAGATCGAAGTCGCGGAAGGCCACCAGACCGGTGGGACGGTAGATCATCACCAGGATCAGCATCAGTGGAATGATGATCCACTTGAGGATTTCCAGCGGCCGCAGGGCCTCGCCGAGCAGGCTGATGGACACGGCGCCCACGATGGAACCGTACACCGAGTTGAGGCCGCCGAAATAGACCATTGCCAGTACCTCGGCCAGCTTCTGGATCCCGAACATGGCCGGGTTGATGTAGCGCACCACGTGGGCCAGCAGGCCGCCGGCGATTCCCGCCCAGAAGGCGCCCACCAGGAAGGCTGTCATCTTGGCCTGGCGGGTGTTGACCGTCATGGCTTCGGCGGCCAGCTCGTCGTCACGCACCGCGTTGAGGGCCTTGCCGTAGGTGGAGGTGACGAAGTTGTTGATCGACCAGATGCCCAGACCCACCACGACGAAGATCACCGGCAGGGCGGCCCAGTCCGGCTGCCCCGCAATTCCCCTGGCCCCGCCCAACCCCTGGAGGTTTTCAAAGAGGCTCTTGATGATGAAAAGAAAGGCCAGGCTGATGATCGCCAGGTAGTCCCCGCGGGTCTTGAACGACGGGATGGCCACCAGCAGTGCCGCCACCGACGCGCAGATCCCGCCGAAGATCAAGGCCAATGGGAAGGTGAGGAAGTCCAGCGCCCAGGGCATCAGGGCCTTGCCCAGCACCTTGTCGTCAACGAAGAGGCCCACGGTGAACAGCGAGGACATGTAGGCGCCCACGGCCATGAATCCGGGATGGGAGCAGGAAAACTCGCCCATGTAGCCGTTGATGATGTTCAGGCTCAGGGTGAGCAGCACTGCGATCAGGGTGATTTTCAGGGTGATGAGGCGGTAATCGCTCATGGCGGCCCAGATGTGCAGGGTGAGGTACATCAGGCCTATGTGCACCGCGGCCGGAATCGTCAGGTTCCAGCGGTCCATGATCGCCGCGGCGCGGTTGGCCGCTCTGGCCCCCAGCCGGGCCACCGCCGCGATGGGCAGAAGGTAGACCACTGACAGGTAGACCAGCGCCGCGGGGATGTGCACCAGGAGGGCAGGGTCGAAGGCCGTGTTCTTGACGACGGCGTTGATGATTTCGGCGATGACCTTGGAGACGGTCAGAATCCCGAAGAGCACCGGCATTTTGGGCAGGCCGAGGGTCTGGGCCAGGGTGTCGCCGATCGTCCGTTCGACCAGCACGGCGGCCAGAAATCCCAGCAACCATCCGAGCAGCGGCACGCCGGCCAGCAGGCGGCCGACGGCCGCCGGGAGGCCGCGGGTAACGGTGGCTTGATCGGTCCCGGTCATCCGGCGTTTCCTTTTATGAAGTCGATACCTGAAGCGTTCATCTTCGCATTGGCCATTGGATGGGTGTCGGGTTTGCTGTTAGAGCCTCAGTTTGGCGCTGTACGGCTCGCCGAAGAGCCCGTGCGGCCGGAAGATCAGGATCGCCAGCACGATGGAATAGGCGATGAGGTCGCGCAGGTTGGAGCCGATGTTCAGGGCAAAGAGCCGGTTGATGATCTGGATCCCCGGCACGGTCATGATTTCGATGAACCCGAGCATGAAGCCGGCGATGCAGGCCCCCATGATCGATCCGCGGCCGCCGAGGATCGCCGCCACGAAGGCCTTCCAGCCGAAGCTGACCCCCATGTAGGGGTCGAGCACCGGATACGAGAGCCCGAAGAGGATTCCGGCGGCTGCCGCCAGGGCCGATCCGATGGCGAACGTCATCACCGCGATGGTGTTCAGGGGGACGCCCACCAGAGGCACCACGACGAAGTCGTAGGCCATGGCACGCATCGCCATGCCCCAGCGCGAGCGGGTGACGAACTGGTGCAGGGCGAGCATCAGGCCGATGGAGACGACAACGATCATGATCTTCTTGTTGGTGATAAAAATGCCGCCGATGTTGTACGTCCGGGATTCGATCAACTGGGGAAAGGCGAGGCGCTGGCCACCGAGAAACAGAATGTTGGACGTTTCCAGGATGATGCCGATCATCAGACCGGTGATGGCCGCCGAGGCCCGCGGCGCGTCGCGCAGCGGACGGTAGCCCACCCGCTCGACGATGATGCCCACGAAGGCGGTGAGAAACATGGAGATCAGGATCGTGGCCACCAGCACCACCCACCCCGGGACCAGGGCCGCGGCACCGGTACCCACGACCTTCAACAGCACCAGGGAGACCCCTAGACCGATGTAGGCCCCTACCATGAAGATGTCGCCGTGGGCAAAGTTGAACAGCATCAGGATGCTGTAGACCATCGAGTAGCCCAGGGCGATCAGGGCGTAGAAGCTGCCCCATTGCAAGGCGTTGATCAGGTTTTGCATGAAGAAGTTCAAACTCATGCGGGGACCTCCCGGGGGACGGCAAAGGGGCTCGGGAGCGTGCTCACCGAGCCCCTCGGTTCATGTCTGCATGCCGATGGACGGCACGGCGTCACGCCCGGGGCGTGATTACGGACAGACCGACTTGTGGAATGCGAACTGACCCTGCTCGTTGATTTTGACCACCACGGCGCATTTGATCGGATCGCCTTCCGGGGTGAAGGTCATCTTGCCGGTGATGCCCGGGTAATCCTTGATGGAGGCCAGGGCGTCCTTGACCTTGGTCCGGTCGGCCTTGAGATCGCCGCTCAGTCCGCCGGTGTTCTGGATGGCCTGGATCATGATGCCCAGTGAATCCCAGGTCAGGGCGGCCACGTCGTCCGGGGTCTTGCCGAAGGCGGCGGTGTATTCGTCGATGAATGCCTTGGTGGCGCCCCGGGCGCCGGCGGCGGCGTAATGGGTGGAGAAGTAGAAGCCCTTGCAGTCGTCGCCGCAAAGCCCCATCAGGTCTCCGCTGCCCCAGGAGTCCGAGCCCATGATCGGCTTGTTGAAGCCGTTTTCCTTGGCGGCGCGCACGATCAGGGGGACTTCCGAGTAGTACTGGGGAGTGAAGAGCACATCGGCGCCCGAGGCCACGATGTTGGCCATTTGAGCGGAGAAATCCTTGTCGCCGGTGGTGAAGGATTCGAAGGCCACCACCGATCCGGGGCCATGGATCTTCTCAAAGGCCTGCTTGAAGAATTCGGCCAGCCCCTTGGGGTAGTCCGAGGCGATGTCGTAGAGCACCGCGGCCTTCTTGGCGCCGAGTTCTTCGGTGACGAAGTTGGCGGCCACCGGCCCCTGGAAGGGATCCAGGAAGCAGCCCCGGAAGACGTAGGGCCGGTTCAGGGTGGTGTTGGGGTTGGTGGACCAGGGGCTGATCATCGGCGTGGCATTGTTGTTGGCGATTTCACCGGCCGGTACCGCCTGGGCGGATGCCTGGGGGCCGACAACCGCCAGCACTTCTTCCTCGGTGATCAGCTTGGTGAGGGCCTTGACCGCCGATTCGGCCTTGAATTCGTTGTCCTCATAAATGAAGTTGAGCTTGTAGGTCTTGGCGCCCACCTTCACGGTGGGGAACTTCTTCAGATACATCTCGGCGGCATTCTTGCTCGATGCGCCGACATCCGGGTTGTCGCCGGTCAGCGGGATGGGAAAACCGATGTTGATGACATCGCTGGCGGCCCATACCGAAGGTGAAATCACCAGGCCGGCGCAGAGGAGCACCGCAATCAACAGTCGTCCGTGTCGCATCGATTCCTCCTTTTTCAAGATGTAAGATGGAAGCAAACCGGGAAGGTCTTGAACCAAACACTTCAAGATAGGCTTGGTCTGATACCACAGGCGGGTTTGATGCGCAATGTAAAAATTGCCGTGAAGTCTGCCTGGAGAGCAGCTCAACCGCCTGAATTAGCTGTACTTAAAATCAGCGCCCGCGCCCGGTGCCCCCCGATGCGGAACAGGAAGCGGCATCAGCGGCGCAGGTCCCGGATCAGGTCCTTGACGATGGCCAAAACGTTCTGGCCCCGCTGGCGGGCAATGCGCCCCGCCTCGTCCACCACCTCTTCGGCCTGGCGGCGCAGGGCATCGGGGGGCGGCAGGGGAATCTGCCGGCGCTCGTACTGGCTGGCGAGGAGGCGCTGGGCCAGCTTGATCTTCTGTTCGCGAAAGAAGTTCATGGAAGTTCAAGGTTCAAGGCGCCCGGGGCGCCGTTCCAGGTTCAAGGTTCCAGGTTCAAGGTTCCAGGTTCAAGGTTCCAGGTTCAAGGTTCAGGGACTGCAGGGACGAAAAGGACATAAGGGAGCCGATTACCAAGTTTCGAGTTTCAAGCATCCAGTTTCCCTATAGCCGTTTGACCCACAGCATGTTGGTGGTGCCGGCTTCGTAGATCGGCCGGCCGCCAGTGATCACGACCAGGTCCCCCGGGGCCACCTCGCCGGTGTCGAGGGCCGAGGCGGCGGCGCTTTCGATCATTTCGTCCGTGTCCTCGGCAATCGACAGAAAGAATGGCGCGCAGCCCCACACCAGAGTCAGCCGGTGAACGGTTTCGGCGTCCGGCGACAGGGCAATGATCCGGGGGCGAGGCCGGAATCTGGCGATGTGCATGGCCGTGGCGCCACTGCGGGTGGTGGCCACGATGGCGGCCGCATCCAGCCGCTCGGCCGTCACGCAGGCGGCGTAGGCCACGGTTTGGGAGACGCCCCCGGGCCGGATCCGCTCCATGTAGTAGCGATGGGGGTAATTCGTCTCGGCGCTTTCGGCGATGCGCGCCATGTAGCGCACTGCTTCCACCGGGTAGGATCCACTGGCCGTCTCCTCGCTGAGCATCACCGCGTCGGCGCCGTCGAGGACCGCGTTGGCCACATCGGTCGCCTCGGCCCGGGTGGGGCGAGGGGCGTCCACCATCGAGCGGAGCATCTGGGTGGCGATGATAACCGGCTTGCCGGCGATGTTGGCCTGACGAACGATGGTCTTCTGCACCCCCGGAACGGCTTCCAGGGCGATGTCGATTCCCAGGTCCCCCCGGGCCACCATGACGGCATCGGAGACCTCGATGATCCGGTCGATCTGGGTCAATGCCTCGTGCCTTTCGATCTTGGCGACGATGGGAGTGGTCGACCCGGCCAGGTGGATGCGGCGGCGGACGTCGAGGATGTCCTCGGCCCGCCGCACGAAGCTCAGGGCCACGAAATCCACCCCGTTTTCGAGGCCGAAGGCCAGGTCCGCCTCGTCCTTGGGCGTCAGGGGCGGGGCCTGGATACTCCCCGTGGGCAGGTTGATCCCCTTGTGGCTGGTGAGGATGCCGCCGGTGACGACCCGGCAGTGCAGTTCGGCGCCGGTGGTGCTCTCCACCACCAGCTCCATCAACCCGTCCGCCAGCAGAATCCGGTCGCCGGCCCGGGCATCCCTGGCCAAGTGAGGATACGAGACGGGGATGCGGCCGGGTTCGCCCTCCACGGGCGTGGTGGTCAGCACCACCGGCTGGCCGGGGACCAGCGGCACGCCTTCCTCCGGCAGACGTCCGACCCGGATTTTCGGACCGCACAGGTCCTGGAGAATCCCTACGGGCCGGTTCTCCTCCCTGGCGATCTCCCGAATCAGCGCAATGGTGAGGCGATGCCCGTCGTGGCTGCCGTGGGAGAAGTTCAGGCGCGCCACGTTCATCCCGGCGCGGATCAGTTCACGGAGGATTTGGGGCGAGCTGCTGGACGGGCCGATGGTGCACACGATCTTGGTGCGGGGCATCGTCATCTCCCCGGGCTCCTGGAAGGGGCCGCGCGGCGGGGCCGCTGGGCCGCCTCGCCGGACATCGAACCCGGATCGCCGCCCTGGCAGATGAACCAGAGCAGGGCCTCGATGATCCAGCGGGCCGGCGCGGCGCTGGACTTCAAGGATCGATCCGCCTCGGTCAGACGGTGCCGCACCGCTTGGAGGTGGGCGGCGGTAAACCCTTCGGCCTGAAGGAAAAGCTGATAGACAGGATAGACGCTTTTGGGGTTTTTGACCAGGGCGAGGTCCGTGTCGCTCTTGGCTGAACGCTTGCCCTTGCCTTCCGGGGGGGCATTGCGCCAGGAATGGACGATCTCGGTCAGCCGCGCGTCGTGGGCCAGCAGCGCTGGCACTACCAGTCGCTGGAACTCCGGGTAGGGCATCCGATGCCGCCAGCACCGGCCCTCGGGCGAATCAAGGAAACCGCGGGCCATCGTCAGCCTTCGTGCCAGATTGACCAGCGCCGCCAGCGCCTGCAGAGGGTGGGTGCCGGCATCCAGCAGCGAATCGAGGTAGAAAAGGGACTGATCCATGCGCCGCTCGCCCACGGCTCCTGTAAGGGCATAGATCGGATCCTTCTTGCTGCGCCGGAGCACCTGGTGGACGTCGTCGCTGGTGATCCGGGCGCGGGTGCCGGCGAAGTCGGCGAGTTTCTCCAGGCTGGCGCAGAAGGTGCGCAGGTCGAAGCCGGTCATCTCCATCAGCGCCTCGTAGGCGTCCGGCTCCAGCCGTTTGGCGCGGGGAGCGAGGATCCGGTCCACCTGGTCCTGGAGCAGACGCTGCTGGATTTCGACGTCGGCCCGGCGCCCGCCCGTCGGCACGCTGGCGTCCACCACGACGCCGGCGGCTTCGATGACTTTGTAGATCTTGCGCCGGCGGTCCACCGACCCGGCGGTGAGGATCAAATGGTGGCCGGCCGGAAACCCCTTGGCGACCGCCCTTTCCAGCGTTTCAACCGGATCCGCGGCGGCTGGAGGGACATTCCGGGTACGGCAGTGGTCCAGCAGCGCCTCGAGCCAGGTGTCGTCGCCGGCGTCCAGGCCGGCGGCGGTAAGCAGCTGGCGGCGTGCCTCGGCATCCACTTCCACCGCGGGGAGTTGATGCGCCGCCAGGACCGCCATGAGAGCCCGGGCCGCCTTGTCCGGTTCGTTGTTTTCCACGGCGGCGCGGGCCTTTTCCAGATATGCGCGGCTGTCCAGACCGGATTCGAAGAGGGTGGTATCGGCCAGCAGCACGACCTTGGCGCCGCCCAGCAGGCTGTAGGTGTTGATCCGGGCCAGGGCCTCGGCGGTGGCCCCGGGCGCCTCTCCCGCGATGCGGTCCACCTGGTGCAAGGGCGTTGAAGGGCCGAGGATTTTTGCCACGATGGCCCGCACCGCCTCCTGGCAGAGCATCTCCTCGCCGAAGACAAGGTACAGGGCGGCCGCCGGCGACGGTCCCGGACCGGCGAGGTGCCGGTCCAACTCCTGATAGGCGATGGTGGTCATGGCCGCGCTCCAGGTGCGATGGGGCAGATCAGTCGGGCAGCCGGTTGAAGAACAGGTGCCCGATGAAGATGCCGATGCCCACGGTGATGGCGCTGTCGGCAATGTTGAAGGCCGGCCAGTGGTAGCGGCCGATGTAAAAATCGAGAAAGTCGACCACCTCCCCGAAGCGCAGCCGGTCGATGAGATTGCCCACGGCGCCGCCCAGAATCAGGGTGAAGGCCGCAGCCAGCGCCCGATAACCCGGGGGAGTGTGGTGAAAGTAATAAAGGATCAAACCGACGGCCAGGAGGGTCGCCACCACAAAGAGCGACTGCCGTACCAGCGGCCCCTGGCCGGCCAAAAATCCGAAGGCGCCGCCGGGGTTGAGCACGTGGGTGAGATTGAAGAGCCCCTCGATCACCGGAATCGAATGGTGCAGCGGGATCCATGCCATCACCAGGGCCTTGGTCGCCTGGTCCAGGGCGACGATGGCGCCGGCGGCCAGAGCCAGGTAAAGGTAGCGGCGGTGCGGCGCGTCGGACGTCAACGGTCGCTTTCCTCGGTATGGATGGGCATTCGGAAAAGATCCCGTTGCCGGCGCCTAACCGGCGCTGGCCGCGATGGCATCAAGGGCCGCCCGGCAGCGCGGGCAGATGTCCGGGTGGGCCGCATCGTTTCCCACCGCCGGGTCGTGGATCCAGCAGCGGGCGCATTTTTTGCCCGGAGCGGTCTCGATCCCGACGCCCAGTTCCGGAACCGTCTCGGCCTGGAAAGCGTCTCCAGGGGCGGCGGTCTCCATGAGGGTTGCCGCAGAGACGATCAACAGGGTGCTCAACTGATCGGCGAAAACGGCGAGCCGCCGGTGGGTCTCGCCGCCGGCGTAAAGGGTCACGGAAGCGTCCAGGCCATGGCCGATGCGTTTGTCGGCCCGGGCGATTTCCAGGGCCCGGGTGACTTCCCCGCGCACATCGAGGAAAAAGTTCCAGCGTTCGGCCAGGGGCCGGTCTTCCCGGGCGGGATCCGGTTCCGGGAGGGCTGCCATGTGCACCGATTCCGGTCGTCCGGCGCCGGGCATGTACTGCCAGATCTCCTCGGCGGTGAAGCAGAGCACGGGTGCCATCAGGCGCGTGACGGCGTCCAGGATCGTCGCCATGGCCGTCTGGGCGCTGCGCCGGGCCGGATCCGCCGGGGCCGTGGTGTAGAGCCGATCCTTGAGCACATCGAGGTAGAAGGCCGAGAGGTCCGTCACGCAGTAGTTGTGCAGGGCGTGGTGGATGGTGTGGAACTCGTAGCGGTCATAGGCCCGGCGGCACTTGGCCACCAGTTCCTGGAGACGGTGCAGGGCGAATCGGTCGATCTCCATCATCCGGTCCCGGTCCACGGCGTCCTTGGCCGGGTCGAAGTCGTAGAGATTGCCCAGCATGAAGCGGCAGGTGTTGCGGATGCGCCGGTAGGCGTCGCTGAGCTGCTTCAGGATGGTTTCCGAGATGCGCACGTCCTCGCGGTAGTCGGCCGCCGACACCCACAGACGGAGCACCTCGGCGCCGAAACGGCGGATCACCTCCGACGGGGCCACCACGTTGCCCAGGGACTTGGACATCTTCTTGCCGTCGGCATCCACCACGAAGCCATGGGTGAGCACGGCCTTGTACGGGGCCCGGCCCCGGGTACCCACCGCGGTGAGCAGGGAGGAGTGGAACCATCCCCGGTGCTGGTCGCTGCCTTCCAGGTACAGGTCGGCCGGCCAGACGAGATCCTCCCTGGCCTCCAGCACCGCCGCGTGGCTGACCCCGGAATCGAACCAGACATCCAGGATGTCGGTCTCCTTGACGAACGCGGTGCCGCCGCACCCCGGGCAGGCCGTGCCCGGCGGCAGCAGCTCGGCGGTGGATTTTTCGAACCACACGTCGGCGCCGTGCGCCTCGAACTGGCTGTATACCGCGTCCATCACGGCGGGGTCGGTGAGGATCCGCTCGCATTTGGCACAGTAGAACACCGCGATGGGAACGCCCCAGGCCCGCTGCCGCGAGACGCACCAGTCGGGCCGGTTCTCGATCATGCCGTAGATCCGCTCCCGGCCCCAGGAGGGGATCCAGGTCACCGTGTCGATGGCTTCCAGCGATTTGCGGCGCAGCCCGGTGCGGTCCATGGAGATGAACCACTGGGGGGTGGCACGGAAGATCACCGGTTGCTTGCAACGCCAACAGTGGGGATAGCTATGGCGGATCTTCTCGCTGGCCAGCAGGGCCCCGGACTCCCGCAGCCGGGCGATGATGCCGGCGTTGGCGTCGAAGACCTTCTGGCCGGCCAGATCGGGCACCTCGCCGGTGAAGCGGCCCTGGTCGTCCACCGGGGAATAGCTGTCCAGACCGTAGGTCAGCCCCACCTCGTAGTCTTCCCGGCCGTGGCCCGGGGCGGTGTGCACGCAGCCGGTGCCGGCCTCCAGGGTCACGTGGGTGCCGAGGATGATCAGGGACGGGCGGTCGTAGAGCGGATGGCGGCAGCGCTTGTGTTCCAGGTCCGCGGCTGCCAGGCGGGCGACGATGCGGTAGTCGGTCACCTGGAACGTCTTCATGCACCCGTCCACCAGGTCTTCGGCCATGATGAGCACCTCGGCGCCCGTGTCCACCGCGGCGTAGGTGAAGTCCGGGTGCAGGGCGACGGCCAGGTTGGCCGGCAGGGTCCAGGGCGTGGTGGTCCAGATGGCCACCGACACCGCACGGCCGGCCAAATCCGGCGCCAGGTGGCCCGGGTCGTCGATCATGGGGAACTTGACGAAGATGGACGGGGAACTCTCGTCGGCGTATTCGATTTCCGCCTCGGCCAGGGCGGTCTGGCAGCTGCAGCACCAGTGGATCGGCTTCTTGCTGCGGAACAGGCTGCCGTCCACGGCGAACTTGAAGCATTCGCGGGCGATGATCGCCTCGTAGCGGTAGGCCATGGTGAGGTAGGGGTCGTCCCACTCGCCCGTGACCCCCAGTCGCTTGAACTCGTCGCGCTGCACATCGATGAAGCGTTCGGCGTAGGCCCGGCACTGGCGCCGCACATCCGCCTGGCTCATGGAGAGCTTCTTCTCGCCCAGCTCCTTGTCCACGTTGTGCTCGATGGGCAGGCCGTGGCAGTCCCATCCCGGCACATAGACGGCGTCGAAGCCGGCCATCTGGCGGCTGCGCACGATGAAGTCCTTCAGGATCTTGTTCATCGCCGTGCCGATGTGGATGTGTCCGTTGGCGTACGGCGGGCCGTCGTGGAGAATGAAGGGCCGCCGGCCGGTGGAAAGGCGGCGGATCCTGCGATAGAGATCCGTCTTCTGCCAGGCGTCGAGCTGCTGCGGCTCGCGCTGGGCCAGGTTGGCCTTCATGGGAAAGTCGGTGCGGGGCAGGTTGAGCGTTTCTTTGTAGTCCATCTCGCCTCCGGGTGACAACGTGGTGCGCCAGATTACAGTCGGTGAGAAATAGAATGCCGCCCTCAGACTGTCAAGTAATTTGGATGCCTTGACAGGTTCAACCCAAAGACGGTACACGCCGGCGAGCCACCGCGCGTACCCCAACCGGCAAGGGAGGCCCGGGGCGGACGGGTCCGGTGCTTTAGCCCGTGGTTGCCTGCCTTATCCCCGCCTTGGTCCCACCCTGGGAAACAACAAAATCAGCCCCACGGTGATCGGCGGTAGGAAGTAGACCGCCAGGAGCACCGTTCGCACCCCGTAGGCATCGGCGAAGGCCCCCACCACCGGGGTGAACAGGCCGCCCAGGCCGTAGGCCAGACCCATCATCAGGCTGGCGACCATCGAGCGGCCCCGGGGGGCGATCTGCTGGGCCATGGCCACCCCCAGGGGCATGGTGGCCAGCACCATGAATCCAGCGGCGAAAGCGCCGATGTAGATCCAGGCACCGCGGCAGTACATCATCAGCAGCAGTGCCGGCGTCATCAGCGCATGGGCTGCGAGAAAAACCGGCTTATAGCCGATGCGGTCGGCCAGGTGGCCACCCAACAGCCCGCTGAAGGTGCCGGCGGCGGTGAAGAGGGCGAAGATGCCTCCGGCGGCTACCAGGGAATACCCTTCCTGGACCATCAGGACCGGGGCGAAGGTGATGAACGACTGGCCCACCACGGCCCGCAGCACCATCACCAGCCACACCAGGACGATGGTGCGCCAGACGTGCCCCAGGGCATCCTTCAACGCCCGGTAGAAACCGAGACTCTGGAGCCCCTCGCTTTCCGGTGGCGGCAGGACCAGATAGAGCCACAGCCAGACCGCCATCCCGAAGGCCATGGTCCAGGGCAGGGCCGACAGCCCCCAGCGGGCCACGTAGGCGGTGACGAACACCGGGCCCACGGCGAAGGCCAGCGTCCCGCCGGCGTTGAACACCGACATGCAGAGCCCGGCGTTGCGGCCGGCATAGACCGGCACCATGCCCGTCACCGAGGGGTGGTACATCGAAGAGCCCACGGACCCCAGAGCCACGGCCAGCAGCAGGACCCAGAAGGTCGGCGCCGCCCCCGAGAAGGGAATGAAGAAGAAGGTCATGGCCAGGCCGCCCAGGGGAAACAGGCGCGATTGGTAGCGATCGGCAAAATAGCCCACCGTGGGCTGCACGATGAAGGCCAAGAAACGGGCCGTGCCCGCGATGACGCCCACCTGGGCCAGGGACAGGCCCAGCTTGTCCACGAAGGCCGGAAACAGGGGGCTGATGAAGGCACTGTAAAGATCCCCGGTGAAGTGGACCAGGGTCAGGGCGAAGATCATGCGCAGGTTGGCGGAGGTGTTCATGGCGGCAGCCTGGACAACAGGTCGAAGGTCAATGGTGGAGCGGCCCGGCGCCGCGGCAAGGCGACAATTTAGGCAAACATCCGATCCAAGTCAATGCGGGGGAAGGATGATTTTGGCTCGGTCGAGATGGGCCGCGAATCGCGCCGATGCGATCATCCCGGAAGCGGCCGATTCCCCATTGCGTTCCGAATGACCCTGGAAATAAGATACCATCCGCAACCTGATGGGGTGCCGAACCGGGATGGAAAATTTGGCTGAAAGGTGAAGAACGGAGGAAGAACCCACATGACCGATTGCAGCCAGGGCGACGTGCTGACGGAACTGCTTCAGCTGCTCAAGCTGGAGAAGATCGAGGAGAACATCTTTCGCGGGCAGAGCCAGGACCTGGGCTACGGGGCGGTGTTCGGCGGCCAGGTGCTCGGCCAAGCCCTTTCGGCCGCTTCCCAGACCGTGCCGGAACAGCGCCGGGCGCACAGCCTGCACGCCTATTTTCTCCGGCCCGGCGACGCCCGGCGTCCTCTCGTCTATCAGGTGGACTGCATCCGTGACGGCACCAGTTTCACCACCCGCCGCGTGGTGGCTATCCAAAAGGGGCGACCGGTGTTTTCCATGTCGGCCTCGTTCCAGATCGCCGAACCGGGGTACGATCATCAGGATGCCATGCCGCCGGAAGTGCCGCCGCCCGAAGGGCTGGTGTCGGAACATGAAATAGTGCAAAAATTGGCCGATCGGTTCCCCCCGGGAATTCGAAAACGAATTCTGTGCCGTCGGCCGATCGAAATCCGACCGGTCAACCCGATGGATGCTTTTGAGTTAAAAAGTCTGCCTCCAAGGCGATGCGTCTGGTTTCGGGCTTCGGGGACCCTGCCTGAAAATGCGACCATCCATCGCTATGTCTTGGCCTATGCTTCGGACTTCGGCCTGGTGGGTACCAGTCTCTATCCCCATGGCCGCAGCTACTGGCAGTCCACGATGCAGGTGGCCAGCCTGGACCATGCCATGTGGTTCTACCGCGATTTTCGGATGGACGATTGGTTGCTCTATGCCATGGAAAGCCCGTCGGCCGCAGGGGCCCGGGGCCTGAGCTTCGGCCGTATCTTCACCCGTGACGGAACGCTGGTGGCGGTGGTTGCCCAGGAAGGGTTGATCCGGGATCGGGCCGGAGTGGAATGATCCCGAAGCCCGGTTTTACCGGGGGATTTCGCGTCGGCTACAGCCAATTCTCCTGCCAGGAGGCCGGCAGCAGGCGCAGGGCGTGGATTTCGGGCATCCCGGCGCGCAGGATCTTGTCCGCCGCGGCGCTGTAAGGGTAGGGAACGCCGCGGCAGACGAGACGGTCGCACTCGGGTTCCCAGAGCACGTATTTGGCTTCCGGCGTGCCGTCGCGGGGCTGACCGACGCTGCCCACGTTGACGATGTAACGCAGGTCCGATGCCAGTTGCACCGGCCCCGGCGGCAGGCCGGCGCGGAAGCGTCGCTCCCCATCGCCGCTGACCAGCTCCAGCCGGTGGGTATGGCCGACGAAACAGACGCGCTCCGGCATGACGGTGAACCATTCGTCGATTTCCTCCGGAGATACCTGGAACAGGTAACGCCAGACGGAATCGGGAGGGAACCCGTGCACGAACCGCGCGTCCCAGCGCTCGATGGTTTCCGGCAAGCCGGCGATGAAGCGCAGGCTGCGGGCGCTGAGAAGGCGCATCGTCAATTCCATGGAGCGGCGGGCGGCGGTGTTGAACCAGTCCAGTACCCCCGGGTCCAGGGCGGCGGCATCGTGGTTGCCCAGGACGGTGGGGCAGCCGAGGGCCGCGATGCGCTGCACCACCGCCTCGGGCTCCGCACCGTAGCCGATGCAGTCCCCGAGGCACACGATGTGGTCGACGGCGCAATTGTCGATGTCTTTGAGGACGGCCGTCAGGGCGTCGAGGTTGCCATGAATGTCTGAGATGACGGCGATGCGCATGGCGGCGCGATTCCTTTCCAGCGGACCGGCTAAAAAATGGCCGTTCGTTCAATGATCGGGAGAGGCCAATCTCCTTCTTGATCGTCATCGGCAACCTGCCCTTGCTCAACCGCCTGCGCCGGGGATCAGCCCCTGCCGGTAGCACAGGATCAGCTCCGGGCCGGCCAGCAGATAGGTCGCCGCCCCTAACGACAAAAAAGGGCCGAAGGGAATGGCGGTTTTCAACCCCCGGCCGCTGCGCAGCATGGCCAACATCCCGGCCGATGTGCCGTACAAGGCCGCGGCAAACAGGGTGAACACCGCGCCCTGCCATCCGAGCACCGCCCCGATCAGAACCATGAGTTTCACATCCCCCATGCCCATGCCTTCGCGGCGGGCGAGCAACCGGTAGCCGGCGGCCACCAGATAGAGGATGCCGGCGCCGGCGAGGGCGCCGGCGAGGCCCTGACCCCACGTCAGGGGGGTGAGCAGCACCGCGGCCGGGTACAGCAGCACACCGGCCGGCAGGATCACTCGGTCGGGTATGATCCGGTGGTCGATGTCGATGCCTGACACCGCCAACAGGACCGCCATCAGGGCGAAGGCCAGCACGGCCTGGCCCCCGGGGCCGAAACGCAGCAGGCAGGCGACCGCCATGGCGCCGCCGAGCAGTTCCACGATGGGATAGCGCCGGCTGATGGGCGCATGGCAATGGCGGCAGCGGGCCCTGAGCCACAGGTAGCTCAGGAGCGGGATGTTGTCCCGGGCCGCCAGTGGCTCCCCGCAGTGAGGGCACATCGATCTCGGCGGATCGTTGATCGATTGTCCCATCGGCAAACGATGGTTCACCACGTTGAGAAAGCTGCCGATGCACAGGCCGACCAGAAAGCTGAACGAGATCCACCAGAACATTTCCATTGGCGCACTTTATCGCCAACGGTTATAAAACTCAACTTTCGACCCTGGCGCCGGCCGAAGGGATGGATGCGCCGTGTTGTCAAACCGACAATCGCAGTTATATTCTAAAAATTTGTAAAGATGCTTATCTGCGAGGAATTTAAATGGCCGAAACCGATCGTGACGATTTGATCAGTATCATCGAGGACGGCGAGAACACGGAAACCGTTCCCACCACCTTGCCTCTGATGCCGGTGCGCGACGTGGTGATTTTCACCGACATGCTGCTGCCGCTGTTCGTGGGGCGGGAAAAGTCGATCCGTGCCGTGGAAGCGGCGGTGGCCGCCGACGGCTATGTCATGCTGGCCACCCAGAAGGATGCGGCCAGCGAGGACCCCGCGCCGGAGGAGATCTTCGAGGTGGGCACCGTGGGACGGGTGCTGCGCATGATCAAGATGCCCGATGGCCGGGCCAAGGCCCTGGTGCAGGGGGTCTGCAAGGCGCGGATTCTGCGCTACCTGCGGAAGCGGCACGCCTTCCGGGTGCGCATCGAGCCCATCGAGGAGGCCAAGGTGGGCGAGCTGAGCCTGGAAACCCAGGCGCTGATGCGCAACGTGCGCGAGCACGCTGCCAAGATGCTAACCCTGCGCGGCGAGATGACCACCGATATCGCCTCCATCCTCGACAGCATCGAGGAGCCGGGCAAGCTGGCCGACCTGGTGGCCACCAACCTGAAGTTGAAGATCGATGAATCCCAGGGGCTGCTGGAGATTTTGGACCCGGTGGCGCGCCTGGAGCGGGTCAATTCCTTTCTGGCGCGGGAGTTGGCCCTTTCCTCGGTGCAGGCCAAGATTCAGTCCAACGTGCGCGACGAGATCAGCAAGGGGCAGCGGGACTACTTTCTGCGCGAGCAGATGCGTGCCATCCACCGGGAGCTGGGCGAAAGCGACGACCGGCTCCAGGAAATCGAGGACTACCGGGCCAAGATCAAGAAGGCCAAGATGCCGCCCGAGGCGGCCGAAGAAGCGGGCAAACAGCTCCGGCGCCTGGAGCTGATGCACGCCGAATCCGCCGAGGCGGCGGTGGTGCGCAGCTACCTGGATTGGCTCGTGGAGCTGCCCTGGAACAGCACCACCAAGGATGTGATCGATATCCCGGCGGCCAAGAAGATTCTCGACCAGGACCACTTCGGCCTGGAGAAGGTCAAGGACCGCATCTTGGAATACCTGAGCGTGCGCAAGCTCAACCCGGCCAGCAAAGGGCCGATCCTCTGCTTCGTCGGCCCTCCCGGCGTGGGCAAGACCTCCCTCGGCCGCTCCATCGCCCGGGCCATGAAGCGCCGCTTCGTGCGCATCAGCCTCGGCGGCATTCGCGACGAGGCCGAGATCCGCGGCCACCGCCGCACATACATCGGCGCCCTGCCCGGACGCATCATCCAGGGTCTCAAACAGGCCGGCAAGGCCAATCCGGTGTTCATGATGGACGAGATCGACAAGCTGGGGGCCGATTTCCGGGGCGATCCTTCCGCCGCCCTCCTCGAGGCCCTGGACCCCGAGCAGAACAATGCCTTCTCGGACCACTATCTCAACCTGCCCTTCGACCTGTCCAGGGTGATGTTCATCCTGACGGCCAACATGCTCGACACGATCCCGTCGGCGCTCCTGGACCGGATGGAGGTCATCCAGATTTCCGGCTACACGGTGGAGGAGAAGCGCAAGATTGCACGCCAGTACCTGCTGCCGCGCCAGTACAAGGAAAACGGCCTCAAGCCGCGGCAGATGACCATCAGCGACAACGCCCTGGACCAGGTGATCGAGGAATACACCATGGAGGCCGGGCTGCGGAACCTGGAACGCGAACTGGGGACCCTCTGCCGCAAGGTGGCCCGGCGCCGGGCTCAAGGGGAAAAGCAGCCGGTGGCCATCACCCGGGCCAACCTCAGCCAATTTCTCGGGGTGCCCCGTTTTTATCCCGAACTCGACCAGGAGGAAAGCCAGGTGGGGCTGTCCACCGGGCTGGCCTGGACCCAGGTCGGTGGAGAGGTGCTCTATGTGGAGGCGACCCTCCTGGGCGGCAAGGGGGAGCTGCTGGTGACCGGGCAGATCGGGGAAGTGATGCAGGAGTCGGCCCGGGCCGCGTTGAGCTACGCCCGCGCCAACCTGCCCGCGCTGGGGGTCAAGGCCTCCTTTCTCGACAACATCGATGTCCACATTCATGTGCCCGCCGGGGCGATTCCCAAGGATGGTCCCTCGGCGGGGGTGGCCATGGCGACGGCCCTGATTTCGGCCCTGACCCGGAGGCCGGTGCGCAAGGACGTGGCCATGACCGGAGAGATCACCCTGCGCGGCCGTGTCCTGCCCATCGGAGGGCTGAAGGAAAAAGCCCTGGGCGCCCTGCGGGCCGGGATCCGGACGATCCTGATGCCCGAAAAAAACCGCCGGGACCTCGAGGAACTGCCTGCTTCCCTCAAGCGCAAGATCAAGTTCGTCCCGGTGCGTCAGATGGATGCGGTGCTCGATGCGGCCCTGTTGCCCCCGGAGCCGGCTCCCCGGGCCGGCAAAGCCGCGCCGTCGCGAACTGTCAAGGCCAGGGCTGCCGGCCGGAGATCCAAGTGATCGTGTTGGCGCTGGACACGGCCGCCGGTGGCTGCACCGCGGCCCTCCTTGACGGGGAAGAACTGATCGTCGAACTTGCCGGTGACGGCGGCCAGGGCCCCGTACGCCGGCTCATGCCCCTGATTGCCGATTTGCTGGAGCGGGCCGGCCTGCGGTTCTCGCAGGTGGATCTGATGGCCGTGAGCCGCGGCCCGGGAAGTTTCACCGGCCTGCGCGTCGGGATGGCCACGGCGCAGGGGCTGGCCCTGGCGACGGACAAACCGGTGGTGGCGGTGTCCACCCTGGAGGCCCTGGCGCTTCAGGCGGGCGTGGACGCCGATGTCGTTGCCCTGCTGGACGCCCGGCGCGGCGAGGTGTACAGCGCCGTGTACCGGATCGCGGCGGGGGACCCGACCATCCTGGCGCCCGAGTCGGCGCTCGCCCCGCGGGCGGCGGTGGGCCGCTGCGACGGCCCCTGCATCCTGATCGGCTCCGGGGTCAGGGCCCATGAGGCGACGTTGAGGGAGGAGCTGGTGGGGGACCGCGCCGTCTTTGCGGCCGCTCACCTGCACGATCTGCGCGCGGCCAGCGTGGGGCGCCTCGCCTTGCGGCGTGCGGAGACGGCCGTGGCGGCCGCCGACCTGGTGCCGCGGTACCTGCGCGGCGCCGACGCCAAACCGGCGCACGCCCGGCGTTGACAAAAGCCGGCCCGATTGTTAAAGATCATCTTTCGTTGAGACTGGTTGGGAGAAAATTGGATGGAACCCTTCGTTTGGCCCGAGCCGCCGCGTCAGGTGGCTTTTCCTATTGCTCGCCCCGGTTACGGCATCGTCGGCGCGGGGGCTTTCGTTACTTTGGTGCTGGCCTTGATCGGTTGGGGCGGGCCGACGCTGGTCGCACTGGTGGCGACCCTGGCCATTGCCGGATTCTTCCGGGATCCGGACCGGGTGACGCCCCGGGAGGCCCAGGCCGTGATATCGCCGGCCGACGGCAAGGTGGTGGCCGCCGGCCCCGTGGACCAGAGTGCAGTGTACGGAGGGCCCTGCGTCCGGGTGAGCGTGTTCATGTCCGTGTTCAATGTCCATGTGAATCGGGCGCCCATCGCCGGCCGGGTCACGCGGGTGGATTACCATCCGGGAAAGTTCATCTCCGCCAACCTCGACAAGTCTTCGGACGTCAATGAACGCAACGCCGTCACCCTGGAGTCCGCCGCAGGCGAGCGGATCGTGGTGGTCCAGATCGCCGGGCTCATCGCCAGGCGGATCATCTGCGGCCTGACCGTGGGCCACGAGGTGGGCCGGGGTCAGCGTTACGGCATGATCTGCTTCGGCTCGCGGCTCGACGTCTTCATGCCCCCCGGGTCGCGGTTGAACTGCCAAGTAGGCGATAGGGTGCAGGCCGGCACCAGCATCCTGGGCTACCTCCAGTAGACGATAGACGATCCGGATGCGGTGCCGAGGGTGAAACCATCGGCCGGCGCCGGCGCCCTTTCGGCGTTTTGGCGGCGGTCGAAAAACAGAAGGATGGATATGGGCAAGCGGTATTCGGTGGCGGTGGTTCCGGGGGATGGTACCGGCCCGGAAGTGATCGCCGAAGGTGTCAAGGTGCTGGATGCGGCCGCCGCCAAGGCGGGGTTCGCCATCGACTATGACTATTTTCCCCTTGGCGGAGACCACTACTTGGCCAAGGGCGAATTGCTGAGCCCCGACACGGTGGCGCGGCTTTCCGGCGCCGATGCCATCTACCTGGGAGCCATCGGGCATCCGGATGTCAAGCCGGGCATCCTGGAAAAGGGAATTCTCCTCGAGCTGCGTTTCCAGTTGGACCAGTACATCAACCTGAGGCCGGTGCGACTCTACGAAGGGGTGTCCACGCCGCTGAGGGACAAGGGGCCCGAGGACATCGATTTCGTGGTGGTGCGGGAAAATACCGAGGGGCTTTACGCGGGGGCGGGGGGGTGCCTGAAGCGCGGCACTGCCGATGAAGTGGCCGTGCAGGAGTCCATCAACACCCGCAAGGGCGTTGAGCGCTGCATCCGCTTCGCCTTCGATTACTGCCGGCGGCGCAACCGCCGCAAAAAGCTTACCCTCTGCGGCAAGACGAACGTGCTCACCTACGCCTTCGACCTCTGGCAGCGGGTGTTCGACGAGGTGGCCGCCGAGTATCCGGACATCACCACCGACTATGCCAACGTGGATGCCATCTGCATGTGGATGGTGAAGAATCCAGAATGGTTCGACGTGATCGTCACCGACAACATGTTCGGCGACATCATCACCGACCTGGGGGCCATGATCCAGGGCGGCATGGGCATTGCCGCCGGAGGCAACATCAACCCGGGCGGGGTATCGATGTTCGAACCCATCGGGGGGTCGGCGCCCAAGTACACCGGCCAGGGCAAGATCAATCCGTTGGCGGCCGTTCTCGCCGGTCAACTGATGCTCGAGACCCTGGGGGAGCAGCAGGCCGCCGGCTGGATCGAGGCGGCCGTGCAGCGGGTGCTGCGCCACGATATCAAGGATGTGGCCGCGGGACGCATGGGCATGACCACCAGCCAGGTCGGGGACCGGGTGGTCGCTTACCTGTTGCAAGGATAAAAATGGCAACCCCGCCCGCCGGGCCGTCGGAGAAAAACGGCGGCTGAATTCCGGCGGGTGTTTTTCATCCAGAAAAGGAAGTCGCGTTGGAACGGATTCCCATGACCAAGGAGGGCTATGCGGCCCTCAAGCAAGAGTTGGATCGGCTCAAGACCGTGGAGCGGCCGGCCAATATCCGCGCCATCGAAGAGGCCCGCGGCCAGGGAGACCTCTCGGAGAACGCCGAGTATTCCGCGGCCAAGGATCGCCAGGGTTTTCTCGAAGCCCGCATCAACGAGCTGGCCTACAAACTCTCCAACGCCGAGGTGATCGATTCGGAGAACCTGCCCCGGGACCGGGTGCGTTTCGCCAGCCGGGTGAGCCTGGAGAACGTCGAGACCGGCGAGCGGGTCCTCTATCAGCTGGTGGGTCCCGAGGAGTCGGACATCGAGCGGGGCCGGATCTCGATTTCATCTCCGCTGGGCAGCGCCATCATGGGCAAGCGCCCCGGGGAAGAGGTGGTGCTTCAGGCCCCGGGCGGAAAACGCTATTACGAACTGGTGGAAATCCTTTGATCGCCGTCCGGGTGCCGGGCGGTTTGGCCGGCGCTGCAAGGAGAATAGAGACGTGGCACGCATAACGGTGGAAGACTGCCTCAAGCGGGTGAACAACCGCTTCAAGCTGGTGAACATGGTGGCGCGGCGGGTGCGCCAGATCCGGGAAGGCTCCGAGTACCTGATCAGCTCGCCCAAGAACGAGGACATCGTGGTGGCCCTGCGGGAGATCGCCGCCGGCAAGGTGGTGGAGAAGGCCGACGCAACTTCGGAGTCCTGAGTCCGGCCCGGCGCGGCCTTCCCGTGCCTACCGGGCCGTCAACACCGCCATCGGAAGGGCCATCGGCGATTACGCCATGATCCAGGCCGGAGATCGGATCCTGGTGGCGGTTTCCGGAGGTACGGACAGCCTGGTGCTGCTGTGGATGCTGCGGGAACGCCAGCGGTGGTCGCCGGTGCCCTACAGCCTGTCGCCGGTGTACATCGATCCGGGGTTCCCCGGCGACCGCGGCCAGACCGCCGCCGCCTTCTGCGAAGAGCTGGGTCTGACCCTCAAGGTGGTCTACACCGACGACGGGATACGCGCGCACAGCCCGGAAAATCTTGAAAACCCGTGCTTTTTTTGCTCCCGGCGCCGGCGTCGGCGGTTGTTTGAAATCGCGGAGACCGACGGATGTCGCAAGATGGCCCTGGGACACAACCAGGACGACATCATCGAAACATTCTTCATCAACGTTTGCTACGCGGGGGAGATCGGTACGATGGTGCCGGCCCAACCGTTTTTCGGCCACCGGTTCGTCGTGATCCGCCCCTTGGCCTATGCGCCGGCGGCAACGGTGCGCCGCCTGGCCGGCGAAGTCGGGTTGCCCCGGATCGCCAACCCCTGCCCCAGCGCCGAACATTCCCGCCGGCGGCAGATTCGGGACCTGCTTGCCGGCCTCTACCGGACGAATCGCAAGATCCGGGGCAACGTTTTCAACGCCTTGCGCAACGTCAAATGCGAGTACCTGCTCAAGCCATGAGAGACGTCCAGAACGACCGGGACCATCGCAACCTGCCCATCGACAAGGTGGGAATCAAGAACCTTCGCTATCCGATCAAGGTGCTGGATCGTCAAAATGGTTTTCAGCACACCGTGGCCACCATCAACATGTACGTGGACCTTCCCGACCGCTACAAGGGAACCCACATGAGCCGGTTCGTGGAGATGCTCCATCTCTTCCGGCCGGAGGTGTCGCTGAAGAAAATCACCGAGCTTCTGGCCCAGATGAAGGAGCATCTCAACGCGGCCTCGGCCCACATCGAGGTGAGTTTCGCCTATTTCATCGAGAAACTGGCACCGGTGAGCGGGGCGCCGGGGCTGATGGACTACGACTGCCGGTTTCTTGGATCCAGCGACCACGACAACAAGACCGATCTGGTGCTGGAAGTGGTGGTGCCCGTCTCATCGGTGTGCCCCTGCTCCAAGGAGATCAGCGAGGTGGGGGCCCACAACCAGCGCGGTCAGGTCAAGCTCCAGGCGCGCTTCAAGAAGTTCATCTGGATCGAGGACATGGTCCAGTTGGTGGAATCGGCCGCTTCCTGCGACGTGTACTCCGTGCTCAAGCGCGTCGATGAGAAATACGTCACCGAAAAGGGGTTCAACAACCCCAAGTTCGTCGAGGACATCGTCCGCGACATCGCCTCATGCCTGCGCGAGGACAGCAACATCACCTGGTTTTCCGTCAGCGCGGAAAACTTCGAATCGATCCACAACCACAGCGCCTTCGCCCACATCCTCAGCGGCCCGCCGCCGGTCTTCTGAACCACATTCCGGATAATGGAGCGCTCGCTCCTCCGTCATCCCGAGAAACACTCCCTTTTTATCCCGATTCCCCCCTTGTCATCCCGATTCCCCCCCCCCTTGTCATCCCGAGGAGCAACGCGACGAGGGATCTCTTCGGAATTGTTCCCCCTTCCCGCCGTATTTCTGAATGCAGATTCCTCGCTGACGCTCGGAATGACACGGGAGAGGAGTCCGGAATGACACGGGAGAGGAGTCCGGAATGACACGGGAGAGGAGTCCGGAATGACACGGGAGAGGGGGCATCGCGAGAAGCGATGCGGTGATTTACGCTTCCCCCCTCAGGGCAGCCGTTGCGTCAGCGCCTTCAGCACCGGGTCGGCCCGGCGGCCGTGCGTGTTGACCAGGATCACAAAGCGGTAGGTTCCATCGGCACCGCCGTCAATGTATCCGGCGCGGGTCTGGACGCCATTCAGGGTGCCGGTCTTGAAGCGGGCCCGTCCCTCGCTGCGCATCAGATGCCGGTGGGGGACAAAGGCGGCCAGGAGCCGGTCCAGGTCGGCGGCCGTCACCTGATTTTGGCGTGCGATGCCCGATCCTTCGACCAACTGGAATTCGGTCCAACCCAGATGCCGGCGGGCGTGTTCAGCGGCCAGGCGCACCCCTTTTTCCAGGGTGCCGGGAAGGCCGTGGACTTTGGCGCCGGCGGCGATGAGGAGCTGGTTGGCGATGAAGTTGCTGGAATTCTCCAGCATGCGGGAGATGACCTCGCTGAGGGGAAAGGGAGAGGCGAAATCCATCACTGGCCGCGCCTCGGGAGGAACCTTTCCTTTCCGGACCGCACCGGAGACCGGCCGTCCGGCCTTGGAGAGGAAATGGGCCAGCAGGTGACCGGCATAGATGGCGGCCCGGGTGCCGTCATGGGTGAGCACCAGCCGTCCGTTGGCCGGCGGACGCCGCGCCAACAGTGTCCGGGCAAAGGGGACCAGCGGTGTCTGAGGCTCGGCGCTGGTGTAGCGCCCGTCGGCGCCGCGATGCACCGAGATGGTGTTGAAGTTGACGCACAGGGCCCCGTTGGGGGCGTCGTAGGGGTTGTCGGTGTTCGAAATCCCGGGGATGACGAGCGGTTGGATGAAATCCCCGTCGTCCACCACCAGATCGGTCACCGGCGCCAGGCGCGGGGCCAGGGCCGCCGCCAGGTCGGCGAGGACTTCCGAAACCAGCAGCGGGTCGCCGTGGCCGCGCACGTAGAGGCGACCGTCGGCATCCTGATGAAAACTGGTGGTGAACCGGTAATCCGGGCCAAGATGGGTCAGGGCAACGTGGGCGGTGAGCATCTTGAGCACCGAGGCGGGTGTCCGCGACGCCTCGGCGTTCCATGAAAGCACCCGGCGTCCGGCGCCATCGGTCACCAGCAGGCTGTCCCGGGGCCCCAGGAGTGCCGCCAGGTCCGGGGGCAGGGTTGCCGCCCGGGCCAAAGGACTCGCCGCCAGCAGCAGGACCAGGGTCAGAGCCGTCGAAAATCGTCCGATCATGGGTGCACCTCGCTCCGGGCACGGCTGTCGATAACGATGGTCACCGGTCCGTCGTTGACCAAGGCCACCTGCATGAACGCCTGAAACCGGCCGGTTTCCACGTGCACGCCGATCTCTTTCGCCGCCGCCACGAAGTCCAGGTAGAGGGCCTGGGCCCGGTCCGGCGGGGCGGCGTGGACGAACGACGGGCGGCGCCCCCGGCTGCAGTCGGCCAGCAAGGTGAACTGGGAGACGGCCAGCAGGGCACCGCCGGTGTCCAGGAGGCTGCGGTTCATCTTGCCCGCCTTGTCTTCGAAAATTCTCAAATGGACGGTTTTCTCCGCCAGATAGCGGCTGTCGGCCGGCGTATCCCCCTCGGCCACGCCCACGAGCACCATCAATCCGGGACCGATGGCGCCCACGGCGGCGCCGTCCACGCTGACGCTGGCCCGAGTCACCCGTTGGATCACGACGCGCATGGTTGCCTCGCTGGATGCAGGTTGTCAGCAAACTTCAGCCCTTGTCAGTTTCGCTTCAGGGCATCGGCGAAGGGGTTGTGAAACGGCTGCCGCAGAGGCTTCGCCGGCGCCTTGGCGCCGGAGGCTGGCCGGCGCGGGGCTCGGGGTCGGTCCTCCGGGTCCGGTTTCGGAATTTCGGCGGTCTCGCGCAGGCTCAAGGCGATGCGGCGTCGTTCCAGGTCCACCTCCAGCACCCGCACCGTTACTTTCTGCTGGACCTTCACCACCTCGGCCGGGTCGCGCACGAAGCGGTCGGCCATCTGGCTTACGTGCACCAACCCGTCCTGGTGAACCCCCACGTCCACGAAGGCCCCGAAGCGGGTCACGTTGGTGACGATTCCCGGCAGGCGCATCCCCACCACCAGATCCTCGATTTTTTCCACCCCGGCGGCAAAGGCGAAAGGCTCGAAGCGCCGGCGCGGATCGCGTCCCGGTTTGGCCAGTTCCGCCAGGATGTCGGTCAGGGTGGGCAGGCCCACCTCGCCGCTGACGTAGCGGTTCACCTCGATGCGTCGGCGCTGGGCGGGGTCGGTCATCAGGTCCGCCACCTGACAGCCGAGGTCGGCGGCCATGGCGGCCACGATGGGATAGCGTTCCGGGTGGACGGCGCTGGCATCGAGGATGTTGGGGCCGTCGACGATGCGCAGGAACCCGGCGGCCTGCTCGAAGGCCTTGGGCCCCAGCCGGGGAACCGCCTTGAGATCCTCCCGGGTCCGAAACGGCCCGTGGGCATCCCGGTGGGCCACGATGTGGCGCGCCAGCCGGGGGCCCAGGCCGGACACATAGGTGAGCAGGGCGGCGCTGGCGCGGTTGACATCCACGCCCACCGCGTTGACGCAGCTCACCACCACGTCGTCCAGGGCCTGCTTCAGGGCGGTCTGGTCCACGTCGTGCTGGTACTGCCCCACGCCGATGGACTTGGGGTCGATTTTCACCAGTTCGGCCAGCGGGTCCATCAGGCGCCGGCCGATGGATATCGCCCCGCGCACGGTGAGATCCAGGTCGGGGAACTCCTCCCGGGCCATTTCCGAGGCGCTGTAGATCGAGGCCCCGCTTTCGTTGACCATGGCCACGGCCACCGCTGGCGGCAGGGGCAAGGACCTGAAAAAGGCCTCGGTCTCCCTTCCGGCGGTGCCGTTTCCAACGGCCACGGCCTCCACGGCGAACTCGGCCACCAGGGCCTCGGCCCGGCGGGCCGCCCGTTCGCGCTGGTCCGCCGATCCGTGGATGAAGAGGGTTTCGTGGTGCAGCAGCTTGCCCTGGCGGTCGAGGCAGATCACCTTGCAGCCGGTGCGGAACCCCGGATCGACGCCCATGACCCGGCGCGGGCCCAGGGGCGGCGCCAGCAGCAGTTGGCGCAGGTTCTCGGCAAAGACGGCGATGGCTTCGGCGTCGGCCCGCTGTTTGGTGGCCTAACGCAGCTCGGTCTCCATGGTCCGGCTCATCAGGCGCCGGTACCCGTCTTCCACCGCCAGGGCCGCCTGGCGTCCGTCTTCAGCATCCGTGTGGACGAAAAGGGCCATGAGCAGGGAGATGGCTCCGTCCTCCGGCGGTGTGAGGCGCAGGTTGAGCACCCCCTCCTTCTCGCCCCGGCGCATGGCCAGGATGCGGTGGGAAGGGGCCGTCGCGGCCGGTTCGTTCCAGTCGAAGTAGTCCTTGAACTTGGCTCCTTCGACTTCCTTGTCGTCGATCACGGTGGTCCGAAGGAGCGCCCGATCGGAAAAATAGGCGCGCATCCGGGACCGGGCGGCGGCATCCTCGTTCACCGTTTCGGCGACGATGTCCCGGGCCCCGGCCAGGGCGGTTTCGATGTCGGGCACCTCTTTTTCGGCATCCACGAAGGCCGCGGCCGCCGATTGGGGATCGATGCCGGTCTGGGCGAGCAGGGCCTCGGCCAGGGGGGCCAACCCCTTTTCCCGAGCCACGGCGGCCCGGGTGCGCCGCTTGGGCCGGTAGGGCAGGTAGAGGTCTTCCAGCTCGGCCAGGGTGGATGCCGCGGCGATTCCGGCCTCCAGGTCCTCGTTCAGGTGGCCGTTTTGTTCGAGGGACTTGAGAATGGCGGCCCGGCGCCCATCCAGTTCGGCCAGTTGGGCGAGACGGTCGCGGATGGCCGTGATGGCGACCTCGTCCAGGCTGCCGGTGGCCTCCTTGCGGTAGCGGGCGATGAAGGGGACGCTGGCGCCCTCCCCGAGGAGCGCCGCGGCGGCCTCTATCCGGGACGGGGCAAGGGAAAGCTCCGCTGCAAGCGTTTCGATGTGCCGGGCAGGCGGCGTGTTTTCGTGCAGTCCATTGGGGGGCATGGGGCCGGCTGATTTCCTTGAAAGAGGGTGGCGGTCGATGGCTTCAGGGGGCTGAGGCCGGCCGGGAAAGTCCGCGGTTCATGAACCTCCGGTGCCTCCGGTCGCTACTGCATCTCTTCGGGAGGCGGCAAAGGCCTGCCGCGCCTCATCGATGAGCAGCTCGGGACGGTCGGTGTACCGCGGCGAAAAGTGCATCAGGTGCAGCTCCTTCACCCCCGCCATGCCGGCGATGGCACCGGCCGTGCCCGCCGTCAGGTGGTGGCGGGCGCGGGCCAGCGCCGCATCCCGTTGGAGAAATGCCGCCTCGATATACAGTCGATCCACCCCCTGGATCAAGGCGGCGATGGCTTGGCGGTTTTCGCGGGTGTCGGCGGCATCGGTGACATAGGCGATCTGTTGGCCGGCGGTGATCCGCACCAAAGCCTCTGCCAATTCGCCCAGAATGAAGGTCCGGGAGTTGCCATCGGCGCCCACGGCCGTCACCGGGCTGTCCGGCGGGGCTTCGGCGTACAGGGCGGCCTTGAAACGGTTGATCCAGGGGCCGACCTTCAGACCCAGGGCTTCGAGCCGCGGCTTGAGGATGTTGACGTGAAAGTGCTCCCGGAGGCGGAACCCCAAACAGGGGCTGCTGTGCTGCAACACGGCGGCGGTCACTGAAAAATCGGGCTCCGTCAACAGGCAACCATCGAACGGCGCCTCGCGGGGCGGTTGATCCGGAATGAACCCCAGGCGGCACTCGAATCGCTGTTGTCGGCGAATTTCAGGATGCACCTCAACTGCCTTGATGCTCAGCGCCTCGTTGTAGGAACCGACCAGGTCCCAACTGTAGCCAGCGAGTTTTCCCGCCAGATTGGCCAAAAAACCCCGCGGGCCGCAGAGCCAGAGCCGTTTTGGCCGCCCCAGGCAGACCCGCAGCAGGCGGTCGAAACCGCAGAAGTGATCCATGTGGGTGTGACTGACAAAAACGTGGGAGACCTTGAGCAGATCCTTGGTGGACAGGCGATCGATGTCGCCCAGGTCGAAGAGCAGGGCCCGGTGTTGATGGGCGAAATCGACGAACAGGACCGGGTCCTCGAACACGCCGTTGACCAGTCGAGGCCTGAAGGCGCAACGCATGATCGATCAGGGAATGAACTTGGTCACTTGCCGGTTGATGCAGCTGTAGATTTCTTCGTCCGATCCGTAGATGTCCACCACCGCCTTGTGGTGGATGAGTTTCTCGATGACAAAGGCCGTCAGGTAGAGGCTGACCACGTGGGGCTGGGGAACCACCTGGCGGAAAGGGGCGCTGAGGTAGTCGATGTCGAAATCGTCCGCCAGGCTCAGGGTTTCGAGGCTGGCGAGGATCTGCTCCTGGAGTTGGTTCTTGCTGGTGGTTTCCACCAGGTCGTTTTCCACCAGCTTCATCGCTACGGCATTGGCCAGCGCTTCGGCGCAGTCGCGGATGGCACCGAGGGCCTTGCGGCGCTGGTACTCCTTCGAGGATTCGATCCGGGAAAGGATCGAGGATTCACGGGTGCTGGGGCGAAATACCTTGGCCATTCACTTACCTTTCCTGCATCATTCAACCGGCTGGCCGCAGCACCAAACCGCATCCGAAGCCGAGCCGAACGGGCGAATTTGGCGCGCATCATAATGTGCCGGCGCATCCAATGCAAGGGAAAAACCATGGCCTGAGGCTGTTTTCTGTCGACCGCCACCGGGTTCGGGCATCGGTCGCGCAGTGGAGACGGCGGTTTTGTGCTCAGGTGTCGACGATGATCATCCGGGGGCTGCGCCGCCCGTTGAAACGGTTCCAGCCCAGGCGAAAGGCCGCCCGAGGCAGACAGGTGTCCGGGCGGTTGTCCGCCGGCGCGTTGAATCGGATGGCCTCTACCTGGCGCGCCGCGGGGCGGTCGGCCTGGCAGAGGGTCATGCGCAGGTGCGCGCGCCCCATCGGCCGAAATTCCCGGATCGACAGCCCGCTGGCGGCGAAAAGCGGCTCGGGGTTGGCGGTGCCGAAAGGCTCCAGAGCGGTCAGGGCGTCGAGAAAGGCGGGAGTGATGCGATCCAGGTCCAACTCGGCATCGATGGCCAGGGGCGGGGCAGCGCCGAGGTGAGGCGCCAGGCGGCCCACGGCCGCCTCCAGGTCCCGGGTGAAGGCGTCCAGCCGCTGGGGGTCGAGACGGAGTCCGGCCGCCATGGGGTGGCCGCCGAAACCGCAGAGGTGACCGGCCGTCTCCCGGAAGGCGGCGCAGATGTCCAGTCCGTCGACGCTGCGGGCCGACCCTTTCCATCGGCCGTCACAAAGGGTCAACACCACCGCCGGGAGGTGGTAGCGTTTGGCAAGGCGCCCGGCGACGATGCCGACGACCCCATCGTGCCACCGGGGATCGGCCAGCACCAGCGCTCGCCGGGCACGGAGATCCCCGTCGCGTTCCAGCCGGCCGACGGCCTCGTCGAAAATTTCGGCCTCCATCTCCCGCCGCTGTTGATTCAACGCGTCCAGGCGCAGGGCCAATTGGCGGGCACGGTCCGGCTCCCGGCATCGCAGCAGGTCCAAGGCGAGCCGGGGATCGGCCAGGCGGCCGGCCGCGTTGATCCGGGGGGCAAGGCGGAAGGCGATGTCCTGACTGCCGATGCTTCCCGCCGCAACGCCGCTGACCGCCATCAAGGCTTCGATGCCGGGTCGCCGGGCCTCGCGCATCACCGCCAGGCCGACGTGGGTCAGGACCCGGTTGACGCCCAGCAGGGGGACCATGTCGGCCACCGTGCCGATGGCCACCAGGTCGCAGGCCTGGCGCAGGTTCGGCTCCGGGTGCCGATGCCACCAGTCCATGCGACGCAGGCGGGCTCTGAGGCAGACGGCCAGGTAGAAGGCGACCCCCACTCCGGCCAGATGGGCCAGGGGGCCGTCGGAAGGCCCCTGGCGGGGATTGACCACCGCCGCGGCCGGAAGATGGGCCGAATCGGGGAGGTGGTGGTCGGTGACCACGACGTCGATGCCGCGGCGGTGGGCTTCGGCCACTGCTTCGCGGCTGGACGCACCGCAGTCCACGGTAACGATGAGGCGGCATCCCTGTGCCTCGGCCGGGTCGAGGACGTGCTCGGGCTGAAAGCCGTAGCCCTCCCGGCGGCGGTCGGGGATGTAGGCCGTCACATCCGCTCCGGCCTGTTCGAGAAAATCCATCAGCAGGGCCGTGGCGGTAACGCCGTCGGCATCGTAGTCGCCGAAGACCAGAATCCGCTGGCCGGCCGTGACGGCTTCGGCTACCCGCGCGGCGGCCGCTTCCAGGGGCGCCAGGGATTCCGGTGGCGGAAGCTGGCCCAGGGCCGGTTCGAGAAAGGATTGCGCCGTGCCGGAATCGGTGATTCCCCGTTGGACCAGGATGCGGGCCAGTTCCACCGGCAGGGGCAGGGCGGCGGCGAGGCGTGCGGCGGTCGGCTCGTCCGATGAAGAGATTTGCCAGTCGGTCTGCATGCCGGCCCTATAGCGCAAATGCGGCCCCGGGCGCAAAGGCTAATCCGGCGGCCAGCCATCGGGGAGCGGGTGGGGGACGCCCGTTTCCCGGTCATTTTCCGGTATTTTCCCGTTGCAAAAGGCCGTCTGACCACTATAATAATAATATTCGTGCCCGACGGGGCCAAGCCGCCCGAGGGCACTTGCTATTTAGTGTCTGAACGAAAACCCCGGTTTTTCGGTAAAAAATTCGAAATCCGAATTTCGAAATCCGAAACAATGACAAAAGCAGAAATGTTCCAATGACCAAAACAATGAAATTTCAACAAGTTCCTTTTAGTCATTTTGTCATTTGGTATTCGAATTTGTTTCGAGTTTCGAGTTTCGATATTCGGATTTTGCCTGAACATGACTTTTCGTTCAGGCACTATTTATGCATATGACGATCCGCCATTACCGCGTCGAACGCCGCTACATCGCCTATCTCCGATTCGTTCTGGAAGGTTATGACGGAGCGGCGGTCTTGACCACCCTCGATGCCGCCCAAGGCGTGGTGCGGCTGTGCATCGCTCCGGGAAATCTTGCGTTGATAGAGGATTTGATGACCCATCTGGGAGGCGAGATGCGCATTGAAGCGCTGACGGCCCCTGATGCGGCAGGTTGGGAAACAAATGCCTGAAAAGACTTTCCATATTCATACCATCGGCTGCCAGATGAACGTCTACGACGCTGATCTGATGGCCAACTGCTTGATATCCATGGGGTATCGCCCCGTTTCGGAACCCGATGCGGCCGACCTCGCCATCGTCAACACCTGCGCCATCCGGGAGAAGGCGGAGCAGAAAGTCTACAGCCTGCTGGGACGGCTGGCGATGATCAAGCGGCAGCGGCCCTGGATGCGCATCGTCGTGGGCGGCTGCGTGGCCCAGTTGGCCGGAGGCCGGATCCTGCGGCGGGCGCCTTACGTGGACCTGGTCTTCGGCACCCGGGCGCTGGCGCGCCTGCCGGAACTGCTGCGCCGCCTGGAGGCCGGAGAGGGGCCGTTGAGCGATGTGGCCGGCGGGGACGGCGTCGTGGAGATCGGCGGGCCGCTGCAGGCGGTGGTGCAACCGACGGTGAGCCGGTTTGTCACCATCATGCAGGGATGCGACAACTTTTGCACCTACTGTGTGGTGCCGTACGCGCGGGGGCGGGAGATGAGCCGGGACCCCGAGCGGATCGTGGCCGAAGTGCGCGCCCTGGTGGCCCAAGGGGCCCGGGAGGTGACGCTGCTGGGCCAGAATGTCAACAGCTACGGGAACAAGGAAGGGCTGTGCACTTTTCCCGAACTGCTGGAGCGGGTTGCCGCGGTGGATGGCCTGAAGCGGATCCGCTTCACCACATCCCATCCCAAGGACCTGTCCCCGGCGCTCATCGATGCTTTCGCGCGTCTGGATAAGCTGTGTGATCATATCCACCTGCCGGTGCAGTCGGGCAGCGACCGGATCCTGGCGCGGATGAACCGGCGCTACGGGCGCGAGACCTATCTGGATCTGGTGACGCGGCTGCGCGCCGTGCGACCGCGAATCGCCATCACCTCGGACATCATCGTCGGCTTTCCGGGCGAAACGGACGAGGATTTCCAGCAGACCCTGGACCTGGTGGAAGCCGTGGGGTTCGACGGGCTGTTCGCTTTTCACTATTCCGACCGGCCGGGAACGCCGGCGAGCCGATTTTCCCCCAAGGTGCCGCTGGCGGTGAAACGCCGGCGCCTCGATACGCTCAACGCCCTCCAGCAGGCCGTCACCCTGGCGCGCCACCAGGCGCTGGTGGGCGCCACGCTGGAAGTGCTGGTGGAAGGCCCCAGCAAACGCTGCGATCCTTGCGGGCCGGAGGCCGGCGACGGAATCCAGTGGACCGGGCGCACCCCGGACAACAAGATCGTCAACTTCAGCCTGCCTGCGTCTGTCGACGCTCCGCAACCCGAAGCGGGCGACCTGTGCCAGGTCCGCATCGAAGCGGCCTTCGCCCACAGCCTGTTGGGCATTTGGGCCGAGGACAGGGCCGGCTTGAAAGGAGAAGCATGCCATGCTGCATAAAGCCGTCATCGCCGGGATGGCCATGGACCCGGCATCCAATACACCGATCATCATCCTGAAGACCGAGGCCGACGAGCACGTGGTGCCGATCTGGATCGGGCTGCTGGAGGCCACATCCATCGCCTCGGTGTTGAAAGAGGTAGCCTTCGACCGGCCCATGACCCACGACCTGTTCAAGAATTTCCTTCAGCGGATCGAGGTGAAGGTCTCGCGGGTGGAAATCTGCGACATCCGCGACAACACCTATTATGCCCGCCTCTATTTTTCCAGCGACCGGGACGGGGATTTCGAAATGGATGCCCGGCCCAGCGATGCCATCGCCATGGCGCTGCGATTCGAGGCCCCGATCTTCATCGACGATCAGGTCATCGAAAAATCCAAGCACGACGTCTCCGAGGCCGAAGCGGCAGACCAGACCGAGGAGGGAAAGAAATGGGCCGACTATCTCTCCGCCCTTTCCCCCGAGGACATCGGCAAGGCCTGAGGCCGGCCCGAAACGATCCTGACGCGGATTTCTGCCCGGATGCGGCAAATGCCGGCGATCAGTCGGCGAAGCGCCCGTTTTCGTAGATGACGATGGTGCGGCCGCCCTTGAGGCGGGCGCTGACGCGCTTGGCCTCGGTGTTGACCAGATCCCAGTGCAGGGCCGAATCGTTGAAACCCAAAGCCTTGCGCCGGGCGGGATCCAGGGTCGCGGGATCTCCGTCGTAGGCGTCCAGGTAGGTGGCCCCGACGGCGATGTGGCAGTTGCCGTGGCGACCGCCGAAGTTTTCATCGAAGAGGGTGTTGGCCATGAAGTGATCGATCTTGGAAAAGCGGCGGTCGGTGAGGGAGAATTCGCCGATGCGGCAGGCGCCGGGATCCATGGCCAACTGGGCCCGCAGGAACGCTTCGCCCTGCTCGGCCGCGGCCTCCACGACCCGTCCGCGGGCGAAGGTGAGACGGACTCCGGAGACGATGTTGCCGCTGCGATAAGAGGGCTGGTCGGCGTAGTAGACCCCGCGGGTGCCGCGCCAGTCCGGAGAAACGAAAATCTCGAAACTGGGGATGTTGTGCCCGCTGACGCCGAGCCAGCGGCGGTTTTCCCCCGGCCTGACTTCCAGATCGGCATTCGCGGATGAGATGTGCAGGGTCTGGATGGGCAGGCTGGTGAGCCATCGTTTGATGGCCGTGGCCTGGCGATGAATCTCCTGCCAGCGGGCCACCGGATCGCGGCGGTCGAGAAAACAGGCCCGCACGATCTGCCGGCTGTAGGTCTCCAGCGGCAGGTCCGCCTTGGCGGCCTGGTCGGCGGTGGGCCACGCGCACAGGGTCCACCCGAAATCGCCGGCCTGCTCGCGCCGGTCCAGGATGTCCTTCAAGGGTTTGCGCGCCACACCGGCCCGGCCGATGCGTCGGGGGTCGGCGTCCCTCAGGTGGGTGAGCGATTCGGCGGCGTGGATGAAAATGCTCCCGTTGAGTCGGCCGTAAAGTTCCGCTTCACCCGGTGGCACGAAGACGAGCTGCCGGTCGTCGGCGCGCCGGTAGAAGCTGCGCTCCATGGCGGCGTTGAGCAGGGGGCGCACCACCGGGTTGAATCCCAAGTCGATGAGACGGTCGAAAACGACCTCGGCCAGGGGGAGGGCGGGAAGGCCGAAGCGCAGGGAAACCACGTCCCCCTTGCGGAAGCGGCCCTGACGGGCGGTTTTCAGCCCCCACCACAGCACGTCGGCATAGCGTTGGCGTTGAAGTTCGGTCAGCATGAAGGGCTCCCGGAATTGAGGCGAGACGCTTTCGGGCCGTTTGTCCGCGCATTTACCCATACCCAACCCTCCGGCCTCTGTCAAAGGGGGGATCGCCAAAAGGCTTGAAGCCGGGCCCGTTTTTCTTTAAGGTTGCCCTGTCGACCTCCGGTTCGTCCATCCGACCGAGGGCCGCCAAGAATGCGGCGCCACCTGATGAGTCAAGGAGAGAGAACATGGAGTGGAAGGATCGCGAACGCGAAACGGAAGATGAAGACGTTGCCGGCCGCATCGACGTGGAAGCGCCCGGCTACTCGGTGCTTCGGGAGGGGGCGGGAGGATTTTCCCTCTCCGGCTTGCTGCGCCGGCCATTGATCCCGGTGGCTGTCCTGGCGGCGGTGGTGCTCCTGGTGGGCGTATGGCGCATGGGCGGCGACGAGTCGCCGGTAAACACGGAGCAGTTGGCGGGTCTGGAAAGCCGGCTGGCGCAGATCGAGCAGCGTCTGGAGGCCATGGCCACCGTTGCGCCGGCGGTGACCGTCGATGCCGAAGGCCTCCAACGGCAGATCGACGCACTGGTGCGGCGCATGGACCGCAGCGAGACGGCCCTGGGGCAGCGGCTGACAGCCCTGGAAAACAGCCCCAAGGCTTCTCCTCCGCCGGCACCCCGACCCAAACCCGCCGTGGCGCCCAAGCCCAAGCCCGCCGCGGCGCCCAAGGCGTCGGCGGCTCCAGCCAAGGCGAGCCTCTACACGGTCAAGCCGGGCGACACCCTTTACAGCATCGCCCGCCGGGAGAATCTGAACGTGGAAAAACTGCGCCAGCTCAACAATCTCAAGGCCGGCGATCCCATCCGTCCCGGAGACCGGCTCAAGGTCTCGCCCTGACGTTTCATGTCGACACCGCCGGCGGTCCCGTTCCGCCGGCGGCCTGTCCCGGGTTCACCCCAGATCGATGTTGAGCCGATAGACCCCGCTCTCGAAACGCGCTTGCACCCGCCAACCGATCTTGGCCACCATGTGGAGCATCCTCTGGTTTTGGGAGAGCACATCGGCGGTCAATTCGCGGATCTGGCGTTCCTTGGCCAGGGGGATGAGCATCCTGCACAGATGCGGGCCGATGCCCAGGTTCTGGTACGATTCGTCCACCACGATGGAAAATTCCGCCGACGGTGCATTGTCCTCCAGGCGGTCGAACCGGGCCTCGGCGACGATGCGCCCCTCGCCCGGCTTGCCCACCAGCCCCACGATGGAAAGCGACTGCTGGTAGTCCACGTTGACGTATTCCTGGATTTCGTCGTGGGGCATGGTGCGGATCAAGTAGAAGTAACGGGAGAACACCGTTTCGTCCGAAAGACGGTAAAACAGGCGCCGCATCCCTTCTTCGTCCGACGGCTTCACCGCCCGGAAGCGCACTTCGACATCGTTCTTGAAGGTGTGTTTGGATGCCAGCTCCGCCGGGTAGCGGTGGCCGCTGCTGGCGATAAAGATCTGGTCCGGATAAATGATCCGCCGCTGGCGCGCTTCGGCGATCAGCGCGCTGCGATCGTCGGGATGGGCGACGTCGATGAGCGCCTGGGCGCGCTCCCGCACCGTCTTGCCCTTCATGCTGACGATGCCGTGCTCGGTGACGATGGCATCCACCGACTCCCACATGCTGAACTGGTTGGGATAATCCTTGACGGAGATCTGAATGTTGGCCTGACCGTCCCGGTTGCGGCTGGGCAGGGCGAAGATGGTCTGCCCTCCGGACGAGAGCTGGGCGCCGATGAAAAAGTCGATGGCCTCGGCGGGGCCGGAGCCGACGTTGCCCTTGCCGGTGTGCAGGGCGATGCGGCCGGAGAGGTCCACCTTGCGGGCCTGCATCACGGCCACGAAGCGGGGATTGCGGCTGACGTAGAAGGGGTTGAACACCTGCTGGATCGACTGGAACTCCACCAGGGGGTTGTTGTTGAGCCAGCGCATCAGGGCCCGTGTACCGATGGCATAGGAGGTGAGGGACTTGCCCCGGTAGATGTCCTTGCAGCGGTTGGTGGCGGCCCCGCCCACCACCAGCTCCATGAGGCTGTCGAAGAAGAAGGGGGTATGGATCCCCAGGTCGCGCTTGGCCGCCAGGTGCCGGCTGAGGGCTTCGTAGAGCGGGCCGATGGAAAAGGCGATGCAGGAGCCGTCCTCGATCATCGCGGCCACGTTGGCGCCGATGCGGTCGTAGACCGGGGCCACCTTCCAGCGCTCGAAGTACAGCGGCGGTTCGGTACTTTCCACCAGCAGGTCGAATTCGTCCACCCGCACGAAGGTGTCGCCGAAGGTGCGCGGAATCCAGGGATTGATTTCGCCCACCACCAGTTTGGCCTGAGTCATGGCCTGGCGGGCGACGTCCACGCAGACGCCCAGGCTGCAGAAGCCGGAGCGGTCGGGAGCGGTGACCTGCACGAAGGCCACGTCGATGGGAATCCGCTGGGACTGGAACAGCTCCGGGATCTGGTAGTAGCGGCTGGGAATGAAGTCGGCCATGCCTTCGGTGATGGCCGCATCGGCCTCCCAGCCGGTGAAGAAGGTTTTCAGCCGGTACTTGTTGCAATCCAGGGCGGTCTGGTCGATGGCATGGCCGAGGCTGACGAGTTGAAACAGTTCCAGGTCGGTGAGGTTGGACGACCTGGATGCCTTCAGGTGGCGCACGAGGGTGAAGGGTTCGGCCACTCCGGTGCCGATGAAGATCCGCATGCCGGGCCGGATCCGCTCCAGCACAGCATCGGGGGAGACCAGGCGCGATCTCCACGAGGGCTTGCCTGTGAAAGCGGCTTTTCGGGGCGTCGTCCGGTTCGCCATCATCGCCTCCATGTTGCGGGGCCTCCGTCGAGGCGTCGGATGCCGGCCTGTCGCGCGGCCTCCAGCGCCGCGGCGGACTCGGCGGCCGTGATCCGGCGGGCCAATGCCGGCGTCCGGAAAGCAGTGCCGCAGGGCCGGTACTGGGCCATGACGTTGACGTAAGTGCGAGGGGAGATCTCGGCGGCGATCCACCGCATCACCGCCGCCGTTCCGGCCAGATTTTCGGGAAGTACCAGATGACGTACCAGCAGTCCCCGGACGGCCAGCCCGTCGTCGCCGATGACCAGGTCGCCCACCTGCCGGTGCATTTCCCGGATGGCGGCGCAGGCCACCTGGCGGTAGTCCGGCGCCTGGCAGGTGTCGGCGGCGATGGGCGCGTCCCAGAACTTGAAGTCCGGCATGTAGATGTCCACCACGCCATCCAGCAGCCGAAGGGTGTCCACTCGGTCGTAGGCGCTCGTGTTGAAAACCAACGGGAGGCGCAGGCCGTCTTCCACGGCCCGGCAGAGGGCGTCGAGGATCTGGGGCACCACGTGGGAGGGGGTCACGAGGTTGATGTTGGCGCAGCCCATGGCCTGAAGGGCGAGCATGATGGCGGCCAGCTGCTCGGCGGCGGCGGGGTCTCCCTGGCCCAGGTGGCTGATCTCGTAGTTCTGGCAGAAGGTGCAGCGCAGGTTGCAGTGGGCGAAGAAGATCGTTCCCGAGCCGCCGCGCCCCACCAGGGGGCGTTCTTCCCCGAAATGGGGGCCGTAGCTCGCCACCACGGCCGCCTCGCCGGTGCGGCAGAATCCGGTTTCGCTTTCGAGGCGGTGGGCGCCGCAGTCGCGGGGGCAGAGGCGGCATTCGGCGAGGGCTTGTCGGGCCAGTGCCGCCTGGCGCTGGAGCCGTCCATCGGCAGCGGCCTGCCGGTATGCGGGCTGGAAGGATGCCAAGTTCAGGCCTCGGATTTGATGCGTTGGCACAATGTGGTCGTCAACCCCGGCGTCCACGGAGGGGCACGGAGAAAAACATCGTGTTGCAGTGGGTCTCCTCCGTTCTCCCTGTTGCCTCGGTGGTGGCTTGTGGTTTTTCCGGGTCTTTCAGATTCGAGCCGCTTCGTCTGGCGACGCCTTCTCCCGGGTCATGAGGCGGTGGGCGATGCCCGCCTCGTAGAAGGTGTCCCCGCTGGGCGTGAACCCGTGCCGCCGGTACAGGTCGATGAGGTGGACCTGGGCATGGAGGCGGCAGCGCCGATACCCGCGCCGGGCCGCTTCGCCCAGCATGAAGTCGATAAGCCGGTGCGACAGGCCGCGGCCCCGGTAGCGCCGGCGAACCGCGATGCGCTCCAGTTTGCCCCAGCCGTCCAGGAACCGCAGCCGGCCGGCCGCCACCGGTTCGCCTCCGATTTCTCCCAGGATGTGCACCGCCTCCTCTTCCGCGCCATCGAATTCATCGGAAAAGGCCACGGACTGCTCTTCCATGAAGACGATGGCCCGGATGGCAAACGCCTTGAGCAAGTCGTCGGGGGATGCGGCGGTGCGCCAGAGCGGTTCTCCGCCGGAGGGTGCCATGGGGGCCGCCGGCCGCGGCGCCAGGGCTTCCAGGGCGCGGCGTACCGCGTTCACGAAATCATAGAAGACTTCGGTCTTGCACCGGCCGGTGCGCCGGCGCAGATGGTCGAACATTTGCCGGCGCAGACCGGCGCTGATTTCGAGCTGGACGCCCCGGCCGCTGTAACCGCGGTTGCAGATGTTGTTGGGATTGTTGCCCCGGAATCCGGGGCGCTCGCTTTCCCGGGCGTCGAATCCGGCGTCCTGAAGAGCGCGGCGGATCGCCAGGCGCCGGGTGCCGTCCCGGCCTCCGACGAAGATGGGGACACCCGGCCCCCGGCAGCCGTGGATGGTGAGCACCCACTCGGCCCGGCGCGCCATGCGCAGGGCCCGGGGCTCGTCGAAGCGGTTGCTGGTGATGTGCAGCACGGCGTTGCCCGAGGTCTTGATGCCCTTGAAGGCGTAAAAGGCGTAGTCGTCGCCGGCGATGGCGTGGGCCAGGTCCACCGTTCCCGGTTCGATGCCGCCGCCGTGGGGGGCCATGATCAGGAGCGAAGCGGTGGCCGCCTTGGTCAGGATCACGAAATCCGTGCCTTCGCGTTCCTGCCGGTACAGCTCGGCGAAGCTGAGGTAGCGGTCTTCCTCCGTCATGGGGCCCCCGGTCGGTAGAGGCGCGAGACCACATCCACCGCCCGGGGAATCAGCCCCCGGGCGCGCATGATCTCCTCGGTCTGCCGCCAGGCCTCCACGTCGAGGCGGCCCACGGCGAAATCGGGCGTCGGCCGCACCAGTTTCCGGGTGACCTGAAGCTGCCGGGCCATGAGATCCGGCGGCGTGTCGGCGTCGAAGCGGGCGATGGTTTCCAGTGCCCGAGCTTCGTTTTTTTCGTCCAGGGCCGCCTGCCATCCCTGGAGCAAGGCCTGGCGGAACCGGTGCACCAGATCGGGCCGGGTATCGATCAGGCGCTGGTGGACCACCACCGAGTTGGCCACGAAGTGTACGCCGAAGTCGGCCGGGTTGAAGAAGCGCACCGGTTCACCGGACTGGGCCATCCGGTTGGCGATGACGATGCCCTGGCTGTTGCGGTAGATGGGCCAGAGATCGGCCCGGCCGCGATAAAACGGGGTGAAGTCGTAACGGACGCTCAGCAGGGTGATGTCGCTCTCGTCCAGGCCGGCCTTGGCGAGGACGGTGCGCATGATGGTCTCGTCGTTGCCGCCGTAGGTGATGCCGATGGTCAGTCCCTTCAACTGCGCCAGGGCATCGATGGGCGGCCGGTTGGACCGGTAGATCCACTGCAAGGGGTTGACCTGGAAGATTTGGGCGATCACCACCACCGGCGCCCCCTTGGCGGCGGCCCGGATCACCTGGTCGGCCGAGGCCACGCCGAAGTGGGAGTGACCCAGCTCGAGTTCCTTGATCGCGTCGCGCTCCGGGCCTCCCGGCTTGACGACGACCGACAATCCCCGGGCGGCGAAAAAGCCGTGCACGTCGGCGTACAGGTCTCCCACCGTGCTGCTGTTTTGCAGCCACTTGAGGCGGTAGACCACCGGTTCGGCGCCGGCCGCGGCGCCGGTGCCGACGTGCAGGCATCCCGGCAGCAGGCACAGCGCCATCAGCCGGCGGATCGCCCTGAGACAGTCGAGGGCGCCCGGCGATGGCGGTTCGGCGACTTTCGCGGCGCTGCCGCGGGATTCGGGTTTCATGGGACGGCGCCCCCTTCCACCATTTCCCAGCGGCGGTGCACCAAGGTCCCGGCCCACTCGAGGAGGGCCTGGTAGACGGAGAGGGAGATGCCGATGAGAAACAGCGCGATCAGGATCTTGCCCAGGTCGCTCTGGTACAAGGCGATGCGGATACTGTAACCGATTCCGGCGTTGGCGGCGATGAATTCGGCCACGATCGTGCCGGCCATGGCGAGGGTGGCGCTGCCGGCCACCACCGTGGTGAGCTTGTGCAGGTTCTCGAAGGCCCGGATCTTGACTTCCAACTGCCACCGCATCCGTCCCGTCATGCGGTAGAAGTGCTCGATTTCCTCTACCGGCTCGCTCATCACGCCCAGGACCACCAGCAGCAGGGGGAAGTAGCAGATCATGGCGGCGATCGCCAGGCGGGTGATGAAACCGTCCCCCAAGAGGATGAAGATGATCGGCGCCAGCGCCACGATGGGGTAGGCCTGGACATTGTAGGCCGCCACCTTGACGAAGTTGCCGAACCAGGTGGTCTGGCGCCCGACGATGCCGATGGCCGTCGCCAGGCAGATGGAGGCCACCTGGCCGAGAACGGCCACCGTGAGAGTGTCGAGGGTGTCGGCGGCATACCGGCCCCAGACATCGTGGAAGGTTTGCCAGACCAGGGACGGGCCGGGGATGACGTAATCGGAAAGCCCGGCGAGGTACTTGAGCCCGAGGAGCAGCGCCAAGCCGGCAGCGTAGACGATGAGAAACTGGTAGATGCGGCGCGTGAGCATTTTTTGGCTTCAGACGGCGTTCATGATCGTCAGCATGGTTTGCGCCATTGCCGGGGATGCCGAATCGCCGTTGGTTTCACCGTCGAGGCCCGGCACCGTCAGCGCCCGGGGACGGCGGTGGGCGCCGCGCAGGACCAGGACCTGCCGGCAAAAGCGGGCCACCTCGATGACGTTGTGGGAAATGTACAAAAAAAAGCGGTCCGGGAAAAGGACCTTGATCTTCGCGATGATCTGCTCCCGGGTGCGCTCGTCCACGTTGGCGAGGCTTTCGTCCATGATGAGCAGATCGAAGTCCTGGACGAGATAGCGGATCAGGTTGACGCGGTTTTTTTGTCCGAGGGACAGACGGGCGAAGCGCTGTCCCAGTACCGCTTCGATGCCGAATTCCACCGCCAGTTCCGCGCAGCGGGCCCGCCGGGTGGGCGGGGTGATCCGCTCCAGGTGCCGCCCCACGCTCGACCATCCGGGCAGGCGCTCGAGGTTGTAGGAGTAGAGGCGTCGCGGGCATCCGTCGATGCGGACCCGGCCGGTGTCGGGGCGCACCTGGTCGATGAGGAGGTGGGCCAGGGTGGTCTTGCCGACGCCGGAAGGACCGAACAGCGCATGGAATCCCGGCCCTTTCAGAACGAAGTTCAGGTCGGCGAAGACCGGCGTTTCGGCGCCGGCGAACGCCAGCGTGATGTCGTCGCAGGAGATTTGCATGTGCCTGTGGCTTCTTTTTGTACCTGAGCGCCCCGCCAGCGTCAAGAAGCCCGTCGCGACGCGGCATTGCTGTTGACCGCAACGGGGGGCTCTGGTAGCTTGACGGCGGAAGTGGCCACGAGAAAAATGCAGGGGAGACCGAGGCATGTACCGCGACAACGAGATCACCGCGTTGCGCCAGGAGATGGTCGAGCTGGTCCAGAACCGGCTTTCGCCGGCAGCCCTGCGCTACGGCTACAGCGATTCGCCCCTGGAGACGAACATCAAATGGCGGCCCCAGGTGCTTTTTTTGGGCAACTATTCCTCGGGCAAGTCCACCCTGATCAACGAACTGCTCGGGGTTCCCATTCAGGCCACCGGGCAGGCGCCCACCGACGACTGTTTCACCGTGATCACCTACGACGAGGTGCCGGGACCGGTGCATGTCACCGAGGAGCGCGACGGGCGGTTTTTGCTCAACGATCCCGAGTACCCCTTCGAAAGCCTCAAGCGCCACGGCCAGCGTTTCGCGGCCCATTTTCGCCTCAAGAAGGTCAATTCCCCATTTCTCAAGAATTTGGCGCTGATCGACACCCCCGGCATGCTCGACAGCGTCGCCGAGCGGGACCGGGGCTACAACTACCAGCAGGTCATCGGCGACCTGGCCCACATCGCCGACCTGGTGCTGATGCTCTTCGATCCGCACAACCCCGGCACGGTGCGCGAAGTCTACCAGAGCCTGCGCGAGACCCTTCCCGCCAAGACCTTCGAGGACCGGATCCTCTTCGTGCTCAACCGCATCGATGCCTGCGCCTCGCTCAACGACCTGCTGCGGGTCTACGGGACCCTGTGCTGGAATCTTTCCCAGATGACCGGACGCAAGGACATTCCGCCCATCCGGCTCACCTACTCGGCCCGGGCGGTCGAGGAGGGAGGGAAAAGCCCCGCCGGGCGTCTCTCCTACCTGCCGTATCTGGAAAACCAGCGCGAGGAACTGCGGCGGGCCATCCAGGAGGCGCCGCGCTATCGTCTCGACCACCTGGCGGCTTTCATCGAGACCCACGCCGATCGCCTGGAGGTGATGCTGACCGCTCTGGTGGCCTACCGGCTGCAACTGCGGGCCTTCCGGTTCCGGAGCCTGGTGCGGGGGTTGGTTGCCAGCCTGGCCATCGGCGCCTTGGCCGTGGGGATCCTGGCCGTCAGCGGCAGTGCTGCCGTCGGCGATCCGTGGGTGACCGGGGCCGTCGCCACCACCGCCGCCCTGCTGACGGCGGTGGCCTGGGGCGGATGGCTGCACCGTTTCCTGTTCAAGCGTTTCCAGCAGAACATCCTGGCCGGCTTGGATCAACTGGTGCCCCTGGACAGTCAGACCCGGCGCGACACGTGGCAGGCGGTGCGCCCCTTGGCCGCCGAGTTCCTCCGGCGCACCGCCGGGCGATTTTCGCTGGGCCAAGCCCGCCGGGACCTCGATCGCATCCATTCAGTCGCCGCCGAGGATGCCCGCGAGATCCGCACGGCTCTCAACGAGATGGCCGGGATGACATCCGATGAGCCTTGGCGCATCACCCCGCCACCCTCAGAGGGCGGATCGGTGCTGCCCTTGAAGGAGACCTCTCCCGAACACGGGTAACCCGGCGCAAGGCGATCCCCCGGCCGCCGCATCTTGCGGCGGACGGGGATCGATGCGCTTGGCGGCGCTTCCGAGGAGGCAACGGATGGCATTCGTTTCAACGCCGTGTGGGCCGCACCATCGCCGCGGGAACTGGATCGGCCGGTGCCTCTTCCACCCGATGACGGCAGGCCCGGGCGGATTCGGCTTGCTGGTGGCGCCGTCCGGCCAGATCCGGCCGGCCTTGGAGGCGGCCTTTGCCCCGGGCAAGGCAGCCTGGATCACCGCGATGGCCGACCCGACGACTGTCCGCCCGGAATTCATGACCCTGGCCGATGGATGGGCGCACAAGGATTGAAAGCGCACGGGACGCCGCAGATGGAAGACGAGACCACCGGTTGCCGACACCGCGTCGAGACGGTTCCGCTTGCCGCGGGATGCGCCGAGGAGATGGTGCAAAACATCACCGAAGGGATCGTGTTCACCGACTCCCGGGGGATGATTACGTTCGTCAACCCGGGATTGGCGCGCATGCTGGACTTTTCCTCAGAGGAGATGGCGGGCCGCTACTGGTCGGAGTTCGTTCTGCCGGAGCATCGCGCCTTGGCCATCGCTGCCGAAAAGCGCCGGGCGACGGGCGTCAGCGAGCGCTACGAACTGGTGCTGCAGCGGAAAGACGGCGCGTGCATCTGGACCCAGGTGGGCGCCAGCGCGCGCAAGGATCCCGCAACGGGCGCCTACCTGGGGTCCATGGGCGTGATCACCGACATCAGCGCCCAGAAGGAGGCCGAAGCGCGCCTGCGCGACAGCGAGACCCGGTACCGCATCATTCTGGAAAGCATCCAGGAGGCCTACTACGAGGTGGATCTGAACGGCAGTTTCACCTTCGTCAACCCGGCGGCCTGCCGGCAAATCGGATACGCGGCCGAGGAACTGATCGGCATGAACTACCGCCACTATGCCGCAGACGACGCCAACCGGGAAATGATCTTCGATGCCTACACCCGCTTGTTCAAGACCGGGGAGGCGGTGAGGGACCTGCGCTGGGACGTCCGGTGCAAGGATGGACAGCGTCGCACCATTGAGGTCTCCGTCTCGTTGATCTACGCCCCTGATGGCCGTGCGGTGGGTTTTCGCGGCATCTCGCGGGATGTCACCGATCGTCTCAACGCCGAAAAGGAGCGCGACCGGCTCCAGGCCCAGCTCATTCAGGCCCAGAAAATGGAGTCGGTGGGGCGCCTGGCGGGCGGGGTGGCCCACGACTTCAACAACATGCTCGGGGTGATCCAGGGGCACGCCGAACTGGCCTTGAGCCGACTGAAGCCGGGGCATTGGCTTCACGGGCACATCGCCGAGATCCACAAGGCCGCCCGGCATTCGGCCGACTTGACCCGGCGCTTGCTCGCTTTCGCCCGCAAACAGACCGTGGCGCCGTCGGTCCTGGATCTCAACCGCACGATGGAAAGTTTGCTCACCATGCTGCGGCGCCTCATCGGCGAAGACATCGAGCTGGTGTGGAAGCCCGCCGAAGCGCTGTGGCCCGTGTACATGGATCCGAGCCAGATCGACCAGATCTGCACCAACCTGTGCGTCAATGCCCGGGATGCGATGGCGGAATCCGGCCGTTTGATCATCGAGACGGCCAACGTCGTTCTCGACCCGGAATATTGCGCCGCGCATCCCGGTTTCACCCCCGGCGATTACATCCAGTTGAGCGTCAGCGACGACGGCTGCGGCATGGACCGGGAGGTCCAGGCGCATCTCTTCGAGCCTTTTTTTACCACCAAGGGAGCCGACCGGGGCACCGGCCTGGGGTTGGCCACCGTCTACGGCATCGTCAAACAAAACGGCGGCTTCATCAACATCTACAGCGATCCGGGGCTCGGGACCACCGTCAAGATCTACCTGCCACGGGATACGAGCGGACAGACGACCCGGGCGGCGGCGCGAGAGGTCCAGGCCCGGGTTGCGGGGGGCGGAGAAACGGTCCTGCTGGTGGAGGACGAGCCCACCATCCTGGAGCTGGGAGCGATGATGCTGAAAAAATTCGGCTACCGGGTCATGACCGCCGGCGGCGCACGGGACGCCATCGCCCTGGCCGAATCCTATGAAGGCGTCATCGACCTGCTGGTCACCGACGTGGTGATGCCCGAGATGAACGGCCGGGACCTGGCGCAGCACCTCCACTCGATGCGCCCAGGGCTCAAATGCCTGTTCATGTCCGGCTATACCGCCGACGTCATCGCCCACCACGGGGTGCTCGACCCCGGTGTGCATTTCATCCAGAAGCCGTTTTCCGTCCAGAACCTGGCCGCCAAGGTGCGCGAGGCACTCGACGCCTGAACGCCGTCTATCCCTCGATGCCCACCACCAGCCCTTTCAGGTAGCGCCCCTCGGGAAAATTCAACGCCACCGGGTGATCCGGCGCCTGTCCGAGGTCGTGGAGAATTCTTGCCTTGCAGCCGGCGTCCAGGGCGGCATCGAAGACGATTTTCTGAAAGAGGGCAGGGTCCACGTGGCCGGAGCAGGAGAAGGTGAAGAGGGTGCCGCCGGGGCGCAGCAGCCGGAAGGCGAGCAGGTTGATGTCCTTGTAGCCCCGGGCCGCCTTGGGGACCTGGCCGGCGGTGGCGGCGAATTTGGGCGGATCGAGGATGACGAGATCGAAGCGCCGCCCCTCGTCCCGGTAGGCGCGCATCTGTTGAAAGACATCGGCGGTGGTGAAATCCGTCCGGCATGGATCGAATCCGTTGAGCCGGGTGTGGGTTTCGGCCAGTGCCATGGCATCGGCAGAGGCTTCCAGGTGGGTGACGGAACGGGCGCCTCCCGCCAGGGCCCAGAAGCCGAAGGCGCCGGTGTAGGCAAAGGCGTTGAGGACCCGGGCACCGGCACTGTACAAGGCTATCAGGCGCCGGTTTTCACGCTGGTCCAGGTAAAAACCGGTCTTGTGGCCGGTATGCACGTTCACCTGAAACCGCAGTGCCCCCTCGGTGATGTCGATGCGTTCGGGCGGCGGTGCGCCCCAGAGCGGTCCCACTGACGGCGCCAGCCCCTCCTTGCGGCGGGCCTCGGTGTCCGAGCGTTCGAAGATGCCCTTGAGAGGGAGCTGGGCGCGGAGGGCGGCCACGATTTCGTCGCGCCAGGCGTCCGCTCCGGCGGACAAGAATTGGCAGACGGCAAAATCGGCGTACCGGTCCACCACCAGACCGGGCAACCCGTCGTTTTCCCCGTTGACGAGGCGCCAGGCATCGGTGTCCCGCAGTTGCGGCAGCCGCTTGCGCCAGGCAATGGCATCTTGCACCCGGCGGTGGAAGAAAGCGGCGTCGATGTCGGTTTGCGGATCGGAGTCCCAGACCCGTACCCGGATCTGGGACTCCGGCGAGTAGGCGCCGACGGCCAGGGCACGCCCGTCGGCGGTGAGGAGCCGCACCGTTTCCCCCCGGCCCGGCCTGCCCACCAGCCGCGCCACGGCACCGGAGAACACCCACGGATGGCGCCTGAGCAGGCTGGCTTCCCGCCCCGTCTTGATGACCACGGCATGCATGACGGCAACTCCTTGAGATCGCGGTACTGTTTTTTTATCTGTCGGCGACGGCCGTTCCGCGCTGCTGCCACAAGTCCGCCAATCCGGCCGCCTCGGTGGTGAGCAGCCAGTAGGTGATCTGCCCGCTGGCGTCGGGTTGGAAATCCTGGGCCTGGAGGCGGATCGCCAGCGTGTTGGGCTTGGGGCAGGTCACCGTCACCCGGTCGGCTGTCGGGTCGGTCAGGCCGACGTCCAGCACCGGCTTGGAGCAGGCATAAACCCGCAGGCGTTCCCGGGTAAAAGCCACCGCTCCGGTGGTGTTTTGCTGGTGAGAGTTGACGCGGCGCCCCGCCTGCCGAAAATCGCGCCAGGCGATGGTGAGCGGAATCCCTTCCAAGAGGCATGCAATGCCTTCGCTGGCCAGACGGTCGCGTTCCGGGCGGTTCACCCGCCCGATACGAAAGAGGCGATACAGCAGGGTTTTGCTCATTGTGGACGGGCTGACCGGGAATTGGCCGGATCGATCCGGACTTGCTTGCAGCCCTCGTGCTGCAAGAGCCAGGCCTTGCGCCACAGGCCGCTGGCGTATCCGGTCAGGTGCCCGTTGGCGCCGACGACCCGGTGACACGGGACGATGATGGCGATGGGGTTGCGGGAATTGGCGGCACCGACCGCCCGGACGGCCCGGGGCCGACCGATCCGTCTGGCGATGTCCTGGTACGATACGGCGCAGCCGTAAGGAATTTGCCGCAGCTCCTGCCACACGTTCATCTGGAACGCGGTCCCTTCGAGGGAGAGCGGGAGATCGAAACCCCGGCGATGGTCTTGAAAATAGTCGTTGAGCTGGGCCGCGGCTTCCTCCAGCAGGGACGTGGTCCGGCTCAGATGCCTGGGGTGATCCACGAATTCCACGGCGCGCAGCGCCTTTTCTCCGGCGCACAGCTCCATGAGCCCGATGGGGGTGGTGAGGTATTTGAAATAGGGGGCTTCGCTCAACAAGATCCTCGTTTCACCGAACCGTGAACCGCCGTGTCCAAAACGGTCCAACCCGGGAAAGTGCCAACGGTTTGGCCAGGTTAATGAAAATTCAGAGTATTTTCAAAATCATAATCTCAAGAAAGGAAAAGGGCAACGCCAATTTTTCGCCAAGCCTATCTGGCATAACCGATCGCCGTCAAGTATTCGCCGACCCGGGCCATGGCGCTGGTGAAAGTGCGTGCCGCGGCCATCAGGACGGGAAGATCCCCGCTGCAGCCGCAGAGTCGCGTGAAGGCCGCGCCGAGGATGCGTCCCGGGTCCGTGCCGGCGGGGCCGGCGTCGGTCATGGCCGCCAGGTACAGATCCAATCGGTCCTTGAGCGTCTGGAAGTAATCGATACGCTGGCCGATCAACAGCGCCGTGGTTTCGGAGAGGCGGCCGGAAAAGTTTTGCACTTCCTTCCAGTAGGCATTCTGAAGTTCATCCTTGAATGGACTGCGGGCCAGCAGGAGGTTGAGACCCCATCCCACGCCGATGATCTTGAGCATCTGCAGCTCCGAGTCGACCAAGGCCTTCCGGGAGGGGTTGTCCGACGGCAGCCGGGCCAGGCACCACTTGATGTCCTGGCGGTCGATGGCGTAGGCCAGCAGGTCCTCGGCGGCCTGATCCGGCGTCGGCTGATGCGGTATGGCGGGAGGTGAGGCGGAAGCCATGGGTGTCGCCTGCAAAAGGAGGTGTCAGTCGAGAAGCCGGTTGCCGGTTTCAAAATCGTCCACTTGCGCCAGGCCCTTGGCGTCCAGACCGGGCAGGGCCACCACCGGGATGGCCTCCCGGACCGCGTCGTCGCTGCGCGGCGGTTTGCGGCGAAGAATTCCGAACAGGGTGTAGGCCTTGGGGGAACCGGCCATCAGCTTGGTGATCCCCGGATCGGCGCGCAGCCGGTCCAGAAGGACGTCCAGGGGGTCGCCCTTGCCCCATGAGGGGTGAACCCCCAGACGGCTCAGGGCTCTTCGCCAGCCTTGGAGGCGCCAATCCGCCACCCGCCGGTTGTTGATTACCGCTACGGCCGAGAACTCGATGTTTGCCCCGCGAAGCGCCAGCACCTGGCGGTTGGGTGCCAGGAATCGCAAATTTTGAGTTTCCTCCGGCAATCCGCTGAGAATCAAGACTTCCTTGAGACGGTCATGATCCAAAGGGCCGATGCGATCGAGGGCTTCGATCAGTTCATCGATAAAATCGCCGTGCATACCTGATTCCCGGAGGGGTTGGCGGAAGCCTGCGGGATTGGGAAGAGGGGTCCACCCAATCCGACGGGTTGTCTATACAACGTCGATGGACGCTTGACAAGGCGGCCGCATCGGGCTCCGGAGGCGCTGGCGATCAATCATCCACGAGGAGCCTGTGGACCGTTTCGGCGCCAAACCCCCGCGACCGCAGAAAGCGTTGAATTCTCGCCCGCCGGCGGAGGGGGTCGGTTTCCCGGTCGAACTGGGAACGCCGGCGCGCATATACCTGCCGGGCCGCCGCCAGTGCCTGGTCCGGGTCGGCGTCGCCGGCGGTCAGGCTGTCGATGGTTTCGGCATCGATGCCTTTTTCCCGCAGATGGGCGCGGATGCGGTGTACCCCCAGCCCACGGCGCCGCAAGGCCCTGGCCATAGCCTCGGCGGTGCGGGTGTCGTCGAGGTATTCCAACTGCCGGCATCGTGCTACCGCTGCCTGGCAGGTGGCGGGATCGAATCCTTTGGCTTCCAGCTTGTCCGCCAACTCCCGGCCCGTGTGGTCGCGGCGGGCAAGCAGGTTCAGGGCGGCGGCCACGGCCCGCCGCGTCTGGGCATCCGCATCTGTCGAAGGCATCCGGCGCCCTCCGGGGTCAGTCCACCGCTTCGGCGATGCGGCGACGCAGTTCGGATATGGTGCGGGCGTAATCGCCGCTGCCGAAAATGGCGGACCCCGCCACGAAGACATCCGCTCCGGCCGAGGCGATGGAACCGACGGTGTCGAGGTTGACGCCGCCGTCGACTTCGATGAGGGCCCCCAGGCCCCGCTGGTCGATGGTGCGGCGCAGGCGGTGGATCCGTTCCAGGGTGTTGGGGATGAAGGACTGCCCACCGAAGCCGGGGTTCACGCTCATCAGCATCACCACATCCAGGTCATCGAGAACCCATTCGAGCGTTTCCAGGGGGGTGGCGGGGTTGAGCACCGCTCCGCACTGGATCCCGGCGTTGCGGATCACCTGGAGGGTGCGGTTGAGGTGCAGGCAGGCCTCCACCTGCACGGTGATCAGGTCGGCGCCGGCCTTGACGAAGTCGGCGATATAGCGCTCCGGGGCCGCGATCATCAGGTGGACGTCGAGAAGGAGGTCCGTGGAGCGGCGCGCCGCCTCCACCACCAACGGACCGATGGTGATGTTGGGCACGAATTGGCCGTCCATCACGTCCACGTGAATCCAGTCGGCGCCGGCGGCGGCGACGGCTTTGATTTCTTCACCCAGTCGGGCGAAATCGGCCGAGAGAATCGATGGGGCGATGCGTTTGGGCGTTTCCAAGGGCGATTCCTTTGTGGCGGCGGCGTGATACCGGCCGGTGGAGGGTTGCGGCGGCAGGTCGCACCTGCCGTCATATAATGGACCGGAAGCGCTTTTTCAACCGGCGGTGTCCCGGCGCGCCAGTCGTACCATGAAGAAGCCGTCCATCGCCTCGGTGGCCGGGTCGATGCGGACGGCGCCGTCCGGGCGGATCAGGTGGCGGGCCGGGGCCGGCAGGCACGCCTGGGGCGGCTGGATGGCGAAATCCGGTCGCCGGTCCAGGAAAGCCGCGATGACCCCGTCGGTCTCTTCCGGTTCGATGCTGCATACGGCGTAGACGAGGACGGCGCCGGGCCTGACGCGGTCGGCCAGTGCGTTCGCGAGGGCCAGTTGGCGACGGGCTTGCCGATTCACATCGTCCGGGTGGCGGCGCCACTTGGTGTCCGGGTTGCGCCCGATGACCCCCAACCCCGAGCATGGGGCGTCGAGGAGCACGACATCGAATCCGGGGCCGACATCCGGCGCCGTGGCCTGGAGCCAGTCCACCACCAACGGTCGAACCCCGCGCACACCCAAGCGTTGCATCTCGTCGGTCAGCCCGTCCAGCTTGCGCCCGTCCTGGTCCGTGGCAAGGATTTCCGCCCGGTTTTCGGCCAGGGCCGCCAGGTGGCAGGTCTTGCCGCCCCGACCGCAGCAGGCGTCCAGGATCCGCTGCCCGGGCCGCGGCGTCGCCAACAGGGACACCAGTTGGGCCGCCTCGTCCTGGACCTGGAACCAACCCTGGGCGTAGCCCGGCAGCCCCTGGACCGGCCCCTGATGGTTCCCGATGGCGACCCCGTCCGGGGAGACGGCGGTGGGAGCGGCGTCCAAGGCCTCTTCGCGCCAGGCCTCCAAGACCTTGCGGCGATGGGTTCGGAGCCGGTTGATGCGCAACGTCAAGGGCGGCATGCGATTGGCGGCCAGGCAGCGCCGGCGGGCCGTTTCCATTCCGTCCCGCTCCGCCCAGCGGGCGGCCAGCCAGACGGGAAAGGCCGTTTCCAGGGCCAGGGCCGCCACCGGGTCTCCGGGGGGGGCCAGGGCGGTGTGGGCGCCTTGACGCAAAAAGGCGCGCAGCAGGGCGTTGATGAAGTTGGCGGCCCACGGCGTCCGGCGCTTGGCCAGGTCTACGGCCGTGTGGACGACGGCTGGGGCCGGGATGCGGTCGAGAAAAAGGAGTTGAAAGAGCGCCAGGCGCAGGATGTTGCGTACGGTCGGATCGATTTGCCGCCAGGGGCGGTTGGCGAGACCGGCGGCGATGTGATCCAGGCGGCTGCGCCATCGCTGGACGCCGTAGACCAGGGCGTAGACGAGGGATCGGTCCCGCTGGTCCAGATGCCCTTGGGTATCCAGGGCCGCCTCCATCAGCCGGTCGAGGGTGAGATTGCTCTTTTCGAGGTTGTCGAGAAGGCGCAGGGCGATGGCGCGAGGGTCTTGCAGGCGGGGGGAGCCGGAACCCATCAGCCGAGCACGGTTCCCGGAGCGATGGGGTTTCCGCGCAGAAACGCGGCGGTGGAAAGACGCTTGCCGGAAGCGCTCTGGAGTTCGTCGATGCAGACGGCGCCCTGGCCGGCCATGACGCGCAGCTCGTCGCTGAATCCCGCCAGGACGGTGCCGGCCGGCGCGTGGCGGACTTCCCGGGCCGGGTGGGCGCGCCAGATTTTCAGACGCTGATCGCTGCAGAAGGTGAAGGCGCCGGGCCAGGGGTTCAACCCCCGCACCAATGCCTCGATCGCCTCGGCCGGACGGGTCCAGTCGATTCGACCGTCGGTCTTGGCCAGCAGGGGGGCGGTGGTGGCCGCGGCCGGATCCTGGGGCCGGGGAACGAGATTTCCGGCGGCCAGGCGCTCCAGGGTGGCGACCAGCAGATCGGCGCCCATCCGTGACAGCCGCTCCGACAGGGTGGCGGCGGTGTCGTCCCCCGTGATGGGGGTGGCGGCGGACAGGAGAATGGGCCCGGTGTCCAGGCCTTCATCCATCAGCATGGTGGTGACCCCGGTTTCCGGCTCGCGGTTGATGATGGCCCAGTTGATCGGGGCCGGGCCGCGGTAGCGCGGCAGTAGGGAGGCATGGACGTTGACGGCGCCCAGCCGCGGCATGGCCAGCAGGGAGGGGGCCAGGATCTGCCCGAAGGCCACCACCACGAAAAAGTCGGCATTAGCGGCGGCCAGATCGGCCACAAGGGCCGGATCGTCGAGGCGCCTGGGCTGCCAGACCTTCAGGCCGAGGCCTTCGGCGGCGACTTTCACCGGCGGCGGGGTCAGCCGCCGTCCGCGTCCCTTGGGGCGATCCGGCCGGGTCACCACCGCTGCCAGGTGGTGACCGGCGCGGGCCAGGGTCTCCAGGCTGGGAACGGCAAAAGCCGGTGTGCCCATGAAGACGATGCGCAGGGGCGAAATGCTCATGCCGATTGCTTCAACTGTTTGTAAACACGGCGCTTGTAGAGTTCCCGTTTCAATCGGCTGATGCGGTCGATGAACAGGATGCCGTTGAGGTGGTCGATTTCATGTTGAAGGACGATGGCCGGAAACCCCTCCGCATTGATGTGCACCGACTTGCCGTCCTGATTGATGCCGGTGACCTCAATCCGCCAAGCCCGGGGAACGTCGGCGCGAAAATCCGGAACGCTGAGGCATCCCTCATTCTCCGAGATCTGCTCGCCCTCGGCGGCGATGATCTCCGGGTTGACCAGTGCCTGGGGTTGGGGGGGCGAATCGGAACCGGAGACGTCATAGACGATGATGCGTTGGTCGATCCCCACCTGGGTGGCGGCGAGACCGACCCCGGGCTCGGCGTACATCGTCTCGGTCATGTCCGCGATGATGCCTCGAACCTCGTCGTTGAAATCCGCCACCGGAGCCATGCTTCGGCGCAGGAAAGGATCCGGGTAGGTGAGAACGGTTAAGGCACTCATTTCACATGTCCTGGGGATGGATGAAGCGTGTCAAAATTTTAAAAAAAGAACTTTCAGAATTTATAAATATGGCAATAAAAACAATATTAAAGATTGATAATAAGAGCGGAGCGGCACCCTTCGCCAGCGAAAAGCCGCCTTCTTTTTGTTCCCATAGTAATTCATCGGCGATGAATTTCAAACCCGCCGCGCGGTTTTGGCGATGCGGCCCATGCCGACCCCGCTGATCAAGGCCGATCCCAGGCCGATCACAATGATGGGAAAAATCTGGATGGCATGGTTGACGAGGGTGAAGCCGGCAGCCGGTCCGGGGGCGATGCCCATCAAGGAGAGGGCGAAAATGCCGCCGGCTTCCCACAGACCCCACCATCCGGGCACCGAGGGCAGAGCGATGCAGAAGGCGATCACCACCATGACCGCCGTCATCTGCACCAGACTCAGGTCGATCACGGGAAAGCCCAGCGACAGGATATAGAAGGAAAAGGACGTCAGGAGCCAGATGGCCAGGGACAATCCCACACAGGCCGCCAGGCGCCGGGGACGGCCCACCATGGCCATGCCCAGGATAGCCTGGTCCAGCAGCGCCGACAGGGGACGGCTGACCCGCTCGGCGAGCCACTGGCGCTGCATCGGAGTGAGTCCGGGAATCCAGAGCGGCAGGCGGTGGAACAATGACTTGATCCACCGTTGCACTGCTTCCAGGCGCAGCAGGCCGACGGCGGCCAGCAGGGCCAGGGCCAGAACCAGGGTGGCGCGTCCCACCGAAACGACCAGGGCGCCGTCGATGCGATAGCCGGCGAAATCGATGCTTTCGGCCGATGCCAAATCCAGGGCGCCGAGGACCCAGGCCAAGAGCGCCAGGATCGTGACCGTGTCCAGGATGCGCTCGGCCACCACCGTGGACAGCGCCGTGGCAAAAGGCATGTCCTGTTTCCGGCTCAGCATCAAGGGCCGCGCCAACTCCCCCGGCCGCCCGGGCAGGACGCAGTTGAGCATGAAGCCGACCATCATCGAATGAAAGGCGTAGGGGAATCCCACTGCGGTTGTGGCTCCGAGAATCACCCGCCAGCGGTGGGCTTTCAGAATCAGGATGCCCATCACCAGGATCAGGGACAAGGCGAGATAGCGGTAATCGACGCCGGTCAGATAGGTGCGCAGGTCGGCGAGAGGGACATTGCGAAAGGCCAGGTAGAGGGCGCCGAGAGAAACCGCGGCACCGATGACCATCGGCCAGGCCATCGACCTGGGGTTGAAAGCCTGACGCGTGGGTGGGCTTGGCTCTTTCAACACGGATGGTCCTCGGTGAATGGGCACGGATGGGCGTGGGTTGGTCTGCCGCGCTCTCCGGGACGATCAAGACAGGGCGTTGGCGAGGATCCGCCTGGCCGTTTCCACGTCTTCGCGAATCTGGTCGGAGAGCGCTTCGAGCCGGTCGAAGCGGATTTCGTCGCGAATCCGGGTGATGAAGTTCACCCGGATGTCCCGGCCGTAAATATCCTCCTGGAAATCCAGCAGGTGCACTTCGACGGTAAAAACGTGGTCGTCGAAGGTGGGACTGTAGCCGATGTTGGCCACTCCGAGATGGCGGGTCTCGCCGATTTGCACCGTCACGGCGTAAACGCCCGTCGGCGGGCACAACTCGTCCTGCAAGACGATGTTGGCGGTGGGAAATCCGAGCAGGGCCCCGCCGCGCCGGCGCCCGGCCACCACCTTGCCGCGGATCTGGTAGTGGCGTCCGAGCAGATGCCGGGCCCGCTCCATTTCCCCTGCCTGTACCAGTTCCCGGATCTTGGTGGACGAGATCCGGTCCTTGATGGCCCTGGGCACGCGGATCCAATCGGCCACCCGGACCTCGAATCCCAGCTCGCCGCCCATCTGCCGGAGCAGGTCGATGTTCCCCTCGCGGTTGCGGCCGAAGGTGTAATCATTGCCGATGATGATGGCCCGCATGCCGATGCGATGCACCAGGATGTCCGATACGAAGTGGCGCGCATCGATGGCGGCGAAGGCCGGGGTGAAGGGGACGCAGATGATCACGTCGATGCCGGAGGCGGCGATCAGCTCGAGTTTTTGCTCATTTAGCGTGATCAGGGGCGGATGCCCGTTGGGCTTCAAAACCCGCAGCGGATGGGGTTCGAAGGTCATGGCCACCGACGTGCCACCCATGGCGGCCGCCTGTTCGACCACCTGGTGAAACAGGGCCTGGTGGCCGATGTGCACCCCGTCGAAATTGCCGATCGTCAGGACGGCATTTGGGAAAGGTTTTTCAATATTTTCAATATCTTCTATCAGTATCATGCCTGCGCGTCCAGCGAAGTGAAATCGGCCTCGAATTTCGGCTTGACAGGAAAAGTAAAAAACTTTAGTTAAAGCAACCTCGGCACGAAATCAACGCTTTTTCGTGATCGATGGTCGCTCCGCGTGCCGAAGTGGCGGAACTGGTAGACGCGCTAGGTTCAGGGTCTAGTGGGCGTACGTCCGTGGGAGTTCGAGTCTCCCCTTCGGCACCATAGAAAGGAATAGGCCGTAATCCTAAAAGGTTACGGCCTTTTTCGTTCATGGGCGCGCTTTGCAGAGGCGGTTCCTTCACCCTTTCTTGGCGGCATCCCCTTCCTGAAAAGGTGGAACTCTCCGGATTGTAAAAAATTCCGCGAACGCGATTGACATTCCAGCAACTGAGGAGGTTCGATCATGACCATCGTCGAAATCAAGGCGGCCGATCTGCAACCCGAAACCTTCATCGAAGACCAGTGCCGATCCATATCGCGGCAAGTCGGCGATTCCAGGGCCGTCAACGCCCTTTCGGGGGGCGTGGATTCATCGGTGACCACCCTGCTGGCCCATCGCGCCCTGGGCGACAAGCTGCTGACCTATTTCATCGACAACGGGCTCATGCGCCAGGGAGAGCCGGAGGCCGTGGTGGCGGCCATGCGGCAACTGGGTGTGCCGGTCGAGCGGGTGGACGCCCGGGATGAATTCTTCACCGCTCTCAAGGGCAAGGCCAATCCCGAGGAAAAGCGGCAGGCGATCACCGACACGTTCTACAAGACGGTATTCGGGCGTCTGGTGAAGGAAAGCGGCGCCTCGTGCCTGCTTCAGGGGACGATCTACACGGATGTGGAAGAGACCGTGGCGGGGATCAAGCGCCAGCACAACATCCTGGCGCAACTGGGTATCGATACCGAGGCGGCCTTCGGCTACAAGGTCGTCGAACCGTTGATCCAACTGCGCAAAACCGGGGTGCGGGCCGTGGGCAAGGCGCTGGAGATGCCGGAAGCGATGTACAACCGGCCCCCGTTTCCCGGTCCGGCATTGGCCGCCCGGATCGTGGGGGAAGTCACTCCCGGGCGGGTCGAGCTGGTGCGGGCGGCCACGGCGGTGGTGGAAGCGGAGCTTGCCGGGGTGGACGCCTTCCAGTACCTGGCCATTTTGCACGAAGACCGGATGACCGGCATGAGGGACGGCAAGCGCGATTACGGGTGGCAGATCGAGATCCGCTGCTGGGACAGCGAGAATGCCGTGACGGCCACGCCCACGGACCTGCCCTTCAATCTGCTGCGGAAAATGGCCGGACGCATCACCGCCGAGGTGCCGGGGGTGGTGAGCGTCACTTACAACATCACCGCCAAGCCGCCCTCGACCATCGAGGCGGTGTGACCGGCGGCTGAAACACCACCGGCCCGCTTCCACCGTTCAACGCGCCCCCCGGCGCCGCGCCGGGGGGATGCCATTTCCTTCTTTTCATTGTGATTTCTCGCCCATGCGGGGATTTTCCGCCCCTGCCCACGGTCCCGATCCACTGTCGCCCGATGGCCCGGCCGGCTCCGGTCACCGAGGTGCCGCGGAGGGAACCCACTCCACGGAAAACATCGGCGCGCAACCTTGAAGGGGGTGGCCCGACATGGTAAGCGGAATCGTTGCCACGGAGGCGGATTCGAGGTTCTCGGCCCGAAAAGAGCGGATGGTCTGCGATGGTTGAAAACGAAAACGGCGCCCACGCCGGCCCGGAAAACCGATTTTCTTCAGCGAATCCTGACATCTACGAACACGAACGAAAAGGCATCGTCCAGACCCTGTCCGAGGAGTTCCAGCGGCTCGCCGATCGGTCCCAGGATGCCATTTACCAGTTCGATATCGGTTCGCAGACCTTTACCTTCTTCAACAGGCTGTTTTTGGATGTCTACGGGGCCGACAAGGCCGGGGGCAGGATCCTCTCCCTGGAGAGCGTGTTCGCCCGCATCCATCCCGACGACCGCCTTCGCGCCAAGGCCGCCCAGCGCGACACGATCAAAAAAGGCCTGCGGGAAGGGGAGGTGGATTACCGCATCGTCAATCCCGACAATACGATCCGCTGGGTGCAGGACAAGTGGACCATCATGCGTGATTCGGACGGGCAGGCGGTGGCCATCGAGGGGTTCATCCGCGACAACACCCGGCGCAAACAGGCCGAAGACGAGTTCATCCTCAGCATCCAGAACTCTCCCATCGGCTGCTACATCGTCCAGGACGCCAAGTTCGTTTTCGTCAACCCCGAGTTCGTCAGGATCACCGGCTACAGTGAAAGCGCCCTGCTGGGGTCCTATCCACTCGATATTGTGCACCCGGATTTCCGCGAGGCGGTGCGGGCCAATTTCATCCGCATGCTCAAGCGCCAGCGCGACTTTCCCTACGAGTTCCAGATCGTGGACCGCGACGGAGAGGCCAAGTGGATCGCCGAGACCGCCACGCCGATCCAGTTCAAGGAGCGGCGGGCCGGGCTGGGCTATTTCATGGACATTACCCGGCGCAAGCAGGCCGAGAAGGAAAGCCTGGAGAAGGAGAAGCTGGAGGCGATCCTGGAACTGGCCGCCGCCGTGGGGCACGAACTCAACAACCCGCTGCAGGTGATCGTCACCTGTTCGGAGCGGTTCAAGAAGATGGCCCGGGCGGATCCCGAAGGCGACAAGCTGCACCGGCTGATGGAAAAGAACATCCAGGTGTTGCGGGAAAAGATCCTCAAGATCCAGAACATCACCCGCTACGCGGCCAAGGACTACGTCCAGGGGCAGAAAATCTTCGATATCGATGCCGGGTCGGGGGAAAAGTATGAGTGACTAAAGTTGCGAGTGCCTAAAGTGAGCTAAAGTTGTGGTGTCGCTTCGCTCCGGTGGTTTTCTATATAAAATTGATAGAATACCTTAACTTTAGGCACTTTAGCTCACTTTAGGCACTTTAGTTCACTTTAGCTCACTTCAGCAATTTCATTCCTCCAGGGAGAACCGCACGCCTTCTCCCGCCGTGAAACGGGTGATTTTCCCTTCTTCTTCCAGATAGCGCAGGTGCGACAGGGCCTCGCCGGTGGCAAACCACTGCTGGGCCACCGGGAAATCCTCCCAGCGGTCCGCCTGGATGTCCCAGGTCATGCGGGCCGCGATCTCGAAGGCATTGCGAGGGCCTTCGGCCAGGATCGCCAGCACTTCGGCGAGGCGGGCTTGGTGGTGGGCCTGGAGTTCGGCGATGCGCGGGCGCGGATCGGCCATCAGGCGCCGGTGCCCGGGCAGGGTACGGGCCACGTCCAGCCCCGCCATCTTGTCGAGGCTTTCCAGGTATGCCTTGAGCGGGTTTTCGGCGTCGGACCAGCACTGGATGTTGGGGGTGATGTCGATGAGGATGTGGTCGCCGGCGATCAGAAGCCGGTGCCGCGGCTCGTAGAGGCACATGTGGCCCAGGGTGTGCCCGGGGGTGGAGACGCAGCGGAATCGGTAAGGGCCGGCTTCGATGCTATCGCCGTCGGCGAGCATCTCCAGCGGCGGCACCCACTCGGAGCCGAAGCGGCTGCCGGGGTGGGCGGCCAGGGCGGCGCGCAGCCGGTCCACGGGAAACCCGTTGTGGCCGGCATATTCCAGCATGGGGCCGAAGCCTTCCCAGGACTCGATGATCTCCGCATCGGGGCGGTTGAAGTACACCCGGGTGTCGGCGGTGGCCAGCCGGGAAACTAGCCCGAAGTGGTCGGCGTGCAGATGGGTGATGAAGAGATCCGCACCGGACGGATCGACCCCGATCTGCTTCAACCCCGTTTGCAGGGCTTCGAAGCAGATGTCGTGGTTGAGGCCGGTGTCGATGATCAGGCTGCGCCGCGGGGAGCGGATCACGTAGCTGTTGAGGAACTTCAGCGGGGTGTTGGGCAGGGGAACCTGGATACGGAAGAGGTCGGGGCTGATTTCTTCGATCATGATATGCCTTCGAATTGAAGTTGATCCATTCTTGAAAAGTGATTTTCAACCACGGCATCCACCGATCGAAACCTGAAATGGAGCTGTTCCCTCGGCGTCCCGGGCGTCCACCCTGTCCACAAGGTCCATTCTGTCCACTGCTTCCTCTGCTGCTGAAGATCGCCTTTTGAACGGTCACTCATTATTATAGCCAACGGAAAGGTTGGTTTCAAGGGCAAAGCGCCGGGCGCAGGCCCCGTAGATAGCCTCGTCGAGGCGATTGGCGGCCCGGAATCGGGCGATGGTTTCGGCCGAAAGCCGGCGGATCTGAGGCGCCCGGCCCCGCGGGTCGGTGATATTGAGCCGGGGCAGGGGCACCCGGGGTTTGCCGAGGCAACGGGCCAGATGGTCGACCGATTCCGCCAGACGCTCCTGCAAGCCGATGAAGAAATAGCGGTCGAGCACTTTCCGCCAGTTGTTCGGTCCGGCGCCGAGGGCGTCGGCCAAGAAACCGGCATGGGCCACGAGGTAGCGATCCAGCACGTCCTCGCGGCGAACCCCCATGCGCCCCTCCCAGCGGTACAGCGAGAGAACCAGGGCCAGCGGGTCGCGCACCACGGTGAAAAGGCGGAAGCGCGCGGAGGCGGACATTTCCGGATAGCGCACCGGAAGGCGCGCCTCGGGGCCGTCGAAGTGGCCGCAGAGGCAGTGCCGGCCGTCCATGGCGGACAGGTCCAGGGGCGGGCCGAATTCCTGCGCCCATCCCTGGCGGTAGTCGCGGTGCACAATGAACCAATGCTCCAGCACCGCCAGCAGGCTCGTGCCGCCGCACTTGGGGATGTGGTGAAAGACGGTCACGGATCCGGCGGTGTCTGCGCGGTGGCCGGCCTGCGGCCAAACCGGTTCGCCGGTGCTCACTTCCACCGCCTCATGGCAGTTCCAAGACGACACAGCCGCCCCGGCCGTAGCCGAAAGGGCGAAACAGGTGGTGGTAATCGCTGCTGATGGCCCGATAGAAGGTGTCGAAGGGGACGGCATACGGCTGCTGGTCGGCATCGACATCCAGGATGGTGACCGTGTCGGTGGCGCCGTCATAGCCGCCCACCGGCGAGATGTGGGGGGTGTGGAGGGTCGCCAGAGTCTCGCCCTGGTCGAAATGGGCGATGAGCAGGACGTCGCCACGGGTTTCGAAGCGGTGGAGCCGGGCGCGGAGATCGGCGGCGATTTTTCGCGCCGCGGGCGTTGCCGGCCTGGCGGCCTGGATGCTGGCGACGCGGCGGCAGCTCAAGCCGCAGGCCGTCAGGCTGTCCTGGACCACCCGGGTGAGCAGGGGTAAGGGCAAGCCCCGCAGGCCCCTGTCGCCATCGGGGTGCATGCGGGCCTTCCAGTGGGCGGTGGGTACCGTGTCGAGAAGCTGCTCCTGGGAGACCGGCAGGCGCCGCACGCCCTGAATGTCTGCCACGGCGTTGACAATCGTGGCCACGGTGGCCGCCGAACAGGCCGCCGGCGTGAACTGGTGCACGTAGTGCCGGAACAGGGCCGCCTTGAGCCGGTTGCCGTGAAAATCCGGATCGATGACCGGCTGGGGCAGGTCGGATCTGCCCGTTCCCGCGGGCCGGATCAGATCCAGCGGCAAGCGCATGGCGGCAAAGAGCAGGCGGCGGTACAGACCCCTGGCGGCTTGGCGCAGCATGGCGGTCACCGCCCTCCCCAGACCACCTGGCGGTACATCACCGGATCGGTATCCGCCTCGGTGGAAAAGACCAACACCCGCGATGAAGGGGCCAGTCCCATGGCCCGTTTCAATCCGGCCAGACGGCGATCGGTCATCGCCTCGTAGACCAGTCCGAGCCCCACGGCGCCGGATTCCCCCGAAATCACGGCGGGATCGCCTTCCAGCGGGTTGCCCAGGACCCGCATGCCGCGGCGGGTCACCCGGTCGGCGCAGGCGGTGAACAAATCGGCACTTGGCCAGAGGATCTCCCGGGCCAGGGGGTTGGGCACGCCGCAGGCGAGGCCCGCCATGATGGTCTTCAGGTCCCCTTCGGCCTGGCGCGTCCGTCCGTCCCCGGCCAAGGCCGATTGGTAGAAGCAGGCCGCCCGGGCGGGCTCCACGATCGTGGTGTGGGGCCGCCGGCCGCCCAGGCGCGCCATCAGCTCGGCCTGGATCGCCCCGGCAAAGGACCCGACCCCGGCCTGGAGCACCACGTGGGTGGGTGCCACGCCGTCGAGGGCGTCCAGGCACTCCCGGACCAGGATCCGGTATCCGTCCATGATCCAGCGGGCCACCTGCTCGCAACCCTCCCCGATCGTGTCCTGGATCAGCAGCCAATCGTGCTTTTGGGCGGCTTCGGCGGCCAAGGCAACCGCTTGGTCGTAGTTTCCGTCGATGATTTCCACGGTGGCGCCGAACATGCGCACGTTGTCGATGCGGGCCTGCGCCGTTCCCCGGGGCATGTAGACCACCGCCCGGCATCCGATCCGGTGGGCGGCCCAGGCCACGGCCCGGCCGTGGTTGCCGTCGGTGGCCGTGATGCAGGTAATCTGCGCCAGGCGGGGCGCCAGTGACGGATTGGCCAGCGCCGCCAGGGTGAGGGGCCTGGCCTCGATGTCCAGTCTCGCGGCCAGGGCCCGGCACAAGCCGTAGGTGGCGCCCATGGCCTTGAACGCCTTGAGCCCGAAGCGGCGCCCTTCGTCCTTCACCCAGATCCGTTCCAGGCCGAGGTGGGTCGCCAGGCGGTCCAGGGCGATCAGGGGCGTGGGGGCGTAGTCGGGCAGACTTTGGTAGAAGGCCAGGACTTCGTCGAGCGGATGTTCATCAATGGGCTTTTCAAGGTTGCCGCCCTGCCCGGCGACGAATTGAATTCCGGTTGAATCTGGCATTTTGACTCCCTTTCACCTGTCACCTGAAGCGATTTTCAGGCGGCTCGCATCCTTTGAACCGTTTACCATAACCGGCGATCCGGAAACCACCCTGAAATGAACGATCCAATTCTATGCCAATTGCTTGCCAGTGGTGGCTGTCATTTTTGGTTTTCCTTGACATATCCAAGGACTACCCATAATAACCATAATAATTAGCGTCGATTTCACCAACGCCCTCGAACCCGGAAACGGCCGGAAAATTTGAATCCCCGGTTTACACCGCCATCGTTTCGGTGTGGCTGGAAACGGCCAAAAATCTAAGGAGGACCATTCATGGACAAGATCCTGCGCATCGACATGGGAGCCTCGGGCGGTCCGAAGATTCGCACCGAGGCGCTGGGGGGTTACGCCGGTCTCGGCGGCCGCGGCCTGACCTCGGCCATCGTGGCCAAGGAAGTCCCTCCCACCTGCCACCCGCTGGGAGCTGAAAACAAGCTGGTCATCGCTCCGGGGATGCTCAGCGGATCGGCCGCGGTCCAGTCCGGCCGCATTTCGGTGGGCTGCAAGAGTCCGCTGACCGGCGGCATCAAGGAGGCCAACTCCGGCGGGCAGGGGGCCCAGGTGCTGGCGCGCCTCGGCTACGCCGCCATCGTGCTGGAGGGGGGACCCGCCGACGATACCCTCTACAAGGTGGTCATCAACAAGGACGACGTTTCCATCCAGCCCGACAACAGCTTGAAAATGCTTGGCAACTATGACCTGGTGGACAAGATGAAGGCCGCCTACGGCGACAAGATCGCCTGCATCTCCATCGGTCAGGCCGGCGAGATGAAGATGGGCTCCGCCACCGTGGCCTTCACCGATCCGGAGCTGCGGCCCACCCGTCATGCCGGCCGCGGCGGCGTCGGGGCGGTGATGGGGGCCAAGGGTGTCAAGGTGATCGTGATGGACGACACCGGCTGCAAGATGCGCCCGCCGGCCGATCCGGAAAAGTTCAAGGCCGCCAACAAGGAATTTACCGCCGGCCTGTTGAAGCATCCCGTCTGCGGTCAGGGGCTGCCCACCTATGGCACCAACGTGCTCACCGGCGTGATCAACGAAGCCGGGGCCTACCCGACCTGCAATTTTTCCACCGGCCGCTTCGAAGGCTTTGAAAAGATTACCGGCGAGGCCTTGGCCGAGCTGGAAAACAGCCGCGGCGGCGAGGGATCGGCCACTCACGGCTGCCACCGGGGTTGCGTGATGAAGTGCTCGGGCACCTTCTACGACAAGAACGGCAACTTTCTCACCAAGCAGCCCGAGTACGAAACGGTCTGGGCCCACGGCGGCAACTGCGGCATCAATGACCTGGACGCCATTGCCCTGCTCGACCGCCTCGACGACGACTTCGGGCTGGACACCATCGAGATGGGGGCCACTATCGGCGTGGCCATGGAAGCCGGCGTCGCCAAGTTCGGGGATGCCGAGGCGGCCATCCGCCTGGTGAAGGAAGTCGGCCAGGGCACCCCCCTGGGCCGGATCCTCGGCGCCGGGGCCGCGGTGACGGGCCGGGTGTTCGGCGTCGAACGGGTTCCGGTGGTCAAGGGCCAATCCATGCCCGCCTACGATCCGCGCGCCGTGCAGGGCGTGGCCGTGACCTACGCCACCAGCCCCATGGGCGCCGATCACACCGCCGGCTACGCCGTGACCGCCAACATCCTCGGCGTGGGCGGCAGCGTCAATCCCCTCAAGCCCGAGGGACAGGTGGAACTGTCGCGCAATCTCCAGATCGCCACGGCGGCCATCGACGCCACCGGCATGTGCGTTTTCATCGCCTTTGCCATCCTGGATCAGCCGGAAACTTTCCAGGCGCTGCTCGACCTGATCTCCGGGTTCACCGGAAAACCGCTGACTGGTGATGACGTCACGGCCCTGGGGAAGCAGATTCTCACCTGGGAGCGCGACTTCAACAAGGCCGCCGGCTTCAGCGCCGTTCACGACCGGCTGCCGGGCTATTTCAAACGCGAGCCGCTGGCGCCGCACAACGTGGTCTTTGCCGTCAAGGACGAGGAGCTGGACCAGGTCTTCAACTGGTAGACCCATCAGTTTCCTGGCAACGGAAGCGGGGAGCCGGGTGCGGTTCCCCGTTTTCATTCAAAGGAGGAGGATTCGGTGATGCCAACGTCGAGGAGCGATGTTCTCTCTGTCGACCTGATGGTGGACGAAGACCACCTGTGGCGGTTTTTGCGCCTGCTGCGCCGGGGTTTTCTCGTTTCCACCCGCCTGCCGTGCAGCCTCGATCGCCTGCTGGTCGAAGTCCTGGAGATCCCGGAAACCTATGCGACCGATCGGATCCAGACCATTTTCCTCAATGGCCGGGCCGTGGACGACATCCGTGCCGCCAAGGTGACCGACGGCGACAGGGTGGCCCTTTCAGCCGCCATGCCCGGCCTGGTGGGCGCCACCCTGCGCAAGGGCGGAAAGGTGGCCAACCTGCGCAGCAGCCTCTCCCATCAGCCGTATTCCACAGGAATCCAGGCCGTCCTTCCCGGGCTTGTCACCGTCAAGCTGTTCAACCTGGTGTGCGCCGAACTGGGTCCGACCTTCCTCAAGCGGGGCGTGGTGCTGTCCGGCGGTCATTTCCGGGAATTTCTCGCCGACTCCTGGGCCGAAATGGTCCCGGCCTGCCGGGAAGTCCGCATCGACCAGATGATCGCGGCGTGTGACACCCTCCCGCGGGCAATGCCTGGCGCTGAGGCGATCCACCTCAGCGTGGCGGCGCCAACGCCCTGAGGCCGGCGGGGGCTTTGACAAGCGAGGCCCCGGCGTGTAATAAGCGTCGCGATTTGTCGGCACGCTGCCCGCAAGGGGGAGCCCGCCTCTTCTTCAATCCATTCGGCGCCATGGAAACTTATCGCAGTGTAAAGGAAGCGCTTCTCGAACAGGCCACCGTACTGGACGATCTCATCGTTCGCGCCGGAGGTGTGCCCGGCGTCAGCGGCGCCTCCCTGGAGAACTGGCAGCGGACCTGCCGCCAGACCCATCGACAGATTGCCGACGAGTATATCCGCGTGGCGGTGGTGGGCCCGATCAAATCGGGCAAGAGCACCTTCACCAACGCCCTGCTCGGCGCCGATCACCTCAAGCGCGGGGCGGGCATCGTCACCTCCATCGTCACGCGCATCCGCCGCGGGGAATCCCTCGAGGCGCGGCTGCATTTCAAAAGCTGGGAGGACATCAACGCCGATCTCTCCCGGGCCATCGTGATGCTGCCGGGGCTTCCCCCGGAGCTGGCCCGGACGCCATTCGACCTGCGGCGGGAGGCCGACCGCAAGGCCCTGGCGGACGCCTTTGCCGGCTTGAACCAAGCCGCGCTCATCGCCGACGGCACTCAGGATCCCAACAGCGTGATGATCGCCTCCTACCTGGAAGGCTACGCGCGCATCTGCGACCAGATCGGCGCCGAAACCACCGTGGCCCGCTTCCGAGGGGACGAATTCGGCCGGCACCGGGACTTTGTCGGTGACGACAGCCTTTCGGTATACCTGCGGGACGTGGAACTGGAGATCGACACCGGCGGTCTGGCCGAGGGGGTCGAAATCGCCGACTGCCAGGGAAGCGATTCGCCCAACCCCCACCACCTGGCCATGATCCAGGACTACATGCTCCAGACCCATCTGATTGTTTACGTGATCAGCAGCCGCACCGGCCTGCGCCAGGCCGATTTCCGTTTCCTGTCGATCATCCGCAAGATGGGTATCGGCGCCAACATGCTCTTCGTGTTCAACTGCGATTTCAACGAGCACGCATCCCTGGAAGAGTTGCAAGCGCAGGTGGCGCGCACCCGGGATCAGTTGGGTGTCTTCCACCCCGATCCGCTGATCTTCACCCTCAGTGCCCTCTATCACCTCCTCGCCGGCCAACCGGTCGACACGCTGGCCGCCAGGGACGCCGCCATGCTGGCCCATTGGCGCCGGGAGCCGGTCCTGACGGATTTTTCCGACGCCGAATTCACCCGTTTTCACGAAGTATTCGGGCGCAAGCTGGTGGACGAACGGCGGGTACTGCTGCTGGGCAACCACGTGGAGCGCCTGGCGGTGGTGGCCGACGGTCTGGGGCGTTGGGGCAGGCTGCACCGCGAGGCTCTCGGCCGTGACGCCCACCAGGTGGCGGACCAGTCGCTCCTGGTGGCTCGGCACCGCCAACGCATCGACCAGATCCAGGCCCTGGTGCGCGACACCCTGGACGGGGCCGCGGCCAAGCAGCGCGCCGTGCTGCGGCAGGAGGTCGACCGTTTTTTCAGCCCCCGGACCGGCACCCTCATCGGCGACACCCTGACTTTCGTGCGCCAGTATACCCCGGAGACGGCCAAGTACCGGGAGAGCCTCCAGTCGGCGGGGTTTTCCAGCGGGTTGTACCTCGTGTTCCAGGATTTTCGGCAGGCACTGGAAGGATTCCTCGCCGATACCGTCACTCCGGAAGTGTTGCGGTTCCTGCGGGCCGCGGAAATCCGCACCGTCGAACAGCTCAGCGAAGTGGCCCTCCCCTTTGCCATCATGGCCAGGGAAGCCCTCGCCGATCTGGACACGGGGGCGACCGGCGGCAGCGCGGCGGTTGAGGATTCCTTGCGCCTGACCTTCATCGATGTGGACGCCCTCAAGCAGCGCGCCGGGATCAAGATTCCGTCGGCGGCAACGCCGCTGGGGTTTTCCGCCCGCATCCGCACCGAAGCGGTGGCCCGCCTGGGATTCTACACCGCGGTGGAATGGGCCCGGCGCATCCTGAAAAAGCCCACGGCCGCCCCCACGGACAAGGGCGTCCAGGCGCTGCTGGACGGGCTGCGGCGCATCAAGCGCGAAACGCTCAGGGCGGTGGAGTTCCACTTCAAGAACTACCAGGAAAACATCAAGTTCCAGTACCTGTTCAAGCTTGTCGAAGCCGCCACCGTCGGCATTCGCGAAGCCCTGGGCGACCAGTTGCGGGCCTACGGGGAGGACTTGTCCCTGCTGGCCGAGCGGATCGAATCCCAAGGGGTCGGCCGGCAGCAGGTGGCGGATCGATTGGAGGGCATCGAGACGGCGGCCGCGGCCGCGGGGCGCACCCTCGCCGAGCTGCGTCGGCGCCTGGGCCGCTAAAAAACCGACCGAAAGGAGGCGCAATGTCCCCTCAGAGCGCACCGACCACCATCGCCGTGGCCAACGAGAAGGGCGGGGTGGGCAAGACCGTCACCGTGATCAACCTGGCCGCCGCGTTGAGCTGCATGGACCGCCGGGTGCTGGTGGTGGACATGGACCCCCAGGCCAACGCCACGCGGGGGTTGGGGGTCGCGACCAGTGACGGGCGTCCCAGTGCCTACGACGTGATCATGCGGCACAAGGAGCCGGTGGCCCGGGAGGCGCTCGCCGCAACCCCATGGCCCAACCTGGCGTTGATCGGGGGGCACCCGGACCTTTCCGGGGCGGACATCGAGCTGGTCAACGAGTACGGCCGGGAAAATCGCCTGCGCCGGGGGTTGGCCTGCGTGGCCGGCGATTTCGACGTCATCCTCCTCGACACGCCGCCGAGCCTTTCCCTGCTCACGGTCAACGTCTTTGCCGCCGCCGCAAAGGTGGTGGTTCCCTGCCAGACCCATCCTTACGCCTTTTCCGCCCTGGACGAACTCTTCGATACCATCGGCGCCATCCAGGAGGAGATCAACCCCGATCTGAAGATCGCCGGGGTGGTGGCGACGATGTTCGACGGCCGCACCCGTGTCGGCCAGGGCGTCCTGCACCAACTCCAGTCGGATCCGCGCACCGCCGGACTGCTGTTCGACACCGTGATCCGCACCAACACCACCATCGCCGAGAGCACCGACGCGGGCACGCCGGTGGTTTTCTGGCGGTCGTCCAGCACCGGGGCCCGGGACTACACCGCCTTGGCGGCGGAGCTGGTCCAGCGGCTCTGAGGAAACCCGTGCTTCTCGAGATGAAGTTGTCGTTCCGCGGCAAAAAATAAACCACGGACGGGCGCGGACAGCCGCGGACAAAAGTTTTATACGGCTGCGTTGGCCGGCGTCCGTTGGCGTTTATTTCGCTTTCCCGGAGGCGTGCAGTTCCAGCAGGTTTTTCAGGGCGAAATCGATGCCGGGATCCAGCGACAGTGCGGTTTCATAAGCCGCCGCGGCCTTGTCGTAGGCGCCGATGGCCTGGTAGTTGACCCCGAGGTTGGCATGATCCATGGCCGATCCGGGATCCAGCGCCAGCACCTGCTGGAAGCATGCGATGGCCTCCTCGTGTTCCCCGCGCTTGAAGTGGCACACCCCCAGCAGGTTATGGATGTCCGTGCGGTCCGGCTCCAGGTCCCGGGCCCGCTCCAGCACGTCCAGGGCCTCGTCCCAGCGCCCCGACTCCTTCAATCCGCTGGCCAGATAAACCAGGATGCTCGCCTGCTCCGGTGCCGGGGGGTCCAGCGCCAGCGCCCCTCGCAGGTGTCGCCGGGCGGTATCGGCGTCTCCGGCGGCCAGATGGCCGGTGCCGAGGTAGAACTGAATGAAGTAGCGGTCCGGCAGGCGCCGGTCGAAGTCGGTCAGGCGGGCCAGGGCCTCGTCCAGAGGCCGGGTTTCGGAAATGAGCTTGGCGGTGATCATGGCCACGCTGGCGCTGGTGGTGCGCTCGCGAAACCGGGCACCGGGAACGATGGTGTAAAAGGCCGGCACTTGCAGTTGGCGGTGGGTGATGTCCACCAGGAGGGCCGGCATCCCGCGGCGGGCCAGGGCCTCGGTGAGCCGCCGGATCTCCTCCCTGATGTTCGGACCGGAGAGATCGGGCAAATCCTCGATCCGGCGGGTGGCGGGCGCTTGGCGGACGAAGTCGGCCTGGTCGAGGCGGGTGAACTTGAGCAGGCCGCTGGCTTCGAAGTTGGCGCCGCTGTCGAAGTCCCCGGCGAGCTGGGCCACCTCGGTGAGGGTGCGGCTCAGGGCCCGCTGGGGACTGGTGGCCGTGCCGGCGGTCCAGACGATTTCGCTGCGGGCCGGGAAAGTGGCCGGATCCCAGGCCAGCACCGCCACGGTGGGAACGCCGGTGTCCAGGCTCAGGTCAGACAGGTGCAGGCGCACGCCCACGCGATGGTACTTGTTCATCAGTTCCCGGCAGACCGGATCGGCCACCGAGGCCGGATCGATGGCCGGCGGCCCCTCGCCGCGTCCTAGCACCCGGGCGGAGACGTCCCGCTCGACCACTTCGCAGATTCCCTGGCAGATCGCTTCCTCGGCACAGTTGCCCGCCGCCGGGCCGTTGTAGGCGTTGATGGCGTAGAACCAGTCGAACGGCACCCGGATCCAACGCTCGGTGCCCAGGTCGAAGGCCCAGGCCCAACGCAGGGGGAGATCGGAGAGCACTTCAAGCGCCGGCTCCCTGTCCGTCGATGCGTCATGGACGGAAAGCGCCAGCAGGCTGCAATCGATGGCTTCGGCCCCCAGGGACGCCAAGGGGGCGGTGGTGAAGCCGGCCGGATCCTGCTTGAAGGAAAACAGGCTGAAGCGCTCCACCAGTTCCATCACGGCACTGGCTTCGGCCTGGGCCGGGGTGGCCCCCTTGCCCATCTGCTTGCGGTTGCCGGTGGCCCGGCGCGCGTCGGCGCCGCAGAGGCTCAGGAAGACCGGGATGTCCAGCCGGCCGCTGTCGATGCGCCGGGTTTCGGTGAGGATGTCCAGGTCGAGGGTTTGCAGCCGCTGGCGCACCCGGCGGACGGTTTCCTCCGGGGCGACGGTTTTTTCGACATCGGCGACGAACTCCTTGAAGACGTCGCGCAAAACGAGGGGACGGGGGGGCATGTGGACTCCGGGGTTTGGAAAAACGGTTATCGGTTATCGGTTATCGGTTATCCGTTGTCGGTAATCGGTTGTCGGTTATCAGCACAATGCATGATGACAGTGTCGGGAACGCACTTGCTTCTGTCATCCCGAGAAGCGTAGCGACGAGGGATCTCTTCGAATTTTCAACGTTTTCTCGTTGTATCCCAACCGCAGATGGCTCACTGAGTCGGGAGTGGCGGGGGAAATCGATCCCCGGTCACTTGGGAGAGGAGCCTAGTCGGCCATCGATGAGAGCGCCGATCCACTGTACCGACCGTTCTATCAGTTGCCGGTAGGCCTGGTCTCGGGCCTCGGGCCCGGCGGCGGCCGGCGGATCGAAGGAGTGGTCACCGCCGTCGATGATCTCCAGGGTGGCCCGATCCTTCAGCCGCCGGCAAACCGGCCGCATGAGGTCCAGGTCGCAGAATGGGTCCCGGGTGCCGGCGAAAAAGAGCATCGGTGCCTGGATGGCGGCCAGATGGGCGTCGCGCAGGGTATCCTTTCGGCCGGGCGGGTGAAGCGGGTAGCCGTAGAAGATGAGGCCATCCACGGCAAGCAGGCCGGCGGCGGCCATTTGGGAAGCCACCCGGCCCCCCAGGGATTTGCCGGCGGCCACCACGCGGCGCGGGGCGATGCCGGGATCGGTCTTCACGTACTCCAGCACCCGGCGCCAGGTGGCCTCCAGTGTGGTCTGGCTATCGGGCTTCGACCGGCCGGCTTCGCTGTAAGGGAAGTTGAAGCGCAGGCACAAGAATCCGGATCGGGCCAGCTCCCGGCACAGATACACCAGCAGGGGATGGTCCATGGTGTTGGCGGCGCCGTGAGCCAGCAGCACCATGGCGGAGGCCCCGGGCACCATTTTTTCGGCCGATGTCAGCCGTCCCGAGAAGGGTTGGCCGTCGTCCAGGGTCAAAGTGAGACTTTGTTCCATTCAGAGCAACCTCAAACCGAAAGGACCGCGGGGACCCAAAGAATCCAAATGACGAAAATTAGGTGATGCAGAAGGCGGTCCCAGAACCTGAAACCTGAACCCCGAAACTCTGCCTTGAACCTTGAACCTTGAACCTTGAACCAACTCTTACATGCCGCGCCAGAGGGTGATCTCGTCGATGGGCACCCGGGTGGTCTCGATCCGGTTGGCGGGAAAATCCCCGTCCGGGTAGCCGATCGCGATGGCCATGATGATCCGCTTGGTGTCGGGAATTTCGGCCAGTTCGCGCAAAACCTCCGGGTACATGCAGCCTTGGTCCTCGATGCAGGTGGCCAGACCGTGTTCGAGGGCCGCCAGGCAGATGGACTGGATCACGATGCCGATGTCGATGAGGGGCGTTTCCGGTTTCAGCGACTTGTCCGTGAGCACGATGATGGCCGCCGGGGCGTCGAAGAAGCGAAAGCCGCGCTCGAGCCATTGGGCCCGCTTGGCGGCGTCGTGGCGCTCGATGCCCATGAGCTGGAAAAGTCCCACCGCCAGCTCCACCTGTCGGGTGCGGTAGACGCTCTCCTTGCTCCAGCCGGTCACCGAATGCTCTCCGGAAGGCATCGCACCGTCGCGCAGCTTGGCCACGTTGGCCTCCCGCACCCGGTCCAACACCTCGCCGCCCAACACCACAAATTCCCATGGCTGGCTGTTCATGGCCGATGGGGAACGGCCGGCGACCGCCAGAATCTCCCGCAACACTTCCCGCGGCACCGGATCGGGTCGGTAGCCGCGGATGCTCTTGCGCGCCTGGATGGCTTCGATGACGTTCATGAATCCTCCTGATGCGAATGGGGGTGAAGGGAAGCCGGCGGCGTTATTCGGTTCTCGAAGGCCATGAACAGCGTCTCTTTTTCGCCGTCCACCTCCGGTTGGTTGTTTCGCCAGTCGATAATCCGGCAGCCGTCCGTGTCGCTACCCGGAACGCTGCAACGGATAAACGGCATCAGCGGGTCTCCGGCCACCGACTTGTAGGTGAGCATCACGGCGCGATGGGACGGGAAGCGGTCCAGTTCGAAAAGCTGCACCAGGTAGATGCGGCAGATGCCCTCGAAGAATTCGCTCTGCCGGCGGTGGTAGGCGATCTGTCGGTGAAACATCTCCAGGGCCCCGGCGGGGTCGGCCGCCTCGACGGCCATGTGAAACTCGCCGTGGCGCCGGTCGGCCTCATCGACTTGCTCCTGGTTGGTGACATGGACGAAGTAGCCGATATAGATCATCGAGAAATCCTTTCTGACATCGAAATTTCTTTTCTGAATCGATGCCGATCCAAAAATCGATTGTTGGCAGCAAGAATACCATGATCCCCACGGGGGCCGCAAGCTGGGGAAGCGGAAGCCCGCCGCGCTAGATCCGGATTCGAAACGTCCAGCGACAAGTCAAACTTTTGGAGATCGTCAACGGGAGTGTCGAAAGATCGGCAGACGATGCCGTTTGAAATTCAACCTTCTGATTTATTTGCTAAAAAATCAGACTGGACATCTTTGTGGATCTCCTTGCAATCCAATCGCAATTCATAGTAATAATTCTTAGATTATCACCCGCCCAGGCGTTGAGTCCGTCGCCACTCGCAGGTCCGACAATATAGACGTTCGACAGTTGATCTTCAGGCTGCACCAGGAAGGTGGTGGGTATGCTGTACCAGCCTGTTCCGTCCAAGCTGTCGTCGCCCCAGATCAAGGCGCCGCTGATCCGCAAACGGCTGCTTCGGCAGATGAAGGCCGCTGAAGGCCGCAAAGCCGACCATCATCCAGGGCCGTGCGGCCCAGGGCAAGACCACCCTTGCGGCCATTTACGTGGCTCAGTCCAAAATCCCTTTTGGCTGGATCAACCTCGATGCCGAGGACGCAATTCCAGTACGCGGCATTTCGTCCTCGAGCGGGCTTCCAAAATGGTGAAATGAAATTTCCAAACACGAATCGGCAGCTTGGCCGGCGTCTGGAAGGTCTTTGCCGCCGCCTCCCGGCGCCGGAAACCACAACCGTGCGGCAAAAAAAGGGAGCCCGGCCCGGGTCCCCCTTTTGATTGCGTTCCAAAAGTCCCCATGACGGCCCTGGGATACTCCAACGGGGCGTCCGTCGCCGCGGCATCCCTTCTGTTGCGTCCGGAGGTGTTCGATTCGGCGATCCTGCCGCGGCCGATGATGCCCCTGCCCGAAGCCGGTCCGGTGAACCTGAGCGGAAAGCGGGTGCTGATTGTCAGGGGGCGCTCTGACACCGTCATTCCAAAACCGGAAACCGATGCCCTCGAGGCGGCCCTGAGACGGGCCGGGGCCGATGTGTGCGCCGTGAGTCTCGATGCTGACCATCGCCTCACCGTCGAGGACCGGCTTGTCGCCAGCCGGTGGATCGAAGCGCCGGAGGCGTGCCTGGCGGCATAGTTGTTTTCAATTCCGGATGGGGGCGGAATATGGACGTCAGGCCGGGCCAGCGGCGGCCGGCTTCAGCCAGCTCGCCACCACTCCGGCTAGCGCCAGCACGGGAACGATCAAGATAAAGACGAGGGAATAGCTGCCCGTGGCGTCGAACAACGCCCCGGCCGAATAGGGGGCCAGGGCGCCGATCATTTGGCCCGCGGCAGCGGTGATGCCGATCAGGACCCCCAAGGAATTCAGACCGAAAATTTCAGGGATCGCGCCAACCTGGGCCGAAACCCGGGCTCCGTGAAAAATTCCGTAGGAGAGGGCAAACACATAGAGCATCCAGATGTCCTTCAACCACCAGAGACATGCCATGGCGGCCGCCGTGCCGAAGTAGGCCAACGACAGCAGGCGGCACCATCCCCAGCGGGCGGACAGGAAGCCTGCCAGCAGCCGTCCGGGAATGGAGAATCCCCCCATGAGACCCAGCGCCGCGGCGGCCGCGCTGGGTGAAATTCCCAGATCGGTGGCATGGGCCACCAGGTGGGTGGAAAGCATCTGGAAAGTGAAGATGCCGACCACACTCACGAAGGTGAAGGCGGCAAAGGCCCAGGAAGCATACCAGCGAGGTTGTGCCGGGATTCGCCAGCCAACGGCGGGAGATCCGGTGCTGATGGCGGGAGCGGGCCCACCGGTGGCGGGTTCGGGGGCCGCCTTGAGCACGAGCGTGGCCAAACCGACGATGGCGCCGAAGAGAATCGCCAGAATGAGAAAGGTCGTTCGCCATCCGTAGTGTTGAATCAAGAAATTGATCAGCGGGGCGAAAATCAGCGCGCCGAGCCCTACGCCGGAGGTGACCAGACCCAGGGCCATTCCGGCGCCTCTTTTGCCGTGGAACCACCGCTGGACGACCGTGTTGGGAACGGACCAGGTGGCGCCCGACCCCAGCCCCACCATGAACAGGGAGATCCGGAAGTGGCTGGGGGCGGCGCTCAGGCTGCTGCCGCACAGGCCGGTGACGATCAGCAGGGCGCTGCCGAGAAGAACGGGTTTCGGGTTGCCGCGATCGACGAGTCTTCCGGTCGTGATCACCGATATGGCATACCCGAACAAGAAAGCCGTGAAGATGGAGGATACCGCGGCCCGGCTCCAGCCGAAAGTCTGCTGAAGCGGTTTGAAGAATACCCCGAAGCTCCAAAAGGTCTCTCCCATGGTGAGGGTGAGGCCAAAACAGGCCGCCAGAACCATCCAGTCGCGATATCGGTCCGGTCGGGCGGACGTTTCTGGAGAGGAGGCAACGGGGGATGGCGATTCTGTTGCCTCGGGGTGGTCGGGAGTCATGGGGGCCGGTCTTATCAATGATCGACCGATACGGCAATCTTTTTTATGGAAGTTCAATCTCCGGCGATCTGCGCCAAGGTTAGATTCTGATTCAACTATTTGAAATAAAATTAAAAAGGGGTTCCGGAAGCTCCGGAACCCCTTTTTCTGCGATTGATTCGGGAAATCTACTTTTTGGCTTCCTCCGCCTGGTCCTTCGCCTGGGCGGCGGCGTCCTCGGCGGCTGACACTGCCTTCTGGGTCGTTTCGACGGCCTTGTCCTTCACCTCGACAGCGGTTTCCTTGGCAGCCGATACGGCTTCCTGGGTCGCCGCGGCGGCCTTGTCCTTCACCTCGACGGCTTTCTCCTGGGTGCTCGATACCGCCTTTTTGGCTTCTTCAGCCGGCTCCTTCTTGCTGCACCCGAAGGTGAAGACCAGCAGCAGGCAGCCTAGAATGAGAATCGTCCTTTTCATGATTCCTCCTTTTTCCGGTGTTGTTTTCCCCTTTGCGGGATTCCTGTTTGCAGAATGCCAGCCGAGCGGAGGCTCGCCAGAACGGAAGCCGGCACCTGCAATCCTGCGCAATTCCTTTGAACAAAAAATATAAAAGGGTTACGGGGGGATATCCGTAACCCTCTGATTTCGGTGGTGGAGCTGAGGGGACTTGAACCCCTGACCCCTTGACTGCCAGTCAAGTGCTCTCCCAGCTGAGCTACAGCCCCACGAAGTAAAGCGGACTTCTAACAAACACGCAGCGGGGTGTCAACGGAAAAAAACGGCCTGTTGGCGCCCAGCCGAGTATTGACAAACCGGGGACGGCCCAATAAGTATCGCATACTTTTGAACAAGCCGCCTGCGGTGTGTGCCAGGTGTCAGGTGGTGGTTGAAAGGCCCCGAAATCCGACACCTGAAACCTGTTTTCTTGGAAATGACGGACAGGCAGAAAAAGGCTGAAAAAGGGAGACGGGAATGCTGGATCTGATGCGCAAGAAGGCCGGTTCCTGGATGATCAAGTTCATCCTGGGCGCCATTATCGTTGTCTTCGCCTTCTGGGGGGTGGGCAGTTATAACGCCTCTCGTCTGGTCACGGTGGCCAAGGTGGATGACGAGGTGATCGCCTACGATGCCTACCGGGACACCTACGGGCGCCTGGTGGAGGAGGTGCGCCAGCGATTCGGCGACAACCTGGACGAGAACATGCTCAAGGCCATGAACCTCAAACAGCTTGCCATCGATCAACTGGTCAACGATCAACTGCTGCTCAACGAGGCCCAACGGCTGGGGATCACGGTCACCGACGAAGAGCTGGCGCGGGCCATCAGCGAGGTGGGGGCATTCCAGGATGAAAAGGGGTTCGACCCGGACCGCTATCGGCGGGTGCTCTCGGCCAATCGGCTGTCTCCGGAAAACTTCGAGCACAACCAGCGCCGGGCGATGTTGATCGACAAACTGCGCGCGCTGGCGACCAATCCGATCAAGGTGGCCGAGGTGGAAGCGCGGCAATGGTACGATTTCGCGAATGCCAAGGCCGCCGTTTCCTTCGTGCGCGTCGATCCGCAGCAGTTCAAGGAAGCCACGGTCTCCGAGGAAGAGGTCAAAACCTACTACGAGGTGCACAAGGAAGATTACCGCATCGAGGCGATGCGCCGGGCACGCTACCTTGTTTTCCTTCCGGCCGCCTTTCAGGATCAGGTCGTGGTCTCCGACGATGAAGTGGCGGAGTTTTACGCGGGCAATCCGGATGCGTTCCACCAGGAGGAAAGTGTGGAGGCCCGCCATGTGCTGATCCGCACCGCCGAGGGCGATTCCGCCGAAGCGGTGGAAGCCGCTCGCCAACGGGCCGCCGAGGCGGCCAAAAAGGCTCGCGAGGGAGTGGATTTCGTTCAGTTGGCGCGGGAATATTCCGATGGCCCCACCGCGGCCAACGGCGGGTATCTCGGCCGTTTCACCCGCGGTCAGATGGTCAAGCCGTTTGCCGACAAGGCATTTTCGATGAAGGCAGGCGAGATCAGCGATCCGGTGAAGACCGAATTCGGCTGGCACGTGATCAAGGTGGACAAGGTGATCCCGGAGGTGACAAGGGAGCTTGAGGCGGTCAAGGAAGAGATTCGCTCTCAGCTCGTTGCACGCAAGGCGCGGATTCTTGCTTTCGAGGCAGCCGACAGCGCCTGGGAGACGGCGTACGACGAAGGGCTGGAAGCGGTGGCCAAGGGGAGCCAGCTCACTCTGGCCGAGACCGGGGCCTTCACCCGGAGCGCAGGACCGGCCGAGGCGGCCATCAAGGATCGCCAGAAATTCGCTGCCGCGGCTTTCAGCCTGGATATCGGCCAAGTCAGCGATGTCCAGGAGATGAGCGACGGCTACTATCTCATCGAGGCCGTCGAAGAAAAGCCGGCCCGGATTCCGGAGCTGGCGGAAATTTTGGACGCGGTGCGTGCCAAGGCCCTGGAAGCCAGGCAGTCGGATCTGGCGCGCCAGGAGGCCGAACGGATCCTCAAGGCTGCCCGGGAAGGCGAGGCGCTGGATGCCCTGGCGAAGACCCGCGGCTTGCAGGTGGAAAAGTCCGGACTCTTCGGGCGACAGGAGCCGATCACGCCCATCGGTGCTTCGCTCCAGTTGAGCGAGGCGGTCTTTAAGCTCAGCGAAGCCTCTCCCTGGCCGGAACAAGTCTTTAACGTGAACAATGCCTGGTACGTGGTTCGGCTGGCCGAGCGTCAAGCCCCCGATGCAGCTGGTTTCGATGGACAAAAAGATCGTATTGTCAATCAATTGCGCCAACAGCAGCAAGGCGAGGCCTTCGAGGCGCTGCTGGCCCAGCTGCGGAGCCGCAGTGAAATCGAGATCCACTCGGAGGTGTTGGAGCCGTAATCGGATGCGGAGCAGGGAGGCGCGTCATGGGAGACAGTGTCGGCGAGGGGCGCAAAATGAAATCCTCCGCCACCAAAAAATGCCCTTACTGCAACAGCCATGTCAAATCGGATGCCGTGCGCTGCGACGTCTGCCGGCGGCGTATCGGGGTAGCCGACGCATACGGGGTGGCCAAAAAACCGGTGAACATCGGCTCGTATGTGGTGGCCTTGGGAGCGGTGGCGGCTCTGGTGGGGTACCTGATCTGGGCCTTCGGCGGTTGACGCTTGCGGCCGTGGGGTCTGGCTGGATCGAGGAGATCCCTCGTCGCGTTGCTCGTATATTGAAAGTTGAGGTAAGCAAGCACGAACAGTGCGGCGACGCCGCCGGATGCCAACCTCTTGCCGCTGTCATTCCGAGCGTCAGAGAGGAATCTGCAGTCGGGAATAAGGCGGCAAGTGGGGGCAGATTCGGGGGGATCCCTCGTCGCGTTGCTCCTCGGGATGACAGGGGGGCACGGTATTCCTCGGGATGACAAAGGGTATTCCTCGGGCTGACAAAGGGTATTTTTCGGGATGAAAGGGGGGCATGCACTCCTCGGGATGACGCTTTCTTCGCATTGTCATTCCGAGCGTCAGAGAGGGATCTGCAGTCGGGAATAAGGCGTCAAGTGGGGGCAGATTCGGGGGGATCCCTCGTCGCAAGCTCCTCGGGATGACAGGGGGGGCACGGTATTCCTCGGGATGACAGAGAGATAAGGTTTTCATCGGGGTGACTTGGGGGAGTTTTTCGGGATGACAGGGGATTGACGCGACGCGCCTCGGGTTGCTCCATGCCCCCCGACCTCCGACCTACGACATCTGATCTCTGCCCTCCGACCTCCGACCCCCGAAACTTCGACTAAAATTCCTCCAAAATCTGAAAAAACTCGCCGTCGCCTACCTGGCGATCATGGCCCGCATCATGTCCCCGGCGTTTTCGGCATGATCGGCGATGTATCCGATGATTTCCGCCAGCCGGGTCATGTGGTAGACGGTCACCGGATCCAGATCCATGTTGAATATCCGGCGTTTGATCGCATCCTCCACCAGATCCGCCTCATGCTCCATCAGGCGAACCTGATGGATGATCCGCTTGACCTCGATGCGTTTTTGTTCCTGGAACCCCCTGAAGTATTCGCGGGCACCGATGACGATGTGATCCAGTTCGTTGATCGTGCGCACCACGGCCTGTACCAGGCGCAGAAAATCCGGCTGCAAGGAAGGGGGGATGCCGGGATCGTCGCGGTACGAAAGCCAGTCCAGGGAATGCTGAACCGCATCGATGACCTTGTCCTGCTGCCGCAGGTAGCGAAACAGCTCGAACTTGTCCACCGGCAGCAGGGTGCCCTTGGGCAGATGCCCCCGGATGCGCCGCTTGATGGCATCGGCCTCGTTTTCCAGGTGGCGGACGTAGCGGCGATGCTCCTCGAAGTTGACGCACTTGGTCGACAGGTGGCAGGCGAAAGCGTCCTGAAAAGCGCCGGTGCACTGCTTGACTTTTTTGGCGTGCTCCTCCAGCCCGTCAAAGGGAGAAGCAAGGAACATCGTCACGAAAGGCATGCGCATGGTCGGGCCCTTTACCGGCTCGGCTTTGAAAAAGATTGTATGCGGATCTGTAGATCGAAGCCTCAAACGGACGGCACCACCAGTATCAGCATCTGGTAAATCGCCATGCTGGTGAAGGCAGCTGCCGGTACCGTCAAAACCCAATATATCACGATCTTTGTAATCACACCAAAATCCAGGGCCTCCAGGCCCCTGGCCAATCCAACGCCCATCACCCCCCCGACGGCCGCGTGGGTGGTGGACACGGGCAACCCCATCTTGGAAGCGACCAGAACCGTGGTGGCCGCCGCGAATTCCACTGAAAACCCGCGGGTGTTGGTCAGGGTGGTGATGCGGCGGCCGATGGTTTCCATTACCCGGTGACCGGCCATGGCGATGCCGGCGGCAATGCCGACGCCGCCGAAGAGCAGGAGGAAAACCGGTACCGGTACTTTTTCCGCGATGCTGCCGGTCTGCACCAGGAAATAGATCACCGCCAACGGGCCGATGGCGTTGGCCACGTCGTTGGCCCCCTGGGCCAGCGCCACATAGCAGCAGGTGCCCACCTGGATGTAGCGGAAGACGTCCTCGGCGCCCTTTCTTGCCGCATCCGCTCCCATCAGACGGCTCAGCATCCGGCGTCCCGCCATGCCGCAGGCCGTCGCCAGGCCGATGGCGATGGAGAGGGCCGGAATGGTCCCGAGGGCCAGCTTCTTGCCCAAGGGGGTCTTGAAAACAAACGAGAGCACCACGACGAAGATCGCCGCGCCGATGAACAGCGGTGAAAAACGAAGCGCCGCGGCAAGGGCCGCGGCGCGCGACAGCACCAGGCGGATGATGAGCTTGAACGTGGCGAAGGCGATCGCCAGGCTGAAGAGCGGTGAGACGATCCAACTGCCCACCACCGCGCCGAGTTTGCCCCAATTGACGCTCCCGAACCCTCCGGCCATGATGCCGAAGCCGATCATGGCGCCGACGATGGCATGGGTGGTGGATACCGGCAGCGATTTCCAGGTGGCGAAGCTCACCCAAAGGGCGGCGGCCAGGAGGGCGGCCAGGGCGCCGAGCAGCGTCTGGTGCGGGTCGCTGAGCAGTTCGGGAGAAACGATCCCCTTGCGGATGGTTTCGGTGACATGTCCGCCGATGAACACCGCGCCGACGATGTTGAGAATGCCGGCGATGAAGAGAGCCTGGCGAATGGTGATGGCTCCGGCTCCGACCGACGAGGCCATGGAGTTGGCCACGTCGTTCGCCCCGATGTTCCAGGACATGTAAAATCCGAATAGATAACCGAGAACCAGGATGACGGATTCGGTGGCCATGAGCGACAACTGAAGTGTCCGCGGGTGGTTTTCGCCGAACCGGCGGCGCCGTGACTGTCCCCCGGTCCGCCGGTCGCTTTCGCGGGAGGGGGATACCACGTTACCCCCGGAGGGGCAACGCAAATATTCGACGCCGGCCCATCAACCTTTCCGAGGCTTTTTCCCGCCGCTACCAGTCGATGCGCCAGGCGGTGTCCGGGGCCTCGTCGATGGATTCGATCAGATCGGCGTCGATGTCTTCCAGAAAGCGCGAGGGGCGGTCCAGGACCATCTCCGCCGCCCGATCATAGGCCTGCATCGGGCAGGTGAAGATGAGGTTTTCCCGGGCCCGGGTGGCGGCCACGTACATCAGGCGCCGTTCTTCGTCGAGGTCATCGGGTTTGTCGATGGCGCGCAGGGACGGGAAACGGCCGTCCATGGCCCAGATGACGAAAACCGTGTGCCACTCGAGCCCCTTGGCGGAATGGACGGTGGACAGCACCAGGCGGCGTTCGTCGCCCCGGGGCAGGTGCAGGCCGTTTTCCGCCAGTTGGTCCGGCGGTTCCAGAGCCATGTCGGCCAGGAAGATTTCCAGGCGCTCGTAGCGCGCCATGATTTCCAGGAGCTGTTCCAGGTCCCTGGCCCGCCGGGGGTGATCCTCGTGCAGGTTCTTGAGCAGGGGCAGGTAATAGGCCAGGACCGCCTCGCCCATCTGCGCCACGCCGAGGCCGTCCGTGGTCAGGCGGCGGAAGAGCGTTCTGAGCGGTTCCAGCACCGCCGTGACGCGCGGGGAGAAGGGGGCGTCGAGCAGGCCGGCGGCGCCGGCCCGGGTATCGATGATGGCGTCGCAGATCGACTGGGCCGTCTTGGGCCCCACCTTGTCGAGCAGTTGCAGGATGCGGTGCCAGCAGAGCCGGTCGTCCGGGTTGGCCAGCACCCGCAGATGCGCCAGCAGGTCCTTGATGTGGGCGGACTCCATGAACTTGAAGCCGCCGACCTTGACGAAATCGATCCCCTCGCGGGCCAGCTCGATCTCCAGGTCGAAAGCGTGGTAGCCGGCGCGAAACAGCACGGCGATCTCCTCCAGCTCCACGCCTTGGCGGAGGAGGGAGCGGATTTCGTCGATGATCCAGCGCGACTGGGCGTTTTCGCTGGCCGTGCGCACAAGGCGCGGGCGCACGCCGTCCGGTCGCCGGGTGAAGAGATGTTTGGGGTACTTTTCCCGGGCCTGGGCGATCAGGGCGTTGGTGAGGCTCAACACGGGCTGGACGCTGCGGTAGTTCTCTTCCAGGCGAATCACACGGGTGCCGGCGAAGACCTCCGGAAAGGACATGATGTTGCGAAAATTGGCGCCGCGAAAGGAATAGATGCTCTGGCTGTCGTCGCCGACGACCATCAGGTTGCGGTGGCGGTGGGCCAGCAGGTAGAGAATCTCGGCCTGGATACGGTTGGTGTCCTGGTATTCGTCCACCATCACGTGGCGGTAGCTTTCGGCGATGCGGCGGCACAGGTCTGGGTCGTCTTGCAGCAGGTTCCGCAGTTCCAGCAGAAGATCGTCATAGTCCAGGAAGCGGTGCAGCTTCTTGCGCTCCCGGTAGCGGCGGGCGATATCGGCGATGGCGTCGAGGAAGGGTGCCAGATGGCCGTAGGCATCGGTCACGATGTCCTCGATGGTCAGGCCCTTGTTGACAGCCTGGCTGAAGATGTCCGCGAGGGTGCGTTTGGACGGAAAGGCCCGCACGGGCGCATTGGTCTCCTTGCGGATCTGGCCCACCAGGCTTTCGGCGTCGGCGCGGTCGATGATGGTGAAGGGGCGGTCGAAGCCCATGCGCCCCCCATAGCGCCGCAGCATGCTGTGGGCGAAGGCGTGAAACGTTCCTCCCGAAACGGCGGCGCAGCGTTCATCCAGCAGGGCCGATGCCCGGCGCAGCATCTCCCGGGACGCCTTGCGGGTGAAGGTGAGCAGCAGGATGGCCCGCGGTTCAACCCCTTCGAGCACCAGGCGCGCGACGCGGTAGGTCAGGGTCCGCGTCTTGCCGGTGCCGGCGCCGGCGATGACCAGCAGCGGTCCGCCGTCATGGATCACCGCTTCCCACTGGGCGTCGTTGAGCTGCCGGCGGTAGGCGTCCAAGGTCGCCTGGGGCGGCTCCGAGGAACCGCTTGGGAAAGTTTTTGATGCGGTCATGAAATCACCCGGAAAGAATGCAAGGCAATGCACCAATAAAGCGTTCGGGTTGTTTGGCACAGCGGGGTCGGGATGTCAACCGATGGCCGTATTTGCCAAATTATTTCGATATTTTGTTGATTTTTCAACCCTTGGCGGGGCACCTGCCGGGAGATGCGCCTTCTTTATCGGGAGCGTTGTCGCCTGAAACGGTTGTCCGATGGTTGCCAGGGGGCCGAGGCCGATTTATGTTCTTGGGTCACTGTGCGGGCGGGGGGAACCAAGGTTCGAGGTTCGAGGTTCAAGGTTCAAGGTTCAAGGTTCAAGGTTCAAGGTTCAAAGTTCAAAGTTCAAGGTTCAATGTTCAAGGTTGGAAGAGTTCGATGATGGCGCCCGGGTGGCGGCAGGCATGTCTTCGCCGGCAACGGGGATGGAATGCGGTGGGAGGGAACGATGATGACGGACTTCTGGCGCCGCCGCGGGCGGCGCAAGGGACTTGGATGGATCGGCGCATGCTGCTTGGCGATGGCGATGGGTCTGGCGGTTGCGGGCAGCGCCGCGGGCAGTGAGAGCCCGTGGCCTCACCAGGAAAGCGACCTGACGCCCGATCCCGCCCTGATCTTCGGGCGGCTCGACAATGGGCTGCGCTACGTGCTGAGGGTCAACGACACCCCCCGGGACCGCATCAGCATGCATCTGAACGTGCAGGCCGGATCGCTGCACGAGAGCGAAGACCAGCGCGGACTGGCCCATTTCCTGGAGCACATGCTCTTCAACGGTTCGACCCATTTTCCCCCCGGCGAGCTGGTGAAGTACTTCCAACGCATCGGCATGGATTTCGGAGACGATGCCAACGCCCACACCGGCTTTCATGAAACGGTCTACGACGTGCTGCTGCCGGACAACCGGCCCGAGAGCATCGCCGAAGGGCTGCTGGTGCTTCACGATTATGCCAGCGGGGCCCTGCTGCTGGACGAGGAGATCAACCGGGAGCGGGAAGTGGTTCTGGCGGAGATGCGTTCCCGGGATTCGCCCGGCTACCGTACCTTCGAGGCCACCCTGGGGTTCGAATACGAAGGCCTGCGCATCGCCGAGCGCCTCCCCATCGGGAAGGAGGATGTGGTGCGGCGGGCGGGTCGGGCTTCCCTGAAAAAATTTTACGACGACTGGTACCGGCCGGACCGGATGGTGGTGGTCATGGTGGGTGACTTCGATCCGGCGGCGGCCGAGGGCATGATCCGGGAGCGTTTCGCGGGCCTGAAAAACCGAGGGGCCGAACCCGGCGATCCGCCCATGGGCGATTCAATCCACCGCGGCACCAAAACATTCTACCATCATGAACCGGAGCTGGGCCACGCCAACGTCTCCATCGGACAGGTGCGCACCGTACCCTTCACGCCGGACAGCATCGCCTTCCAGCGGCAGCAACTCGCCGAGCAGATCGCCCTGCGGATCCTGGATCATCGCCTGGAGTCGCGCCTGGAGCGCCCCGACGCACCTTTCACCCATGTCAGCGCCGGCGCAGGTATTTTCCTCAAGACCCTCCGCAGCGCCGAATTGCAGGCCCGGATGCGCAACAGCGGATGGGCCGAGGCGTTGAAGTCCCTGGAGCACTCCCTGCGCCAGGCCCTGGTGCACGGTTTCGATGCGGCCGAAGTCGAGCGCGTGCGCAGCGAGATGAAGGCAGAACTGGAAAGGGCCGCCGCCCAAGCCGGCACCCGTCAGAGCCCGGCGCTGGCGGGCGAGATCATCGGCGACCTGAATGCCGGTCGGGTGACGATGGCGCCGGATCAGCAACTGGCCTTGCTGGGGCCGATGATCGATGCCTTCAGCCCGGCGCAGATCCATGATGCCCTGCGCCAGGCGTGGGGCGACGACCACTGGCTGGTCATGGTTACCGGCAACGAGAATCTCTCCGGCGGTGACGCGGCGCCCGAGGCGCGGATCCTCCGGGCCTACGATGCAAGCCGGTCCGAAGCCGTCCAGCCGTGGGAGGCGTCGGCGGCCGTCGGTTTTCCCTACCTGCCGCCGCCCGAAGCGCCGGCCCGGGTGGTGGAGCGCATCGTCCGGGAGGACCTGGGCGTGGTGCAGGCGCGTTTTGCCAACGGTGTCGCCCTCAGCGTCAAGAAGACGGATTTCAAGGATGACGAGGTATTGCTGAGTGTGGACCTGGAGCCGGGCCGCAGCGGCGAGCCGGCCGACCGGCCGGGGCTGGCAGAGCTGGCCGAGGCGATGATGAACGCCGACGGTCTGGGGGCGCTGAGCCGGGATGACCTCGAGCGGGCCCTGGCCGGGCGCAACCTGTCGTTGTCGGCGCGCATGGGAGAGGACCGGCTGCGCCTGATGGGAGAAACGGTACCCGGCGAAGTATCGCTGCTCTTCGACCTGGTGCGCCATCACCTGCTGGATCCGGGGTGGCGTCCGTCGGTCTTCACCCTGGTCATGGATCGCTACCAGGATGAATACGCCAACCTGGAACGGTCCGTGGAAGGGCAGATGTCACTGAAGGGGAGGCGCTTTCTGGCCGGCGGGGACGGACGTTTCGGGTTGCCGCCGCGGGAAGCGTTCGAGAAACTGACCCTCGATGACGTTACCCGGTGGATCGGTCCGATCCTCGCCGGCGGCGCCCTGAGCATCTCGGTGGTGGGAGACGTGGACCCGGAAGAGATCATTTCGCTGGCGGGACGGTACCTGGGAACGCTGCCGGAACGGAAGCCGCCAACCCTGGCGGCGCGTCCCGGACCGAGGTTCCCGGGAGGCGAACGGATGGACATCGGGGTGGATACGCAGCTGGAGAAGGCCATGGTGGTGGTTTCCCACGCCACCGAAGACATGTGGGACATCCACCGGACCCGGCGTCTGAACCTGCTGGCGGAAGTGGTTTCCGACCGACTGCGCGAGCAGGTGCGCGAGCGCCTCGGGGCCAGCTACAGCCCCTTCGCCTATCACTGGCCTTCCCGGGCCTATCCAGGCTACGGGGTGATGTCGGCGGTGGTCCAGGTCGATCCCGGGCAGATCGACATCGTCGAAAAGGAAATCGAACGGATCCTGGCCGATCTGGCGTCCAACGGTGTCGGCGCAGACGAGTTCGCCCGGATCCGCGAGCCGGCCCTGACCGGCATCAAGGACCTGAAACGGGAAAACGCCTACTGGCGCGACTCGGTGCTCGCCGGCGCCTGGCGCCACCCCGAGCAGCTCGACTGGAGCCGGGACATCTACCCGGACCATGCCGCCGTGACCGCCGGCGAGCTTTCCGGCCTGGCGGCCCGTTACCTGACGCCCGAGCGGCGTGCCACCATCGTGATCCGGCCCCGGGAAGAGGAGAAGAGCAATCAATGAGGCGTTCTCAATGCCTCCGGGCTCTGAATCCCTGCCGGGTTGTTTGCGCGGGAGGGATCTGCTATAGGCTGGCAACTTCCCTTTCGGAGTCCCCAAACCCCGTCGTGGGGTGGTTGGAGGTGTTTCCCTGGCCATTCTGGATCAATTGACGAAATTTTTCGCTTCGGTACGGCTCACGGTGGTGGTGCTGCTCTCTCTGGCGGTCACCTCGATCATCGGCACCGTCATTCCCCAGAACGAGGCGCCGGCGGACTATGTTCGCGCCTTCGGCCCCCGGGGCTATCGCCTGCTCGACGCCCTGGACCTCGTGGACATGTACCACGCCTGGTGGTTTCAGCTGCTGCTGCTACTGCTGGTGATCAACATCGTGGTGTGTTCGGTGGAGCGGCTGCGCACCGCCTGGCCGATCATCTTCACCCGGGAACCGCGGTACCGTCTGGACCGGTTTCAAAAGAGCGCGATCCAGGCGGAGTTCAAGTCCGACGCCAATCCGGACGCGGTGCGGCAGACGGCGCAGGCCGTCCTCGCCAGGGGATTCAAGCGGCTGCTTGTCCGGCCCGTGGAGGGCGGCGTCGAGGCGGTCTATGCCGAGCGCTGGCGCCTGAGCCGGCTGGGGGTCTACATCGTTCACCTCTCGGTGGTGCTGCTGGTGGCGGGGGGTATGATCGGCGGTTTGCTCGGTTTCGAGGGATATGTCAACATCCCCGAAGGCGAAGCCACCGACAGGGTGATCCTGCGCGACGGGAGCGCGGAACGGCAGTTGCCGTTCGCCATTCGCTGCAACGATTTCAGCTTGTCCGTCTACCCCAACGGCGCTCCGAAGGAGTACCGTTCCAGCATCAGTCTGCTGCGCGACGGGCAGGTGATCCGCGAAAAGGAAATCATCGTCAACGATCCGCTGCGCCACGAGGGGATCAACATCTTTCAATCCAGTTATGGCAAGCTGCCGCCGCCGATGCCGGCCGAGGGGGCCGGTCCACCGGAGCGTCTCACCGTGCATGTCATGAGCAGCCAGTCCGGCCGAACGTATCACCAGGAGGGGGCCATCGGCGATCAACTGGATCTGCCCGAGGAACTCGGCACCTTGCGCCTGGACGCCTACCGGCCCGACTCCGAATTCATGGGACAGCCCCTCGGACCGGCGGTGGAAGCCACCCTGACACATCCCGGGCAGGCGCCGATCAAACTGACCCTGCCGCTGCGGTTCCCTGCCTTCGACAAGATGCGGCGGGGAGCGGTGGCCATCGCCGTCGCCAGCGCGATCCAGATGCCCGAGCGTTACTACACCGGGCTTCAGGTCACCCGCGATCCCGGCGTGGGGGTGGTTTACGTGGCCTTCGCCGTGATGATCATCGGTTGCCTGGTGGCCTTTTTCATGTCGCACCAGCAGGTCTGCGTGGCGATCCGCCCGCGCCGGAGCGGGACCGCGGTCGTGATCTACGGCGTCACCAACCGCAACAAGATGGCCATGCAGCGCCGGGTGGAACTCCTGGCGCGGCGCATGACCGCCGCGGGCGGGAGACCGACACGCGCATGATCCGCATCTAGAGGGAGCTTTCGATGACCAGCTCGTTGCTGCTTTCCGTCACGACGTTCATCTATGGACTGGCGGCCGTGTTCTACATCGCCGGTTGGGTCTTTCGCCGGCCCGTGGCTGCCCGCCTGGGCACCTGGAGCGTCTGGGTGGCCGTGGCGGGCAATTTCGCCGGCTTCGTCCTGCGCTGGGTCGAGTCCTACCAGATGGGATTCGGCCACGCGCCGCTGAGCAACCTCTATGAATCCCTGGTCTTCTTCGCCTGGACGATCGGCGTCAGCCACCTGGTGATCCAGTATCGCTACCGCAACGGGGTCATCGGCGCCTTCACCCTGCCACTGGCCTTCCTCGCCATGGCCTATGCCTCCCTGTCGCCCCACGTCAGCGACCGCATTCAGCCGCTGATCCCGGCCCTGAAGAGCAACTGGCTCATCGCCCACGTGATCACCTGTTTCATCGGCTACGCAGCCTTTGCCGTGGGCTTCGGCCTGAGCATCATGTATCTGCTGGACAAGATCGCCGCGTCGACGGACGGGCGCGGCGGAGAGCGGCGCATCGGCGACGTGGTGGTGCTGCAGTTCTTTCTGGTCGGTCTGGGGTTGATCCTCTTCAAGTTCATCCTGGGATGGTCTTTTGGCGCCGGCCTCGGCGCCGCCGTCCTGCTCGCGGCCGTCGTCGACCTGGGCGCCTGGTCCCTGGGGCGCCAGCGGCGGGTGCGGGACGAACTCTTTTCCCGCTTTCCCGAGCCGTCCCTGATGGATCTGTTGACGCACCAGACGGTGATGTTCGGTTTCGTGTTCCTGTCGGCGGGCATCATCACCGGTTCCATCTGGGCCAACTCGGCCTGGGGCCGCTACTGGGGCTGGGACCCCAAGGAGACCTGGTCCCTCATCACCTGGTTCGTCTATGCCACCCTGCTCCACGCCCGTCTGATGCGCGGCTGGCAGGGGAGGCGCATCGCCTACCTCTCCATTCTCGGGTTCGTCGCCGTGCTCTTCACCTACTTCGGCGTCAACCTCCTGCCGGGTCTGCACAGCTACGGCGCCATGGGCGAACAGTTGCACTAGCCCTGCCGCCGACTCGAAATTTGAATTGAAACCAGATCGGTAGATCCCTCGTGGGCACTCGGAAATGCCCGCTCCCACCGGGGATTTTTCCTTGACAAAGGCAGGCGCACAGAGTACAGCAACCCCTGATTTATTTGGGTGGTTTCCATTCCATTCGGCCCGCCGCCAGCGGTGACGGACCGCCCCCCGGAACCACCATCGTCTGTTTAAAAAGACTTACAAGACATAAGGTTAGGCGTGAGAAAGATGGCCATGAGGTGACCCCGATTGCGGGATGGCTTTATTTCAGCGGCCGACCTGCGCCTTTCGCGGCGGCCCCAAACGGGATGACGGAGTTTCCATGAGCACGAAAGACGACCATGGGCATGCGGTATCCGGCGACACCGCCGACAAAAAAGGCGGCGCCACCATTCTCCTCTTCTTTATCCTCGGATTTGCCGCCAGTCTGGCGATCGGGTGGGGCGTGTTTCCCAAACTGCTCTACTCGACCAAGCCCCAACCCTTCAACTTCGACCATGCCTTGCACAACCGGGAAGTCGGCGACTGCGAGAGCTGCCACTTCTTCCGCGAGGACGGCACCTTTTCCGGCGTGCCCACCCTGGCGCAGTGCACCGACTGCCACGCGGACGTCATGGGCGAAACCGAGGACGAGGCCATCTTCGTCAACGAGTACGTCGCCAAGGAGCGAGAAGTGCCCTGGTACGTCTACTCCCGGCAGCCGGACTGCGTCTTCTTCTCCCACGCCGCCCACGTGGTCAAGGCCAAGATGACCTGTGAATCCTGCCACGGGGACATCGGCACCTCCACCTCCCTCAAGCCTTACCAGGAAAACCGCATCACCGGATACAGTCGCGATATTTGGGGTTACAGCATCGCCGGCTTCAAGACCCACACCTACGACCGGATGAAGATGGACGATTGCGCCGAGTGCCATGAAAAGGCCGTCGGCAGCGTCGATCGGGCGCCGGCCCCCGGGGTGGTGAGTCGCCACTTCCGGCAGGAAGTGGTGCCGGCCATCTATCCCCTGGATCGTCAAGCGGCCACCGGGTCGAGCGTACAGACCCGCCGCGACGCCTGTTTCGTTTGCCACAAGTAACTTCTGGCCGCTGCGCCCGGATGTCTAACTCGAAGGGGTAACATCGATGAAATTGGACAGAAGAAGCTTTCTATCGTTTGTGATCGGTGGCGCCGCCGGTACGGCGGTGACGCCCTTGCCGTGGAAGCTGATGGACGATGTGTCGATCTGGTCGCAGATGTGGCCCTGGACGCCGGTACCCGCCGACGGCGCCTATACCTACGTCCAGTCGACCTGCACCCTGTGCCCGGGGGGTTGCGGTATCGCGGTGCGCAAGGTCGACAAACGGGTCGTGAAGATCGAGGGGATGGCTGGCCACCCGGTCAACGACGGCGGGATCTGCCCATTGGGACTCAGCGGGCCGCAGATGCTCTACAGCCCCACGCGGGTGGCCGGACCGCTCAAGCGGATCGGAAAGCGCGGGGAGGGCAAATGGGCCAAGATTTCCTGGGACGAGGCCGTGGCGGAAGTCGCTGCCAAGCTGAGTGACCTGCGCGAGAGCGGGCATCCCGAGCAGCTGGCCGTCTTCAACGGCGCCGGACGGGGCACCTTCTCCGCCCTGGTGGATCGCTTCATGACCGTTTATGGATCGCCGAACCTCGTGCGGCCCGCGACCTTCGAAGACGCCTATGAAATGGCGGTCTACCGGATGCACGGTCAGCAGGCCATGGTGGGGTTCGACCTGGAGAACGCCAATTTCGTCATCAGTTTCGGCAGTGGCGTGATCGATGGATGGGGATCGCCGGTGCGCATGATCCGCGCCAAGAGCCTTTGGAAGGATCGCAAGGTGCCATTGGTGCAGGTGGAGCCGCGGCTGTCGAACACGGCCGCCAAAGCCGACCGGTGGCTGCCGATCCGCCCGGGAACCGAAGCCGCGCTGGCCCTGGGGCTGGCGAACGTGATCCTTTCCGAGGGCCTGTTCGACCGCAATTTCGTCGATTATTACACCAACGGTTTCGAGGCCTGGCGGAAAATGGTGCTCGACGGTTTCACCCCGGAGAAGGTGGCCGGGATCACCGGGGTGGACAAGGACTTCATCGTCGTACTGGCGCGCGATTTCGCCAAGGCCGGCGCCGGCGTGGCGATCTGCGGCCGGGGGCGAGGTGCCACGCCGGGCGGGCTTGACGAGGCCATGGCGGTGCACTCCCTCAATGCCTTGGTGGGGGCGATCAACCGCAAGGGTGGCGTCTGGACCCTTCCCGGCAACGAGGAGGTCAACTGGCCGGAGGTGGAAACGGACGAGACGGCCGCCAACGGCATGCAGCGCCCGCGCCTGGACGGCGCCGGCAGCGGAACCTTTGCCGACGCCCGCAGCCTGCCCAACCGCTTTTTCGCCGCCCAGGCGGACGGAAAAGCCGATCCGGTGAAGGCCCTGCTGGTGATGGAAGGAAATCCCCTTTACACCCAGCCGGGAACCGAGACGGTGAAAAAGGCCCTGGATCGCCTCGACCTGCTTGTCAGCTTCTCGAGCCTGATGGACGAAACCGCCGCCTATGCGGATCTGATCCTGCCCAATCACCTCTATCTGGAGCGTTACGAGGATGTGGCCGTCGCCACCGGCATGGCCACCACGGTGATCGGCTTGGCTCAACCGGTGGTGCCTCCCCAGTGCAACACCCGGCACGCCGGGGACGTCGTACTGGCCCTGGCGAGCGCCATCGGCGGACCTGTGGCCGATGCCTTTGGATGGGACGGCTTCCAGGCCTGTCTGGAGGAAACCCTGGCCGACGATTGGGATGCCCTGACCGAGAAGGGCTACGTCGTTCACGTAGCCCAGCCGAGCCATTGGTCGGAAGCATTTCCCACGGCCTCGGGAAGGTTCGAGTTCGCCGGCGGCTACCAGCCGGTGCCCATCGAGGGAGACAAGGGGGCTTTCCCCCTGGTGCTGGTGCCCTACGATTCGTTGCGTCTTGCAACGGGGCCCGCCGCCAACACGCCGTTCATGACAAAGACGGTAGGCGACGAGGTCCTGAAGGGAAAGGACGTTTTCGTGGAAGTCAACCCGCAGACGGCCGGCTCCGCGGGACTGGGCGAAGGTCAGGCCGCGGTGCTGAGCACGCCGCGGGGTCAGGCCCGGGTGCGCATCCATCTCAGCGAGGGGATCATGCCCGGACTGGTGGCCATGCCCGGGGGGTTGGGTCACACGGCCTACGATGACTACCTGGCCGGAAAGGGGGTCAACGTCAACGCCCTCATCGGCCCGGTGGAAGATCCCGCCTCCGGACTGGACGCGGCCTGGGGCATTCAGGCCAAGCTCGCCAAAGCCTAACCAGACAACGAGGTTCTGATGGAAATGAACGCGAAGCAGCACAAGTACGGCATGGTCATCGATCTGGACAAATGCACCGGATGCGGCGCCTGCATGGTGGCCTGCATGGCCGAAAACAACGTGCCGTTCAAGAAGGACGAATCCGACAACAAGCGCGACAGCATCACCTGGATGCGGGTTTTCAAGGTGAGCAACGACAAACCCTACCCGGAAGCCGACATCTGCTACCTGCCCAGGCCATGCATGCACTGCGAGGGGCACGACGGCCACAGCCCGTGCGTGTCGGTCTGCCCGGCCACGGCCACCGATTACAGCCAGGAGACCGGCGTTGTGAGCCAGATCTATACCCGCTGTTTCGGATGCCGGTACTGCATGGCCGCCTGTCCTTACCATGCCCGCTATTTCAACTGGTGGGATCCGGTTTGGCCCGAAGGGATGGAAAAGTATCTCAGCCCCAATGTGTCGCCCCGGATGCGCGGGGTGGTGGAGAAATGCTCCTTCTGTTTCCACCGTTACCAGTTGGCCATGGAAAAGGCCCACTACGAGGGGCGCGCGGAATTGGAAGAACAAGAGTACCAGCCGGCCTGCGTCCAGGCCTGCCCGGCCGGGGCCATCGTTTTCGGCGATTTGAACAATCCCGAACACCGGGTGACCCGGATCGTGGAGCCGGATCCGCATCATCATTTTACAGGGCACTCCAAGAAGGCGTTGCGCCTGCTGGAGCAGCTGGGCACCAATCCGAAAGTGTACTACCTCACCGAGCGCCAGTGGGTGCGCAAGGCCCTGGATCAGTACAACTTCGGCAGCCAGGCCGCGGCCCATTAAGGCATGACGGCGGCCCGCATGCGGACCAACCCAACTTTTCAGGAGTCGTGAGACCATGGATTCTGCATTATTTCCCAAAGGCGTCAAGCGCTGCCCGACGTGGAAATTCGCTCTGTGGATCGGTGCGGTGGGGATCGTGTTGCTCTGGGGTGTGTATGCGATGCTCCTGTGCTGGCTCAAGGGGCTCAACCAGACCAACATGAACGACTATTACGGGTTCGCGCTGTGGATCTGGGCCGATCTGGCGGTCATCGCCCTGGGCGGCGGCGCTTTCTTCACCGGTTTTCTCCGATATCTGGTGGGAAAGGAGGAGTTGAAGAACATCATCAACTTCGCCGTGCTCATCGGGTTCATCTGCTACAGTTCGGCCCTGCTGATTCTGGCCATCGACGTGGGGCAGCCGCTACGAAGCTGGTTCATCTTCTGGCACGCCAACGTCCATTCCATGCTCACCGAGGTGGCCTTCTGTCTCACCTGCTACTTCGGGGTGCTCACCATCGAGTACCTGCCGCTGATCCTGGAAAACCGCCAGATCGACAAGGTGCCCTTCTTCCACAACCTCGGCCACAACATGCACGAGATCATGGCGGTCTTCGCCGCCACCGGCGCCTTTCTCTCCTTCTTCCACCAGGGGTCTCTGGGCGGGGTGGCGGGCGTGCTCTTCGGAAGACCCTTCGCCTTTCGCGAAGGCATTTTGATCTGGCCCTGGACCTTTTTCCTCTTCACCTGGTCCGCGGCGGCCTTCGGGCCCTGCTTCACGATCTTTCTGCTCAAGATCACCGAGAAGATCACCGCCAAGAAGCTGGTGAAGGACAGCACCGTATGGTTGCTGGCCAAGATCTCCGGCTGGATGATATTGACCTACATCGTCGCCAAGACCATCGATACCATCTACTGGCTCACGGTGACGGCTCCCGGGGCGGGTTACAGCGCCGGCTTCTTCTACGACAACTGGTTCTACAACATCGGCTGGCTCATTGCCGAAATCGTGGTGGGCGGGTTCATCCCGGCCCTGATCCTGATCACCGAGAAGGGCCGCAAGAACCCCACCAGCCTGTTCGTGGCCGTTCTGCTGGGAGTGATCGGGGTGTCGATCAACCGGTGGGTCATGGTGCTGCAGGTGATGGCCGTGCCGGTGATGCCCTTTGACACCTGGGCCCTGTACTATCCGAGCTGGCAGGAAGTGGCCACCACCATCCTGCCCGTGGCCTACGGCATCATCCTCGTGAGCCTGAGCTATCGCTATCTGCCGGTGTTTCCCAACGAGGTCGAACTGAACGCGGCGCCGGAACCGGTAGCGGTACCGGAAACCGACCCGGACATGCCCGCCGAAGCCGCCCCGGCCCGGGCGTAACCTGAAAGAGGTAAGGAGGGATCGATGTTGCCCTTTGGTTTCGAATGGATCTGGGACATGTCGCACCTGGTCTTCATGGGCGGCCTGTGGTACGCACTGACCATCATCGGGGTGGGAATGGCCTACTGCATCATCAAGGCCGCGGTGGATACGATCCAGGGCAAGGGTGCCCACCATCACTGATGTTTTTCGGTTTTCCCGTTTTGACGCTACTCGCCCGGGCCGCCTTCGCGCGCCCCGGGCGAATGTTTTTGAGCGACTGAAGCGACCGATCTTGGACGGATCGGCCGGATCGGCCGGATCGGTCCGATTTCCAACTTCAACTCTTTCACCTGGAACTTCTCATGGATAAAATCGTCATCTGCGGCGGTAGGCGGCTCGACGGTACGGTAACGGCCAGCGGGTCCAAGAACGCCGCTCTTCCCATTCTGATTTCCGCCCTTCTCGCCGATGGCCCATGCACCTATGACAACGTGCCCGATCTCAGGGATATCCACAGCACGGTGGAACTGTTGCGCCACCTCGGGGCCGCCGCGGATTTTGCGGACCATCGCGTGGTGGTCGATCCGGGCGGGTTCTGCAATCCCGAAGCGCCCTACGACATCGTGCGCAAGATGAGGGCTTCGATCCTGGTGCTGGGGCCGATCCTGGCTCGCCTGGGGCGGGCGCGGGTCTCCCTGCCGGGCGGGTGCGCCATCGGCGCGCGGCCCATCAACCTGCATCTCAAGGCCCTGGCCCGTCTTGGCGCGTCCATCGAGTTGGAACACGGGTACGTCACGGCCTCCTGCCCGCGTTTGAAAGGTGCCGATATCACCTTCGACATCCCCACGGTGGGGGGCACGGAGAATCTGCTGATGACGGCGGCCCTGGCCAAGGGCACCACCACCCTGCGCAACGCGGCCCGAGAGCCGGAGATCGTGGCGCTGGCCGACGCGCTCAATGCCATGGGCGCCCGAATCCAGGGAGCGGGCACGGCCACCATCGAAATCCGGGGGGTCGAAGGGTTGAGGCCGGCAAACCAAACCGTGATCCCGGACCGCATCGAAACCGGCACTTACATGGTGGCGGCGGCCCTGACCGGAGGCGACGTGAAAATCGACGGCTGCCGACCGGACCACCTGGAGGCGGTGATCGACAAGCTGCGGATCACCGGTGCCAGCGTCGATACCGGCGCCGGCTGGATGCGGGTCCACGGGGCTCCGGCGTTGCGGGGGGTGGACATCAAGACCCAGCCCTACCCGGGTTTTCCCACCGACATGCAGGCCCAGTTCATGGTCCTGGCGGCGGTGGCCACCGGATCGAGCGTCATCAGCGAGACGATCTTCGAAAACCGTTTCATCCATGTCAGCGAATTGCGCCGCCTCGGCGCCGACATCGTGGTTTCGGGCAACACGGCGGTCGTCAAGGGCCAAAGCCGTCTCTCGGGCGCTCCGGTGATGGCCACCGACCTGCGGGCCTCGGCTTCTCTGGTGCTGGCCGGACTGGTGGCCGAAGGCTCCACCGAGGTCAACCGGGTCTACCACCTGGACCGGGGCTACGAGCAGTTGGAGCGCAAGCTGGCCGCACTGGGGGCCGACATCCGCAGGGCGCCGGGGGGTGGCGAAGAGGTGGCGGGGCCGGAATGCGAATAAGGGTGGCAGATATCGGAAGCCGGATATCAGAAGTCGGATGTCGGGTTTCAGGTGTTGGAGGCATGGGGCATCCCAAGGAAAACATAATGTCATCCCGAGGAGCGCATGGCCAAGCCCCTGTCATCCCGAGGAGCGAAGCGACGAGGGATCTCTTTGAATTTGCCCATACTTTCCGCCGTATTCCCGACTGCAGATTCCTCGCTGACGCTCGGGATGACAGCGGGAGGAGGTGTGCATCCCGAGGAGCGCATGGCCAAGCCCCTGTCATCCCGAGGAGCGAAGCGACGAGGGATCTCTTGGCGGCGGCAAGGTTGCTCACTGCGTTCGGAATGACTGCCATATCCGATAGTCACATAAAAGCACTGTATCTGGGGGAACCTTAAATTCGAAATCTGAAGCACGAAATTCAAAACAAATTAAACTATTTAAAATTCAATCGATCAAAACCAAAGAGTTAAAGCGTTTGTTTCGAATTTTGAATTCCGTGCTTCGTATCCTTCAGTGAAAAGCACTCTGGATCATGGCCTGCGAACCGATTCATCGGCCCATGGTTCCGCTGGCCGGCGTTTTGATGATCGGCTGTGCCGTCGGCGTCTGGCACCCGGGACACTGGATAACGGCTCTGCTGGGGGCGGCCGCCGCGCTGGTTGCGGTGGCCGTCGGTGTGAAAAAGAACCGTTGGCAGCTCGCCGCGCCGATGGCTCTCATTGCCGCCCTGGGGTATTTGTCCGCACAGCCCTGGATGGCGCCGCCTTTTCGATCCGGCCATGCCGTGCATTATGTCGATCAGGGAACGGTGCCCATCGCCGGGCGGGTCGTCGACTCGCCTCGGGTGGCGACTGGACGTCAGAAACTGCACCTGGACCTGATCCCTCCCGGTGGACCGGATGCGCCGGGGCCACGCCGTGGCCGCATCCGGGTGACTGTCCAGGGACTGGCGCCGGCCTTCGCCCGCGGTGACATCCTCCGTTTCTCCGCCCGCCTCAGATCGCCACGCAACTTCCACAATCCTGGCGGCTTCGATTACAGGCGTTACCTCTCCTTTCAAGGGGTTCGGGCCACGGCCTACACCACCGCCGATGAGGTGGAACGTAGCGCCGCGGGGACGGACAGCGGGGTCGCGGGGATGGCGGAACGGTTCCGCCGTCGCGTCGGTGCCCTTCTGGAGGCGAACTTTCCGAGGGACAGCGCCGCCGTGCTCGCGGCCCTGACCGTCGGAGACCAGAGCCGGATCGACGACGATCTGCGCACCGCCTTCAACCGGGTCGGGGTGGGGCACCTCCTCGCCATTTCAGGGCTGCACGTGGCCATCGTGGCGGCTCTGATGTACGGGCTGCTCCGGCGGCTCTTCGGCTGGATGCCCCTACTGCTGGAACGCGGCTGGACGAAAAAAGCCGCCGCCCTGGCTTCGGCCATCGCCGTCTGGGGCTATGCGGTGCTGGCCGGCATGTCCCCCTCCACCGAGCGGGCCGCCCTGATGGTGAGCGTCTACCTGGGCGCCATGCTCATCGATCGGGAACGCGATCTGCCCAACACCCTGGCCCTGGCGGCGCTGGTGGTCATCGGCCTCCATCCGCCCTCCCTGTTTTCCATCTCCTTCCAGCTCTCCTTTCTTGCCGTGGCCTGGATCCTGGTCGGGTGCCAGCCCAAGGCCCCGAAGGCGGATCCGGATGAGGAGGCCGCCCCCTCTTGGCTCCGGCGGTGGGTTCGGTGGCTGTGGAACTGGATGCGCCAGTGTTTTCTGGTTTCGCTCTGGGCCACGCTCGGGACCATGCCGGTGGTGATGCAGACTTTTCAACAAGTGTCGCTGGTCGGGATAGCGGCCAATTTCATCTTCGTGCCGGTCATGGGGATCCTCGTGGTCTATCCCGCCCTGGCCGGCACGGCCCTGGTGCCCATCAGCACTTCCCTGGCGCTTTGCGGGTTTCACCTGGCCGATCTGCTGCTCGCGCCCTGTCTCGATCTGCTCGACATCATGGCCGCCTGGCCGTGGAGCGCCGTGGCCACCTTCACCCCGCGGGCCGAAGAAATCGTCCTCTTCTATGCCGCTCTGGGCATCGGCGCGGCCTGGCGGCGATGGCCGGCCGCCGGCGGCGTTCGTCCCTGGCGGGCCGCCCTCGCTGCCCTGGTGCTGGCCGGGTGGACGGTTGACGGACTCTACTGGGGCCACCGACGGTTTTGGCACTCGGATCTCAGGGCCACCGTGCTGGATGTGGGGCAGGGGAGCGCCGCCGTTCTGGAACTGCCCGGAGGCGCGGTGGCCATCGTGGATGGCGGCGGCTTCTCCGACAACCGCATCTTCGATGTGGGCCGAGCGATACTGGCGCCGTTTCTGCGCTACCAGAAGATCTGCGCCGTCGATCTGGTGGTGCTCACCCACGCCAACGCCGACCACCTCAACGGCCTGTTGTTCGTGCTGGAACACTTCCCCGTGGGCCAGGTCTGGAGCAACCACCAGGGGGCGGAAACCTTCGGCTACCGGCAGTTCGTGGACACGATCGAGCGGCGGCGGATTCCCTGGCCGGCCTTTGAACGCCTGCCGCGGCGCAGCCGCCTGGGCGATGCGGGCATCGAGATGCTGCACCCGGCCCCAGGTCCCGGGCCGCCCACGGGAGATGCCAACAACGATTCCATCGTGCTCAGGGTGTCCACGCCCTACGGGGCGATCCTGCTCACCGGCGACATCGAGGCCCCGGCCGAACAGGCTTTTTTATCGCGGATCGGGGGCAAAGCGGCGGCCGACGTGCTCCTGGTGCCCCACCACGGCAGTCGCACCTCCAGCAGCGCCTCCCTGCTGGAGGTGGTGCACCCCAAGGAGGCGATCATCTCCTGCGGCTGGCGAAACCGCTACCGCATGCCGCACCGGGAGGTCATCGGACGGCTGGAGGCCTGTGGGGCCCGGATCTGGCGCACCGACCGGCAGGGCGCCCTTACCGTGGTCATCGACAATGGCGGTGTGACGGTGACCCCCTTTCTGACTCGAGAGGATCCGGTTGCGCCGGATGGCGTCGCCCCGCGGCTTGACACGTCGGCGACCAGCCTCTAAATAAGTTTCTCGTCGGGAATTTTTTGCCTTGGCTGTGGCTCATTCGAGGCACTTGCCGTTTAAGCTCACTTCAAGGAGATGCGATCATGGTCGAATTCGCCTATCAGGAATTGCTGCCCCTCGGACCGGACACCACCGTCTACCGTCAACTGAGTGCCGATTACGTAAAGACCGTGGCGTCACCCCACGGCGAGATCCTCGAAGTGGCGCCCGAAGCGCTCACCCTGCTGGCCGATCAGGCCTTCCGGGACATCTCGCACCTGCTGCGGCCGTCCCACCTCGCGCAGGTCCGGAAGATCTTCGATGACCCCCAAGCCTCGGCCAACGACCGCTTCGTGGCCCTGGAAATGCTCAAGAACGCGGTGATTTCAGCCGAGATGGTCTTCCCGATGTGCCAGGACACCGGCACGGCGATCATCATGGGCAAAAAGGGGCAGCAGGTCTGGACCGGGGGCGGGGACGAGGCGGCCCTGAGCCGGGGGGTGTTCAACGCTTACACCCGGACCAACCTGCGCTACAGCCAGAACGCCCCCCTCACGATGTACGAGGAGAAGAACACCGCCTGCAACCTGCCGGCCCAGATCGACATCTACGCCACCGACGGCGATGCCTACAAGTTTCTCTTCATCGCCAAGGGGGGCGGTTCGGCCAACAAGGTCTACCTCTTCCAGGAGACCAAGGCGGTGCTCAACCCCAAGACCCTGGTTTCCCATCTCACGGCCAAAATGAAGACCCTGGGCACGGCGGCCTGTCCACCGTACCACCTCGCCTTCGTCATTGGCGGCACCTCGGCCGAGTTCAACCTGAAGACCGTCAAGCTCGCCTCGGCCGGCTACCTCGACAGCCTGCCCACCAGCGGCAGTCCGACGGGCCACGGGTTCCGCGACCTCGCCCTGGAGGCCGAACTGCTGGCCGCTTCGCGGGAGCTGGGGCTGGGGGCGCAGTTCGGCGGCCGTTATTTCTGTCTGGATGTGCGGGTGATCCGCCTGCCGCGCCACGGGGCCTCATGTCCCATCGGCATGGGAGTGAGCTGTTCGGCGGACCGCAACGCCAAGGCCAAGATCACCCGCGAGGGAATCTTTCTGGAGCAGTTGGAGACGGATCCGGCCCGGTATCTTCCCGAGCCGTCCGCCGACAGCGGTCAGGCGGTGTCCATCGACCTGAATCGTCCCATGGCGGAGATCCGCGCCGAGCTTTCCCGTTACCCGGTGGCCACGGCCCTGCGGCTGAACGGCGACATCATCGTGGCTCGGGACATCGCCCATGCCCGGTTGAAGGAGCGCCTGGAAGCGGGTGGAGACCTCCCGGATTACTTCAAGAATCATATTATTTATTATGCCGGTCCCGCCAAAACGCCGACGGGTTACGCCGCCGGCAGCTTCGGACCCACCACCGCGGCCCGCATGGACCCCTACGTGCCGGTGTTTCAGGCCCGGGGCGCCTCGATGGTGATGCTGGCCAAGGGCAACCGAACGCGGGTGGTGACGGACAGTTGCAAAAAATACGGCGGCTTCTACCTCGGCTCCATCGGCGGTCCGGCGGCCCGCCTGGGCAAGGAGTGCATCACCGCCATGGAACTCATCGAGTACCCCGAGCTGGGCATGGAGGCCATCTACCGCATCACGGTGAAGGATTTTCCCGCCTTCATCCTGGTGGACGACAAGGGCAACGACTTCTTCGAAGGGCTGATTTGAGGCTTTTTCAAAGTGTAGCAATACGGATACATTCTGGTGGACCGGCGTATCACTGCGGCTTCAGCGGGATTTCGTACTTTTTTATCTTCTTGTAGAGCAGGGTCCGGTGGATGCCCAGCAAGGCCGCGGCCCGGGCCTTGTTGTAACCGGATTCGCCGAGGGCGGCGATGATGGCCTCGCGCTCGGCGAGCTGCTGCACGGCGCGCATGGTGCCCGGGCGCGTTTTCGGCATCCGCCGGCAGTCCTGCCACAGGTAGAAGGGGAGGTGTTCGCGGTGGATCACAGGCCCGTCGATGGCCGCCACGGTGCGCTCGAGCACGTTGGCCAGTTCGCGGACATTGCCGGGCCAGTCGTGTTCCAGAAGGGCTTTTTCCGCTTCCGCGCTGAAGTCGACCGGCGGCAGGGCCTGGTCGGCGGCCAGTTGCGCCACCAGGTGGCGGGCGATCTCCAGGATATCGGTGCGCCGCTCGCTCAAGGGCGGGATGTGCAGTGAAATGACGTTGAGCCGGTAGTAGAGGTCGCTGCGGAAGCGCCCCTCGGTGATCATTTTCTCCAGGTTCCGGTTGGTGGCGGCCACCACCCTGAAATTGGCGTGGCGCGGGACGTTGCCGCCCACCCGCTCGAACTCCTTCTCTTCCAAGACCCTGAGCAGTTTGGGCTGCATCTCCAGCGGCAAATCCCCGATTTCGTCCAGAAAGAGGGTGCCCTTGTGGGCCAGCTCGATTTTTCCCGGTTTGCCGCTGGCCAGTGCCCCGGTGAAGGCCCCCTTTTCGTAGCCGAACAGTTCCGATTCCAGCAGGTCCCGGGGAATGGCGGCGCAGTTGATCCGCACGAAGGGGTACATCCGCCGGGCGCTGCCCTGGTGAATCGCCTGGGCGAACAGCTCCTTGCCGGTGCCGCTGGCACCGGTGATCAGGACGTTGAGGTCGTTGCCGGTGGCCTGGAGGGCTTCGCGCCGCAGCGAGCGGATGGCCGAACTGTTGCCGACGATGCTCTCGAAGGTGTAGCGGGTGGAGCGCAGGTTCATCAGCTCCCGTTCGTAGAGTTCCACCTTGCTTTCCAACAGGGACAGGTTTTGCGCCAGCTTGCCCACGTCCCGGATGTCCTTGAACATCACTTGGCCGAACACGGCCACCACCTTCCCGTCGCGCAAGATGGGAATCCGCTGGACCACCATGTTCTGGCCGCGAATCAGCTGGATGTGGTTGATCTCCGCCCTGCCGGTCCGGGCGACGACGTGCATCCGGCTGTTCTCGATAGCCTCCATGCAGTGCTTGCCGATCTGTTCTTCTGGGACGACGGCAAGGAACTGCCCGTACGGTTTGTTGAAATGGGTTACGTAGCCGTCGGCATCGGTCACCACGGCACCGTTGTGGATGCTGTCGAAGATCAGCTCCCACATGTCCAGGCGTTCCTGCAGATCGGTAATCTGTCGTCGAAGATCCTTTGGTGGCATGGAACCTCCTTGGAAAAAAGCGTCGCCAAGTGTCAACATGTAGTTTTATGGATACATTCTTAGCCGCCCTTTGTCGAGTTTCAAAAAATCCGCTTCCGACCGGGGCTGAATTCAACTCATTGAAATTCAATGCATTCATTTTTTGGGAAGCCTCCAGTAGGCGGCCGGTAAAGGATTGGCCCTGAATTTGCTGTAGCAGATGAAGCTACCTCATCCGATGAGCGCGCTTCCCCGGGCCGCTTGTTACGGCAAAAGACCGTTCAGCCAATAGGAGGTGACTTTGACCATCCAGGAACCCGCCATCGACCGCACAGACATTCTGGTTCTGGACGACAGCGCCTTCCATCCCGGCAACGTGTGCATCGTCACCGGCGCGGGCACCGGCATCGGGCGCGCCACGGCCGTGGCGGCGGCTGTCAATGGATTGACGGTGGTCGGCCTCGATATCAACGCCAACGAGGGAAAAAAGACCGTCGCCCTGGCCCGTGAGCTCGGCGGGGCCATGATCTTCGAACCGGTGGATCTCACCGACGACCAGGCGGTGGCCGAGGCGGTCCGGCGTGCCGACGCCGCCGGCAAGATCCGATACCTGGCCAACATCGCCGGGATCCAGCACATCGATGCCATCCCCGATTTTCCCATGGAGATGTACGACGTAATGCAAAACCTCATGCTGCGGGCGCCGTTTCTGCTCTCCAAGCTGGTGATGCCGCGGATGCGGCAGAACGCGGACGGCGGGGGGGTGATCGGTCACATGGCCTCGATTCACGCCCACATTTGCACCCTGAACAAGCCGGTCTACAACATCACCAAGTTCGGGTTGCGGGCCCTGGCCCAGTCGATTTCGGCGGAAGGGCAGGGCAGGATCCGCTCCTTCACCGTCAGCACCGGATTTGTCCAGACCCCCCTGGCGCTGAAACAGATCCCGGCCCAGGCTGCCCAGCGCGGCATCAGCGAGGAGAGCGTGGTGCGGGACGTGATGATGGGAAAATCGCGGGTCAAGGAAATGATGACGCCCATCGAGGTGGGCAATCTGTTCGTGTTCGGTTTTTCGCGTTTTTCGCGGTACCTGGTCGGCGGCGACCTGCTTTTCGACGGAGGGGTCGTCCTGACCTACTGAACCCGCGCGGGCGGGGGATTTCTTCAAAGGGGATTTCTTCAAACAGGACCCGATCGGGTCCGCGTATCGCCAACCACATGCAAGGAGGAGGGACTGAGATGAAGAGCCGAAAATGGTTTCGTTTCTGGATGGGGATCGCCATCGCCGGGGTGGTCTTGGCCGCCTCACCGGCTTCCGCCGAGGTGATCCGTTGGAAGATGACGTCCACCTGGACGCCGTCGATTTCGCTCATCGAGGCGGACCAGGCGTTCGTCAAGGCCGTCAACCATCTCTGCAAGGACCGCCTGGAGATCAAGTTCTTCACCGGCGGCAGCCTGATGCCGTCCTTCGAGGTCTTCGACGCCGTGAGCAAGGGAACGGTGGAAGCGGCCGGCGACTGGCCCAACTACTGGGCCGGCAAGGACCGAGTCTTTGACACCCTGGGCTCCTACCCCATGGGCCTGACCCCGGTGGACTACCTGATCTGGATTTACAACGGCGGCGGCATGGAGATCTACCAGGAAGCCTACGGCAAGTTCGGCATGATGTACCTGATCACCGGCGTGACCCCCATGGAATGCGGCGTGCGCAGCAACAAACCCATCAAGCGCATCGACGATCTCAAGGGGATGAAGATCCGGATGTCCGGCCAGGTCCAGGGTATGCTGCTCAAGGACCTCGGTGCCGCCCAGGTGGCCATGGCCGGGCAGGAAATCTACCAGGCCATGCAGAAGGGCACCATCGACGCCTGCGAATTCTCCACTCCGTCTTCGGACTGGGGCATGGGTTTCGGCGAGGTGAGCAAGTACTGGGCCGTGCCCGGATGGCACCAGCCGGCATCGGTGATGGGGGTGATGATCAACAAGAAAGTCTGGGACAGCCTGGACAAGGAACTGCAGCAAACCATTCAGTACGCCGCCAAGGTGGCCACCCTGGAGTTCTTCTGCAAGCAGTACTTCGACGGGATCGAATACACCCAGAAGTTCATCGACAAGGGCATCGAGATCAACAGTTACCCGCAGGAAGACCTGGATCGCATCCAGGCCATGGTGGACGGGCACACCGCCGAGCTGGCCAAGGACGATCCGATGTTCAAGAAGTCCATCGAATCCCAGAACAAGTTCCGCAAGGCTTTTGCCCAGTGGCGGGAGATGGAAGGTCCCTTCGGCTTCGGCTACAACCCCAAATCTTATCCGGACCTCAAGTAATCATTTGAGAGGACCGCGGCGGCAATCGGGCCATCTGGCTCCGCCGCGGTCTTCCCGTCACCGGTCGGGGCGCGTCGCGGCGCCCCGGTGGCAACCCGAGGGAGGTTCCCGCAATGGCGGTGTTGCGAAAGATTGCCAAGGCAATCGAATGGTTCAATGAGTGGATCGGGCGGATCTTCAGCTGGCTGATCGTGGCGCTGGTGATGCTCACCGTCATGGAGGTGATCATGCGCCGGTTTCTCGGAACGCCCACCATCTGGAGTTTCGAGGTTCTCAATCAGATCTTCGGTCTCCATTTCATGATCGTGGCCGCCTTCGGCCTCAAGTACGGATCGCACGTCTCGGTGGATCTCTTCACCCACCGGTTGGAGGCCAAGCGCCTGGCGGCCCTGGACATCTTCAGCTACCTGCTCTTCTTTTTCCCCTTCTGCATCGTGGGCATCGTCCAGGGGTACCGCTTCGCCGCCACCTCGTGGGCCATGCGGGAGCATTCCTGGAGCGTTTTCGCCCCGCCCATGTATCCGATCAAGTCCGTCATCCTGATCACCTTTGTGCTGCTCCTGGCCCAGGGGATCGCCGAAGTCATCAAGAAGATCTTCATCATCAAGGGGTTGAAATATGATTGACCTGAGTCCCGAGTGGATCACGATCCTGATGTTCGGCGGCCTGCTGATCGGTCTGTTCATGGGCCACCCCCTGGCTTTCGTCCTCGGCGGACTGGCGGTGATTTTCGGCTGGATCGGATGGGGGCCGTCGATTTTCTATCTTTTCATGAACCGCATCTGGGGCACGATGGACAACTACGTGCTCCTCGCCATTCCCCTGTTCATCTTCATGGCCCAGCTTCTCGACACCTCCGGGGTCACCGAGGACCTCTTCGTCGCCCTGCGCTATCTGCTGGGCCCCATCCGCGGCGGCGTCGGCCTGACGGTGGTGGTGGTGTCCACGATCTTTGCCGCCTGCACCGGGATCATCGGGGCCTCGGTGGTCACCATGGGCCTGCTCGGCCTGCCGATGATGCTGCGCTACGGGTATCAGAAGGAGCTTTCCTGCGGGGCGATCTGCGCCTCCGGCACCCTGGGGATTCTCATTCCGCCGAGCATCATGCTGGTGCTCATGGCCAGCGAGGCGACCCTCTCGGTGGGCAAGCTCTTCGCCGGGGCCGTGATCCCGGGATTGATTCTTGCTTCTCTGTATCTCCTCTACATTGCCGGACTTTGTTTTTTCAAACCGGAACTGGGACCGCCCATGTCCAAGGAGGAGCGCGGCGATGTCACCAACGCCCAGATCTTCTGGATGGTGATGAAGTCGCTCGTTCCGCCGATGGTCCTGATCATGGGGGTGCTCGGATCGCTGTTCACCGGCATCGCCACGCCCACCGAAGCCTCCGGCGTGGGCGCCTTCCTGGCCTTCCTCATGGTGATCGCCTACCGCAAGTTCACCTGGAAGGGATTTCAGGATGCGGCGATCAAGACCGCCAAGACCAACACCATGGTCATTTTTCTGCTCTGCGGGGCCACCTGTTTCACCGGGGTGTTTCTCGGGATCGGCGGCGGGGACGTGGTCACCGACTTCGTCCTCGGCCTGGGGCTGGGCAAGTGGGGCACCTACGCGGTGATGAACGCCATCGTCTTCGTGCTGGGCATGTTCATCGACTGGATCGGCATCATCCTGATCTGTTTTCCGCTCTTTCTGCCCATCGCCAAGGAGCTGGGGTTCGATCAGGTTTGGTTCGTGATCATGATGGCCCTCAACCTCCAGTCCGCCTTTCTGACGCCACCCTTCGGCTACGCGCTCTTCTATCTCAGGGGGATCGCGCCGGTGGGCGTGGAACTTGGCCACATCTACCGCGGGATCGTGCCGTTTGTGGCTTTGATGATCCTGGGGCTGATCATCTGCACCATCTTTCCCCAGACGGTGTTGTGGCTGCCTTCGCTGCTGGTGGAATAGGGGAAGGAAAGAGGGAAGGGGGCGCAAACGGATGCTGCCGAAAAAAGATACCTACGAAGCGGTTTACCAGGGTTTTCGCTGGTCGGTCCCCGAGTTTTACAACATCGGCGTGGATGTCTGCGACAAATGGGCGGACAAAGGGGACCGGCTGGCATTGATCTACGAAGACGAAAAAGGGCGGACCCGGCGCTACACCTTCAAGGATCTGAAGGGCCTGTCCAACCGCTTCGCCAACGCGCTCCGGGCCCAGGGGGTGGATAGGGGGGACCGCGTCGGCATCCTGCTGCCCCAGTGCCCTGAAACGGCGATTTCCCACCTCGCCATTTACAAATTGGGGGCTGTTGCCGTTCCTCTCTTCAGCCTGTTCGGCCCCGATGCGCTTCAGTATCGGCTGGCCAATAGCGGCGCCAAGGCCGTGGTGACGGATGCCTCCGGCGTCGCCAACTCGGGGTACCGCATCGGCCCGGCGCAGATCGAGGATTGCCTTCTCAAGCATCCCGCCGTGGCCATGTCCGCCGTCATCGGCAAGCCCGACGCCGAGCGCACGGAAATCGTCAAGGCATTCCTGGTGCTGGAACCGGGAACGGCGGCCACCGAGGCGCTGGCCGCCGAGATCCAGGATTTTGTCAAGACCCGCCTGGCGGCCCATGAGTACCCGCGGGAGATCGAGTTCGTCGACGCGCTGCCCATGACCAACACCGGCAGGATCATCCGTGGCGAGCTGCGCCGCAGGGAAGTGGAAAAGCAGCGCTAGCTTCTCATCCATCCCACCTTGAGATAATCTGAAAATCATCGCATCGAATTGGACACGGGGCCTTCCGGCCGCCGGATTTTTCTTTCGTCGGATATCCTTCCGTCGGTCGTTGCCAGAGGAGTCGCCATGCTCAAGCCCGTTTTGATCGAGGCCTTCCGGAAAATCGCCGGCCCGTCCAACGTGATGGACAGCGAGGCCGACCGGCACTGCTATTCGTATGACGCTGCTGTTCTGCAACCGGTGGTGCCGGCCCTGGTGGTGCGGCCCGAAACCACCGATGTGCTGGGAAAGGTGGTGAAGCTCTGCGGGGACAACGGCCTGCCGCTCACGGTGCGCGGTTCGGGCACCAACCTCTCCGGCGGGACCATTCCGGACCCGCGCGACGGGATCGTGGTGCTCACCAACGCCTTGAACCGCATCATCGAGATCAACGAGGCGGACATGTACGCCGTGGTCGAACCGGGGGTGGTCACGGCCCGGTTCGCCGTCGAGGTGGAGGCCAGGGGTCTGTTCTATCCGCCCGATCCGGCCTCCTTGTCTGTTTCCACGCTGGGGGGCAACGTGGCCGAAAATGCCGGGGGCCTGCGCGGGCTCAAGTACGGGGTGACCAAGAATTACGTCATGGGGGTCAACTTCTTCGACACCAACGGAGAAAAAATCATCAGCGGCGGCAGGACGGTCAAGTGCGTCACCGGGCTGAACCTGTCCGCCCTGATGGTGGGCTCCGAGGGGACGCTCGGCGTTTTCAGTGAGATCATCCTCAGGCTCGTGCCGCCGCCGGCGGCCAACCAGGCCATGATGGTCCTCTTCGACGACACCGCCAAGGCGTCCCGGGCCGTGGCCGACATCATCGCCAACCGGATCGTCCCGTGCACCCTGGAATTTCTGGACAACTTCACCATCCGCACCGTGGAAGATTACGCCAAGGCCGGTCTCCCGGTGGACGCTCGGGCCCTGCTGCTCATCGAGGTGGACGGCCACCCGGCCCAGGTGGCCGACGAGGCCGCCCGGGTGGAGTCGATCTGCAGAAAGAGCGGGGCCACGGGGGTGCAGTTGGCCCGCGGCAACGAGGAGCGCGACCGGGTGTGGGCGGCGCGGCGGGCAGCCTTGTCCGCCTTGGCCCGCCTGCGGCCCACCACGGTGCTGGAGGATGCCACGGTACCCCGCAGCCAGTTTCCGGCCATGATCAAGGCGGTGGAGGAGATCGCCGCCAAGTACAAGCTGCTCATCGGCAGTTTCGGCCATGCCGGCGACGGCAATCTCCATCCCACCATCCTTACCGACCGGCGCGACGAAAAGGAGTACGCCCGGGTCGAGGCGGCGGTGGACGAGATTTTCGAGGTGGCCCTGAGCCTCGGCGGCACCCTTTCCGGCGAACACGGCATCGGCCTGGCCAAGAGCAAGTGGATGGAGAAGGAAACCAGCCGGGGCACCATCCTCTATTCGCGGCGGCTGAAAAAGGCGCTGGATCCCAAGAACATTCTCAATCCGGGCAAGATCATCGGACGGGAGTAACCGCCATGGCCGACCTGCGCGACCTGCAACGACTGCTCCTGGAAATCGACGACCAACTGGCCACCTGCATGCGCTGCGGCATGTGCCAGGCCGTCTGCCCCATCTACGCCGAGACCGGTCGCGAGCCCCTGGTGGCCCGGGGCAAGATCGCGCTGCTCGAACACCTCGGCCACGACCTGCTCCGGGACGTGGACGGGGTCAAGGACCGGCTGGAAACCTGCCTGCTCTGCGGGGCCTGTGCCGCCAATTGCCCCAGCGGGGTCAAAGTGCTGGACATCTTCATCAAGGCCAGGGCGGCGATCAATACCTTCAAGGGGCTGTCGCCGATCCAGAAGCTGATTTTTCGCGGGATGCTGGTGCATCCGGACCGCTTCAACGCCCTGGCGTCCCTGGGGGCGGCGTTCCAGGACTTTTTCGTCAAGCCGGCCAGCGAGATGCTGGGATCCTCGTGCAGCCGCATTCCGCTGGAAGCCCTGGGCGGGCGCCACTTTCCGGGTCTGGCCAAAAGGCCGCTGCACGCCGACGTGCCGCGGCTGGACACGCCGGCCGGGGTTGCCGGGCTGCGGGTGGCCTTCTTTCCCGGCTGCCTGGTGGACAAGCTCTTTCCCCGGGTGGGGCACGCGGTGCTCAAGGTGCTCAAACACCACGGAGTGGGGGTCTTTCTGCCCGACCACCAGGCCTGCTGCGGGATTCCGGCCCTGTCCAGCGGCGACCTGAAAAGCTTCAACGACCTGTTGGACAAGAACCTGGAGGCTTTCGGCCGCGGGGCGTTCGACTATCTGGTGACCCCCTGCGCCACCTGCACGGCAACGATCAAGAAGTTCTGGCCCGTCTTTGCCGATCCGGCCGATGCCGGCCGTCAGGCGGCCGTGGCCGCCATCGCCGCCAAGACACTGGACATCAACGTTTTTCTGACGGATATCTTGAAGATCCGGCCCGGTGAGACGCATTCCAACGGAAAGCGCAAGGTGACGGTCCACGACCCCTGCCATCTGAAACGATCCTTCGGGATCGCGGCCCAGCCGCGGATGGTGGCGCGGCTCAACCCCGAGGTCGAACTGGTGGAGATGAAGGACGCCGACGTCTGCTGCGGATGCGGGGGGAGTTTCACCCTGCTGCACTACGATATCGCCGCCAAACTCGGCCGGCACAAGCGTGACCACATCGTGGCCACCGGCGCCGGCACGGTGGTGACGGGATGCCCGGCCTGCATGCTCCAGATCACCGACATGCTCTCCAAGGCCGGCGACCGGGTGGCGGTGCGCCATCCGGTGGAGCTGTACGCGGAGACGTTGGGGTAAAACTGCGCTCCTAAAGATGGCGCGGGCGGGCTCATCGGGATGTCACTCTTTTCCGCTGTCATTCCGGAGCGCCAGGGCAAGCCTGGTGCGACTTGCTGACTGAAAGGAGTCAGCCGTGATAATTGCTCGTTCATCACGTAGCAGCGGCCCCCCGTGTGAGGGTAACCGGGCACGGGGAGCGGGCCGGTCTCCGCCAGCATTGTGGGGGCAATGGAGGTGACACTCCAGACTACGAACGAGTGAGCCCTAACGCAAGT
>DCWA01000006.1 GCA_002327445.1 Desulfobacteraceae bacterium UBA2174 | reverse complement strand
TGGTGCGCACCGGCGAGTAGCTGCGCAGCACGTAGCGGTCGTCCCTGACCAGGGCCACCGGCGTGTCCAGACGCAACTGGGCCGGCGCGTCCTGGCCCGGCTCGATCTCCTCCCGATCCAGCAGTACAAGAACCCCGAGCACCTCGCTGGTGCCGGTGTGAACCCGCACTCGGGTGCGATTCTTGGCGGCTTTCTTGTTGCTCGGCAGATAGTGCAGGGCCACATCGACCATGTAGCTCGGCACCAGCGCCCCCGGCGTGGAAATCACTTCGCCGCGCTCCACGGCAGACTTTTCGAGCCCCTGGAAATTGATGGCGGTCCGCTGCCCCACCAGGGCCTCTTCCACCGCCGCGTTGTGCACCTGAATGCCCCGCACCTTGCTGGTCAGCCCCGAGGGGTAGAGCATCACCGAATCCCCCACCCGCACCCGCCCGCTGCTCAGGGTGCCGGTGATCACCGTGCCGAATCCCTTCATGGTGAACACCCGGTCCACCGGCAGGCGAAACAGGCCGGTGGGTTCCCGCGATGGAACCTTGGTCGCCAAGGCGTCCAGGGTGGCGATGAAGGTGTCGATGCCCTGGCCGGTGATCGATGACACCGGAACGATGGGCGCCTGATCGAGGAACGTGCCGGCGAGAAAGTCCTTGACATCCTCCTTGGCCAGTTCGAGGAATTCCTCGTCGACCATGTCGATCTTGGTCAAGGCCACAAACCCGTGGCGCACCCCCAGCAAGGTGCAGATTTCCATGTGCTCCCGGGTCTGGGGCATCACTCCTTCGTCGGCCGCGATCACCAGCACCACGATGTCGATCCCCGTGGCGCCAGCCACCATGTTCTTGACGAACTTTTCGTGGCCGGGGACGTCCACGATCCCGATCCGCAGCCCGCTGGGCAGGTCGAGGGCCGCGAACCCGAGTTCGATGGTGATGCCGCGAAGCTGTTCTTCCTTGAGCCGGTCGGTGTTGACACCGGTCAGGGCCTTGATCAGGGAGGTCTTGCCGTGGTCGATGTGGCCGGCGGTGCCTAATACGATGCGTTTCATGAGGATGATTTCGGCTCCCGCTCCTTGTTCCGGCGCTTGCGGCGCCAGGCTTCGGTGATGTAGGCCATGCCCACGAGGAAGATGGCCAAGCCGGCGGTGTAGGCGCTGCCGGCCCGGGGGTAGAAAAAACGCAGGATCACGACGGCGAAGACAATCCCGAGCACGGCGCGAATGGCGAAGATCTGGTAGGCGGTCAAAGCCCGATCCCTCTAAAAGTTGATTTAAATATCAATAGGTTGATCAAAAAATAGAAAACGATCTTACCCCATGACTGTCGTACGGGTCAAATGACTAAAATTTTAAAGATGAGCCCTTTGGACCGATGCGACGGGCTCCGATTCGATGAGAGCGCGCACACGCTCAGCCGGCGGCAACACCGATTCAAGTCATCGAAATTCTCCGGACGGCGTGAGGCCGGCCGCCAGAATCGCCTCGGCCAAGGCCAGGTCCTCGGGAGTGGTGATCTTCAGATTGAAGCGAGACCCCTCGACGGTATGCACCTTCCCGCCGGCCGCCTCGACGAGAGCCGCATCGTCCGTGGCCATCAGACCGGAGGTTTTCGCCGCCTCCAGGGCCTCTCGAAATAGGCCCAGCCGAAAGGCCTGGGGCGTCTGGGCCAGGCGCAGCGACCCGCGCTCCGGCGATGCCACGATGACACCCCTCTCATCGACACGTTTGACCGTCTCGGCCACCGGCATGACCGGAATGCATGCCCCCAGGCCCATCGCCGCCCGAATCAGGCGGCGGATCAGCTCCGGCCCGACAAACGGCCGCACGCCGTCATGGATCAGCACCACGCTGTCTCCGGCCAGGTTCGCGAGGGCCTCGATGCCCTTTCCCACCGACGCCTGGCGCTCGGGTCCGCCGGCCGCCACCGTGATCCGGGTGCTCGGTTTGACCAGAGGAAGAATTTGCCGGCGCGCATCTTGGATGTCATCGGCGGGCAATACCAGCACGATACGCCCGATCTCCTCCACCGTATCGAAGGCAGCCAGCGTATGGGCCAGGATGGGCATCCCGGCCAGCGGCAGGTACTGCTTGGCAACGCCGGCCCCCATGCGAGCGCCGCGGCCGGCGGCGACGATGACCGCGGCGACCGGGACTGGCGGAGTGGCTGGGGAAGACGGAGCGGGCAAGATTCAGGGCTCAGGGGTCAAGGGTCAAGGTTCAAGGTTCAAGGTTCAACGTTCAACGTTCAAGGTTCAACGTTCAAGGTTCAAGGTTCAAGGTTCAACGTTAAAGGACACAAAATCCAAAAACCCAAAAACCAAGTTTCCAATTTCCAATTTCCAGCTTCCAATTTCCAGCTTCCAGCTTCAACATCAGCGCAGGTAGTCGAGGGCCTTGGGCAAAGGGACCCCCTTTCCCATGGAATCTTCACCATAGTTGACCGAAGCGAGAATCTCGATGTCCGCCAAGGCGCGCACGTCGCCCTCGAAGGTGACCCGAAGGATGCCCTCCTTGTTGATCTTGCCCCCGGCCCACTGCAAATCGAGCACACTGGAGGCATCGAAACGATCCTGGCCCACCACCAGTTCCACCTGGCCGCTGTAATGCTGCACGATCTTGGCCACCAGAAGGCTGGGGCGGCTGTGAAACCCGAGTTTCTGCGGAATGCCCACCTCGATGGCGCCGCGCTCGATGTTCTCGTTGAGGATTTCCTGGGCCAGGCGTCGCCCGTTGTTCAAATAGTAGCAGACCCAGTAGAGCCCGTAGTTGATGGTGCGGTCCAGAAGCTGCTCCGGGTTGACCAGGGCCGCCAAAAGCTCCTGCACCTGCTTGTAGATCGACTTGTAGCCAGCTTCGTGCAGGTGGCGCTCGTAAAAATGCAGGAGCCGGCCGATCATCTGCAACAGGTGAAAAACCACCGAGAAGTGGCCCCGCAGCGCCTTGAGCTTGCGGTCCCCGAAGCGGTAGCCGCCGTGAATCACATAGGTGTCGAAGGAGGACTGGAGGTTGTGCACCAGCATCTCGAAGCGCCGGATCTCCACCTCGTTGACCTTGTCCGGGACCAGACGCCGGATCTCGTCCATATCCACGGGCTCGAAGAGCCCGAGGGAATCGAAATTTCCGGAGATCTGGATCAGGTCGCTGGCGATCTTGACAATGTTCTTCTTCTGAAGGTCCTTGTTGGTGTCATAGATGTCGTAGGCCAATTGCTCGCTGGTGGTCACCCCGGGAAAATCGGCCATGGTGTATTCATCCACCGGGATGGCGATCTGGAGTCGCTCGGCCTCCGACAGGATCACCGGCGCCAGATGGATCAGGGCCGAGCGCACGAAGTCGAGGGTCTCGGTTCCCTGGGCATTGAAGGTCTCGCTATCCTTGAGGTCGTAGAAGATCAGGCGGTTGCTGATGTGGGTCAGGCAGTAGCCGCCCAGACTCAAATGGCGCACCGCGGCGGCCAGCTCGCGGTAGAAGTACCAGTCCGAGTTGTTCTTGGCACCGTGAAAATCCAGAAAGTCCTCCAGGACCTGGGAGGAGCCGATGAGGGTGGAAAACAGCTTTTTGGTGAAGAGGTACTTGGGCGAGTCGAAACGGGTAATGTACTTGCAGCTCTTCAGATAGTCGCGGGAGAAGATGCGCACCCTCTCGCCGAAGGAAATATCGCACGCCAGGAGTTCCAACTGCATGCCGCCCTCCTCCCCCCACCCTACATCATGTCCTTCTGGGTGTCGGCAATGGCCTGGTCCAGCTTGGCCTGCAACTGGGGCGGCAGCCCTTCGATGTCCACGTTGAGAAAACCGCGCACGATGGTGGAGACGGCAGTCTCCTCGTCTACACCCCGCGCCATGAGGTACTCGATCTCTCTCCGGTCGATCTTGCCCACCGCCGCCTCGTGGCTCATCTCGACCCCCGGGACATGGCCGGTGAGTTCCGGGATGGCCTGCATGAGCCCATCGTTGAGAATCAGCCCCTTGCACTCCAGGTGGGCCTTGATGCCGGCCGCCTTGCCCACCAGGTCCCCTCTGGCGATGATGTCACCACCGTAAGTGATGGCCCGGGAAATGATCTCCGCCCGGGTGTCCGGCGCTTCCAGCACGATACGGGAACCCACGTCCAGACGGCTTCCGCGGCTGGCCACCAGAATGCTGTTGAAGCGGCCCACCGCTCCCGGGCCTCTCAGGTAGGTGGCGGGAAACATCTGCAAGGTCCCCAGGGGCCGCAGGGAGATGTAATTGGAGACCAGGACGCCCCCTTCCTCCACCACGGTGACCGATCGGGGCCGCACGTCCACCTTCTGGCCCCAGTCGTGAATCATGGTGAAGGTGAGCCGGGCCCCCTTCTTGACGTAGAACTCCGAGATGCCGATGTGCAGCCCGGAGGTGAGGTGCGGCGCCGTGGCGCATCCCGTGATGATGTGCAGGTCCGAGCCGGGTTCGGCGATGACGACGTTGTGCACGTTCTGGGCGAATCCCTGCTTGGCGATGTAGAGGCAGGATTGCACCGGATGGGCCACCTTTACCCCGGCCTCGGCCCGAATGAAGTACCCCTCGTGGGGCAACTGCCGGCTGTGGGCCGTGTAGGCATCCTGATCGGGCTGGATGTGGCGCCAGAGGTAGTCCTTGAGCCACTCGTGGCGCGCGGCGGCCTCGGTGATCCCCAGGATCTCGACGCCGGGCTGGGTGGTCTTGCAGTGGACCACCGAGCGGTCCATCTGGAAAAAGGTTCCGGCCCGGTCCCCGTCACCGGTGCTCACGCCCACGTCGAGCAGTTTGCGGACGTCTTCGGCCGGCAGCTGGGTCAGGTCGTCCAGGTAGGCATGGGCCTCGGCCCGGGTGTCGTAGCGGTTCAAATCGACAGGATCTGGGTCTACATCGCGCATCGAAAGCACTCCTCGTAACCGTATTGGCTGATCCACTGGAGAATCTCGCGGGCATTGCGGCTGCAGCACAGGTGGCCGTCGTAGAGCACCTGCCCCCGGTCGGCGGTGATGTAGTCGAGGATATGACCGGTATGGGTGATCACCAGGGCGGACTTGGGCCTGGCCGATTTCTTCTCCAGGTGCGAAACGCTGGCGGCGTATTTCACCCCCCGATGCAGCAGGCGGTTGATCATTTCCCCGAGCAGGGCGATGTTTTCCAGGTCCACCCCGGACTCGGGCTCGTCGAGCATCACCAGGTCCGGATCCTGAGCCAGGAGCTGGAGGATCTCGCTGCGCTTGATCTCGCCGCCGGAAAAATTCTGGTTCACGTCCCGTTCAAGAAAATGCTCGAAATTAAGGTCCCGGGCCAGGTCCTTGACCGACACGGGCCGCTCTCCGGCGCAGATCTCCACCAGCTGGCGCGTCTTGAGCCCGTTGATGGTCGGCGGCCGCTGGAAGGCCACCCCGATCCCCAGGCGGGCCCGCTCGTTGATGGGCATGTGCGTGATGTCATGCCCCTTGAAAGTGATCTTGCCGTGAACCACCTCGCACCCGGCAAACCCCATGATGGTGAGCATCAGAGTCGATTTGCCCGACCCGTTGGGCCCGAAGAGGATATGGGTCTCCCCTGCCGGAACGTGCATGTTGATGTTTTTCAGGATCGGTTTACCGCCGATCTCGACCTTGAGTTCTTCGATGGTCAGCATGGCGAGGTCCGTTGCGGGTTCAGGATTGAAAGTTCAAGGTTCAAGGTTCAAGATTCAAGGTTCAAGGTTCAAGATTCAAGGTTCAAGGTTCAAGGTTCAAGGTTCAAGGTTCAAGATTCAAGGTTCAAGGTTCAAGGTTCAAGGTTCAAGGTTTAAGGTTGAACCGGTCTGTTTCCAGTTTCAAACTTCAAGTTTCAGTTTCAAAAAACATCGGCCGGAGCGGCCCATAAGCCGAATCCTGTTCCCCGGGGCGGTTACCCGCCGACGGGGCAACGATCATTCATCTCTGGGCGGTGGTTGCCCGCCGCCTCTGGCGACCTACCCGGGAGCCCAGGCGGGCCACCTGGATCCGCTCCCCTATTTGGTCTTGCACCGGGTGGGGTTTACCGAGCTTCCCCGGTCGCCCGGGGAACTGGTGCGCTCTTACCGCACCGTTTCACCCTNNCTCCACGTTATGGAGCACCCTGCCCTGCGGTGTTCGGACTTTCCTCCGGGGCGTTGCCGCGCCGGCGATCGTTTGTTCCGCTCCGACCGATGTTTTTCGAAACTGGAAACTGGAAATTTGAAACTTGCTTTGCGAGAACCCTGCCCAATGATCCGGCTATCCAGAGATCAGAGAAATATGTGCCATCCCAAAGAGTTCGAGATCGGGGTTTGGGTTTGCCCGGTCCCTCCAGGTTTCCAGTTTCACTCTTCATTTTGCCAATAGATGATCCGCTGGCACAAGGGACAAATCTTCAAATCATCCTGGCGTTGCAGCTCGTTGTAAAGCTGGGGAGGAATGTTCAGGTGGCAACCCTGACAGACCGCATGGATCACCTCGGCCACGGCCCGTTGGTCGCGCTGCTGGATTCGCGCCTTGAGGTAGACGTTCATCAAGTCCGGATCGATTTGACTGGCGATCTCTTCGCGCTGGAGGCGGAGCGCCTCCAGCCGCTGGCGATCATCGGCCATTGCCTGTTCCACCTCCGCGGCCTCATCGGCCAAGGCCTGGCTGCGATCGGCGGACGCCTGGCGCTTCTGGGCCAGGTCTCCCTTGGCCGCCTCGATGGTATCGAGCAGCGCCAGCATCTCGTCTTCGATGCCGGAAACGGTGGCCTTGATGTCGTCGATTTCCTTGAGGGTGGCCTGGTACTCCTTGTTCGTCTTGACCTCGTATAGCCTGGCGGCCCGCTTGGCAGCCCGGTCCTGCTCCTGGCGTGCCTCCCGCTCCCGCTCCCGGTATCGCTTGTTGAGATCCGCCAGGTGCGCCTCGGCGACTTGAACCGCCTCTGACAGCATCTGGCGCTCGGCGTTGAGCGCGTCGAACCGTTTCGGCGCCTCCTCCAAAGCCTTTTCGAGGTGCCGGATCTCGATTTCGGCGGCCTGCAACCGGACCAGGGTCTGAATCTCGGTTTTCATCGCACCTTTTCCACTGCTGTCACCCCACCCGAACGCTGGCAAAAACATCCTTTTCGAGGTCGCAGGCCGTCACCTGAACGCCTTCGGCCGCCAGGACCTGCGCCAGCCGCTCGGCCACATCACCGATCATGATGCGCTCGGAGCCGAAATGGCCGATGTCGATGGCCCCGCGTCCCGCCGCGGCGATATCCCGGGCCTGGTGATAATGAATTTCGCCGGTAATGTAAACCTGGGCCGGACTGGCCAGGAAGTCCGGCGTCAAGCTGCCGCCACTGCCCGAGCACAGGGCCGCCTCATGGGCCATCAAACGGGGATTTCCCACCAGGCGTGCCTCTTCCAGCCCGAGGCGCCGGCAAACATCCCGGGCCAGGTCCGCCAGCGTCATGGGGCGATCCAGGGCCCCGATGCGCCCCAACCCCGATCCCGATGGCGATTCCGCTCCGGCCGCCGCCAGGACGCGGCTGGGCGTGATTCCGAGCCGTCGGGCCAGCACATCGTTGAGGCCTTCCGGCGCGCTGTCATAGCTGGTATGGGCGGAATAGACGGCCAGGTGCGCTCCCAGGGCGTCGGCGATGATCCGGCCGACCGGAGCGGCGGTGTCGATCCGTGACAGGGGCCGGAAGATCAACGGATGATGCGTGATCAGCAGGTCCACTTGGCCGCGGCAAGCCGCCGACACGACTTCCGGCAGGGGATCCAGGGCCACCCAGATGCGCCGCACCGGCCAGTCCATAGCCCCTACCTGCAGGCCGCAGTTGTCCCATTGCTCGGCCAGCGCTGCCGGCGCCATGATCTCCAGATACCGGATCACATCGGCGACGCTCGTCACCCTGCTGCCTCTCCCCTGTTCGCTGCCGCGCCGCCTCCGGCGGAGAAGGAAAAAGAAGTGGGCCCACCTGGGTTCGAACCAGGGACCGACCGGTTATGAGCCGGTGGCTCTTCCAGCTGAGCTATGGGCCCTTGCACAGCCTGAATTCCAGGCAACCGCCTTCCTATCGACCGGCGGAATCTTTGTCAACCTTCGATGAAGCTTTTGAGTTTGCGGCTGCGGGTGGGGTGCCGCAGCTTTCGCAGGGCCTTGGCCTCGATCTGGCGGATGCGCTCGCGGGTGACGGCAAAATCCTGGCCCACCTCCTCCAGGGTGTGATCGGCCTTCTCGCCGATGCCGAACCGCATCCGCAGCACCTTCTCCTCCCTGGGCGTCAAAGTGGCCAGGACCTTGCGGGTCTGCTCGGCCAGATTCATGCTCACGGCCGCTTCGCTGGGCAGCATGAACTTCTTGTCCTCGATGAAATCCCCCAGATGGCTGTCCTCTTCCTCGCCGATGGGCGTCTCCAGGGAAATCGGTTCGCGGGCGATCTTGAGCACCTTGCGCACCTTGTCCAGCGGGATTTCCATCTTTTCGGCGATCTCTTCCGGGCTCGGCTCACGGCCGAGTTCCTGGACGAGGTAGCGCGAGGTGCGAATCAGTTTGTTGATCGTTTCGATCATGTGCACCGGGATGCGGATCGTACGGGCCTGGTCGGCGATGGCCCGGGTGATGGCCTGACGAATCCACCAGGTGGCGTAAGTGGAAAACTTGTATCCCCGGCGGTACTCGAACTTGTCCACGGCCTTCATCAGGCCGATGTTGCCCTCCTGGATCAGATCGAGAAACTGCAACCCGCGGTTGGTGTACTTCTTGGCGATGCTCACCACCAGACGAAGGTTGGCTCGCGTCAGTTCGCTTTTGGCGTCCTTGGCCCGCTGCCGACCGTCTTCGACTCCCGCCATGATCCGTTTCAACGCCGGACTGCGAGCCTTGATGAGATCCTCCCGGGCGGAGATCTGGTCGAGGGTCGCTTTCAGATCGTCGTACAGGATGCCCAGCTCTTCGCGGGAAAGGCTGGAGCGGGAAGAGGCCCACTGGATGAACTTGTTCCGGTTCTGGAGCCGGCTGCGAAACTCGGTGAGGGGCACGTTCACCGCCTCGGCGCTCATGGCGACCTTGCGGTTCATGTGATCGAACCAGTCGATCTGCCCCCGGATCAACCCTTCGATCTTGTCGATCACCCCGCCCTCGAGGCGCCAGTCCTTGATCAAATCGAAAATCTTGGCGTTGCGCCGCGCCACGGAGCGCCGCACCCGGCGGTGTTCCCCCGCCTGCAAATCGCCGTTGAAGAGCTTTTCCCGGAAGGTGGCGTTTTCGAGGTTCACCTGGCGAATTTCCGCCATGGTCTTGATGAATTTGTCGGTTTGCAGCATTTCGTCGACATAGGTCTCCCCCTCGTCGACATCGCGCAGCACGTACTTGGGACGCAGCACGCCGGACTCGATCTGTTCCCCCAGCCTCAGGATGCATTCGACGCCCGTGGTGGTATCCAGCAGCGCGCGCAGGACCTCCTGCTCGCCGGCCTCGATCTTCTTGGCGATCTCCACTTCGCCTTCTCGGCTCAGCAGCGTCACCATCCCCATCTCGCGCAGGTACATCTTGACCGGATCGCTCACCGACCCGTAATCGGCCATGGAAAAATCGTCGTCCTTGCCCTTGTCCCCCTTGACGCTTCCTTCGGATTCGGTTTCCGGCTCGGTCAGTTTGCCCTTTTCCTCTTCGACGACATCGATGTCGTGCTCATCCAAAAAGATCAACGCCTCGTCGATGATGTCCGCCGAGCGCAGGTCTTCGGGCAGTACCTCATTGATGTCGTCGTAGGTCAGGTATCCCTGGACCTTGGCCTTGCCCACCAGTTGGCCGAGGATCTTCTTGCCGAGCCGATCGGAACCGGCCGCCTCGGCGGAACGGGTGGCAACCGTGTTCTTGGAAGCGTTTTTTTTCTTGCTGGTCGTTTGCCTGTTGGCAGCGGACGGTTTTGACATGAATGGAATCCTCCTGGAATGCAGGGCTGATCGTGGCTAGCGATTCAACAGCTTCCGTCTGGTGCGCTCCCCCTGCCGCGCGGCTTTCTGCCGCTCCAGCAGCAGTTGCTGCCAGCGCCCGTCATCGGCGGCCTGTTCAGCTTGGGCGATGGCATCGAGCATCTCCCGGCTCGGCCGGCTGCGCGCGCGTACGAACTGCGCGATCAACTGCCGACATCCCGAAACGGTCCACTGTTCTTCCCGGATGGCCAAAGCGGCGGCCAACCGCTGAAGCTGTGGATCCGCCAGGCGTTCGATGACGCCGTCCGCCGTTCCGGATTCCCGATAGTGGATCAGGACGGCCTCGGCGACGGCTTTCAATTGCAAATTTTTAAAATAAGACGTCAAATTTCTTTTGTCGATGTCCGGCAAAACCTCCGGATACTGGATCATCATGGCGGTCAACTGGCGCTCGATGGCCGGCAGCCGTTCCGGGACGCCGGCCCGGGGTTCACCGGACACCGGCGCCGGGCGATGGGTCCCTCCCCGGGAGAGCCGCCGGGCAATCGCCGCCTCGTCCACCCCGACCCTTTCGGCCAGCAGTTTGACGTACAGGGAGCGGGTCACCGGATCGCTCACGGCCTGGAGCGGGCCGACCAGCTCGCCGACGGCCAGCGCCCGCCCCTCGATGGTATCGCCATGCTGGCGCAGGGCCGCATCGATGAGAAAAGCGACCATTCCCTTGGCCTTGGCGGCCAGGGCCGTAAAGGCCTCCGCGCCCTTCTCCCGCAGAAACGTGTCCGGATCGTGTCCTCCGGGCAGTTCCAGCACCCGGGTGTTGACCCCGCTTTCACGCTGGTAGCTGCCGGGCTGGAAACGGGAGTGCAACTGCTCGAAAATCGGCCGGGTGCGCTCGGCGGCCTTCTGACCGGCCGCGTCTCCGTCGAAAACCAGCACGATGTCCCCGCTGCCGACAAACCGTTTCAGCAGAGCCACTTGTTCCGCGGTCAAGGCCGTGCCCAGCGTCGCCACGGCATTGGCGATCCCGTACTGGTGAAGGGCCAACAGGTCCAGATACCCTTCGACAATATAGACCGCTTTTTTGGCCCGGCAATGGTCCCGGGCCTGGTACAGGCCGTAGAGGCAACGCCGCTTGTTGTACAGGGGGGTTTCCGGAGAGTTGAGGTATTTGGGCAGGCTGTCGTCCAGGACCCGGCCGCCGAAACCGGCCACCTTGCCGCTCAGGTCGATGATCGGGAAGATGATGCGCCCCCGGAACCGGTCGTAAAACCCGCTGCCACTCTGGCGCGGGGCGATCAACCCGGCTTTTTCGGCCACCGCATCCGGAACTCGCCGCCCCTTGAGAAACCGCGCGAGGTGATCCCAGCCCGGTGGGGCGAAGCCGAGCTGAAACGCCTGGATCAGTGCGGCGCTGAGGCCGCGCCGGGAGAGGTAATCGCGGGCCGGTTGGCCCTGGACCGGGTGGGCCAGCGCCTTGCGGTAGAATTCCAGTGCCAGGGCATTGGCGGCCTGGAGCCGGGCACGCTGATCGGCGCCATTGGCGGATGCGCCGTCTCTGGCGGTATCCGGGATGCTGATGTGGTAGCGCTCGGCCAGCGCGCGGACCGCTTCGGGGAAGCTGATTCCCTGGTGCTGCATCGTGAAGGCGAATACGTTGCCGCCCTGGCCGCATCCGAAACAGTGGAAAATCTGCTTTTCCGGGCTGACGGTGAACGATGGCGTTTTTTCGTTGTGGAAAGGGCAGAGGCCCACGAGGTTTCGGCCGGCCGGCTTGAGAACGACCACTTCCGAAATGACCTCGACGATATCGGCCGCGCGACGGACGTCTTCGATGATGGATTCGGGGATCAGACCTGCCAAGCGGATCCTCCCGCCAGCGACGCCCCGGAGACAGGTCGACCGCAATGCCGGCCCTCCGGCGCCAGGTCCACCGAAGTCTTTCGCGGTTGGCCCGGGAACCGCCGGCGGCTGAACCCGCTCTGTCTTCCGGATGTTGGTAGATGGCAGTGCAGCGACACGAACCACAGGCCGGCACTGCCGCCCGCGGACGAAAAGGCATTTCTCCCGGCCGCCGGCCGGATGATTTTCATCCGCGCCCGCCGGCGGTGGATTTTCCCGCGGCGCAACAGCCTCATCCAGGTTACGGCATCTTCCTCAGGGCGAATCGGCCTTTCCGATCTCTCCTGGAGGAGCCGGAAAATCGCCCAGGATTTCCCGCACGCTGTCGGTGGCCATGCGCGTCGCGCTGACCCACTCCCCGCGCCGGCGGATAAAGTCGCCGAGGCCGAACAGATTTTCGAACAGCGAGCGCTGCGTCTCGTCGAACTCCCCGGACCAGAGCATCCTTCCACCGTCGACCGCCACCAGGTAAAGACCATAGGCCACCGATGCGGGTTGACGAACGGCAAAGCGCCCCCCTTGTCTTCCATGGATCCGGTAGAGGTACCCGACCAGGATGGCTTCCGCCTCCACTTGGCGGGCCGAGGCCAGGATCACTTCCCGCTGCCCGGGCTTGAATTCCGACCTGGCGCCGAGCGTTTCCATGACGCTGCCCACCGATTCCGGCGGGACCACTTGGAAACCCCTGTCCCGCAAGATCGTCTCGGTTTCGGTGGTCAGCAACTCGGCGACATCCGGAGCCACCTCTCCGGTCACAAACATCTTGCCGGTCAGCGGCAGCCGGGCGCTCTGGCCTTCGCCGTAAACCCGCGCCATGTCGATGACGGGCGCCAAGGCGATGCGCGCCGGTATCGGCGTCTCTTCCGTCCCTGCGACCGGCACCTTGGCGGTGGTGCATCCGCCGGTCAGCGCCAGCCAAATGAGCACCAGGACCACCCGGCCCCGGGCACCCGCCAGACCTGCCTCCAGATCCGCTTTGTGCGCTCCCATTTCTGATGCCCCCCGCTGCCCATCCGCCCGCATCGACGGTCGGGCGATTTACAGAACCCCTTTGCTCGACCTGACCGACCGCACCCGCGGTTCTTGCCCGGCGGCCTGATCCAGGGCGCGTCCCAGGGACTTGAACATCGCTTCCAGCACGTGGTGACCGTTTTCCCCGTAGGGAACCTCCACATGAAGATTCATCCCCCCGCGATTGCTCAAGGAACGGAAAAACTCCTTGGCCAGCAGGGCATCGAAGCCACCGGCGGCAAAGTCGCCCGGCGGGAGCCGCCACACGAGGAAAGGCCGGTTGGACAAATCGATGGTCACTGCCGCCAGGGCGTCGTCCATGGGGGTCACCGCATGCCCGTACCGGCGAATCCCCTTGCGATCCGCCAAGGCCTCGGCCACGGCATCGCCCAGGGAGAGGCCCACATCTTCCACCGTGTGATGGCCGTCCACTTCCAGGTCGCCGCGGGCTTCCAGATCCAGGTCGAAAAAACCGTGCACCGCGAAGAGGGTCAGCATGTGATCGAAAAAGCCGATCCGGGTGCTCACGGCTGCCTTGCCGGTACCGTCGAGGTTCAGCGCCAGGCGGATATCGGTTTCCAGGGTCTTTCGTCGAACGGTGGCCTTGCGATCCGCCATCGGTTCCCCCTCACGGCCCCCCGGATGGGGTGACAAGTCATAACCCATTGAAATCATTTATAGTGCAAAATTCAGCGTAATCAATTTATATACGCCAAGCGCCAGAGGCTGTCAACCGGAAGTCAATTTTGCCGGCCACCAGGAGAACCCGCATCGCATTTTGCGGCGACGGTCCTCATCCGATGGTGTCGATGGCGGCGAAACGCGGCTCGTGCAGCGGGATCAACACGTCGGCCATGTCCCGCACCCGCTTCACGATGTCGTAGGCCTCGTAGGCGTTGACCAGCGTACCCGGGGGAATCACCTCCATCTCCATGCCGCGAATCGCCGGCGGAGGATTGAAGTTTTCATCGATGACGCAAAATCCGGTGATCACGGCCAATCCCGCCTCGGTGGCCACCGCCACGCTCATCCCCCCTTCGGTGTGGGCGGGGGTGTGGATCATGCGCAGGCCGGGGGCGATCTGGGTATCGTCCGTGAGCGTCTCGATCCGCCCGTCTTCCTCCACATCCTCGATATAATCCGCCAGGTAGCGGAAATCGAGGGGATGGGGGTCATGAATCCGCGCCAGCTCCTTTTCATGAACGTAGAACCGGGCATTGACGCACTTGTAATCGTTTTCGCAGTGATCGTTGTGCAGGTGGGTGTGGAGCACGACGTCGATATCCTCCGGCTTGAGACCCCAGCGGGCCAACCCTTCCTCGAAGGTATGGATACGGCCGCCGATGGCTTGCTCCCGATCGGGGCTCCGGATGGGGTTCATCTCTCCGGTGTCCACGAGGATGGTCCGGTCGCCGCCCTCCAGGTACCAGACGTAGATGGGAATGGTGTAAGGTTTGCCATAGTCGTGCTGGTAGGTCATCATCCCCTTGTCGAACACCTTGGTTCCGGTGACGATGGGATGGATGCGATAGGTGGTCATGGCGTACCTCCCGGTGTGGTTGCCCGGTGAAAGCTTTCATCAACGCGCCTGTCGGGTGACGACTCGGGAATTTCCACGATGGCATCCTGCCCGGCGTCGACAAAATCATGCTATGGCACCGACCGGCAAATGACAACCGCAATCTGCCCGCCGGGGCAAGTCGGGCTTGCCTCCCGGACGTTCAGGCGCTACCATCCGTACCATCGATGCGCGAGAGGAAGGAGGCTGCCCATGCGGGTTCATCTGGACGCCATCAAGGATACCGGGCTGCATTTGGCATACGAATTCAATCCGGCCCGGGACGAGGGTCTGGCCGATGTGGAACAAAGCGGCGAAGCCGTCTTCCTCGGCCCGGTGGCCGTGAGCCTGGATCTCGATCGCGTGGCCGACACCGTGGAGGTCCACGGGCACCTGTCGGCGCACTTGCGACTGACCTGCGCCCGTTGCCTGGCCGAGTTCGAACAGGATGCCGTCGCGGACTTTTTCTGCGTGTTCACCCCCCAACCGGAAGAGCGGCGCCAGCCGACGCCGGGAGACCTGGAGCTGAGCGCCGATGACGTCGGGCTTCTCTTCTTCGAGGGCCAGGTGCTGGAAACGGACGAAGCGGTACGCGAGGAAGTCCTGGCCCTGGTCCCCTACCGGGCCCTCTGCCGCCCGGACTGCCGCGGGCTCTGTTCCCGCTGCGGGGCGAATCTCAACACCGACCTTTGCACCTGCCCCGCCGCGCCAGGGGATCCCCGTTTTACGGTGCTGTCAACGTTCAAAAAGCGGTAGCCCGCTGCCCGCCGCCGGCGGCCGACCCCCGATTTCCGATTTCCGATTTCCGACTTCCGGCCTTTCCCCCGGCCAGCGATCCTTGAGTTCCGCTTCGGCTTGGAGTATTTGGAATTTTTTCATTTGCGCTCGAAAGGAAGCCCATGATCACCCTGCTCGACTACGGCGCCGGCAACGTGCGCAGCGTCGTCAACGCCATCGAAAGCCTCGGTGAAACGGTGCGCCGCGTCAAACGGCCCCGGGACATCCACGAGGCTGAAAAACTCGTCTTCCCCGGGGTCGGAGCCTTCGGTAGCATGATGGAGATCCTGCACCGGCAAGGATTCATCGAACCCCTGAAGCAGTACCTGGCCGCAGACCGCCCCTTTTTGGGGATCTGCCTCGGCATGCAGGCCCTGTTCGGAGGCAGCGAGGAAGCCCCTGGAGTTGCCGGCCTCGGCGTTCTGCCCGGCTTCGTGAGGCGTTTCCGGACCCGCCTGGCAGTCCCCCACATCGGCTGGAACGGGATCCGGGCCCGCCAGGCGTCACCGCTGTTCGCCGGATTGAATGGCGACGAAAAATTCTACTTCGTCCACTCGTACCATGTCTGCGCCGACGACCCGGCGGTGGCGCTAACCCTGTCGGACTACGGCGCCCCCTTCGTCAGCGCCGTCCAGCGCGGGCACGTCCTCGGCACCCAGTTTCACCCTGAAAAAAGCGGCTCAGCCGGGCTCCGGTTGCTGGCCAACTTCCTGGCCGACGACCGCAGCTCCTGCCGGCCACCCCTAACAGTGGAGCAGACCGTCCTGGCCAAGCGCATCATCGCCTGCCTGGACGTGCGCGCCGACGACAAGGGCGAACTGGTGGTCACCAAGGGCGACCGCTACGACGTCCGCCAGGAGGGGGCGGTGCGCAACCTGGGCCGACCGATCGATCTCGCCCGTCACTACTACGAGGAGGGGGCCGATGAAATCACTTTTCTCAACATCACCGGGTTCCGTGATTTTCCCCTGCAAGACATGCCGATGCTATCCGTCCTGGAGCAGACTTCGCGCAACGTTTTCGTCCCCTTGACCATCGGCGGCGGGATTCGCGACTTCACCGACAAGGACGGTCGGCATTACCCGGCCCTGGAAGTGGCCGGCGCCTACTTTCGCTCCGGGGCGGACAAGGTGTCCATCGGGTCGGATGCCGTGGCGGTGGTGGAGGATTTCCTGCGCACGGGAAAAGCTTCCGGGCGAAGCGCCATCGAGGAGATCGCGCGGGTCTACGGCAACCAGGCGGTGGTGATTTCCATCGATCCGCGGCGGGTCTACGCGTCTTCGCCCGACGCGGTGCCGCATCACGTGATCGAAACCGCGCGGCCTGGCCCGGCGGGCGAACGCTGGTGTTGGTACCAGTGCACCGTCAAGGGGGGACGCGAGGGACGCCCGGTGGACGCCGTGACGCTGGCCCGGGTCTGCGAACGCCTGGGTGCCGGGGAAATCCTGCTCAACTGCATCGACCGCGACGGCACCCACGACGGGTTCGACCTGGAGTTGATCCAGGCGGTCAAGTCGGCGGTGACCATTCCGGTGATCGCCTCCTCGGGGGCCGGGTCCGCGATGCATTTCGCCGAAGTCTTCACCCATACCGGCGCCGAAGCGGCCTTGGCCGCCGGCATCTTCCACCGCGGTCAGGTCACCATCGCCGAAGTCAAGGACTACCTGAGGGAAAAGGTGGAAATCCGCTTTTAGCGTCGCTCAGGGAAGATCGGAGGATCGGTCCAGCGCGGTCGGACGCCCCAGGCGCTGCATCAGGAATGCCTCGATGGCCGCCCCCCCGTCGCTCCAGGCCGCCGCCAGGTCGACGATCGCCAGGGGAAGCGCCAAAGGACCGAACGCTTCCAGGCGCACCGCATCCTTGGCGGTGGTCACCAGGCAACTGGCGCCGGTTTGCCGCGCCGCGTCGATCAGTTGGGCAATCTCTTGGGCCTGGTAAAAATGATGGTCCCGGAACCCGAAGCAGGCGGCCACGTCGCCCCCGAGGCGTTTGACATCCTCAAAAAAACGCCTGTTGTCGGCGACGCCGGCGAAGGCGACGCAGCGCCGGCCTGCCAGATCGCCCGCCGCCGGAAATGGCGGTGCGCCGGCGGCGGCCAATTGCACATCCACCAGCCGCGGCTTCAAGGCCACCGCGAACCGGGGACGGCCCGCAACACCGTCCAGGCCCCGGGGGGCATCGCCTCCCGAACCCCCCCCTCGGCTCACCAGCACCACGGCATCGCAACGCCGGGCGGCCCGGGGGGCCTCCCGGAGCCGGCCTCCGGGGAAAATCCGGCCGTTTCCCAACGGCTCCCGGGCGTCGAAAAGGAGCAGATCCAGATCCCTTGCCAGCCGCAAGTGCTGAAATCCGTCGTCCAGGATCACCACCTGGGGCGCAAAGCGCTCCAGGGCGACCATCGCGGCGGTCCAGCGGTCCTTTCCCACCACCACCGGCACCCCGGTGAGCCGCCGGGCGATGAGAAACGGCTCATCCCCGGCCTCGGCCGCCGGGAGCAGCAGGCGCCGACCGTCGCTGACCACCGCGCCGCGGTCTTCGGCCCGACCCCGGTAGCCCCGGCTGACGACGGCGACCTGCCAGCCCATGGCCCGAACGCGCCGGGCCAGATCCATGGTCAACGGGGTCTTTCCAGTGCCCCCCAGGGTGAGGTTCCCCACCGACACCACGAGGCAGGGCAGCCTGCGGCGGGAGAGCCAACCCCGGCGGTACAGGTCGGCGCGCAGCGCCATGGCCCCTCCGTAGACCTCGCCCATCCCGGCAAGAACCGCCCGCATCGAAAAGAACGGCGGCCGGCCGGGGTCGCGCATCCACTTCTCCACCGTCTCCTGCAAGGGCTGCAGGGGCTTCATGATCCATCTCCCGTTTTCGGCCGGCAGTCCCCTGTCTCCCCGAGTACCCCGGCGACCACCGTCAGGGTGCGTTCCACCGCGCCCCGGTGGGACCTGAACACCCTCCGGGCCGCGCGCCCCATGCGACGGGCGGCTTCCGGATCGCCCAACAGGCGTCCGCCTTGCCGGCCCAGTGCCATGGCGTCGGGCACCCGCACCGCCCCTCCGGCCTGCTCCAGGGCATCGGCCACTTGAGCGAAATCGCTCATGTCCGCACCGTAGAGCACCGGTTTGGCCATGGCCGCCGGCTCCAGCGGGTTGTGGCCGCCGCAACCGGCGAGACTGCCGCCGACATAGGCCACGGTGGAAACGGCGTACAGGCTTCCCAGGATGCCCATGCGGTCCACTACCACCACCGGTTCATCCCGCGCGGAGCCATCCAGCCGGCTCCAGAGGCGGCAGGCGATCCCGCGGCGCCGAAACAGACGCGCCACTTCCGGCGCCCGCAGCGGATCCCGGGGCGCGACCACCGCCAACAGGTCGGGAAATCTCTCGCGCCACCGGTGGAAGCCAGCCGCCAGGGCTTCCTCCTCCGCGCCGTGGTGGGTGCTGCCCGCCACCAGGATCGGCACGTTCTCCGCCGCCTGCAACCGCCTTCGGAACATGGCCGCCAGGGCAACCGGATCGCGTGGATCGGCTTGATCGAACTTGAGATTGCCCGCCACGACAAGACGTTCCGCGGCCACGCCGAGGGCGTGCAGCCGGCCGGCATCGCCCTCGGTCTGGGCCGCCACCGCCGCCAGGCTCCCGAACATCGGTCTCGTCAGGGCCCGGAAGCGCCGATAGCCGACGAACGACTCCCGGCTCATCCGAGCGTTGGCCAGGACCACCGGAATGCGCAGCGTTGCCGCCCGGGCAAGAAAGTTGGGCCAGAGGTCGGTTTCCACCAGCACCACGGCCGCCGGCCGGACCTGGCGCAACCGGGCATGCACCACCGCCGGCAGATCGTAGGGGAAAAAAAACATCCCGTCGACGAACCCGGTGAGGCGCTCCCGGGCGATACGCCAGCCGGTGAGGGTGGTCGCCGAAAAAACAATCTGTCGACGGGGCCAGCGCCGGCGCAGGGCAGCGGCCAACGGCACGGCCGACAACACCTCGCCCACCGACAGGGCATGAAGCCACAGAGCCGGCTCCGGACGTTGGACCCGAGGCGGAACGGAGAGCCCCAGCCGATCCCCGAGCGGGGACCGCCATTTGCGTCGCGCCAGCACCGGCGGCAGCAGGATGGGGCCGCCCAGGGCCACGGCGGCATGGATCAGGATGTTGTAGGCCAGCAGCGCGCGGTTCATTGGCAGGATCGGTCGGAAGGCCACCTCAAGATGCACTGGAAAAAAGCAATTTTCGAATTCCTGCTTTTTCCGGTGATCTCCGAGGCCGTTGGGGTTGATTCGGGCCTTTGGGCGCACCTGCCGGAAGTGACGGGATGCGGCCAGCCCAGGAAGATCCTCATTTCAATCCGTCGCCAGTATCACCACCCCGGCGATGCACCCGAACAGCAGGTTGCCGGCCCAGGCGGCCACCACCGGCGGCAGCATCTCCCCGTATCCCAGCGAGAGACAGAAGCTGAAAAAGATCCAGTAGAGAAAAGCCAGCCCCAAACCGATGGCCACCGCCAGAGCCAAGCCGCCGTGGGTCAGGCGGTGCAGGCCGATCCCCGCCCCGATCACCGCCAGGATCAGACAAATGACCGGAAAGGCCAGCTTGGCCTGCAGGTCCACCCGGTACGCGCCGGCGTCATACCCTTCGGCGGCCACCCGTTCGGCATGGCGCCGCAGCTCGGCAAAGCTCATTTCGCTTCCCTCGCGGGCCGCAGGGCTCAAATCCTCGGGAGCCATGTCCAACGGCACGACCATTTCCTCTTGAAAGGAGACCGCCATCTCCACGGCGTCCGGCTCTCGGCGCTGAACCATCACTCCGGCCAGACGCCACTGCCCGTCCCGGTAATGTCCCGTTTCGGCATCGAGGCGCTCGATGAGGCGGAAGTCCTCATCGAAGCGGTTGACCGTCAGGCCGTAGGCGGTCCGGCTGGGGCTGTGGTAGTGGCGGATGAAGATGATCGACCGCACTCCCTTGATCCAGATGTCCTGCTGCCGGGACACCAGCATGGCCTTCTGGCGCACTTCTCCTAGCCAGATCCGGTTGGCCCGGTCCATGGTCGGCGGGACGACGGCCTCGGAGAGAAAAAACAAAAAAATGGCGGACAACACCCCCAGGGCTAGCATCGGTCGCATCAACCGTCCGGTTCCGATGCCCCCGGCCCGGAGGGCCAGGACCTCGTTGTGCTTGTTCATCAGACCGAATGTGACCGTCGCCGCCAGTAGCAGGCACAAGGGCATCACCTGGGCTACGATGAAGGGGAGCTTGTAGGCAAAATAAGCCAGGGCGCGGTCCAAGGGAACGCCCTTTTCGAGAAAATTGTCCACCTTTTCGAAAAAATCCACCGCCAGATAAACGCCCACCACCAACACCAGGACGATGGCCGAGATGCGGAGGATTTCCCGGACCAGGTAGCGATCGAAAAGAGGCACGGTGGTCATCTCCGCGGCCACAGCCGCCATTGCACCGGCCGCTCCTCGGCGCAGCGCACCAGGAGCCACGCCCCGAAACCCGCGCTGACCGCATTGGGCAGCCACATGCCGATCACGGGAGCCAGGTATCCGGCCTCCCCCAGAATTTTCCCGGCCGACAACAGCAGGTAATAGGCGAGAAAGCTCGCCAGTCCCAAACCCAAACCGAAGGACCGCCTGGCCGTGCGGGACTGGACCCCCAGAGGCAGGGCCATGAAACCCAGACAGAGGCAGGCGGCGGGAATGGCCAACCGCTGGTGCCAGGCAAGGAGAGCCGAAGCCCGACGCGGATCCTTCGGCTTCAAGGAATCGATCCAGCGGCCCAGTTCCCCCGGGCCCATCTCGTTTTCGGTGCGGATCACGGAGACCGGAGCCGCATTCGACGCCTTGACCTTCAGAGCCACCTCATAGATGTCGAAACCGATGGTGTCGGCGGTACGGTTGGCCAGATCGACCCGCTGCACCGTCCCGTTGTGGAGTTCAAGCCGGTATCCGGCATTGCCGGTCTCGGCCACCAAACGGCCCCGGGGAGCGACAATGGCGATTTTCAGGGGGCGGTGACGCTGATCCTCGATGAACACATCCACCAGTTCCCGGGTTGCGGGATCGATGCGGCTGACAAACAGCATCACCCCGTCGAAAGCGTCGTTGAAGGTGCGTTCCTTCAGGACGAGGCTCAGGTCTGTGGACCGGGTGGCCCGCTGCACCACTCCCTTCAGTTCCAACCGCCCGCGGGGGGCGGCCCAAAGGGTGACGAGGGCCGTGAGCAGCCCGCCGATGAGGGCGAAGGTCATCACCGATGGCAGAAGCCGGTAGACACTGACTCCTCCGGCCTTCAAGGCCACGATTTCGTTGTCCCCCGAAAGCCGCAAAAGGGTGAGCAGGATCGCCATCATCACCGACATGGGCACGACGAATTCGAGAAATTGAGGCGTGGCATAGAGGAGCATCCAGATCACGGTGCCCAGGCCGATGCGGTAGTTGACCACCATGTTGGTGATCTCCAGGATGCGCGTCATCAAAAAAACGAATATAAAAAACAACAGGTTGAGAATAAAGGGGGGCAGGAATTCGCGAAACAGATAGCGGTCGATGAGGGTGCCCACTAGCGTTCCCCTTCCCGCCCATTGCCGAACTGCATCCGGTAGAGCTTGCAGTACTCTCCTCCCGAGGCGATCAGTTGCCCGTGGGTGCCTTCCTCCACGATCCGCCCTTCCACCACCACGGCGATGCGGTCGGCCCGCTCCACGGTGGATAGTCGGTGGGCGATGACGAAGGTAGTGCGGCCGCGCATCAGGTTTTCCAGCGCCTTTTGCACCAGCATTTCCGCTTCGGTGTCCAGGGAAGAAGTCGCTTCATCCAATATCAGGATCGGGGCATCCTTGATCAGGGCCCGGGCGATGCAGAGGCGCTGCTTTTCCCCCCCCGAGAGGCGTCCGCCCAGCTCGCCGATGGTCGTATCGTAGCCTTGGGGCAAGGCGCGGATGAACGGATCGGCGTAGGCGGCGGCCGCAGCGGCCTCGATCTGCGCTTCGGTGGCGGCCGGGCGGCCATAGGCGATATTGTAGCGCACCGTGTCATTGAACAGGATCGGCTCCTGGGTCACCAGGGCGACCTGCTCGCGCAGGGAGGCAAGGGTGGCCCTGCGAATGTCCAACGCGTCGATGGTGATCCGGCCGCGGGTGACATCGAAAAAGCGGGGGATCAGGTTCACCAGGGTGGTCTTGCCGCCGCCGCTCATGCCCACCAGAGCCAGCACCTCGCCCTCGCGGACACTCAGATCGATGCCTTGCAGGACCCAGGACGCCTCGTAGCGAAACCACACATCCTCGAAGGCCACCCGGTGGGGTCGACGCTCGATCACCCGCGCATCGGGGGCCTCGCCGATCTCCGAGGGCATCTCGATGATGTCGAAGACCCGGTCCACCGCCGCCAACCCCTGCTGCACCGTGTTGTTGAGGACGCTAAGCTTCTTGACCGGATCATAGAGCATCAGCACGGCGGCCATGAAGGAAAAAAAGGTGCCGGCGGTGGAGGTGCCGTCGATGACCTTGGCGCCACCGTACCAGATGATGAAGGCGATCCCCAGGCCGCCGAAAAACTCCATCACCGGCGACGAGAGGCTGCGAGCCACCACGGCGCGGATCTCCACCCGGAACAGGTGCTCGCACTTTTCCCGAAACCGCTTTTTCTCCTGTGCCTCCATCCCGAAGGCCTTGACGATCTTGTTGCCGGCGATGGTCTCGTGGAGAAACACGCTCATGTCGGCCATCGCCTCCTGGCAGCCGGTGCTGGCCCGGCGCACCCGCCGGCCGAATTCCACCACCGGGAAGAAGGCCGCCGGCAGGATCACCAGGGCAAAGAGGGCCATCTTCCAGTCCCGGTAAAAGATGACGAAAATCAGCCCGAGGATGGTGAAGGCGTCCCGTAGGCTGCTGGTGACCGCCACCGATACCATCGCCTTGATGATGTTGACGTCGTTGGTGATGCGGCTCATGAGGACGCCGGTCTTCTCCCGTTGGAAAAACGAGATGGGCAGGTCCTGGATCCGGTCGTAGAGGCGAGTCCGCAAGGCGAGGATGATCCGCTCGCCCACGTAGCTCATCAGGTAACTCTGGGCGTACATCCCCACGCCCCGGGCCAGGTAGATCCCGACGATCACCAGCGGGATCAGCCGCAGCATGGACCGGTTGCGATTGAAGAAGATATCGTCGAGAACCGGCTTGACGAGGTAGGCGCTGGCGGCGGTGGCTCCGGCAATGACGAGCATGCAGATCATCGACAAGCCGAGCCGACCCCAGTGGACCCGGATCAGGGCCAGCAATTGGCGGTGCCGGTGACTTATGTAAAGGAAAGGGAAAGCGGCCATGTCATCATCTCAACGGTGTGAAGGACCGGCGGCGATCATGCGGCAAGCGATGTCCGCGACCCGCTCGGCGGCCCCCGGCGGTCCAAGGCGCCGGCGAACCGCTGCCAGGGCGTTCCGCATCCGCCGGCGGCGTTCCGGGTTTTCGAGCAGCGCGATCAGGTGGCTGCCGATCTGCTCGCCTGTGGCCTGCCCCTGGATCAATTCGGGAACCACGGGGGACTCGGCGATGAGGTTGGCCAGGCCGATGAAGGGCACCCGGATCAAGGCCCTCCCCAGAAGGTAGCTCAACGCCGATACCTTGTAGACGATGATCGTCGGCGTGCCGGCGATGGCCGCCTCCAGGGTCACGGTACCCGAGGCGGCCACCACCAGGGTGCTCTCGGCCAGGATGCCCCGGACCCCGCCCGCCACGGTGTTCACCGTCAGCCCTCGTCCGGCTTCCGCGATGATCCGATGGATGGATTCCGGGGCGACGCCGGGGGCGATGGACACCGTCCAGCGCACGTCCGGCCGCTGCCGGGCCACCCGCGCAGCGGCGTCCAGCATCACCGGCAGGTGGCGCTCGATTTCCCGGTCCCGGCTTCCGGGAAGCAGCCCTACCCGCGCCGGCCCCGCAGGTTCGTCACTCAACGGCGGCGCCGCGTCCATCAGCGGATGGCCCACAAAGGTCACCGGCACCCCGTAGCGGCGGTAGAGGGACGCCTCGAAAGGCAGGATCACCGCCATGTGATCCACCCGCCGGGCGACCTTGCGGATCCGGCCGGAACGCCAGGCCCAGATCTGGGGACTGATGTAGTAAAGCACCGGAATCCCGAGCCGCCGGGCCGTGGCCGCCACCATGAGATTGAAGTCCGGCAGATCGATGAGCACCAGCAGATCGGGGCGCCGCCGTGCCAGGGCTCGGCGCACCCGGCCCAGGGCATCGGCCAGGGATCGGGCCTTGGCCGCCACCTCGGTGATCCCCACCACCGCCAGGTCGGCGGCATCCACGAGAATCTCCACTCCGGCACCGCGCAGGGCCGATCCGCCGACGCCGAAACAGGCCAGATCCGGCAGGCGCCGGTGCAGAGCCCGCACCACCCCGGCGCCATGGACGTCCGCCGATGCCTCGCCGGCGATGATCATCACCGATCCGGATGTCACGGCGCCTCCCTTTGCGCGATTCTTCCCCCGTTGGATCCGTCGATCCCCTCCAGGACCCGCAAGGCCACGTCCAGGGCCGCCCGGCCCATCCGACCCGTCACTTCAGGCGGCCGGCGCTCCCGCACCGCGGCCACAAAAGAGCGGATTTCAGCGTCCAGGGCATCACCGGCTTCCAGTTGCCGCGTATCGGTACGCATACCGGGCGGCGGACTGGCGGGATCGGTGTGAATCGCAGCAAAACGGCGCTGGCCGAAATCCACCTCCAGGCATCCGTCGGCCTGATAAAGGTGCATCCGGCGTTCGCTCTGGGCCGCCAGGCGACTGGCGGTGAGATTGGCCACGCATCCGTTGGAGAATTCCAGCCGCGCGCTGGCCACATCGACATGGGGCGAGACCACCGCCAGGCCCGATGTCCGGATCTCGCGCACGGGCGCCGGCACCAGGTGCAGGACGATCTCGATGTCATGGATCATCAGGTCCAGGACCACCGGCACGTCCGTCCCCCGGGGGGTGTAGGTGTTCAACCGGCGGGCCTCGATGAACCGAGGATCGCCGATTCGGTCCCTCGCGGCCACCAGGGCGGGATTGAACCGCTCCAGGTGCCCCACCTGGATGAGACGCCCCTGCCTTTCGGCCAGTTCGATGAGGGTGTCGGCCTGGGCCAGGGTGACGGTGATGGGCTTTTCGATGAGCACGTCGGCACCGTGGGACAAAAAGTCGCGCCCGACGTCGAAATGGGCCGGCGTGGGTACCACGATGCTGGCCGCATCCACCTGTCCCAGCAGCTGGCGGTAGTCGCCGTAGGCCCGGCAGCCCACCTCGGCGGCGACCAGCTCGGCCCGGCCGATGTCGCTGTCGGCCACCCCCACCAGTTCGACCCCTTCGATACCGGCGTACTTGACGGCATGAAAACGGCCCAGGTAGCCGACGCCCACCACCGCGACCCGCAGTCGACTCATTTACCCCCTCCCCTCCTCCGGCCATCCAAGAATGGCGATGCCGTGGCGATCCGCCAGGGCGATCATCTCCGCCCGGTCGAAGACCACGGCCCGACCCGCCTCCACCGCCAGGGCGCGAATCCCGGCTTCGTACATGCTGGCCACCGTTTCCACCCCCACCGCCGGCATGTCAAAGCGCAGGTCCTGGTTCGGCTTGGAGACTTTCACCGCCACGGCCTGCCCCTTGCCCAAAGCGCCCCCGCGGCGCAAAGTGGCGTCGGTGCCGTCGATGGCCTCCACCGCCAGCACGGTGCCGCCGCCCACCACCACGCACTGGCCGATGTCCAGGCGCCCGATCTCCCGGGCGATGTCCCAGCCGAAACGAATGTCGGCCAGTTCGCCGCGGCCGGGGCGCCGACGGGTCCAGCAGCCGGCCGGCGCCAGCATTTCCGGCAGCAGAAACGTGGCGGCCCGCACCTGGATTCCCTCGGCCTCCAGAGCGCCGGCCACGGCCCGCAGCAACCCGTCGTCGTGGGTGTGGCGCATCTTCGCCAGCAAACCGATGGCCTTGACGTCCGGCCGCACGTTGGTAAACATCCGCGTTTTGGTGATGCGGCCCATCATCACCGCTTCACCGATTCCGTGGGACTTGAAAAACCGCATCAGCCGTCCCAGTTGCCCCAGGTAAAACCACTCGATGGCCGCGACTTCGTCGGCCAGGGCGGCGTCGGTTTCCCCATGGAAGGCGGCGGCCATCACGCGGTAACCCCGGGCTTTGGCCCGGCGGGCGAAAATCAACGGGAACTGGCCGCCGCCGGCGATCAAACCGATCGGTTGCATGCACCACTCCGAAGGACGGCGGCTCCACACCGCGCCGCCGGGCTAGCGGGTAATTCCCCGCTGGGAGGACTTGAGAAACTCGATGAACCGGACCACTTCGGGAATCGGCGTCACCTCGGCCTCGACCCGGGCCAGGGCTTCCTTGAGCGTCAGACCGAAGCGAAACACGATGCGATAGGTCTTTTTCAGGGCCGCGAGGGTCTCCGGGGGAAAGCCGTGGCGTTGGAGTCCGACCCGGTTGAGCCCGTGGAGGGTGGCGCGATCGCCGGCGGCGATCACGAAGGGCGGGATATCCTTGACCACGGCCGACTTGCCGCCGATGAAGGCGTGATCGCCGATACGCACGAATTGGTGCACGGCCACCAGCCCGCCCACGGTGGCGTGGTCGCCGATCTCGATGTGTCCCGCCAACGTGGTGTTGTTGGCCATGGTCACATGGCGGCCGATGCGGCAATCGTGAGCCACGTGGGTATAGGCCATCAGGAAACAGCTTTCGCCTATCTCGGTCACGCCACCGCCGAAGCCGGTACCGCGGTGAATAGTGACGAATTCCCGCAGCGTGCAACCGTCGCCGATGCGTACCACGGTCTCCTCGCCCTGGAATTTGACCGACTGGGGGACGCCGCCGAGAGCGGCAAATTGAAAAATCCGGCAATCGCGACCGATCTGGGTATACGGGTCGATGACGGCGTGGCTGCCGACCGTGGTACCGTCGCCGATGCGCACGTGGTCACCGATGACGGCATAGGGGCCGATGGCGACACGGGCGCCGATCTCGGCGCCGGGATGAACGATTGCCGTCGGATGAATCATGGCTTTTCTCCAAAGGTGGCCATCAACTCGGCCTCGGCCGCCAACTGTTCGCCGACCGTGGCCCTGGCGGCGATCTTGCCGGCCCGGGTGCGCACGTTCAGAAAATGCGCCTCCAGGATCAACTGGTCCCCCGGCACCACCGGCCGGCGGAAGCGGACCCGGTCCATGCCGGTGAAGTAGAGCAGCTCGTTTTCCGCCGGCTCATGGGAGGCCAAGATCAGTAACCCCCCCGCCTGGCCCATGGCCTCGAGCATCATCACCCCGGGCATCACCGGCATACCGGGAAAATGCCCGTTGAAGAACGGTTCGTTGATCGTGACGTTCTTCAGTGCGCGAATCCGTTGGCCCACCACCATCTCCAGCACCCGGTCCACGAGGATGAACGGATAACGGTGGGGTAGCACCGACATGATCCTGCGGATGTCGTACACGGGTTCGCTCATGGCGCCTCCTGTGAACCTCGGGATCGCATCTCGCCCCCGTTTCTCGGCCGAGCCGTCCCCTCCAAATCCTCCAGGCGCTTTTCCAGTTCGCGCAGGCGCCTGGCCAGATCGGGCAGTTGCGGCGTGACCCGTTGCACCCGGAGCCACTGCCGATGGGGCATCTGGGGGGTGCCGGAAACTACATCGCCCGGCGCCACGGATCGGACGACCCCGGCCCGGGGGCCGACGGTTGCGCCGTCACCGATGGACAGGTGCCCGGCCACTCCGGCCTGTCCGGCCAGAATCACCTGCCGGCCGATGGTGACGCTCCCGGAGATGCCCACCTGGGCCACGATGACGGTGTTCTCCCCCACGGTGACGTTGTGGGCGATATGAACCAGGTTGTCGGTCTTGACACCGCGCTGCAGCCAGGTACGACCGTAGGTGGCCCGGTCGATGGTGTTGCAGGCGCCGATCTCCACGTCGTCATCGACCTGAACGATACCGCGATGGGGGATCTTGATGTAGCGATCCCCCTCCCGGGCATAGCCGAAACCGTCGGACCCGATCACGGTGCCCGACTGGATGCGCACCCGCTCGCCGATGCGGCAGCCGGCGAGGATCGTCACGTGCGAAAAAATTTCGCTGCCGGCGCCCACCGAAACCCCGTCCCCCAGCACGACGCAGGGATGAAGAATCACCCCCGGCCCCAGGGTCACACCGTCGCCGATCACCGTTCCGGCGCCGATGGATACCGCCTCGCCGCATTCCAGACCGGAACCGATTACGGCTGTCGGCGCAATGCCCGCTTCCGGCCGCCGCCGCGGGTAAAACAGCCGCAAGGCATTGGCGAAAGCCGCCTGGGGCCAGTCCGCTTCGATGCTGTCGCGGCCCTGCACACCGGCGCCCCGGGGGACGATGAAGGCCCCGGCGCGGGAAGCGTCCAGGCGCTTGAGAAATGGCCCCACGGCAAAGCTGATCTGGTCCGGATCGGCCGTTTCGAAAGGGGCGGCACCGGAGATCCGACGCCCGGCATCACCGCGGCATTCTCCCCCCAGCATCCCGGCGAGCCGGGCCAGCGTCCATGCCCGGGGGGGATGGGTGATGGCCATCAGTTGCCCTTGGCGAACTGGGCGTCGTAGCGCCGGATGATCTCGCCGGTGAGGTCGCTATCGGCCGGCGCGTAGATTACCCCCGCCTCCTGCTTCTCGATCATGAGGGTGACTCCCCGTTCCTCGGCCAGCGCCTTGGCCAGCGCATCGATCTCGTTGCGAATCTTTCCCATGGCCCGGATCTGCATTTCGCGGGCCTTTTTGGCGAACTCCTGCTGCACTTCGCGAAAGTCGTTGACCTTAATGCGGAATTCTCGCTCTTTTTCCTCCCGCGTCTCCTTGCTCATCACCATGGCGTCCTTCTGGAGCTGCGCCTTCATCTGCTCCAGGGTCTCCCCCTTGGTTTTCAAATCCGTTTCCATCTCGCGGCCCTGCTGATTGATCGTCTCCTGAGCGGACTTGCCCGCCCGGGACTCGTCCAGAATGCGCTGGAAATCGATGATCGCGATACGCATATCCGCGGCCCCGGCAAAGGACGCCAATCCCATCACCACCGCCAGGACCAATCCCGTCCACAGCACCTTGTTTCGCATGATCCCCTTGACTCCTTATCCGAATGAAAATCCGAAAATATAATGACTAAAATAACGAGTGCCTAAAGTGACAAGTGCCTAAAGTTGTGGTGTCGCTGCGCTCCAGTTTTTTTATAACTGCCAGAATTCCTTCACTTTAGATCACTTTAGGCACTTTAGTTCACTGGACACTTTATTTACTTGACACTTCAAACCACATTTTCCTTTCGCTCCCTAAAATGCCGTCCCCATGGTGAATTCCCAGCGGCCCCCCTCGCCGAAGCCATCCTTGGGATCGAGGATGTGCCCGTACTCGACCCGGATGGGACCGACCGGCGAATACCACCGGAAGCCCGCGCCGATGCTCTCGCGCAACTGGCCGAAATCCACGTTCTCATCGCTGCCGAAGACTTCGCCGGTATCGAAGAAGACCACCCCCATCACTCCGCTTTTCTCGTCGATGGGAAAGATGAGCTCGGCGTTGAACTGGACGTACTTGTCCCCGCCCACTTCCACCAACTCTCCCGGATAATACGGGTGCCGGCTCGGCTCCTTTGGCGCGAGATCCTCCCAACGGAATCCGCGCAGGGAGTTGATGCCGCCGAGGTAGAATTTTTCGTAGTCCGGCAGGAGCTTGCCGGAGACGTCCTCGATCATTCCCCCCTTGGCCCGCAGAAAGCCGGTGAGCTTTTTGGAGAGAGGAAAGTACCTGCCGGTTTCCGCCTCGGTCTTGATAAAACCCACGTCTCCCCCCAGCCCGGCGTACTCGAGGCTGATGCCGTGCATCGAACCTTCGGTGGGATTGAACAACCGGTTGCGCGAGTCGTAGCGGATGGCCACCTCGGTGCTGCTGGTGAGATTCTCGCCTTCCATCTGCCAGATGGACTCGGAGGCATTGGTGCTGATCGCCGTGACCTCGGACAGGTCGATGCGATAGCCCCAGTAGAGGCGCACGTTTTCCCAGAACGGGTAGCTCAGGCGCAGCCCGGCCCCGATGCTGTCCTTGTCGTAGTAGTCGTAGTCCACCTCCCAGTTGTATGCCTCCACCGTGGCCGAGAGGGGGATATCGAAGAGCCAGGGCTCGGTGAAGCTCAGGCTGAACTTGTTCGTCACCCCGCCGAGTTGGGCTCTGGCCTGCAGCACCTGGCCACGGCCCCGGAAGTTGCGCTGGGAAATGGAGAACATGGTGAAGGCATCCTCGACGCTGCTGTAACCGCCGCCGAAGGTGAAGGCCCCGGTGGGTTTCTCGGTCACATCCACCTTGAGCACCATGCTGTCGTCACTGGTTCCCTTGGTCGTATCGACCTTGACGTCCTCGAAGTAGTCGAGTCGGAAAAGGTTGCGCACCCCCTTTTTCAGTTTGGCCCCGTTGTAAAGTTCCTGCTCGTAGACTTCCAGCTCCCGTCGAATCACCTTGTCACGGGTCTTGGTGTTGCCGGCAATGACGATTTTTTCGAAATAGACCAGCGGTCCCTTCGCGACGGCGAAATCGATGTCCACTTTGAGGGTGTCGGGATGCTGCTCCACCTTGGGCACGATCTCGGCGTAAGCGTACCCTTCGTCGGAGTAGAGATCGGTAAGCATCAGCACGTCGTTGCGCACCGTCTCACGGCTGAAATGCGGCTCTTTGACGATCCGCAGCTTGTCGATCAGCTCCGGCGCCGGCCGCACCAGGTCTCCACTCACCGTGACGGCGCCGACGCCGTACCGGGGCCCTTCGTCGATCTTGAAAGTCACGCGGATGCCCTCCGGCAGGTATTCGACCACCGGATCGGCCACCTTGGCCTGGATATAACCGTCGTTGTTGTAATAGGCCAGGATTTGGCCCACATCCTGGTTGAGCACCTCCTGCTTGAGTTCGCCGGCGGAGGTGATCCAGGAAAACATCGATGCCTCGGAGGTTTTGATCAGCTTCTTGAGCTGCTTGTCGGAGGCCACGGCGTTGCCTTCGAAGACGATTTCCTCGATGCGGACCTTTTCTCCTTCCGCGATGGTCAGTTCCAGGTCGGCCTGGTTGTTTTCCAGGGGCAAGACGGCATGGGTCACCTGGACGTTGTGATAATTCTTGTCTTTGTAGAGGGTTTCAATCCGCTCGATGTTGTTGCGGATATGCTTCACGTTGACGATGGAGCCGGTGCGCAGGGTCATAACCTCGCGGATCTTCTCGTCGTCAAGGGCGCGATTGCCCTTGATGCGAATCGTGCGCAGGGTGGGTTTTTCCTTCACGACGAAGGTAACCTGCTTGCCCCCCGCCACCGTTTCGGATTCGACGCGGATGTCATCGAAATAGCCCATGCCGAACACGGCCTTCAAATCTTCCCCCAGCACCTTGGGGTCGTAGGCGTCGCCCGCCGCGCTGCGGATCACCCGTTGGATGGCATCGGCCTCGATACGCTGGTTGCCCTCGATTTCGATGGAGGCGATCTTCTCGCGCCGGAAAATCCGGTCAACGACGTCGCGGGCCATGCTGGCGAGCACGGCGCCCATGTCTTCGGTTCTGCGGCCCTCGTAAAAAAAGGTCTCGGTCTGCCCCGAGAGCGTCTCCACCAAGCGGCTGTCAATGGAAAACTGCTGGCCGATCCAGGTGGCGCTGCCCCAGATCGCGTAGTCCGCCTCCTGGCGGCGGGCGTAATCCAGGATGGCCCCCGGGCCGCTGTCCAGCAACGCCACCAGAGCCTCGGGGGTCAGGTCCGCCTTTTCCACGGTGGCGCCGGCCTCCGTGAGCCGGTTGGCGGGCACTTCCACCATCTGGCTGCCCAGGGCTGGATCGGGCGCTTCGGCATAGACGCGCAGCGGCAGGATCAGCACCTTGACCGCCGCCGTCTGGGCCCACAGTGTCACCGGCAGCAGTGCGCAGCCGATCCACAGCAACAAACCCCACGCCAAGGGGGCGCGCCGGCCCTGCCGGGACGATTCCCCATCCCGTCGGCTTCCGAATACACATCGATGCAAGTTGCCCATAAGCACTCCAGCGCAAACGCGGGGTTCGGCCCGAGGCAAGCGGCGGCTCATTCCACCGGCGCCAATCGGCCGTCAACCAGGGTCGCACGACGGGCCATCAGGGCCGCCAGGTCCGGATTGTGAGTCACCACCACCATGGCCATTCCCAGGTCGGTGTTCAGCTCGGCCAGCAGCTCATGTACCTGTTGACTGTTTCGCTTGTCAAGGTTGCCGGTGGGTTCGTCGGCCAACAGCAGCGGCGGGTGCATCACCAGGGCTCTGGCCAGGGCCACGCGCTGTTGTTCTCCCCCCGAAAGGTCCACCACGCGGTGTCGCAGCCGCCGGCTCAGCCCGACACGGGCCAGGATGTCCGCGGCCGCCGTTTCGGCCTGCCGGCGCGGCATGCCGAAAATAAGGCACGGCATCATCGCGTTTTCCAGGGCGTCGAATTCCGGCAGCAAATGATGAAATTGGAACACGAACCCGATCTTTTCGTTGCGCAGACGGGCCAAGGCTTCGGCCTTGAGCCCTTCCACAGCCCGCCCGGCGATGCGCAGGCGCCCGTCCTCCGGGCGGTCCAGGGTCCCCAGGATATGCAACAGGGTGGACTTGCCAATTCCCGAAGCGCCCACCACCGCCAACGTTTCCCCCGGCTCCAGGAACAGGTCGGCGCCGTCGAGAATCGTGATCCGGGACCGGGCCGTAACGAATCGCTTGACCAGCCCCCGAGCCTCGATGAGGGCCTCGCCCCCGGTGGCCCCTGTCTCAGCCATGGCGGATCGTCTCCACGGGATTGAGCCGCGCGGCCTGGCGGGCCGGATACAACGTGGCGCCCAGGCAGATGATCAGGGCAGCGGCGGCAATGGCCGCCACGTTGCCCGGGGCCAGCCGGACCGGCAGGCGCGTCACGTAAAAAACCTCTCCGGGCAACCGGATCCAATCGTACTGGCTCAGCAGCCAGCAGAGCCCCAGGCCGACACCGGTACCGATGAGAATGCCCAGGATGCCGATGGCCAGTCCGTTGCGGATGAAAATCCGGCCGATGGCCTGATCGGTGGCCCCCAGGGCCTTGAGGATGGCGATGTCCTTGGCTTTCTCCACCACCGTCATGATCAGTGCGCTGGCGATGTTCATCGCCGCCACCGTGACGATCAACGCCAGGATGAGGAACATCACCACCCGTTCCAGCCGCAGGGCGGAAAAGAGACTGCGATTGACCGTCATCCAGCTTCGCGCGACGAAACCGGGCCCCAAGGCAGCCGTAATGGCCGCCGCCACCCGGTCGGCGGCGTAGATGTCCGCCACCCGCACCTGAATCCCCGTGATCGGGCGCCCCAGGCGCAGGGCTTGGCGCGCGTCGGTCAGAGTCGCGAAGGCCGTGGCGCCGTCGTAGGTGTACATGCCCGAGGTGAAAATTCCCGCCACCTGGAAAGGCCGCATCGCCGGGACATGACCGATGGGCGACAGCATGCCTCCCGGGGCAACGAGATAGACCCGGTCTCCAACCAGGACTCCCAACTGCCTGGCCAACTCGGCCCCCAGCAGCAACGGGGGCGCCCCGGATGCGCCCTCTCCGGTCGAGGGCCCTGACAGGTCGCTGAAATCCACCCGGCCTTCCAACACAGCGGCCGTCCGCTGCGGATCGATGCCCCGCAGCAGCACGCCGGCGGCGCCGCCGGCCCCGCGCAGCATCACCTGGCTCTCGATGACCGGCGCGGCGGCGGATACCCCCTCGACGAGCTCCAGGCGCGCCAGCAATTCTTGCGGGGCCGCGACCGCCCCCTCAGGTGCCACGTCGATATGAGCCTGGAGGGAGAGGAGCCGCTCCTTCAGATCCGCCTCGAATCCGGCCATGACGGCGATTACCACCACGAGAGCCATCACGCCCACCGCCACCCCGGTGATGGAGAGGAGGCTCATGAGGGAAATGAACGCCTGCCGCCGGCCGACCCGCAACAGGCGCCGGGCGACGAATCCCTCGAAGCCCCGCTGCGGACCAACCCGCAAACGGTACCCGGCATGGCCCTCATCCTGCATCGACGGCGCGGCCAAGCGGGACGGCGAGGGGTCGACAGGCATCCGCCGTCACTCCCGCGGTTTGAGATGGGGAAAAAAGATCACTTCGCGGATGCTGACGGCATCGGTGAGCAGCATGGCGAGTCGATCGATGCCCACCCCTTCGCCGGCCGTGGGCGGCATCCCGTATTCCAACGCCTCGATGTAGTCCCGATCCATGGGGTGGGCCTCGGCGTCGCCGGCCTCCCGCTCCGCCACCTGTTGGGCAAAGCGCCGCTGCTGATCCTCCGGATCGTTGAGTTCCGAAAAGCCGTTGGCGATCTCGTAGCCGGCGATGAACAGCTCAAAGCGTTCGGTCAACTCCGGCGCGGTGTCGCTGCGCCGCGACAGGGGGGACACCGCCACCGGGTATCCGGTGACGAAAGTGGGTTGGATCAGATGGGGTTCCACCAGCGCGTCGAAAAGCTTGGTGACGATCTTGGCCGTCTGGCCGATGCGGGTGAGCTTGACGCCCCGTTCGTCCGCCAAGGCGATGAGCCGGTCCCGGTCCTCCAGGTCCCGGTGGTCGATGCCGGCGATTTCCTCCAGGGAGTCGTAAAGCCCGATGCGCCGCCAGGGCCCGGTGAAGTCGATGGTTTGCTCCTGATAGGTGAAAGCGGCGGCGCCGACCACCCGTTCGGCCACCTGGCGGAACATCGTTTCGGTGAGCGTCATCAGGTCCTGGTAGTTGGCATAGGCCTGATAGAACTCGAGCATCGTGAATTCGGGGTTGTGCCGGGTGGAAATTCCCTCGTTGCGGAAATTGCGATTGATCTCGAAGACCCGCTCGAATCCGCCCACAACCAGCCGCTTCAAGTAGAGTTCCGGAGCGATGCGCAGATATAAAGGCATGTCCAGGGCGTTGTGATGAGTGGCGAAGGGCGTGGCCTCCGCTCCGCCCGGCAGGGGTTGCATCATGGGGGTTTCGACTTCCAGGAAGTCGCGCTGCAGCAGAAAATCCCGGATTTCCTGGATGATCATGCTCCGCCGCCGGAACAGGTCCCGCACCTCGGCGTTCATGATCAGGTCCAGATACCGCTGCCGGTAGCGCTTCTCCGGGTCCTTGAGCCCGTGGAATTTTTCGGGCAGGGCCCGGATGGTCTTGGTCACCAGTTCGCAACGGCGGGCCATGACGGTCCATTCGCCGCTGCGGGTCTGGAACAACCCGCCGGAGATGCCGACGAAGTCGCCGATGTCCAGCTGCTTGAACAACTCGTAGGCTTCCTCGCCCACGCGGTCCTTGCGCACGTAAGCCTGGATCGGGCCGGTGCGGTCGCGCAAGCGGATGAAGGCGGCCTTGCCGAAGCGGTTGATCGCCATGATGCGGCCGGCAACGGTGAAGACCGGCTCCTCCTCGCCCAAGGTCTCCGGGGCCGCGGCGATGGCAGCGCGCAGATCGGCGACATCGTGAGTGGGCTTGAACGCATTGGGAAAAGGATTGATCCCCGCTGTACGCAGGCTCTCCACCTTGCTCCGGCGGACATCCGATGAATCGAGGTTGGGCTTGGACATCATAAATTCGCTATATTTCCAATTGGTTATATAACTTTCAACCAAACATCAGGCACCGATTGCTATCCTATTTGGCCTCCACTGTCAACTTGGCCGACCCCAAAAGGGAAATTTCAAATGACAACGGCCCAACCTCAAGTCTGGCTCCCGGGCGCCTGGATCTGTTTGAGGGAGACGGTGAACACCGAACCGCGGCCAGGCACGCTGTCCACGGTGAGCCAACCGTCGCAGGACTCCAGGATGCGATGCACCAGGGACAACCCCAGGCCGGTGCCGTCGGCCTTGGTGGTGAAGAAGGGGTCGAAGATACTGGCCTTCAACTCTTCGGAAATCCCGCATCCGGTATCGCGAACCCGGATCTGGGCGGTGCCGTTGCGATTGGAAGACACCTCCACCCCGATCTCTCCCGGCCCCTCGATGGCCTGGGCGGCGTTGAGCAGCAGGTTCCACAGGACCTGCTTCAAATGCACCGCATCCATGGCCACCCAGACATCGGGCGCCATCCGGCGCACAAGGCGGATATGGCCGGCCCGGGCGCTGTCGCGTTCGAAGAGCGACACGATCTCCCCGACGGCCCGGTCGAGCCGCATCGGCTGCCGCTTGCCGGTGGGAGGCCGGGCGAACATGAGAAAATTGGTCAGCAAGTCGTTGAGCCGGCCCGTCTCGCGCAGAGCGATCTGCAGGAGGCGGTCGTAGGCCGGAGTGCCGTTGCGCTCCTCGGCGAGCATTTGGATCGAACCGGCCAAGGCCGCCAGCGGATTCTTCAACTCATGGGCCATGCCGGCGGCCATTTCTCCCATGGAGGCGAGCTTCTCCACCCGCCGCACCCGATCCTCCATCGCCTTGATCGTGCGGCGGCCCTTCCTCACCTGTTCGGCGAGCATGTCGCTGAGAAAGGCTACCGCGAAACATCCCACCGCCGTGGTGAGGGCCTTGAAAAGGACTTCACGCCACGGGTGAACCAAACCGCCGACCCCGGATTCGGCCATCCATGCCGGCAGCAGCCCGTAGTACTCCAGGTGCAGCAGCACGGCGTACTCCAGGCTGCACACCCCGGCAATGACCATGCTGCCGCCGCGCTCCAGAAAGGTGCTCGAGCAGATGATCACCAGCAGATACAAGAAGGAGAAGACGCTCACCGCGCTTCCCGTCACCAGAATCACCGACGTGACGACCAGGGTGTCGATGCCGATCTGCACGGCGGCGAACCGCTGCAGGGCGCCGATCCGGGGCATGGCGACGGCATAGGCTCCGGTGAGGAGGAAAATCAACGCAATCAATCCGTAGATGACCGAGGCGGGAGCGGGGACGGCGGCCGGGGCGGCGACACCCTCGCCGGAGTGAAGGACGGTGGCCGCGCCGAGCAGGATGGTGGCAAACAGGGCCCGGAACAACATCAGCAGTCTCAGGCGTTTGCGTATTTCCTCGTGGGAGTCCGAAAAGTGCGATGGCATGGATGGGTCCAGCGTTTGGACAGCGGCTTCAGCCGGTAATGGCGCCGGCCATCTTGAAAATCGGCAGGTACATCGAGACCACCAGGCCGCCGATGACCACTCCCATGAAAACCATCATCACCGGCTCGATGGCGGCGGTAAGGTTTTCCACGGCCTGGTCGACTTCCTCGTCGTAAAAATCGGCGATCCGGATCAGCATCGCGTCGAGGGCGCCGGTGGATTCGCCCACGGCGATCATCTGGCAGACCATGGCCGGGAAGACACCGCTTTCCACCAGCGGCTCGCTCATGGTGCGCCCTTCGGCGATCCCCTGGCGCACCCGGTAGATCGCCGCCTCCACCGTCTTGTTGCCGCTGGTCTTGGCCACGATATCCAGGGCGTCGAGGATGGATACCCCCGAGGTGAGCATCGTCCCCATGGTGCGGGAAAATTTGGCCACCGCCACCCGCCGCAGGAGGGGGCCGAACACGGGAAGGGTCAGCAGGTACCGGTCAATGACGGCCCGGCCCTTTTCCGTCTTGCGCACCCGCCGCAGGGCGTAGACGGCGATGGCGACCGCGCCGATGATATAAAGGATCTTGGCCCGGACCATCCGGCTCAGATCCACCACGATCTGGGTGGGGGCGGGCAACTGTCCGCCGAAATCCGAAAACATCTGCTCGAAGACCGGAATCACGAAGACCAGGATCACCGCCACGACGATGACGGCCACCACAAGGGTAATCGCCGGATAAACCATGGCCCCCTTGATGCGCTTCCGGAGCTTGGCCGATTTTTCCAGGTAGCTCGACAGCCGCTTCAGGATGGTATCCAGGACCCCGCTGGCCTCGCCGGCGGCCACCATATTGACAAAGAGATCGTCGAATTGTTCAGGGTATTTTTTCAATGCTTCGGCGAAGGTTTGCCCCCCTTCGACCGAATCCTTCACGTCCTTCAGGATCTTCTTGAACCGCTTGTTTTCCTGCTGCTGCTGCAGGATGTCGAGGCACTGGATGATGGGCAGACCGGCGTCGAGCATGGTGGAAAATTGCCGACAGAAGAGAATGATATCCGCCTGCTTCACCCCGGGTTGGGCCCAGGAGACGTTTTCGAGCAGGTCTTTCGGCTTTTTCTTGATCTTGACCGGTACGAGCTTCATCCGCGCCAGATGGGCCCGCACCGCATCTTCGCCGGCGGCTTCCAACTCTCCCTTGAGCGTCTCGTTCTTGCGGTTTTTGCCTTCCCAGATAAAAACCGGCATGATCCATCGACCTCCCCGTTGAGCAGCGCAGTGGGGGCAGACTACAATCTTTTCGAGCGCTTGTCCAGGCAATGGGCGTTCGGGAGGCCTGCGGCGCCGTTCGAAGTTCGAGGTTCAAGATTCGAGATTCAAGGTTCGAGATTTCAGATTCCAGATTGGAGATGGGAAAGAACCCAAGGGACAAAAGGGACCCGAAGGACCCTGCAAAAATAAATTTCAAATCTCCAATCCCGGGCGCGGGGACGAGGAATCCGTCGAGCCTGGCGCTTGATCCGGCGGCGCACTTGTGCCTATCTATCGACAACTCCGGAAACCGCCCCGCAAGCGAAAGGATCCACCTGCCGTGCACATGGACGCCACCCCGACCACCGCCGATGGACTGACGGTGATCACCAGCCACGTCAACGCCGATTTCGATGCCATGGCTTCGATGCTGGCGGCCCAGAAGCTCTACCCCGGCGCCCTGGTGGTCTATCCGGGGTCCCGGGAAAAGACCCTGCGCAACTTCTTCGTCAGCGCCATGGTCTACCTGTTCAACATGGTGGACATCCGGGACCTGGATTTTGCGGCGGTCAAACGCCTGGTGCTCGTGGACACCCGCCAGGCCGGACGCATCGGCAAGCTGGCGGCCCTGCTGGACAAGCCGGGCATCGAGGTGCATGTCTACGACCATCATCCCCCCCGGCCCGACGACGTGACCAGCCAGGGTGGCGAGTGCCGGCTGGTGGGCTCCACGGCGACCCTGCTCACCGCCATCCTGCGCCGCCGAAACATCGCCATCACGCCGGACGAGGCCACCGTGATGTGCCTGGGCATCTACGAGGACACCGGAGCCTTCACCTTCACTTCCACCACCGAGGAAGACTTCCACGCCGCCGCCTACTTGCTGAGCCAGGGCGCCAACCTCAATACCGTGGCCCAACTGATCTCGCGGGAAATCAGCCCGGAGCAGGTGGGGCTGCTCAACGACATGATCCAGTCCCTTCAGCGCTCCCGGATCAATGGCATCGAGGTGGCCCTGACGATCATCGCCACGGACAAATACGTCCCCGACCTCGCCCTGCTGGTACACAAACTGGCGCGCATGGAAAACCTCGACGCGCTGTTCACCGTCGCCCAGATGGAAAACAAGGTGTATGTCATCGGCCGCAGCCGGGTGCCGGAGGTGGACGTGGACGCCATCCTGGACGAATTGGGCGGTGGCGGCCACCCTTCGGCCGCTTCGGCCACCATCCGGGGGCTGACCCTCACCCAGGTGGAACAGCACTTGCGCCAGAGGCTCGCCAGCGTCATCCGGTCCAACCGCCTGGCGCGAGACCTGATGTCCAGCCCGCCGATCATCGTGGCCGCCGACGCCACCTGTGCCGACGCCCAGACCCTGCTGCGGCGCTATAACATCAACGCCTTGGCCGTGACGGAAAGCGGGGCCGCCGACTCCCCATTGGTGGGCTTCATCACGCGCCAGGTGGTGGAAAAGGCCCTTTACCACGGCCTGGAAAGCGTGGCGGTGCGCGAATACATGAGCCGGGATGTCGTCTCCGTCGGTCCTTCGGCTGACATGAAGGAGATCCAGGACAAGATCATCGGGCACAAGCAGCGCATCCTGCCGGTCTGCGACGACCGGCAGGTGGTGGGCGTGGTGACGCGCACCGATCTGCTCAACCTCCTGGTCCGCGCGCCCGGCGTCGAAACTGCCGAGGACGGGGGCGGGCTGGACGGCGCCTTTGGCGCGCGCACCCGCAACATCGCCAAGTTCATGCGCGAACGCCTGCCGGACCGGTTGATGCGCATTCTCCAGACCGTTGGAACGGTAGCGGATGAAATCGACTGCAGCGCCTGCGTGGTGGGCGGCTTCGTCCGGGACCTGGTCCTCCACCGCCCCAACGAGGACGTGGACATCGTCATCGAGGGGGACGGGATCGCATTCGCCCGCCGCCTGGCGCAGATCATGGGCGGCCGCCTTCATAGCCACGAGAAATTCGGCACCGCGGTGGTGGTTCTGCCCGACGGTTTCAAACTGGACGTAGCCTCGGCGCGCATGGAGTACTATAAATTCCCCGCGGCGCTGCCAACAGTGGAGATGAGCAGCATCAAAATGGATCTGTTCCGCCGGGATTTCACCATCAACACCCTGGCCATCCAGCTCAACATGGCCCGTTTCGGCACACTGGTCGACTTCTTCTCGGCGATGAAAGACATCAAGGAAAAAACGATCCGGGTGCTGCACAATCTCAGCTTCGTGGAAGACCCGACCCGGGTCTTCCGCGCCATCCGCTTCGAGCAGCGATTCGGCTTCACCATCGGCCGGCTCACCGCCGGCCTGATCGAAAATGCCGCCCGGATGGATTTCGTCAAACGCCTCGACGGACGGCGGGTCTTCACGGAACTGCGTCTCCTGCTGGCGGAAGAGAACCCCCTGGCTCTGATCAGGCGGCTCAACGACTTCGAGCTGCTCAAGGTCATTCACCCCCAGTTGTCCCTCACTGCCGAACTGGAATCGGCCTTTGAAAACGTCAAGCAGGTGGAAACGTGGCACGATTTGCTATTTTTGGATGAATCTTATATGAAGTGGGCCGTTTACTTCATGGCCCTGGTTTGCCCCTTCGACAGTGAGACCACCGGAACGATCTGCCGACGATTCGACCTGCCGCCGCGGTTGCAGCGGCTCTTCGGCCCGGAGCGGTTTGTGGCCCAACGGCTGCTCCACCGCCTCGAACGCCATTTGCCGGAGACGCCGGCGGCCCTCTGCCAGGCCCTGGAGGGGCTGGACACCGAGCAGATCCTGTTCATGATGGCGCTCGCGGGACGAACCGAAGTCAAGCGGGCCATTTCCCTGTACGTGACCAAACTGCGTTTCGTCCGACCGGCTATCGGCGGCGCGGATCTCAAGCGGCTCGGCATTCCGCCGGGTCCCCTGTATGGCAAAATCCTGGACGCGGTGCGCGACGCCAAGCGCAACGGGCAGCTCGCCAGCCGCGAAGACGAACTGGCCCTGGCTGCCGAACTGGGGCTTGAGGCGGCCGCCGGCGACCCCGAAGGCCGACGTGCCGACATCACCGGAACGCCATCCGCCTTCCGGCCCAAGGAGATCGAACCCATTCCATGACCCAGCAGATCGTTCTCACCGGCATCACCACCACCGGCACCCCCCACCTGGGAAACTACGTCGGTGCCATCCGTCCGGCCATTGCAGCCAGCGCCAACCCGGAAGTGGCTTCCTTCTATTTTCTGGCCGACTACCATTCGATCATCAAGTGCCAGGACCCCGAACGCGTCAACCGTTCGAGCCTGGAGGTGGCCGCCACCTGGATCGCGCTGGGGCTGGACACCGAGCGCAGTATTTTTTACCGCCAGTCGGACATTCCGGAAATCCTCGAACTGACCTGGATCCTCTCCTGCGTCACCGCCAAGGGCCTGATGAACCGGGCCCACGCCTACAAGGCCGCCGTGGCGGAAAACGAAGCCGGCGGCAGCAAGGACCCGGACAAGGGCATCACCATGGGGCTGTTCTGCTACCCGATCCTCATGGCCGCCGACATCCTGATGTTCCGGGCCAATCGCGTGCCGGTGGGCAAGGATCAGATCCAGCATCTGGAGATGGCCCGGGACATCGCGGCCCGATTCAACCACCTCTACGGGCCGCTCTTCGTGCTCCCCGAAGCCGAGATCAACGAACGGGCCGCCGTCCTGTCCGGGCTGGACGGCCGCAAGATGAGCAAGAGTTACAACAACACCATTCCCCTCTTCGCCCCGGAAAAAAAGCTGCGCCAGCTCATCATGAAAATCACCACCAACAGCCTGCCCCCCGAGGCGCCCAAGGACCCGGAAACCTGCACCCTGTTTCAGATCTACCAGGCTTTCGCCACCCCCGCGGAAACCGCCGATTTGCGTCGGTGTTACGCTTCCGGCATCGGCTGGGGCGAAATGAAGCAGACGCTCTTCGAGTACCTCAACGCCCTTTTGGCCGAACCGCGGCGGCGCTACGAGGCCCTGATGACCGACCCGGGGCATGTGGAGCGGCTGCTGGCCCGGGGCGCGGAAAAGGCACGCGCCCACAGCCGCCCCATGCTCGAGGCGGTGCGCCGGGCGGTGGGCATCCGTGCGGTGGGGGATTGAGCGCCCCCGGAGCGATCCGCCATGCAGAGCACCGACTATGCCGTGCGGGTGGAGCACATCTTCGAAGGACCGATGGACCTGTTGATCCACCTGATCCGCAAAAACGAGGTGGACATCTATGACATCCCCATCGCCCTGATCACTGAGCAATATCTCCAGTACCTCGAATGGATGCAGACCCTGAACATCGACCTGGCCGGGGACTTCATCCTCATGGCGGCCACCCTGGCGCAAATCAAATCGCGAATGCTGCTGCCGGTGCATTCCGATGACGAAGAACCGGAAGAGGATCCGCGCCTGGATCTCGTCCGGCCGCTCACCGAATATCTCCGCCTCAAGGAGGCGGCCGAGGCCCTCTCCCGGCGCAACCTTCTCGGTGAGCACACCTTCCTGCGCCAGCCGGAAGAACTTCCCCGGACCGAAGCGCCGGAGACGTCGGTGGTGCACATCGGGCTCTTCGAACTCATCGACGCCTTCCGCAAAATCCTGGACCGCATCGGTCCCGTCCACCAGGTGGATCTCAACGCCGATGCCATCTCGATCAAGGACCGCATCGCCCAACTCGTCGACCGGCTCGAGCAGAATCCATCGCTGGCCTTCGACGAGCTGTTCGACGGTCAGGTGGCCCGTTCGGACGTGATCGTCACCTTTCTCGCCATCCTGGAAATGGCCCGCCTGGAACTCATCGAGATCGTCCAGCAGGTCCAAACCGGCATCATTCGGATTTTCTACCGATGACCCCGGACCTGCCCGCCCTCATCGAAAGCCTTCTCTTCGCCGCCGAGGAGCCGTTGCGCCTGGAAACCCTGCGCGGCGTGCTTGATGCAGTGGAACCGGCAGCCATTCGGGAAGCCTTGGAATCTTTGGCTGCCGAGTACGAAGCCCGCGGGGGCGGCTTTTATCTCCAGGAGGTCGCCGGCGGCTACCAGTTGCGCACCCGCCCCTGCTTCCATCCCTGGATCCGGCGCCTCAAAGGCGGCGGCAGCGAGCGTTTGAGCCGCGCCGCCCTGGAGACCCTGGCCATCGTCGCCTACCGTCAGCCGATCATGCGGGTCGAAATCGAAACGCTGCGCGGGGTGGACTGCGGCGGGGTCCTGCGCCTGCTCCTCGAACGCCGGCTCATCCGGGTGATGGGCCGCAAGGAAATCCCCGGCCGTCCCCTGATCTACGGGACGACCCGGCAGTTTTTGGAGGCCTTCGAACTGCGCGATCTGAAGGATTTGCCCACCCTGAGGGAAATTCTGGAGTTGGCGCCGGAGACGCCGGGAACCGACAGGCCGCCAAAGGCGCCGCAGGACGGAAAAAACCCTTGACTTTGCCGGCTGCAACGCCCATAGTGAGCCAAAATTAAACCGGCACATTGAGATACTTACGGGAACAACGCCGGGGGAAACCGCATGAACAAGTCCGATTTGATCAACGCCCTCAAAGACCGGGCCGGCCTGAGCCGCAAGGAAGCCGAAACCGTGGTCGACACGTTGTTCGGCACCATCACTGAAACCATGGCGGCCAACAACCGGGTCGAAATCCGCGGCTTCGGCAGCTTCTCCGTCAAGCACTACAAGGCCTACACCGGCCGCAATCCCAAGACGGGCGCCCAGATCAACGTTCCGTCCAAGAAACTGCCTTTCTTCAAGGTCGGCAAGGAACTCAAGGACAAGGTCGACGGCAAATAGGCTTTCCCGGGCGGTTAACTCAGTGGGAGAGTGCCACCTTCACACGGTGGAAGTCACAGGTTCAAATCCTGTACCGCCCACCAGCAACGCCAAGGGGGGATGCAGCATCGACTGCATCCCCCCTTTTTTTCTCTTTCTCGAAAGGAAGCCGGTCAAACGGCGCCCGGGGCCGGCGCGGGAGGGCGGCCCCGGCCCTCGGATCAACTGTCCTCGTACTTGAAGGAAAGCGCCACCCGGGCCCGATAGCGGACCACCTGGCCGTTTTCGATGACCATGTCGAGCTTGGTCACCTCGGCCACCCGCAGGTCGCGCAGGCTCTTGCCGGCCTTGGCCACCGCCGCGGCGGCCGCCTCTTCCCAGGTCTTGTCACTCGTGCCCACCAGTTCGATGATCTTGTAGACGCTGCTGCTCATCTCCGGACCTCCTCTCGCTGGGGTTGACAAAGTTGGTTTCAGCTTAGGAGGCGGCCCGGCCGCCTGTCAATCGAAATCTCGGTTCACCCGCAGACCGCGCCGCAGCAGATCGAACCCGATGCGGATGTTCTCTTCGAGCTGATAGCGCTCCGCGTTGATCATCCGCTTGGTCTCCTCCCAGAGAACCGTGCCGGAAAACAGCCCCCAGAGCATGTCGGCCAAGGCGGTGGGATTGTGCGCCACGATGGCGCCCTTTTCGATCTCCTCGGCGAACATCTTGGTCAGGGTCCTGAGGGCGCGACGGCTCAAGGCATTGATTTCCTCGAGCAGTTCCCCGGATACGCTCTTCAGGGTCTCGCTGGACTGCAAGTGAAAAACATTGTTGAGAATCAGCGGATCGTAGGCGTACACCTCCAGCATCGCCTCCAAGATCCGGTCGAGCTTGGCGTCGAAGTCCAGCCGGCTGTCGGAAAGGGCATGGTCGAGCTTGACGTTCATGAATTGCAACACCCGGACGTTGAGGGACGCGTAAAGATCGTCCTTGTTCTTGAAGTAGAGATACAAGGTGCCGGGGCTCAGCTCCACCTCCCGGGCGATGTCCTCCATGGTCGCATTTTCATAGCCCCGAGCGCTGAAGACCCTCCGCGCGGCGACCATGATGTCCTGGCGCCGCCGCTCGCGCTCTCTTTCCTTCCGTTCCTGGATTCCCATCGGCTTGGTTCCTTGAGTTTGAAAAATGGCACAGTGGTAAAAAAATGGTGCCTCGGACCGATGGGTCGGATCCGTCGGATCAGTCCGAGGCACCCGTTCCGATCAACCCGAAAGCCGGTCCCAGAAATCTCTCCCCGCGGCCCCTTCCCGTTCGGCAGGCGGCGGCATGCCGGATCCCCCGCGTCCCCGGAGGCGGGCAATGCGATCGGCCAGGGGAGGATGGGTGGAGAACAGGCGCATCAAACCGCCACCGGATAGGGGATTGACCGTGAACATGTGGGCGGTGGCGGGTGACGCCTCCATCGGACGGGTCCCGCTCGCGTAGGCGCCGAGCTTTTCCAGCGCCCGGGCCAGTCCTTCGCCCCCGCCGGCGATCCGGGCACCGGTGCGGTCGGCCAGGTATTCGCGCGACCGGGAAATGGCCATCTGGATCAGCATGGCGGCCAAGGGCGCCACAATGGACATGGCGATGAGCCCAAGGGTCCCCCCACCGCCCCCGTTTTCGCCGTCGCGCCGTCCGCCGCCGAAAATGGCGGCCCAACGCGCCATGTCGGCCAGCATCATGGCGGCACCGGCCATGGTAGCGGCGATGGAGCCGATCAGAATATCGCGGTTTTTCACATGGCCCAATTCATGCGCAATCACACCGGCGATCTCTTCGCGATCCATCAGCCGAACCAATCCCTCGGTGACCGCGACGACGGCATGCTCCGGATTGCGCCCGGTGGCAAAGGCGTTGGGCGCCGGCTGCGGGATCAGGTAGATCCGCGGCATGGGCAGCCCGGCACGCCGCACCAACTGTTCGGTCAAGGCGTATAGCTCCGGAGCCTGGCCGGCGGTGACCGGACGGGCCCGGTACATCGCCAGCACGATCTTGTCCGAGAACCAGTAGCTGCCGAAGTTCATGACGGCGGCCAGCACCAGGGCCAGCGCCATCCCTTGACGACCGCCGACCCACTGGCCGATGAGCACCACCAGGACCGTCAAGGCAGCCAAAAGAAATGTCGTGCGGAGTTGATTTCCCATCATCGGCTCCCATGAATGCCGCTCCCCGGGCGGGGCGCCGGCATTGTCTCAATTGTCTCTGTCCTTTCGAGGGGTGTTATGGTACAAGGTCGACGGATGCGGCGCAAGCCCTGTTGCGGCATGTGCGACATGCCGTGGGTGGCGGATCCTGACCGGCCGCGCGCGCCCCTTCGCCCACCTCTGGCCCACGATGTTCACGGAGACCTCCCAATGACCGAAACCGCCGAGATGCAGACGATCCTTCTGGTGGATGACGAAGCGTTCATCCGGGAAATCGGCGAGGAATTGCTCACCATGCTCGGCTACAACGTCCTTTTGGCCGAAAGTGGTGAGCGGGCCGAGGAAGTCCTCGCCGCCGAAAAGCAGCACGTTCGCCTGGTGCTTTTGGATCTCATCATGCCGGGCCTCAGCGGCGCCGAGACCTTTCGCCGGCTGCGAACCGTCGCGCCGGAGCTCAAGATCCTGCTGGCCACCGGCCACGGGGTGGACAGCGAAGTGCGCGATCTGCTTAACCAGGGCTGCGTGGGCTACATTCAGAAGCCCTACACCTTCGCCGATCTCAAGTCGCGCATCGCCCGGGTCCTGGGCCTTTCCCCGGCAATCTGAGATGGAAGCGTCTGTCGGCTTCCTCAACGAGCGCACCCACCGCAGCGGCGCCTGCGTCCTGTACTGGATGCAACAGGCCCAGCGCGCCGAGGACAACCCGGCCTTGGCACACGCCATCGGCGAAGCCAACCGGCTCGGCTTGCCGCTGGAAGTTTGCTTCGGGCTTACCGATCGCTATCCTGAAGCCAACCCGCGATCCCTACTGGAACGCCGCCATGGCCGAGATGCGGACCACCGGTTTCATGCACAACCACATGCGCATGTACTGGGGCAAGCAGGTGCTTGCCTGGTCAACGGATCCCGAGGAAGCCTACGAGACGTTGATCCGGCTCAACAACCGGTATTTTCTCGACGGCCGCGAGCCCAACAGCTACGCCGGTGTGGGCTGGATCTTCGGCCTCCACGACCGCCCTTGGCCCGAGCGGCCGATTTTCGGCAAAGTGCGGACCATGACGGCTTCCGGGTTGCGCCGCAAGTGCGATATCGATGCCTATGTGGCCAAGATCGCCGATCGCGTCGGAAACGCCTGAAAAGCCAATAAAAAAGCACGAAATCCGAAGCAAGTCGTCAACTTCGAATGATCATAATCTAAAACCAGGGCAATCCTGCTGTGATTTTGAACATTCGAATTTTGAAAATTTGAATTTGTCTCGAATTTCGTGCTTCGAATTCAGAATTTGAATTTTATCGCACTCTTGGGAATCCTCCCGATTCAAGCCACCCCCCGGCTCGGCGCCCGGCCCGACGACAGCGGCGCTAGTTTTTCTCCGTCGCCATCTTTTCCCGGATGGCGGCATGGGCCGCGGCCAGCCGGGCGATGGGGACCCGGTACGGGGAACACGACACATAGCTCAGGCCGATCTGGTGGCAGAACTCGATTGATTTCGGATCGCCGCCGTGTTCGCCGCAGATCCCGCATTCAAGCCCCGGGCGAACCGTTCGTCCTTTTTCCACCGCGATGCGCATCAGTGCCCCCACGCCGTCGGCATCGATGGTGTCAAACGGGTTTCCCGGCAGGATGCCGTTTTCCATGTACTCGATGAGGAACTCCGATTCGGCGTCATCGCGGGAAATGCCATAGGTGGTCTGGGTCAGGTCGTTGGTGCCGAAGGAAAAGAACTGGGCGAACTCGGCGATCTGGTCGGCGGTGATCGCGGCGCGCGGGATCTCGATCATCGTACCGAATTTGTAGTCGATCTTGAGCTTCTGTTCCTCCATGACCCGCTTGGCCTCTTCTTCCAGCACCCGCCGCTGGATCTTGAGTTCGTTGACATGGCTGGTCAAGGGAATCATCACCTCCGGGTGCACCACGACGCCTTCCAAGGTCACCTGGCAGGCGGCTTCGAAGATGGCGCGCACCTGCATGGTGGTCAGTTCCGGAATATGAATCCCCAGGCGGACGCCGCGCAGCCCCAGCATCGGGTTCTGTTCGTGGAGGCTTTCACTGCGCTTGAGCAGTTGTTCCTTGTAGCGCACCTGCTCCAGCAGCTCGTCGATCTCCTTGAGGTTGGGCGCGTGCTGGATCCGGATCTTCAGGTCGGCCAGCTCGCGCAGCAACGCGGTGGGGCTGGGCAGAAACTCGTGCAGGGGCGGGTCGATAAGGCGGATGATCACCGGCAGTCCGTTCATCACGCGAAACAACCCTGCGAAATCCTCCTTCTGGAACGGCAGCAGAGCGTTCAATGCCTCCCGGCGCTCGATGCGCAGGTCGGTCATGATCATTTTCTGGATGTGGGGCAGTCGGTCCTGCTCGAAGAACATGTGCTCGGTGCGGCACAGACCGATTCCCTGGGCCCCGTAATCCAGGGCCCGCCGGGCATCCTTGGGATAATCGGCGTTGGCCCAGACTCCCAGGCGGCGGAAGCGGTCCGCCCAGGAGAGCAGCCGCTTGAGCCAGGGGTCCTTGATGTCCGGCACGACCGTGGGCAGGCTACCCATGAAGACTTCGCCGCTGGAGCCGTCGATGCTGATCCAGTCGCCCTCGTGGATGGTCTTGTCGCCGACGGTCATGCGTCGTTTGGTGAGATCGATCCCCAGCGCCGACACCCCCACCACCGCCGGCTTGCCGAACTGCCGCGCCACCAGGGCCGCATGACTCGTGCGCCCGCCCCGGCTGGTCAGAATCCCCTTGGCCGCCAGCATGCCGTGAACGTCGTCGGGCTTGGTCTCGGGCCGCACCATGATGACGTCCTTGCCGTTTTGCTTGCTCCAGGCCTCGGCCATGTCGGCATCGAAGGCCACGATTCCGGCCGCCGCCCCGGGGGACACGTTGAGTCCCGAGGCGAGAAAATCGCCACCGGCCTTGGCGGCCCGGATCGCCTCCCCGTCGAACTGGGGGTGGAGGAAAAAATCCACCTGGGCCGGGGTGACGCGCATCACCGCTTCTTCGCGGGTGATCAACCCTTCTTCGACCATCTCCACGGCGATTCGCACCGCCGCCTGAGCCGTGCGCTTGCCATCGCGGGTCTGGAGCATCCACAGCTTGCCGCGCTCGATGGTGAACTCCACGTCCTGCATCTCGCGGTAGTGGTTTTCCAGCCGGGTGCAGATCTCCTGGAACTGGCGCCAGGCCCCGGGCATGGTGGTGGCCAGGCCGTGGATGTCCTCGGTCATGCGAATGCCGGCCACCACGTCCTCCCCTTGGGCGTTGATCAGATAGTCGCCCTCGATCTGCTTTTCCCCGGTGCGGCCGTTGCGGGTCATGGCCACGCCGGTGGCGCTGTCGCTGCCCATGTTGCCGAAGACCATGGCAACGATGTTCACCGCCGTGCCCAGATCGTGGGCGATGCCGGCGGCATTGCGGTAGTCCACGGCCCGCTTGCCGTTCCAACTGCGAAACACCGCCTCGGTGGCCATCATGAGCTGGGCATAGGCGTCCTCGGGGAAATTGTGGTTGGTGTAGTGGCGATAGATCCGTTTGAAACGCTCCAGCACCTCCATCCACTGTTCCGCCGACAGTTCGGCGTCGGATTTGACCCGGGCTGCCCGGCGCGCCTCGGTGAGCACATCTTCGAAGGGCTCGTCGGCAATTCCGGTCACCACGGTGCCGAACATCTGGACCAGACGGCGATACGCGTCATAGACAAACCTGGGATCCTTGGTGAGTTCAATCATTCCCCGGGCCGTCTGGTCGTTGAGGCCGATGTTGAGCACCGTGTCCATCATGCCGGGCATGGAGAACTTGGCGCCGGAACGGCAGGAGACCAGCAGCGGATTGTCCGGGTCGCCGAAGCTCTTGCCGACGGCCTTTTCCACGGCGCCCAAGGCATCGAGCACCTGATCCCACATGCCCTCGGGAAATCCGCCGCCGGAACCGAGGTAGGCGTTGCACGCCTCGGTGGTAATGGTCAGGCCCGGGGGCACCGGCAAACCGATACGGACCATCTCGGCCAGATTGGCCCCCTTGCCTCCCAGCAGCCCCCGCGCGGAGTTGCCCCGGGATTCGGCATAGGTCTTGGCGGCATCGAATTCCTCAAAAAGGTAGACCCATTTGACGGCTTGTGCATCCATAACGCCTCCTGTAAAGCCTCCTGTTTCTTCAAAAATCGGGCAAATTGACATCCTTGGTGTGCGCCACGGTGAACCGGACCTCGATCTGGTCTTTTCCGCCGGGGACAAGGGAGCGCTCCCAGCGCAGGACACCCTCCCGTCCCTGATCGTCGCGAACCGTCGGTTCCGGCGCGTATTTCACGTCCTCGATCCGGATCCGGTCCGTCCGGGAGACGGGCACATGATCGAGCACATCCACCACCACCGGGCGGTCGGTGGTGTTTTCCAGCACCATCCGGTACGCGATCTCACGCACCACCATATCGCGCTCGATGCGGCCGAAAAATGTTTCCCGGATCCGGTCGACGATTTTTTCGCGTCGGACCAACACTCCCCGGTTCACCCCGAGGTTGAGGTCAAAGACTCTGCCGGCGCGCATCGGCTCGATCCGGTGCTTGCCGAGGAATCGACCGTCGAAATACACGTGCAGCGGCCCGGGCAGCAACTCGGTGTCCGCCCGGGTGCGGCAGATGAAGTGGGCCCGCGGGTCCCGTTTGGGCACCGTCAAATGGCGAAAATCCCCCGCGAGCGACCGGGTGAACACCGGCACCAGGGTCTCCTGGTCCCGCGACGGCACCGTCACCGCCTGCGCCAGCGTGTAATGCACCGCCAGCAGCGACCGATGGGCCTCGGCCCCGGCCATTGGCGCGGCGGCTTCCGTCGGCACCGCGGCCATCTGCGCATCGGTTTGCTTGGCGACGGCCAGGGGCCGCCCGGCCAAGGGCTCCGGCGGACGGGGCACATCCACGATCCAGGGATCGAGATCGGGAAGCCGCCCTCCGGTCGCCGGCGGGGCATTGGACACCGTCAGGGAGACATTTTCCCAATCCTCGTCGCTTTTCTGATGGATATCGGCCATCAGGGTCAAGGCCACCGTGGCGGCGCTTTCGGGGACCGCCGCTCTGTACAATGGCTGCCATCGGGCTCCGGCCACCTGATAGGCCGCTTCGACGCGAACTTTCTGGCGACGATGGGAATCGAAAAGGATTTCCAGGACTTTGAGACTGGGAGCGCCGCGTCCCTGGAGGGCGGCCAGTTCCCGCTCCAGCCGCTCGATTTCCCGTTTCAGGGCTTCGATATCCGCGTCCAGGGCCTGAAGCCGCTCATCGGCCTGGGAGTAGCCGCGATCGAGAAAGGAGAGCGTGGACTCCAGCGCCGCCACATCGGGCAAACGGGTCTGCATCTCCCGTGGCACCTGGACTTCGGCGAAATCGATGAAACTGTCCAGGAAGGTTTTCTGCTTGTCCACCGCGGCCCGACGGTCCGTCAATCCCCGCAACTGGCGCTGCATTTCCCGCAGCCGCTCTTCGAGGATCCTGATTTTCTCGGTCGGCGCCGTTTCCACTGGCACCTGTCGATACTGGACCCCGTAAAGTTCGCCCGCCCCGAAAACCCGTGCGGTGACCGTATCCGGATCCACTTGAAACGCGGTCACCTCCAATTGAATGCGGTTCATTCCGGTGTCGAGTTCGATTTCAGCGGTTCGCACGACCCGCGCATGATCGGTAAAAACCGTCACTTCACGAATTTTCGACGGCACCACCGCGGCGGTTGCCGATCCCGTCAGGGCCCACATCCCCGCCATCCACCACATCAAAATTCGCATCTTCATCTCCCCGCCGACCGGCGCCTTGTGAACCCCCTTCTCATCATCCAGGCGCCGCCAGCATAACAGCAAATTTTTATTTTTACCACACCAGGAATTGCCTCTATCCCCTCTCCATGCATCCCTTGAGCCTTTGCGGCCGGCGGAAATGGATATTGCGGGCGCATCCTGATTGGTTCACTCCGAACTTCGTATCGTACGTTTGGCCTGTTTTTTTGAATGGCTCGATTCACGTTAGGGAAAGAAGATCGAAAAACGAATAAAATCGAATAAAGCCTGGCCACAGACAAAATTTTATGTTATCGCTCTGGTGTCTATCCATCATCATCCTCGAAAGGAGATTACGAATATGCCGCCGAAAAAAAAGTTCGATGAGGAAGCGCTGTTGAAAATGGTTCTGGATGAAGTTCCGCAAAAGGAAATCATGGATCATTTCGGTTTCAAGACCTCCACCCAGCTCAAGGTCGCATATACCAATGCGTTGATGAGTGCGGGGCGCGTGCCGGAGATCAAGAGTGGCCGTCCCAGCGGCCCCAAAACCCCCAAGACCACCATCATCGTCAACAAGCGCGGCAGTCTCATCATCCCCAAAAATCTGGTGGATCATTACGGATTGAAAGAGGGGCAAACCTTCGAGGTTGAGAGGAGCAAGTCCGGTCTGGCCGTCAAACCCGCCGCTCCCAAGCCGGTGACCAAACTGCGCAAGAAAAGCGCCGGCAAGTGAAAGGGTACAGCTCGCGCCGCGGCGATTGAAGCCGGCTCCCGGCGAATGGGGGGGCCGGCCGAAACGGTTTTCATCATTTCCATTCGATTCGATATACCGGTTTGACACCGGCAAAACCTTTGAACTCGAACTCGCCTGCGAAATGACAGCTCACTTCTTCTGAAACCTGCTGGCGCGTCATCTCCCCCACCAGGATCTCCCCGGAACGGGCATGACCGCAGAACCGGCGGGCCAGATTGACCGCATCTCCAATCACGGTGTACTCGGAGCGCTGGCGCGACCCGACACTGCCGACCACCACCGGGCCGGTATTGATGCCGATTCCCAGACCGACCCGGCCGAACTGCGGCTGGCGGAGGCTGAAACTTTCGCGGAGCCACCCGAAGAAGATCATCATTTCGATGGCGGTCTGCAGCGCGTTGAGAGATACGTTTTCCAGCGGCTCGGGAGCGCCGAAAAAGGCCATCACCTCATCTCCGATGAACTTGTCCAGCGTCCCTTCATTGTCCGCCACCGCCTGGGCCATGCGGGCATAGAACGCATCGAGAAAGGCCATCATCGTCTCGGGATCGATGGAGGCGGACATTTCGGAAAATCCGCGGATATCGGCGAACAGGGTGCTGATGGTGCGCCGTTCCCGGAGCCCTCCGGGCGCCACGAGCTGTTCGGCCTTGTCGATCAGCTCATGCACCACCCGCGGGGAATGCAACTGTTCCACCACCGTCTTGAGCCGGATCTGTTCCTTGCGGCGATGATGCAACAACGCGTTGTTGATCGCCGTGGCGGCCGTGTTGCCGAAAACCGACAACAGCCTCAGATCGTTGGCGGTAAATTCGGAATGCCGGTCCATCCGATTCACATTGAGCACGCCGATACAGCGCCGGCCGATCTTGAGCGGCACGCACATCGCCGAGCTGATTTCGCCCGATTTGGCAGACGCGCCGGGGAAGGCGGTCGGGTCCACCTTCCCCTGGAGCAGGAGCGGCTGGCCATGCCGCACCACCCAGCCGGCCACCCCCGTGCCCAGCGGCACGAAAACGTCCCGCAATTTGTCCTCTCCCCTTCCCAGTGCCGCCATGGTCTTGAGGTTCTTGCCATTGCTGTCCACCAGCATCACCGACACCCGGTCCGCCTGAAAAGATTGGCGCACCGCCCGGCTGATGGTCGTCAGGATCGCCATGATCCGCTTCTGGGCATTGATGCTGGAGCTCACTTCAAGCAGGGCGCTGAGAATGTCCACGCTGCGGTTGAGTTCGCTGGCGGTCTGGCGCTCCGAAAACAGCTGGCGGGTGGTTTTGAGCAGTTCCCGCTGCTGGATGATCAGATAGGCGCTGAACAGGAGCACGAGAACCCCGAGCGACAAGGGGAATAGCATCGGGTCGACCGTGTGCTCCGCCCGGGGGACGCTGTTGGAAGGCGGGTTCAAGTAGCCCAACACCTGGATGCCAACCAGGGAAAGAGTCAAATAGAGAATCACCACCACCGCCAGCAGCACCAGCTGCCAGATCCGCTTCTCGATCCGCGCGATGGATGCCTCGCTGGCGTTCAGGGGCGGCGATGCGCCCTCGATTCTTCCGAAAGCGGCCTGTCGGCCGTCGCGGCGCCAAAAAAAAATCTTATTCAAACCCTTATTCAAGCCGGTATCCATCTTTCTTGAAAAGCGCCAGGCAGGCCTGCACGCTGTCCGGATCATACTTGGTGCCGCTATGGGTATCGATTTCCGCCAGGGCCGACGCGATACCCAGCGCCGGGCGGTAAGGCCGATGGGAGGCCATGGCTTCGACGACATCGGCGACGCAAATGATCCGAACCGCCGGCGAAAGGTCTGCCCCGACCAGTTGCCGGGGATAACCGCTGCCGTCCATTTTTTCGTGGTGCTGGTGCACGATATCGGCGATGGGCCAATCGAAGGCGGTGTCTTTGACAATCTCGTAACCGGCGGTAGTGTGCCGCTTGATCAACTCGAACTCGATGGGATCCAACCGGCCGGGCTTGGACAGAATTTCCGAGGGAATGGCGATCTTGCCAACGTCGTGGATCAATCCCCCCATGAAGATCCCTTCGATTTCGATGGCGGTCATTTTCAGCTTGACGGCCATGGCCCGGCCCAGTTCCGCGACACGGCGCTGGTGGCCGGCGGTGTAGGGATCCCGGTTTTCCACGATGGCAGCGATGGCATGCACCATGCCGACAAGAGTCCGGTGCTTGGTCTGCACCATTTCCCTGAGGGCTTCGGTGCGCTGGGCCACCAGCGATTCCAGTCCTGCCTGGTACTCGCGGTTGATGCGTTCCAGCTCATGACGCCGCAGGGCATTGGCCACGGCGATCAAGACCCGGGTACGGTCGATAGGTTTGGTGAGGTAGCCGTAAACCCCCAGGTCGAAGAATTGCTCGGCAACGACATGATCGTCGATGCCAGTGACCATGATGGCGGCGGTATCCGGGTAACGGGGCAGGATGTCGCGCATCAGGCTCATCCCGTTTTCCCCGGGCATGTTGATGTCGCATAGAATCAAGTCAAAGGAAGCGCCTTTCAACAGGCTTCGGGCCTCGTCCGGATCGGCGGCGCACGTGCATTGATGCCCTTTGGCGGTGAGCATCTGGCTGAGCATCAGGCGTATCTGGGCTTCATCGTCCACGATCAGAAGATTGGCCATCTGCGTCCTTCTCCACAAATTCTGTCAATCGAACGTGCCGCCTTTCCGGCAGTGGGGACTCACAACGGCAGCCACTGGAGGATCACCACGTTCGTCCCCTTGCCGGCCTCCGACTGCACGATCATCTCATCGGCCAACCGCTTGGCGCCAGGCAACCCCATGCCGAGCCCTCCGGAGCTGCTGTAGCCCGGAGCCATGGCCTGGGAAATGTCGGCGATGCCCGGGCCATGGTCGAGAAATTCGAGACGAAGCCCCTTGCGTCCTTCGTGTGCCACCGATTTCCAGGTCAGTTCCCCGGAACCGGCATAATGAATGATGTTCCGCGCCAGCTCGGCGGCGGCGGTAACGATGCGGGTGCTGCGGACAACATCGAACCCCATCACCGCCGCCACTTCGCGCACGCTTTTGCGTACCGCAACGATATCGCTGGCGCTTGCAATACGCAGCTTGCCATCAATCTCGGGAGACACAGACGCCATCAAAACCTTCCGGAAACAACCCTGGCATGGATACCGTGCAACGACGCGAAGATCGGACCGCTCATGGGGGAATTACCTTCTAATATATTAATATTACATTGAAACACAGAGTTTCATACCATCTTGAGCCGATAAATGCAACACGGTCCGAACACGGAAGGGGATCCCCTTGAAACGGTGCGCCCTGCCGCCGCCACCGGTGCCGGAAGGATGGGGACAGGGTGGGATGGGGGGCGGGGGCTCTCTCACGCTGGTCCCAAATTTCGGGCCTTCAATGGCATGCTGCAGCCGGCGCCCCTCGCGAGGAGCGACGTTGGACGGGACACAGGCGTCGAATGAGGGACGGGTGCCGCCGCGCGCTCCACCATGCTCCCGGGGGGGCCAGTTCCCCGCGCCGTCGCGCAATGGCGCGAGCGGCGCAAAACCCGAACCCGTTGGGATGGCGTGTCAAGGCAGGCCGCGCGCCGGCGGAATCATTCATAAGAAAGGATTTTCACAACGTTCGGGAAACGGCTCATTTCACCGTGATCACCGGGCAATGGGCGTTCAGAATCACGTATTGCGCCGTCGATCCGAGAATCATCTTTTCCACCCTGGAGCGTTTTCTGATCGCCACAAAAATCTCATCGATTTCGTTTTCCTTCGCGAATTCGACCACATCCTCCCCAGGCTCCACCCCTCGGATCAATAGCGCGGTATCGGCGGAAATGTTTTGGTCCTGGAGCATCTTCTTGATTTCATCCAGTTTCTTCTCTGTTTCCTGAATGTCGTGCAACTGGCTCTGGGTGCCCTTGCTCATCGAGGTGACGACATAGACCCGCGCACCGTTGGCCTTTGCCTTGTCAATTGCCAGGTTCAGCGCTCTGTTACTGGCCGCCGAACCGTCATAGGCCACGAGTATTTTCATCGGATCCTCCTAAATGCCCTCGGAAGAAGCCTCTCATCGAGACTGCTTCATCCTTCCGGCGGAATGAATGGAGCGTTTGGTCGTTGCGGGATGAAGCTTCCCCGGATCGCAATTTCGAAATGGATCAGCGCATGCCAAAGTATTCATCAGGCATCGCTATCGCGTTGTCAAGCCCCCGGGAACGGCCACCTGTCGAACTCCAAAAGAATCGGCCGGGAGCATGGCTGCCCCCGGCCTTGGATCGCCTGCCGCTGGACGGCAGGGTTTTGTCCATTGTCCGTGATGGATGGCTACAGGAGGCGCCCCTCCCTCTCGGGCCAGCGCCGGACGACGTTATGGGAAGCGTCGCTGATGGTGATGGTGATGCCGTGATCGCCGTCCAGGCGATGCGTCGCGCAGGAAATTCACGGGTCGTAGGCGCGCACCGCCATCTCGATCCGGTTGAGGATTCCCTCGTTGACCACCCCGTCGTGGATCAGTTCCCGGGCCGCCTGATCGACGCTCATGTTGATGGGCCCGAGGTTGTGGGTGGTGCCCACGATCATGTTGGCGTGCAGAATCAGGCCGTTCTCATCCGTGGTGTAGTCGTGGATGAGAGTGCCGCGAGGCGCTTCCACGCAGCCCACGCCACGGCCGGCCTTGGGCGCCACGGCTGCCCGTACGTTCGGATCGGTGATTTCCGGATCCTCCAGGATCTCGATGGCCCGTTCGCAGGCGTACACCTCCTCGATGAGCCGGGCCCAGTGGTACAGCAGGGTAGCCTGGGCCGGCCGGCCGAAGTGCTGGCGAAACTCCTCCAGTTCGGCCTGGGCCCGGGGCGTGGCAATCTTGTCGGCCACGTTGATGCGGGCCAGGGTGTTGGACCGGTAGACCCCCCGGGGCTCGTCCAGATCCAGGGAGAAGCCCTCGTTCCAGCAGCGCGCATAGGGAAACTTGCCGTAGGAAAAGGGGAGCACCTGCTCGCCGATGTAATCGGTGTAATCCTCGTAGGCAAACGCGGTGATGCTGCCGTCGGGCCGCATCAAGCGCAGCTTGCCGTTGTAGAGGTTCAGGGCCCCGTCGTCGTCCACCGTGCCGATGAAGCCGGTCCGGATGACGCCGATGGTCTGAATCGCCTCCATGTACTTGGGGAAGATGTCCTTCTTGGCCAGGTCCATGGTGAAGAGGGCGAAATCGAGAAGCTGGCGCATCCGGCTGAGGATCTCGATGCGGTCTTCCTCCCGTAAGGGCTTGGAAAAGCCGCCCGGCACCCCGGCGATGGGATGAATCGCCTTGTTGGAAAACTGGTCCAGGGTCATCTTGGCCAATTGGCGCATCTTGACGACCCGCTGGGCCAGGTCCGGGTTGCTCTTGACGATGCCGATCACGTTGCGCACGGCATAGTCGGTATCCGGCCCGATGACGAAATCGGCGGCGGCCAGAAAGAAAAAGTGCAGCAGCTTGTCTTCGGCGTGGGAAATGGCCTGCATCAGCTCGCGCAGCTTGCCGCCGGCCGGTGTCGGGGTGACGCCGAAGCAGCCATCCACCGCCTTGTTGGACGCCAGGTGGTGCATCCATGGGCAAATGCCGCAGATGCGGCTGACGATCCGCGGCAGCTCCTCGGCGGGCTTGCCCTCCACGAACTTCTCGAACCCGCGCATGGACAGGATGTTGACCCGCGCCTGGTTCACGTTGCCCGCGTCGTCGAGTTCGATGCCGATGGAGGCATGCCCCTCGATGCGGGTGATGGGCTGAATGTTGATGACCCGGGACATGGTTTACGACTCCTTTCTTTTTCCTGCCGGACGCAGCAGCCCGTGCGCTCCGGCAAAACGCAGCATCGAAATGCTCTCGGGCAGGCTTTGGATGTCGATTCCGTTGGAAGCCAGGGCGTTGAGCATGTCCAGACGCGGGTTGCCGTCCTGGCGCACCGGCCCGTAGCAGCCCCGGCAGGGGACCCGGGCCGCGATGCACCGCGGCGGACCGTCGAGCCCGCCGCAACCGGCGCGGGTGACCGGTCCCATGCAGAGAAATCCCTGTTCGAGCAGACAGCGCATTTCGTCCAACGGCGCGCCGGGCTCGGCGTACACCGGCGCTTCGAGAAACCGCCGCAGCTTCTGGAGCTGCCCCTTGCCCTCGCGCCGCGTCGGGCAAACGTCACAGACGCTTTTTCCCGGCAGCACCGGCGGCCGGCCTTCCACCAGGGCCGTCAGGGCCCCGAAGATGTGGTCCGGATGCGGGGGGCAGCCGGGCAGGTAGATGTCCACCGCGATCTTCTCGTCCAGGGCGTAGCAGCGGTCGAGCAGCGGCGGCACGATGGTCGGGTCGGGGCGGCGCTCCGGCGCGTCGGTGCTTTCGGTGGTGTAGTACCGGTGGAGAATCTCTTCCGGCGTATAAGAGTTGGACAGGGCCGGGATCCCGCCATGGGTGGCGCAGGTGCCCAGGGCGATGATCGTCTTGCAGCGCCGGCGCATCTCCAGGGCGACTTCCAGGTGTTCGGTGTTGCGGATCGCCCCGCTGATCAGCCCCACGTCGGCCTCGGGGATTTCCATATGGCGGCCGTCGCCGAGCTGGCCGAAGTACTTGTGGTCCATCAGCGCCGGCAGATGGACGAAATCGGCCACCTTGAGCACGTCCAGCAAGCGTTCTCCCAGGTCTATGATGGCGATCTCGCATCCCGAACAGGAGTTGAGCCATTCGCTTGCCACTTTTACCGTCATCTTCCATCCCTCCTGACGATCGGGGGCCGAGGCGCCGGCCCGCCGATCCGGTTGCAGACCGGGCCTTACGCCTTGACCCGAACGGATCGGGCGCCCAGCTCCTTGCGAAATTCCGCGGCGCTTTCCTTCTTGCGCCGGGACCATTCCTGCACCTTTTCCAGGGCGGTGCTGGCGTAGCGGGGATCGTCCTGGTAGCGGAAACACTCCAGCGCCCCTGCCGTGCGGGCGTCGGAAAACACCGCCCGGCCGACGGGCGTGCGGGTGATGGCCGTGGTCCATCCCTCCTTGGCCCCGATGCCGCCGAAGGAGATGTCGGCGAATTCGGCCGCGTAGTCCGGGCAGAAACGGCAGGCATATCGGCGAATCGATGCCAGATCTTCCAGCGGAATCGTCTTCACTTCTCCAGTCTTCATGTGCAGCATCAACGCTTCCTTGATGTTGATCTTGCGCACCTGGTTCCAGTCGAACCCGTGGGCCGCGGCCAGATCGGCCCGCTCCTTTTCCCCGAAAACGAAGTTGCCCGAGCAAAACAGGCCGAAACAGAAATGGATCGCATCCGAGGGCACCAGCCCCATGGTCTGCATACGCCGCACCGACTTGATCTGGCAGGGTGTGCCCACCAGCGCCACGCGATGCAATCCCTTTTTGACCATGGGATCGAACTCTTCGATGGAGGAATAGGTCATGTACTGGTCGCTGAAGCTTTTCATCCCGTGGGAGGTATCGAAGAAAAAGCCGGCCGATTCGAGAATCTCGTCGCGGGTGGTGGCCAGAAACGGGCGACGTTGAAACGGGCCCACCTGCTTGGCCACGATGGCCCCGTCGATGCGCCCCCGGTCGAAGAGGTGCAAAAGGATGGCGGTGACGACCCCGCCGTCGGTGGCGTGCTGCCGCACCGCGGCATCGCTGGCCCGGGCCACGCTGGTCTCGATGATCCGGCCCATGGGCGCGCTCCAGGCGGCCCGCCGGCGCGTTTCCTCCTCCAGTTCGTCGATCTCCGGGCAGATGGCGTAGCACAGGCCGCATTCGATGCATTTTTCGATGTCACCGTAGCGCGGCTTTCCGTCGTCGTCGAGTTCCAGGGCGCCGTAGTTGACGGCCGTGCAGAAGGTCACGCAACCGCCGCAGCGATGGCAGAGGCCGGGTTTCTGGACTTCCTGGATCAGGTCGAAAAAGGTTTTCATGATCTTCTCCTTTTCACACCGGTCAGGCGGCGGCTTCGGCCGCCGCTTCCGGCGCCGCGGCGCGGTTGGGGCCCAGAGACCGGATCTTTTCGGTGAAGCGCGTCACCACCTCGGCAAACCGCGGGGCTTCGGCGGACGAGACCCACTCGATGGCGAAACGCTCCGGATCGATCCCCAGATCCTCCAGAACGATGCGGATGGCTGCGGCGCGGCCCAGAGCTTTGACATTACCGTCCAGGTAATGGCATTCACCGAGGTGTCAGCCCATGACGATGACGCCGTCGGCCCCCTTGCGCAAGGCACCCACCACCAGGTCCGGATGGACCATCCCCGAGCACATCACCCGGACGGCGCGCATGTTGGGCGGGTACTGCAACCGGGAGACGCCGGCCAAGTCGCCGCCGGCATAGGCGCACCAGTTGCACAGAAAACCGATGATCGCAGGTTCGAAGTTGTCGGCCATGATCCGACTCCTTTCTGAATATGGGAAAAATATCTTAAGTGACTAAAGTTATAAGTGCCTAAAGTGCCTAAAGTGACGAGTGCCTAAAGTGCCTAAAGTTGTGGTGTCGCTGCGCTCCGGTGGTTTTTATAAAACTGCCAGAATTCCTTAACTTTAGCTCACTTTAGCTCACTTTAGGCACTTTCAACGCCGCTTCCACCTGGGCGCCGATCTGCTCCAGCGTGAATCCGTGCACCAGGACACCCCCCTTGGGGCAGGTGGCCATGCACAGCCCGCACCCCTTGCACAGGGCCGGATCTGTTTTGATGCGCTTGCGCGGATGGCCATCGGCGTCCTGGAACTCTTCCAGGGAAATCGCCCGGTACGGGCAGACATCCACGCACAGGGCGCACCCGTCGCAATCTGCCGTGACAAAACTCTTGATGGCATCCAGATGCATCTCATGGCGGGCCAGCAGCACCGCGGCGCGAGCCGCGGCCGCCTTGGCCTGGGCGATGCTTTCATCCACCGGCTTGGGGTAGTTGCACAGGCCGGCCACAAAGAGCCCGTCCACCGACATGTCCACCGGGCGCAGCTTGGGATGGGCCTCGTTGAGAAAACCGTCCTCGTTCTGGCCGCACTTATACAGCTCCACCAACTGACGGTCGTCATTGGGCTCCACCGCCGCCGCCAGCACCAGGTAGTCGGCGGACAGTTCCAGGGGGCGCTGCAAAATCGGATCGAAGACGGACACCGTCAGTCCCGAGGCTTCCGGCCGGACGGACGGTTTGCTTTCCACCTCGTAGCGGATGAAGATCACCCCCAGCTCGCGGGCCTTCTGATAGAGGACCTCGCGTTTGCCGTAGGTGCGGATGTCGCGGTATAGAACATAAATCTGCACGTCCGGATTGAGGGTCTTGAGGCGGATGGCGCTTTTCATCGTGTGGGTGCAGCAGACCCGGCTGCAATAGGGCCGCTTGGGCTCCCGGGAGCCGACGCACTGGATGAAGACCACGCTGGAAGCCTGTTTGATTTCCACGCCGTGGCCATCGGCGAAGGCGTCAAACTCCAGGTGGGTCATGACCCGGTCGCTTTCGCCGTAGCTGTATTCCTCCGGCACCGCCTCCCGGGCCCCGACGGCCACCACGGCGGCCCCGTAGGTGACGGCCAGGGTCTGCCCGTCTACCTCGATCTGGCTGACGAAGTTGCCCACCGAGCCCACCGCCGTCTTGAGCCGGGCGTTTTTCATCACCCGGATCTCCGGATGGCCTTCCACCTGGCCGATCAGATCTTCGAGCATCGGACGGATCGGCACGCCGGTGTCGGTATCCGTCAGGCGCCAGGCGTTGCCGCCGAGACGACCGGAGCTTTCCAGCAGCACGACGGGGATCTTCTGATCGGCCAGGGTCAGGGCCGCGGTCATGCCGGCCACGCCGCCGCCGATCACCAGGGCCTTCTGGTTGACGGCGACCCGCAGGCGGTCCAGCGGGGCCATGCGCGAGGCCTTGGCCACGGCCATGCGCACCTGGTCCTTGGCCTTTTCCGTGGCCCGCTCGGGCATCTTCTGATGAACCCAGGCGTTCTGGTTGCGGATGTTGGCCATCTCGATCAGATAGGCGTTGAGGCCGGTCTCCTTGAGCGTTTCCTGAAACAGCGGCTCGTGGGTCCGCGGGGTGCAGGCGGCCACTACGATGCGGTTGAGCCCATGCTCGGCGATCTTCTTGGCGATCAGAACCTGGGTGTCGGCCGAGCAGGTAAACAGATTGTTGTCCACGAAGACCACGTTGGGCAAGGTGGCCGCATAGGCGGCCACCGCCTTCACATCCACCACCCCGGCGATGTTGATGCCGCAGGAGCAGACGAAAACGCCGATGCGCGCCGCTTCGCCGGAGACGTCCCTTTCGGCCGGATAGGTTTTTTCATGGGTGAGGGTGCCGCGGGCGTCGATGAGCAGGTGGGCCGCCTCGGCCGCCGCCGTGGAGGCCTCGGCCACCGATCGCGGAATCGCCTTGGGGCCCTGGAAGGCGCCGGTGACAAAGACCCCCGGCCGGGTGCTGCTCACCGGCGCAAAGGCCTCGGTCCTGGCAAATCCGAATTCATCGAGGGTGATGCCGAAGGTGTCGGCGATCTGGCGCGCGTCGGCCGGGGCCTCCAGCCCGACAGACAGAACCGTCATGTCGAAGTCTTCCACCAGCGTCTCGCCGGCTTCGGTGGTGTAGCGCAGGCGCACGCCGTGGCCGTCAGGCCCCGGATCGATGGAATGCGGCCTGGCGCGCACGAAGTTGACCCCCTTGGCCCGGGCGTCCTCGTAGAAGCGTTCGAACTCCTTTCCCGGGCTGCGGATGTCCATGTAGAAGATGCTCTGCTGCAACCCGTCGCCGGTGAGGTGTTCGGCGGTCACCAGCGCCTGCTTGATGGCGTACATGCAGCAAACGCTGGAGCAGTAGGCGTTGGTGCAGCGGTTGGTACTGCGGGAGCCGACGCACTGGATCCAGGCGATGCGGCGCGGCTCGCGGTTGTCCGAGGGGCGCTTGAGATGTCCCATGCACGGCCCGCTGGCCGACAGCAGCCGCTCGTACTCCAGGCTGGTGACAACATCGCCGATCTTTTTGTACCCGTAGAAATCGTAGGGCGACGGATCGAAGGGCTTGTAGCCGGGGGCCAGGATCACCGCCCCCACCTGGAGGGTGACGATCTTTTCCTTATCGTCGAAGTTGATGGCCCCGGTGGGGCAGAACTTCTCGCAGGCCCGGCACTTGCCCCGGGTCAAGTAGATGCAGTGGGCCGGATCGATGGCGTATTTGAGCGGCACGGACTGGCCGTACTTGATGTAGACCGCCTTGCGCTTGTTGAGCCCCATGTTGAATTCGTCTTCGACCTTCTTGGGGCATTTTTCCGCGCACAGCCCGCAGGCGATGCACTTGTCCATGTCGATGTAACGGGGATGCTGCTTGACGGTGACGGTGAAGTTGCCCTCCCGGCCCGAAACACCGACGACTTCGGAAAGGGTGAGCAGGTTCACGTTGAGATGCCGGCCGACCTCGACCAGTTTCGGGGAGATGATTCACATGGCGCAGTCGTTGGTGGGGTAGGTCTTGTCCAACTGCGCCATGACCCCGCCGATGCCGGCGCTCTTTTCCACCATGTGGACGAAGAAGCCGGACTCGGCCAGGTCGAGGGTCGCCTGGATGCCGGCGATGCCGCCGCCGACGACCATTACCGCTCCGATGGAGGATTGGGACATGGGAACCTCTTTCTGGTCAGAAGGAGTGGAAAGGAAAGCGCCGGGAACCAGCGAATGACGGGTCCCGGCATCCATCGCGGTCCGCCAGGCGGCTTGTTCGATGCCCGCGTCCCGGGCAAACCGCTCAAGCTCCGTTTCCTCGACAAGGTATTTCTTGCCGATGGTGGGCCGGGCGTTCAGCTTGCCGGTCTTGATCCAGTTGGTCACGGTGTTGCGGTGCACCCCGAGGTGGGCGGCGAGGGCACCGACCCGGAAAACGAGGCTGCGGCCTCCGGCATCGCCTCCCGGGCTGCCCTGGGAAACCGGCGCCAGCAGACCCAGTATCCGCTCGCACATGGGCCGCACCGCGGCCTGCACCGGCTCCGAAAGGCCGGGATGCACCTCGGGAAGAATCACCGCGGGGTTGACCACCAGGATGCGGACGTCGATATCGGTGTGTTGCCGCAGCTCCTTGAGCATGTTGGTGGTGGGAAACTGGTGCAGCGAATAGTCGACGATCTTGGCCGGCTGAATGTCGTCGAGGCCGATCTCGCAAATTTCGCCAGGCGCCGCCTCCTTGAAGGCCATGGCATCGACAATGATGATTTGTCGGGGATACTTGCCCGACAGGAGCATGTCGAAAAGGATGTCGCGCACCGCAGTGCCCACATCCAGGCAGGCCACGTCGTTCGGGAGGTGGTACTCGGTTTCGAGCAGCCGGATCACCTCGGCGCCGAATCCATCGTCTCCGAACAAGGGGTTGCCGCAGCCAAACACCAACCGGGGCTTTTCGTAAATGCGTTTGAGCATGATCCGCACCCCACGATCTTGGGTTGTGATGGAAAAAATTTGTGCAATCTTGTGCAATATTTGCATCAACCCTTATGCCAATATTGCAAACTTTTATTTCTGCATAACTAATTTCCCCATCGATGGCAACAGAAATTTTGGCTCATCCGTTCCACTTTCTCTTGGAATCGCCCGACCCACCATTTTCGGCGGCCACCGGGTTGCCAGTGGACTGCGCCGGCAATCCGCCCTCCCCTTTGGCGGCGAATGGGGAAATTTTACGCTTGGGCGGATGACTACTGCCGCGGGCGGCGGATGTCAGGGAAACTGCCCACGGGTCGCGGGCGGCCGAAGGAGCAACAATGACCGGCCACCGGATCCTGGACATCGCGGCCGGGTTGAAATCCTCAGATAGGTGCGAACCGGAAATCACCGATATGAGGAGGGGGCTTCCCCGGCGGAGGCGGTTGACCATGGAAAAACTCGCCGGGGGATCACCTTGATGGAAACCGGGGTCCGGGAGACGCCGATGCCGTCGTCCCGCCACATCCGGTTCATTGTGCAAAAGGAGGGGGCCACGCTGGTGTGGGTCGCGGAAATCGCCTATCGCGGAAAATTCATCAGGGCTGCGATCGCTTTACTTTTTCGCCTGGGCCGCCGCGAGGGCCTTGGCAATCCGATCGCTGATCTGCCGGGTCATCTCGACCACTTCCCGAAGATGGGCCGCCACCTGCGGATACCCTTGATCGGCGGCCTCTTCCACCCATTGCACATAGTCGCCGAGATGGTCTTCGTTGTGCCGATGCCAGTTTTCGAGCCGTTTGGTCAGTTTGGCGGCGAAGGGCAAGTCCGTCGGCGCATCGTGATGGTGGTGATCGTGCCCATGCAAGTAGTCGTGGGAGTCGTGCATTGCTGTCCTCCTTGAGGCCAAACCCGGTCTGGCGTCCAGCCGGTTTTCGCAAGCGGATCAGGCATTGGATGCGGTGTCGTTTTTCATGTACATCGGCGCCGGACGCCTGTCAAACCCGACTCCCCGGTGAAAAACGCCTGGCATGCGCGGACCTTCCGGCAGAACAGCTTTCCGCCTGACCAACCGTCGTAACCGGTCCCGGTCGTTCGCGGCGGGAAACCGCTCCCCGGGTGTTTTTTCCCAGACGCTTGCAGATCCCAATCCCCACCCCTTGATGACATGAAGAACAATGGCGGGAAAGTCTCAGTCGACAACGGCCTCGCGCAGAGTTTTTCCCGGCGTGAAAGTCACCGAGCGGCGGGCCGGGATGGGCAGAGGCGCACCGGTTTTCGGGTTTCTGCCGGTGCGGGCCCGGCGCTCGATCACCTTGAAGGCGCCGAAACCGGTCAACGTGACCGCATCCCCTTTCTGCAGCGCCTGTTCGATGCGCTGTAACAGACTTTCCACCGCGGTACGGGCCGCTTTGCGGTCGGCTATCGCCTTTTCGACTTCGACAATCAGTTCCTGTTTGTTCATGCGTTGTATGCTCCTTTCGGGGACCGCCCGTCGGGGCGGCCTAAAAGTGAATCCCGCCGGCGTCGGCGGTCAGCGCCCCCATTCGGGCCGTCCGCCGCCCTTTTGGGGGTGGCATTTTTTCCGCGCACACCGGGAGAAGCGCGTCAGCCTCGGGATTCGATGATCCAACCGTCCTCGGTTTCTTCCGGGGCGGGGGGCTCGGTCAAAACGATCTTCTTGATGGTGATGGTGCGAAAACGCTTGGGATCGCGCTTCACGACACCGCTGGCCCGGACGTTGTGATGGACGAGGTCGATGAATTTTTCACCGTTCTCGATCAGATACTCTTCATCGTCCAGGGCCGAAAGCATCACCGCGGTGATCCGGCCGTTCTCGTCCCATCCGCAAGGCGTCACGACGCCAGCAATGGTTTCTCGAGTTTCCTGGTCGCGGAAGTCTTTTCTTTTTTTCATGCAAGGCGCCTCGCGAAGGCGGGCCGCTATTCGGAGATCACTTCAAAAGACGTCACCATGATGACCCGGGCGCCGTCTTCCGCCGTGCTGATCGTCCCGCGGACGCGCACCTTCTCGTTGATGTGGCTGTCCACCAGGTCGTTGCCCACATCGTTGATGCCGATCTCGTAGACTTCTCCGCCTTCGGTGACCAACTGGTAGATCTCGTTGATTTCCCCGGTCAGCTCCACCGTGGGCACCTCGCCGGCCCCCGCCAGGGTCACCAGCGCCGCCACCACCGCCACGGCAAACACCGGGGTCCAACTCCCCATCCGACGCATCTCTCCTCCTTCTTGTCCCTGGACGGACCTGTCCGCCTGCTTTCAAACTTACCCCAGCAGAGCAACAGACGTGCCAACAGTCGGCGTGAATCGATTGCCGGCAGCCATCACGCCCCGCGCGTCGGCCACGGGCAAGCTTTCCCATGGCATCGCACCCTGCCGCGGCATCGTCCATCCGGCCCGTCAACCCGTCGGGCGTCGGAACCGGACGTTCCACTTCGTCGACGGGAAGAATCCGGTGTTCCTTTTTTCAGTTTTTGTAGTCTTCCTTGTGGATATGATAACGGGTGAGCAACTTGTGAAGTTGGCGGGTGGTAATGCCGGCCTGTTCGGCGGAGTTTTTGATCCGGCCGTGCTGGGCGGTGAGCAACTCCTTGAGATACTGCCGCTCGATGTGTTCGATGCCGCGGCGCCGGACCTCGGCCAGGGTGTGAGAAGCGTCCATGGGGACCTGGGCGACGGGCGCGGTGCTGAACAACTCGCCAGGGAAGCTCTCCGGCGTTAGCAGCTTGCTCGTTTCCAGGATGTAGGCCCGCTCGATGAGATTCTCCAGTTCCCGGATGTTTCCGGGCCAGTCGTAGGCATCGAAAGCGCCGAGCACCGCCGGGTGAACCCCGGCAATTTCCTTGTTGTAGAACTGATTGAGCCGCTGAACGAACAACTCGGCCAGCAGCGAAAGGTCCTCCTTGCGTTCACGCAGGGGCGGGATTTCGATAGGAAAGACGTTGAGCCGGTAGAACAGGTCCTTGCGAAAGGTTCCGGCCTCGGTCATCTCCTTCAGATCCATATTGGTGGCGGCGATGATGCGCGCCTGGGCCTCGAGGGTCTGCTCCCCACCGACCCGCTCATAAGTCCGCTCCTGAAGCACCTTGAGCAGTTTGACCTGGGCCGCGGCGCTGATGGAGGCCACCTCGTCCAGGAAAATCGTGCCGTCCCTGGCGATTTCGAACTTGCCGAGCTTGCGCCGGGTGGCGCCGGTGAAGGCGCCCTTTTCATGCCCGAACAGTTCGCTCTCCAGCAGGGTATCGGGAATGGCGCCACAGTGGACGCTTATGAATTGCCGGTCCCGCCGGTTGCTGTGCTTGTGAATCAACTGGGCCATGACCCCCTTGCCGGTGCCGGTCTCGCCGGTGAGCAGGACCGTGGTCTTGGTGGGGGCCACCGAGCGCAGCTTCTGGAAAACGCCGCGCATCAAGGGGCTGCGGGTGCGCACCAGGTCCAGGGCGTCTTTTTCCCAGAACTGATCCCAGAGGTAGTCCAGTTCGCTCTCTCGGATCCGCGCATCGAAGAAATGATCGATGATCAGCTTGACCTCGTCGGATTCCACCGGGCAGATCAAATAATCGTTGGCCCCGGCCTTGACGGCGGCCACCGCCTCGCGCAGGGTCGCCGGGGTGCACATCACCACGACGCCGGCGGTGGGGTAGACCTGAAAAAACCGATTGAGCGCCTGCTTGTAATCCACGGGGCGCTCGCCCTCGGCCAAGGCGGCCAAGTCGATGAAGGTGACCTCATAGCGCTGGGCCTGGAACAGCTCGAACCCGCGCGCGAGGGCACTTGCCCCCTGGACCCGGTAACGGTCCTTGAGAGCCGCCTCGATGGCGTTGCAATGGGACGGATCGGCGGAGATGACGAGGATGCGTTTTGGTGCGCTGCTCATGCGCAATCCTAAGAATCTGGTCTGCCAACGGAAAAGCGGCGGCCGCCGCTCCCATCGGTGACGGGGGCGGCGCGGCAGGTGGAACCCGTTGGTCCAGGTCGGTTCCACCTCGCTCCGTGTGGGCTCTATTAACCGAAATCGGATGCTAAGGACAGCATTTTTTGACCCTTTTGGCGGTTGCCGAAAGGTCCGATTTCGGGAGGTGAATTTCGGACCTTCCCCTTCCTCCACCACCAGCCGGCCCTTTCCCCATTCCCAAGCCTGAAACCCGAAACCTGCAACCTTTTCCGAGCCGCTCATCCGGCCAAATGGATCCATCCCCAAAGCACCGCCAGGCTCGCCAGGGTTGTGGGGATCCCCACCCGGGCGTGCTCGACGAAACCGATCTCTACCCCGCAGTTGCGCGCCTGCTCCACCACGATAAGGTTGGCGATGGAGCCGATGAGAATCAGGTTGCCGGCGAAGGTGCTGGCCACCGCCAAGGTGTACCACTGCGCCGGTGCCCCCGCATCCAGGAAGCGCACCAGCAGCATCACGGCCGGCACGTTGCTCACCAGATTGCTCAAAAGGGCGGCGACTCCGGCGAGCACGGGCAGATCGCGAAGCGAAATTCCCCGGGCGGCCAGCCTGTCCAGCATCCATTCCGGCCCCCCCTGGAGGCTGATCCCCTCGATGACGATGAACAGCGCGCAAAACAGGGTGATCAGGTGCCAGTCGACCAGGGCGAGGATCTCGCGGGACTTCATGCGTCGGCTGCACAGGAGCAGCCCCGCCATGGCCAGGGCGGACAACTCGCGCGGAATCCCGGTGAAAAACAGGACGATGAGCACCGTGGTGGCCGTGATCCCCTTGGTGCTCTGCCACCGGTTGAAAGGCTGGAGACGGCAGTCGTCGGGCGGGAGGGTCCGGAGGCCGGGATCGGTCAGCCGCCCACGATAAAGGCCGCACAAGAAAACGAAGGCGATGAGCAGGCTGACGAGGGTCGGTGGCAGGCACCAGGCGAGAAACGGGCCAAAGGCCATGCGCCCCACCTGGCCGATGAGCATGTTCTGAGGGTTGCCGATGAGGGTGGCCGCTGATCCGATGTTGCTCGCCAGCGCCAGGCCGAGCAGAAACGGGGCCGGGTTGAGGCGGGCACGGCGCACGCTGACGGCGATGGCCGGGGCGAAGGCCAGGCAGACGATATCGTTGGCCAGTACGGCGCTAAGCACGGCGCTCAGCAGCATGCCGGCGAAGAGGAACAGGTAGGGGCGGTCGAGCAGCCCGGCGCTGTGGAGGGCCACGCGGGTGTAGAATCCGCCCAGCCGGAGCTGGGCCGATACGATCATCAGGGCGAAGAGCAGCAGGATCGTCCCGTGGTCGATGGCGCCGAGCGCAAAATCCAGCGGCAAGGCGCCGGAAGCCACCATGGCGATGGCCCCCAGCAGGGCGATTCCGGTACGGTCCAGGGTCAGCCACGGCACATGTCCCAGCGCCACCCCGAGGTACGTCAGCACGAAAATGAGAATGGGCAGCAGGCGCATGGGGAATCAGTTGGTTGAACCGAACACCTTCTTGAGCAATTCGGTGGTGCGACGGGCCGGGTTGGCACGAATGGCGGCCTCCTCCTCGGCCAGGTAGCTGAAAATACCGCCGAGGGCGCCATCGACGACGTGCCCGGTCAGGTCCGCCTTCAGGTCGGGCACGAGGGGAAGGCTCCGGTATCGGCCCATGACCTGGTCATAGGCCTGGACCGCCCCGGCCGCCGTCAGACTTTCTTCCACCACCGGCCGCATTACCGCGGCCAGCGGCGCGCTCATCTTGCCTTCGAAGTATCGGGTGGCCGCGTCAGAGGGCCCTTTCCAGATCTTTTGGGCGTCCGCGATGGTCATCCGGGAAATCGCGTCCAGAAACAGGTCCCTGGCTTTGGGGGTCGCGGCCTCGGCGGCGCGATTGAGGCGCAGCTCGAGATCCTGGGTCATCCCCCCCATGCCGACGCGCGAGAGGGCCTGGTGAACCGTCTGCAGGCTCTTGGGCAGAGGAATGTGCACCTTGGGGTCGGCGTTGAAACCATCCGCCGCGCCCAGCCGGCCCACCACCCGGTCCGTGCCGACGCGCAGCGCCTCCTTGAGCCCTTCGCCGATCTCCGCGGGCGCCAGGGCGCCTTCACTGCTTTTCCCCCCGGCGGCCGGCGAACCGGTAGCCTGCTTGAGCAGATCCCCGCCGGTCTTGAGCCAGTCGCTTCCGGCCTCGGCCTCCCCCAAACCGATCCACAACGCCATCCCCAGCGCCAAGATCAAGCCGCCTTTCCAGATGCGCATTCGTGTTTTCATGCCGGCTTCTCCGTTTGGGTTGAATGGAAAATCCTGCCTGCTCATAACGCACCCGGGGTGCCAACGCAATGAAGACCCGAACCGAACATCCCCCGGACAAATTTTCGTTCGCGAGATTCGCGCCTCGCATCCGTCCCTACCGCAGGGTCTTGCGGAATCGCCGGGAGGCGAGAAGGACAAACCCCACCGCCAAGGCGCTCTGAGCCGCCACGGCCGGCCAGAGGGTGGCCAGCCCGACGCCCTTGGTCACCACCCCGCGCAGAATGGTCAGATACCAGCGCATGGGGTTGAGCCAGGTGGCCGCCTGGACCATCAGGGGCATGTTGTGAATGGGAAACATGAACCCGGAGAGCATCACGCAGGGCATGATGAGGAGAAAGGCGGTGAGCAGGGCCTGCTGCTGGGTGCGGGCCCCGGCGCTGATCCACAGGGCGAGCCCCAGGTTGCCGACGAGGTAGATCCCGGTGAGCACGTAGAGCAGGAGGAGACTCCCATGGATCCGCACCCCGAAAATTGCCACCGCCGCCGCCAGCATCGCCGTCATGGTCAAGTAGCCCGTGATCAGGTAGGGGATGGTCTTGCCCAGGATGAACTCGATGTTGGCGATGGGGGTGACCATCACCTGCTCGATGGTGCCGATCTCCTTTTCCCGCACGATGCCGATACTGGTCAGCATGATGGAAAAAACCAGAAGCATCACGGCGATGAGGGCCGGCACATAGTAGAGAGGGCTTTCCTGGTTGGCGTTGTACCAAGCCCGCACCGCCACGGTCACCGGCCCACCCCCGGCGCCCTGGCCGGCGTTGAACCCGGCGACGATGGCCTCGGCGTAGCCCAGGACGATGGCGGTGGTGTTGCTGTCGGTGCCGTCGCAGATCACCTGCACCGGCGCCGGCCGACCGGCACTCAAATCGCGGCTGAAACCGGCGGGGATGGCCACCACGGCCCGCGCCTTCCCGGCGTCCAGAATCCGGCGCAACCCGGTTTCGGTTTCGGGGGCCGCCACGATGCGAAAATAACCGCCGGCACCGAAGGCGTCGGCCAGGGCGCGGGAGGCGACGCTGCGGTCCCCGTCGTAGAGAGCGGTGCGGATGCGGTTCACGTCGGTGGTCAGGGCGAAGGCCATGATCAGCATCTGCATCACCGGCATGCCGAAAACCACCAGGCGCATGCGCGGGTCCCGCAACATCTGCAGAAACTCCTTGACCAGCATCGGCTTGAGCCGTTTCGTCATTCCAGCCTCAGCTTCAATCCGCCCCGGGCCGCGGCGATCATGGCCAGGGCATAAACGAGCAGCAGCAACGCATCGAGCCAGAGGATCTCCAGGCCGATGCCCTTCATGAAGATGCCGCGCATGATGGCGATGAGGTAGCGGGCCGGCACGATGTAGGTCAGGTACTGGAGCGCCGCCGGCATGTTCTCGATGGCGAAGACGAATCCCGAAAGAATCAGGGTCGGCAGAAATCCCGCTGCCAGGGCGATCTGGTTGGCCAGGACCTGGCTCTTGAGACGGATGCTCAGCGTGAGGCCGAAGAAGAGCGCCCCGATGAGGAACACCGCCGCCGTGGCAAAGAGCAAGGCCGGGTGCCCCCGCAGGGGAACCCCGAACAGCCAGCGGCTCAGGCCCACGGCGATGGCCACGTCGGCCATGCCCACCACGAAGTAGGGCGCCACCTTGCCGCAGATCAGTTCACCGGCCCGGATGGGCGTGCCGATGAGCTGTTCCATGGTGCCCGTTTCCCATTCCCGGGCCACGGTGACGCTGGTGAGCATGGCGGCGATGACCATCATCACAATGGCCACGATCCCCGGCAGCAGGGCGTTGGGGCTGCGAAGGGCCGGGTTGTACCAGGCCCGGGAAACCAGGGTTACCCCCGGGGTTTCCAAGTGAACGGTCAGCCGCCGGTTGAAGATCAACCCCAGGCTCCGGGCGTAGCTGGCCGCCAGGCGCGATGTGTTGGCATCGCTGCCGTCCACCAGGGCCTCCACGGTCACCGGTCGACCCGAATCGACGCGCTCGGCGAAATCGGACGGAATCACCATGGCCACCATGGCCCGCCCGGCATCCAGGTCGGCGCGCAGTTCCCTTTCGCTTTGATGCAGGGCACGCAGGTCGAAGTAGGCCGACCCCTCGATCAGGGAGATCAGGTCCCGGCTGCGGGGGGTGCGGGACTGGTCCCAGACCACGGTGGGCACGTTTTTCAGGTCCAGCGTCAACGCATAGCCGAAAAGCAGGATCAGGAGCACGGGGATGGCCAGGGCCAGCAGCAGGCTGCGCCAGTCGCGGCGCAGGTGGATGGCCTCCTTGCGCGCCATGGCCGCGGTGCGCCGCAGGCTGCGGACGGCGGCCGACTCAGGCATGGACAGCCTCCTTCCCGTTCTCCCGGTCATGGGTTTCGATGAGGGCCACGAAAACGTCTTCCATGCCCGGAGGGACGGCTTCGATGCGCTCCACCGCGATGCCCTGCGCCTCCAGGGTGCGGCCGATGGCCGCCGTGGCCGCCGTGGCATCGTCGGTCACCACATGCAGACCGGCGCCGAAGAGCGCCGCTTCCCGCACGCCGGGCAGGCCGGCCACGGCCTTGCGGGCCGCCCGGGGCCGGTCGCAGCGCACGTCCACGATGTGACCGGCAATGCTATGGGTCTTGAGTTCGGCCGGAGTGCCCAGGGCGATGAGCCGCCCCCGGTAGATCATGGCCACCCGGTCGCAGTACTCCGCCTCCTGCATGTAGTGGGTGGTGACGAAGACCGTCACCCCGCCTTCGGCCAGAACGTAGATCAGGTCCCAGAAGCGGCGACGGCTCAAGGGGTCCACCCCGCTGGTGGGCTCGTCCAAGAAAAGGATCGGCGGCTGGTGCAGCACGGCGCAGGCCAGAGCCAGGCGCTGCTTCAAACCGCCACCGAGGATCCGGGTAAGGCTGTCCTTGCGGTCGGCCAGGCCCGCCATCGCCAGGGCCCACTCGCGTCGCTGGGATAGGCGGCCGCCTTCCAGCCCGTAAATGCCGCCGTAAAAATCGATGTTCTCGGAGACGGTGAGATCGTCGTAGAGGGAAAACTTCTGGCTCATGTATCCGATGTGATGCTTGACGGCCTCGGCATGCGTGGCCACGTCGAATCCGGCTACCTCGGCTCGTCCCTCGCTGGGCCGCAGCAGACCGCAGAGCATGCGGATGGTGGTGCTCTTGCCGGCACCGTTGGGGCCGAGGAACCCGAAGACTTCCCCCCCGGCCACCTCGAAACGGATCCGGTCCACCGCCGTGAAACGCTTGAAACGCCGGGTCAGGTCCGAGACGACCACCGCCGTCTCCCCCTTGGAACGCGCCTGGGCGGCGAACACCGGGGCCGCCCGGGGCGTCTCGGCGGCGCCAGGCCGCTGCAGAACGCTGACGAAGACGTCCTCCAGGCTCGGGGCGGCCTCCCGGGGAGCATCGAAGGTTATCCCGGCCGCAGTGAGCCGGGCCGACACCCGGTCGGCGGCGGTCTTCAAGTCTTCGACCACCAGGTGGACCCGGTCCCCGAAGAGATCCACCCGGCCCCATTCCCCCGTCTCCTGCAACAGATGCTGCACCCGCCGCGCCTGGTCGCTGCGCACCGCCAGAATCCGCCCCCGCATGCGGCCGCGAATCTCGGCGGCCGTGCCCGAGGCGATGATCCGTCCGGCGTCGATCATCCCGATGCGAGTGCAGCGCTCCGCCTCGTCGAGGTAGGCGGTGGTGACCACGATGGCCACCTCCCGGTCCAGCAGACGGTAGAGGATGTTCCAGAACTCGCGCCGGCTCACCGGGTCCACCCCGTTGGTGGGCTCGTCGAGGAGGAGCACCTTGGGGGTGTGAATCAGCGCGCAGATGAGCTGCAGCTTCTGTTTCATGCCGCCGGAAAGGTCTCCGGCCAGCCGGCGACGGAAAGGGCTCATGCCCGAGAGCGCCAGCAGCTCGGCCACCGGTTCCCGGCGTGCTCGCCGTCCCACCCCGTACAGATCCGCGTAAAAATCGATGTTTTCATCCACCGTCAGGTCCGGATAGAGCCCGAAACGCTGGCTCATGTAGGCGAGGTGGTCGCGCACCCCGGTGGGGTCGGCGGCCACGTCCACGCCGGCCACCCGCACCGCTCCGGCGTCGGGGACCAGGATACCGGCGAGAATGCGCAAAGCGGTGGTCTTGCCGGCGCCGTCCGGGCCCACCAGTCCGAAGATCTCGCCGTAGGCCACCGTGAGGTCGAGGCCGTCCAGAGCGGCGAGATCGCCGAAACGCCGGGTCAGGCCCCGGGCCAAAACGGCATTATCCGCGTCATGGGAAGGGATCAAGCGATTTGTCTCGTCATTGTCTGGAACATCCTGGTCTGGAACATCCTGGGGCCGATCCCGGGAAAATGTCATCCCGGGCGATTTCTGGAATCCGACACCTGGAATCCCGAAACCTTGCTCCCCTTCTCACTCGCCCGCCACGATCGCCGCGTCGGCGGGCATCCCCGGTTTGAGCAGGCGTTCCGGGTTGGGCAGGTCCACCTTGACACGGTACATCAGACGCACCCGCTCCTCTTCGGTCTGAACGGTCTTGGGCGTGAACTCGGCCTCGCCGGCGATAAAGGAGAGAGTGCCCTCCACCGGCCGGTCCGGAAAGGCGTCCACCGTGACGCGCACCTTCTGGCCCAGGCGGATCCGCCCCAGATCGACACCGTTGACATAGCCCCGCAGCCAGGGATGATCCAGGTCGCCCACCACCACCACCGGCACTCCCGGCCCGAGAAACGCCCCGGGTTCGGCCGTCTTGTAGAGCACAACGGCATCCATCGGGGCCTTGAGTTCCAGATCGGCCAGTTGCTGGCGGGCAAGCCGCACGGCTTCTGCGGCGGCTCGAACCCGGGCGCGGGCCGCCGCGATGGTTTCCTGGCGGGGGCCGTTCCGGATTTTCTCCAGAGCCGCTTCGGCCTGTTGCAGCGCAGCCCTGCCCGCGGCGATCTCCTCGCTGCGAGGGCCCTCCGTCACCAGATTGAGCTGGGCTTCAGCGCTCTCCAGCCGGGCCCGGGCTTCCGCTTCGGCGCCGGCGGCGGTTTCCAACCGGGTGCGGTAAGCCTCGTAGTCGCGCCGGCTCACCCCGCCCTGGTCCACCAGGGCCGCGTACCGCGCTTCATCGGCCCGTGCCAGGACAAGTTGAGCCGCCGCGGCGGAAAGGGCGCCGCGGGCCCGCTGCACGTCCGCCCGGGCCGCATCGATCTGCTGCCGCCGGCTTCCGGTTTCCAGCGCCTGAAGCACCTGGCGTGCCTGGGCCGCCTGGGCTTCGGCCTGCCGGATGTCTTCGGGTCGGCTGCCTGCCACCAGTTCCGCCAGCACCGCCTCTGCATAGCCCAATTCGGCTTCGGCCCTGGCCACCACCCTTTCCTGGTCGCTGGCATCGAGGCGGGCCACGACCTGGTCCCGGCGCACCCCGTCGCCTTCATCCACCGGCCGCTCTTGCAGGCGTCCGGCCGCCTTGAAGGCAAGAGGCACGTCCAGCACTTCGATGTTGCCGGAAAAACGGACCGTTGCCGCGGCGTCGCCGCTCGTGCGAACGGCGAAGAACCCGGCCACCGCACCCGCCAAAGCCAAAACGGTCAGGGCCAAAACGACTTTTCGTCTCCGGGTCATGGGCCTCCCCCGTCACCGGGCGCAACCGACAGGCTGTCGACGATCTTGTCGATGCCGCCCAGGGAAAAGATCAATACATGCTCGGCCAGTTCCTCGATGCGCGTCTCGACATCCTCGCGTTCCGGCGCCAACAGGGTCAGCAGGGGCTGGGCCATGGCGTAGTAAAAGCACTGCCCCACGATGCTGAAGGTGCAGGCCAGCGCGGCCTGTGGCGCCACCCCGGGGCCGAGCAGTTCCTGGACGATCTCCACCAGCATCCGCTTGTGGGGACGGATATGGTGGTCCACCACCTCGGCCAGGGCCGGGCTGGGATCGGCCATCTCCTTGACGATCAACCGTGCCTTGCCGTGGTATCCCCCCCACCCTTCGGGACCGAGAAGCCGGTTGCAGAAGGAACGCACGAAGGCCTCCAGGCGTTGGGCCGCCGGGGCCTCGGGACAAAGCCCCATATCGGCCGGGTAGCGGGTGAACCCTTCGCTGAGAAGAGCTTCGAGCACCTCGGTGTAAAGGCCCAGCTTTCCCTTGAAATGATAGTTGATGGCCGCCACGTTGACCCCGGCGGCCTCGGCGATCTGGCGGATCGTGGCCGCCTTGAACCCCCTGGCGCCGAAGATCTCGGCCGCCGCGGCCAGAATACGCTCCCGGGTGCCGGTAAGCGATTCGTTCATCTGGATGTCCTCAAAAAAATGCAGTCAGTTGATTTAAACAACCGTTTAAATCAACTGCTTGACGCCTGTCAATCGATTTCACCGCACCAGGGGCATGTGGGGCATGTCGGCCAGGATGCGTTGCTGGCGCTGCCGGACGAAAGAGGTGGGCCGCAGCGGCGAAAAACGGTGGGGATTGGGCAGAATCGCGGCCAGGAGAGCGGACCGGGAGCGGTTCAAGTCCCCGGCAGGCCCCTTGAAATAGGCCCGGGCCGCCGCCTCGGCGCCGAAGATGCCGTCGCCCCAGTCCACCGTGTTCAGGTACATCTCCAGAATGCGCCGTTTGTCCCAGAGGGTTTCGATGAGAACGGTGTAGTAGGCCTCGAGACCCTTGCGCCACAGACTGCGACTGGGAATCAAAAAAACGCCGCGGGCCGTCTGCATGGAGATGGTCGAGGCGCCGCGCAGGCAGTCGCCGCCGCCGACGGCGTCGGCCACGGCATCCTTGATTTCCACCAGGTCGAATCCTTTGTGGTGGAGAAACCGCTGGTCTTCGGCGGCGATCACCGCCCTGCGCAGATGCGGCGAAACGGAACCCAGCGGAATCCAGTGATATCGCACCGGGGGATGGGAGCCTTGGACAAAAGGCCGGCTCACCCAGTTCCAGGCCATGGGCACGGTGAACAACGGGGGCATCCACCGCAGGAGCAACACCTGGAGTACGCTCGTCAGTACCAGCAGCGAAATTCCCGCCAGGAGCCATCGCAGCAGGCCGCGCCGGGGATGCCGAGCAGGCGCGCCATGATTTCTTTCCCGTTTTGCCAATCCCATCCTGGCTCGCGCCCCTCGGCCGCCGCTGGCGCCGGCGGTTTTCTTTTGCCCCATCTTCCCGCTATAGTAATTCAAGATTCATCTGATTGGCCGTCATTCCGGAAACCGTGAGGAACCGTGCCGCCGCCACGAGATCCCTCCTCGCCCCCCTCGTCGGGTGGACAGCAAGAAACACCGGCATCCCGGAGTGACAGAAGCCGATCGGCAATCCACAACCCCTGGCACGATGGGAGGCATGTTTACGACACCCCGGCGCCAAAAGACAAGCCCTCGGGATCCGTTCGGCCTCCCGAAGGAAAAAGGCACCTACGTCCGGTCGTGCTGGCGGCAGCGGATGACGGAGCCCGGGAATCGTAGAGGACCTGACCGGGCGCCAAAACCAGAAACAAAATTCCACCCGAACGGAGGAGACCATGACCCAGGACTACGACGTGGTGATTGTCGGTTCCGGCACCGCCGGCCAGACGGCGGCCTATGACCTGATGGAAGGGGGACTGAAGGTCGCCGTGGTCGAAAACAGCGATCGCCCCGGCGGCACCTGCGCCTTGAGCGGATGCCAACCCAAAAAATTCTACTATGAAATCACCGAAACCGTCGCCCGTGCCCGGCACCTGCTGGGAAAAGGAATCTCCACCGCCCCCCGGGGATCCTGGTCCCAGGTCCGCGCCCAAAAGAACGCCTTCACCGCCGCGATCCCCGATGGGGCGGTCAGGGGCCTCCAGGGAGCCGGGATCGACTTCCTGCGCGGCCAGGCCCGCTATCGCGATGCCGACACCCTCACCGTGGACGGCCGGCCGATCAGCGCCCGCTACCACATCCTGGCCACCGGCGCCCGCCCGGCTCCCCTGCCCTACCCCGGCAGCCAGCACCTGGCCACCAGCGACCGGTTTCTCGACCTTGAATCCCTTCCCGAACGCATCGTGTTTGTCGGCGGCGGGTTCATCTCCTTCGAATTTGCCCATTTCGCTGCCCGGCTGGGCCCGGGAACGGTGCCCGTGCGCATCCTGGAGGCCGGTCCCCGGCCGTTGGGTCCCTTCGATGCACAGATGGTGGAACTGCTGACGGCCGCGTCCGGGGAGGAAGGCATCGAGGTGCAAAGCGGCGTCACCATCGAGGCGGTGGTCCCGCGCCCGGAAGGTGGTTTCAGGGTGGACATCGCCGGAGAAAAGGCCCTGGAAGCCGATCTCGTGGTCCACGGCGCCGGACGGTCCCCCGCCATCGCGGACCTGAATCTCGATGCCGCCGGCATCGCCCACACCAGCCGGGGGATTGCCGTGGATGCGCACCTGCGCACTTCCCTGCCCCGGGTGTTTGCCATCGGCGACTGCGCCGCCACGGTGCAACTGGCACGGGTGGCCGACGCCGAAGCCCACACGGCGGCCCGCAACATCCTGGCCGGGTTGAACGGCGGGGAACCCTGCCGCCTCGATTACAGCGCCGTCCCCTTTCTTCTGTTCACCTATCCGCAGTACGCCATGATCGGCCAGACCGAGGACGCCCTGCGCGAGAAGGGCATCCCATACCGCAAGAACGCGGGCAGCCGCCTGTCATGGCCCACCTACCGCCGGGTCGGACTCGGGCACGCCGCCTACAAGATTCTCGTCGGCGTTGACCAGAGGATTCTCGGTGCCCATTTTCTCTCGGACAACGCCAGCGGCCTGGCCAACACCATCAAGGATGCGATGCTCGCCGGACTCACGGTGGATCAACTGCACCGGCAGAGCATCATGACTCCGTATCCCAGCCGGGAAAGCGACCTGATCTACATGCTGGCGCCCCTGTTGGCAGAAAAGGGATAAAGAGGGATCCGATTTGGATACCCCGGCATCACGAGCGGCTGGCGACAGCGCCGACGGAGGGCTTGAAACATGCCTGTCACTTTCGATCAAACGGTCGTCTTCGTCATCCTGTTGGCGACCCTGGTGCTTTTCGTCTGGGGACGCTGGCGCTACGACCTTGTAGCCGTCGCCGCCCTGGTGCTCGTCTTCATCTTCGGGCTGGTTCCGGCCGACCAGGCCTTTCTCGGATTCGGCCATCCGGCGGTGATCACGGTAGGTGCCGTGCTGGTGCTGAGCCGGGGCCTGCTCAATGCCGGCGTGGTGGATGTCCTGTCGCGCCTCCTGTCAAAGGTCGGCACCCGGCTCACGGCTCAGATGGCCACCCTTACCGGGGCCGTAGTGCTGTGCTCCAGCATCATGAACAACGTGGGCGCCCTGGCGCTGTTGATGCCGGTGGCGATCTGGATGTCCCGGCGCAGCGGCCGGTCGCCTTCCCTGCTGCTCATGCCCCTGGCCTTCGGATCGCTCATCGGCGGCCTGGTCACACTCATCGGCACGCCGCCCAACATCATCATCGCCGCCTACCGGGAGGAAACCGGCGCGCCCCCCTTCGGCATGTTCGATTTCGCTCCGGTGGGCGCTGCCGTGGCGATCGCGGGATGGCTGTTCATCACCATGCTGGGGTGGCGGCTCACCCCGCAGCGGGAAAGCCGCAACGCAACGGAAGATCTGTTTGAAATCGAAGACTACATCAGCGAGGTCATCGTCCCCGCGTCGTCCAGGCTCGTGGGCAAGACCATCTTTGATCTGACGTCGAAAACGGGAAAGGGGACCGAGGCCACCGTGGTGGGACTGGCGCGCGGCGAGTGCCACATCCCGGCCCCCTCATGGTACGAGGAGATCCAGGCGGGCGACATCCTGATGGTGGAGGCCACTCCGGAGGACCTCAAGGCTCTGATCGACTCCACGGGGCTCCAACTGGCCGAATGCAAGGGGGATTGCAAGGCCACCCTCGGGTCGGAGGAAATCCGCCTGTTGGAAGCCGTGGTCACCATGGACTCCCCGCTGCCCGGAAAGACGGCGGCCCATCTGCACCTGCGCCGCGACTACGGGGTCAACCTGTTGGCCATCGCCCGCCGCGGGCATCGGCTGAAAAGCCGCATCGGGCAGACGGAGTTCATCATTGGCGACATCCTTCTGCTCCAGGGGAGCGACGAGGCCCTGCAAACCACCCTGAAAACCTTCAACTGCCTGCCCCTGGCCGAGCGCAAACTGCGCATCGGCGAACCCCGACGGGTCTTGCTGGCCATGGGCATCTTTGCCGCGGCCATGCTCTTTTCGGCAGCGAGTCTGCTGCCGGTGCAAATCGCCTTCACCGCCGCCGCCGTCGCGATGGTGGTCGCTGGCCTCGTTTCTCCCGCCGACATCTATGAAAGCATCGACTGGCCCGTCATCATTCTCCTGGGCGCCATGTTCCCCTTGGGCCAGGCCCTGGAAAGTACCGGCGCGGCCCACCTGATCGCAGCGCAGTTGCTGCAGGTCTCGAACGGGATTTCACCCGCGGCCACAGTGGCGATCGTTCTCGCGGGCACCATGCTGCTGACCAATGTGGTCAACAACGCTGCCGCCGCCGTCCTGATGGCGCCCATCACCATCACCCTGGCCAAGGGGATGGGCGTTTCCCCGGATCCGTTCCTGATGGCCGTTGCGGTGGGATCCGCCAGCGCGTTCCTGACCCCGGTGGGCCACCAGTCCAACGCCCTGGTCATGGCCCCGGGCGGCTACCGCTTCGGCGACTACTGGCGCCTCGGGCTGCCCCTGTCGGTGGTGGTGGTGATGATCGCCGTGCCACTGATACTGTTCACCTGGCCGCTGACGCCGACGGGGCTGCGCTGAGGTGGTCTCTTCATCGATACCGGTGCGGGGCCCCGGGCAGGATGACGGAAAATACCGGTCAATCGATGATCAGTTCGACTTCGACCCGCCGGTTCTCACCGCGCCCTTGAAGGGTGTCATTGGAGGCGATCGGATTCGCCTGACCGCGCCCGATGGATGTGATCCGGCCGGGAAGGACGCCTTGGCCGACAAAGTAGCTTTTGATCACATCCGCCCGGAACTTGGAAAGGTTCTGATTATAAATCGCATCTCCCCGGGCGTCGGTGTACCCGGTGATCATCAGCCGGGCGTCGGGGCGACGTTTCAGAAACTCGGATAGTTGATCGAGTCGCTGGAAGGCATCATCGTCGAGTCCGTTGGAATTGTTGGGGAACTGGATCACAATATTCCCCGGCGGAGAAAGCGGGGCCTCGCCAAGCGTGCTTTTCTCAGGAAGAACAGCCGCTTCGACGGGTTTGGCGGGTTCCGGCCGTTGGCTTTCAGCAGGCTTCAAGTCGGTTATCTTTTCTTCGGGTTTGGATGTCGCCGCCCCGCTGGATTCACCGGCCCGAACCTGTTCCACCCGATCTGCGCTGGCAGGCTGAAGGGGTGGCGGCACTGCGTTTTTTGGACCGGGCTGCGGTCGGGGCCGGCTTTTCGATGGCACCTCTGGCGCCGCTGCCGGATCCACCTCGGTTTCCGGAATGGTGGGGCTTGTTTTCCCGAAGTGCGAAAGGTGTTTCTGGTAAAAACCTTGCAGGGGGGCCATCCATCTTTCCAGCGCCTGGGGATGGTAAACATGGACGGCGCCCAAAGCCAGCATGCCCAAAACGCCAAATGTTGCCCCGGCCTTCAACAACCCCCGGCGCCGAGGCGCTGGGGCTGTTGGCTTGATAGGATCGGCGGCTTTCTCGCTTGAGGAGTCATAATTTTGTTGCTTCGGTGGATCCCGAGGGGTCGGCGCCGCCAGCGCGTCCTCTCGCATTGGGGGATCCGTTCTGACGGAGAGATCCGGGTCCTTTTTCACTCTACGGGGCAGAAGGAAGGCCGATTCTTTCACGCACTGTTTAACGATGGATTCGTCCACCCGGCGTTTTTCCTGAACGAAGGCCGTCAGCAACGCCTGATCGCAGATCACGTTGATCAGGCGCGGATTGCCCTTGGAGTATTCCGTGATCGCCCGGACGGCGCGATCGGAGAAAATCTTCTCTTCCGTACCGGCCACTTTCAGGCGAAACCGGATAAAATCATCAACTTCATCCCGGGCCAGCGGTCCTACCATGTAAAGGGTTGTAATGCGCTGCCGCAAGGCACGATTGGCATCCGTCGCCAACTTCTGGTTGAGTTCATTTTGACCCACCAGGATGATGTTGATCAGTTTTTCGTCCGGGCGTTCGATGTTTGACAGCAGGCGGATTTCTTCGAGCATCTCATCGGACAGCCGCTGGGCCTCGTCGACAATGACCACGACGTTTTTTTGGTTCTCATAGGCACGGTGCAGAAACAGGTTCATCTCGATGAGAAAATCGCCCTTGGTTCGGAAATCATCCTTCAATGAAAACTGGTTGGCCAAAAACTTGAAGAAATCCAACTGCTCCAGGCCCGGATCAGAAATGCGCGCCACGATGGTGCTGTCATCCAGCCCTTCGACAAGCTTGTTGATCACGGTGGTTTTGCCCGTGCCGACGTCGCCGACGAGCAGGATGAAACCCCTTCTGTCCAACACGCCAAAGTGGAGGCTCGCCCATGCCTCCTTGTGGGTTTCACTGAACCACATGAACCGTGGATCCGGACTCAGCTTGAAGGGTTTTTCGTTCAAATGGAAATGTTCAAGATAGGTCATCATGACAAACGATCCTCTCAGGCGGTCGATCGATTTGACCTTGCGGGCATCGGACTGAGAGTCAACTTATATCGCAACCAGGACAATCTGTCAATTATTGTCTTTGAGATCAAATACTTCCGGTTAAGTTCAAAATCATGGGGCCCCGTGCGCACCCCTCCCTTGGCACCGGTGCCCGCCGGTATTCAAGGCTCTGGCGGGCATCCCCCGGGCTATTCTCGAATGGGCGTGAAGGCGCGTTGAAACTGTTGCCACCACGGTCTCGGGGACTTAATGGCGCACCAGGTAATGGAGCAGCACGAGATCCCCGTCGAGTCGGCGCACCTCCACCATGCGCAACTCCAGATCCAGCGGGATGTCGAAGAGGGAGAGACCGCTGCCGAAGATTCGTGGAGAAACGGTGACGATGATTTCGTCGATGAGCCCCGCACCGGCAAAGAGGCTGTTGATGCGCATGCCGCCGGCCAGGATCGCTTCCTGGAACCCCTCCGTGGCCAGATCGGCGAGGAGTCGGGCCGGTGGACCGGCGGTGAAGATGAGATCGGGCGGGCGGCTGACGCGCCCGGGATCACGGCTCAGGACCACGTTCTTGCGCCCTGGCAGCGGTGTCTTGAGGGTATCGAAGGTCTTGGATCCCATGATGATCACCCCCGCTTCCCGGGTGCGGCGGGCAAAATAACTCTTGTCCGCGGAGGCGGTCCAGTCAGGAAAATGGCTGCTGTGCCGGGCGATCTTGCCGTCGACAGTCTGGGCCATCAGAAGGATCAATTTCATCTTTTTTGCTTTCTCCGGGACCTCGGTGGTTTTGCGAGCCGAATCAGACGGTGCGAGGCAATCGGATGGTGAAACGCGCCCCCTGACCCACGGTGCTGTCCACCGAAACCTCGCCGCCGTGGGCCAGAACGATGTGCTTGACGATGGCCAGGCCCAGCCCCGTCCCCCCCATCCTGCGGCTGCGCGCCTTGTCCGCCCGGTAAAAGCGCTCGAAGATCCGGGGCAGGTGGTGGCGCGCGATGCCGGGCCCCTGGTCGCGCACCGAAATCCGGATGCACCGGTCGTCCGCTTCGAAGTCCACGCGGACTTCCGCGCCTTCGGGGCTGTACTTGACGGCATTGTCGATGAGATTGAATATGGCCTGTTCAAGCAGCGGCGGCGAGATGCGCGCCGTCACGGGTTGAGCCGGGCCGTGCTGAACGATGCGGATCCCCCGGGCCGTGGCCGCCTCCCGGCACAAGCCCACGGCGCCTTGCACCACCGTGCCCACGTCCTCCTCGACCAGCGCGATTTCATGTGCCTCCGCATCCCGCTCGATCCGCGACAGATTGATCAGATCGTCGATGATGGCTCCCAGCCGCTGGACGTGCTTTTCGATGATGCCCAGAAACCGGTGAACCTCCTCGGGAGAGTCCACATTCCCATGGTAGAGGGTTTCGACGAACCCCTTGATCGCCGTCAAAGGCGTCTTGATCTCGTGAGAGACGTTGGCGGCAAAATCCCGGCGCATGTTCTCCAGGCGCCGCATGGGGGTCACATCGCTCATCACCAGCAGCAGGCCGATGCGCCCGCCGTCCTGGCCGCGCAGGGGGGTGCAGCGGACGAAGATGGTCTTGGCCTCGGGCCGATAGACCGTCAGGTCCGCCTCGGTGGGGCGGTCGTCCTGCTGGGCCCGGTCCACCAGGCGCTGCAGTTCGCTGTCCCGCACCGCCTCGGTGAGGGGCCGGCCCACCATCTTCTGCAGCAGCGCATGGCCGAAGATGTCGACAGCCGCCTGGTTGGCCTGGATGATCCGTTCTTCGGCATCCAGAGCCACCACCCCTTCGCTCATGCTGGAGAGGATGGCGGCCGCCTCCATGCGTTGGCGGTCCGTCTCGCGAATCCGCTCGTCGAGCTGGACGGCCATGCGGTTCATGGCCTCGGCCAGGGATCCGAGCTCCAGGGTGTCGAACCCCGGCACCCGGTGCGCCAGATCCCCGCCGGCGAATCGCTTGGCCCCGGCTTCGATGGCCTGGATGGGGCGGCTGATGCGCCGCACCGTCCACCAGCTCAATCCCGCCGCCAGCATCGCGATGACCAACCCTCCGGCGGCGATGCGCCCGTAGATCGTCTTCAACTGGGTATCGAGGTCCGACACCGGCAGGGCGCAGCGGATCACCGCCGTCGGACGATCCGAATCTCCCGGGGCCACGGCCACATACATCATCCGCTGATGCAGGGTGCCGCTATAGCGCACAGCCCGTCCCACGGCACCTTGCCGGGCTGCGATGAACTCGGGTCGATCGTGGTGGGAACCCATTTGCGCCGGGTCGGCGATGCTGTCCCCGAGCACCTTGCCATGGAAATCCATCACGGTGATGCGGGTCTCGGCCAGCCGACCGGCGTGCTTGCAGAGCCGGTCGATGGCCCCGGGGTCCATGGGTGCCAGATGAGGCGCCACCCGAAGGCCCATCAGCCTGGCCCGGGCAGTGAGATCGGCGGCGGTTCGATCCAGGTAAAATCGCCTCAGGGCGACCGACCCCAGTGCGGTGGCGGCCGACAGGGCCACGAGCACGACGAGCAGGTAGGAGGGGAACAACTGCCATATCAGCGGCCGTTTTTTCATCGGTCCTCGCGAAAACGGTAGCCGACGCCGCGAACGGTTTCGATGTAGCGGCCGCCAGCGCCGAGCTTCTTGCGCAACCCCACCACCTGAACGTCCACACTGCGATCGGTGACCGGGTAGTTGTCCCCGCGCACCGCATCGACGATCTGGGCCCGGGTAAACACCCAACCGGGCCTCCGGGCCAGGCAGTAGAGCACCTGAAATTCCGTGTAGGTGAGGTCCACCGCCGCGCCGGCCACCCGCACCTCCCGCCGGCCGGGGTGGATCTGCAGCTCGTGGATCTCGACGGGCGCCTCGTCATCGGAGGCCGCTTCGCTGCGCCGCCGGAGAACCGCCTTGATCCGCGCGGCGAGGATGCGGGGACTGAAGGGCTTGGTCACGTAATCTTCCGCACCCAGTTCCAGTCCGGTGACCACATCGGCCTCCTCGCCCTTGGCGGTAAGCATGACGATGGGAATCTGCCGGCAGGAGGCATCTTTCTTGAGGTGCCGGGCAACGTCGAGTCCGTCCATTCCGGGCAGCATCAGGTCCAGGACGATGAGGTCCGGCGATTGTTGCCGGGCCATCTTGAGCGCCTTTTCCCCCGAACTCGCCGTCAGGATTGGATACCCCTCCCGCTGGAGGGTGTAGCGCACCAATTCGAGAATATCTTCCTCGTCATCGACGACCAGGATGGTTTCCTTTTTCATCCGAGCACCCATGGCGGGGGACAGTCCGTCCACCCTGTTGAAATCGGGTCGCCGGTGGGCGGACCCTGTAATTGTGCGTATCATATTGGCGTTTTGTGGGAAAGTGGTTAGCCGTCCGTTAGAAAACGGTTCAGCGAACGCCACACCACCAACCGATCCGTTCGAGCGGGCCGGTCCGATGGGCCCGGTGCCCCTCCGGCCGCCGGATGCGCGTCATCGCAACCGGCTTCCCTTGTCATGGGGCGTCGATTTTTATACATAGATAATTATGGGCCACGTGTTCGACTTCAATGATGCGCAGGGCTGGCGCGACTGGATCGAGGAACCGGCCAACCAGGCGACCCTGAAACTGCAGGGCGAAATTATGCTCGGCCTGCTCGATCCCAAGCGCCTCGACTCGCTCCTGAGCATCGGCTGTGGCACCTGCCGCTGCATGGAGCCGCTGCTGGAGCGAGGGATCGACATCACCGGAATCGATCCCTCGCCCTACATGCTCGACATCGCCCGGGAACGCTTCGGACAGCGCATTGAACTGCACCGCGGGGTGGCGGAAGACCTGCCCTTTGACGACAACCAGTTCAATCATGCGGTGTTCTTCTTTTCCCTGGAGTATGTCGACGATCCGGGCCAGGCCCTGGCCGAGGCCTTCCGGGTCGCCAAGGACCGGGTCTTCATCGGCGTCTGGAACCGCCTCAGCCCCCACCACCTGCGCCGGTGGAGCGCCCGCCGGGCGGGGTCCTCCCTCTTCGACCACGCCCGCTTCCTCGATTTGTGGCAGATCCGCCGCCTGGTGGAGGAACGGATGGGGGAAGTGCCGGTCCAGTGGCGCAGCGTCTGTCAACTATCCGCCAGCCCGGGAGGCGTCACCTTGTGGGCCGAGCGGCTTCGCCTGGTCCAGCACTGTCCCTTCGGCGATTTTCTGGGGGTGGCCGTAGACCTGGTGCCTCGCTATCGCACCCGCCCACTGGAACTCACCTGTCCTGCCGGCCGATCCCCGGCGGCTGGGACCGGATCCTTTTTCCTGAAGCGTGCGCCGGGCGGCCGCCCCGCCGCCGGCGGAGGAGGTCGCCATGGAAGCCTGTCTGTATGAAAAACTGGAGGGAAACGTCGTCCAGTGCAACCTCTGCCACCACCGTTGCCGTATCAAGGACGGTCGTCGGGGAATCTGCCAGGTGCGAGAGAACCGGCACGGGATCCTTGAAACCCTCGTCTACGGGCGACTGATCGCCAGGCACGTGGACCCCATCGAAAAAAAACCGCTCTTTCATGTCTTGCCGGGAACCCGGAGCTACTCCATTGCCACGGTGGGGTGCAACTTCCGCTGTGCATTCTGTCAGAATGCCGACATCGCCCAACTTCCCGCCGACCATCAGGGCATGATCGTCGGCGACACCGTCACCCCGGAGCAGGTCGTCTCCGAGGCCTTGGCCCGGGGATGCCGCAGCATTGCGTACACCTACACCGAGCCCACCGTCTTTTTCGAATTCGCCCGGGACACGGCGCGTCTGGCGACGACCAAGGGCCTGCGCAACGTCTTCGTCACCAACGGCTACATGACCCCCGAAGCGCTGGATGACATCGGATCGGACCTGCACGCGGCCAACGTCGACTTGAAGGCTTTTTCCGACGATTTCTACCGGACCTACTGCGGGGCGCGACTCAAGGGGGTTACCGAAACGCTCGCTTACATGCATCAGATAGGGATCTTCGTGGAGGTGACCACCCTGGTGATTCCAGGCCTCAACGACGACCCGGCGGAGCTGCGGGCGCTTGCGGACTTCATCGTTTCGACCCTCGGCCCCCGGACCCCCTGGCACGTCAGCCGGTTTCATCCCACCTACCGGCTCCTGGACCACCCGGTCACTCCCCTGGCCACCTTGACCAGGGCTCGCGAGATCGGGCTGCAAGCCGGTCTCCATCACGTCTATGTCGGCAACGCCCCCGGTCTTGACGGCGAGGACACCCTCTGCCCGGCCTGCGGCCAGCTCCTGATCCAGCGCCGGGGCTTTGCCCTCGGCGCCATGCGGCTGAAAAACGGCGCCTGCCCGGACTGCGGCACGCCGGTGGCAGGAATTTGGGAATAGAAGGTGATCGGTTGTCGGCCACTGGTCATCAGAAAAAACGACTGAAGGTTTCAGGTGACCGCTTTCAGGTGTCGGGAAAGGCCCTGGAGTAACATTTGGATTTCTTCCTGAAACCTTGAACCTTGAACCTTGAACGCGCCGCAGGCGCTTTGAACCCTCGCGCCACACCGACGGTCAGCGTCATCCTGCCGACCTTCGATCGGGCTTCATGCCTGCCCGAGGCGGTGGATTCGGTGCTGTGCCAGAAAGGGGTGAATTTCGAACTGATCGTGGTCGATGACGGCTCCAGCGACGAGACACCCCACGTATTGGAGGTCTACGGCAATCGTCTTCGGGTGTTGCGGCTGGAGCGTGGCGGCGTGTCCCGGGCCCGCAACCGGGGGGTCGCGGCCAGCCGGGGGAGCCTGCTGGCGTTCCTCGACTCCGACGATCAGTGGCGACCCGGGAAACTCGCCGCCCAGGTCGCCTACATGGACGCCCATCCGGAGATGGCCATTTGCCAGACCGAGGAGATCTGGGTTCGCCACGGCCGGCGGGTCAATCCCCGCCGGCGCCACCGCAAGGCCGCCGGAATGTTTTTCGAACGCAGTCTCGAACTCTGCCTGGTGAGCCCCTCGGCGGTGATGATGCGCCGAGACCTGTTCGAGGCCAGCGGCGGTTTCGACGAGGCCCTGCCCGCCTGCGAGGACTACGATCTGTGGCTGCGCATCGGCTGCCGGCATCCGGTGGGGCTCATCGACACCCCTCTGGTCGTCAAGCGCGGGGGACACCCGGACCAGCTTTCCGGCATGCCCGGCCTGGACCGCTACCGGATCCGCGCCATCGCCAAACTTCTTGCCGCAAAGGTGCTGAATCCCAGCCAGCAGGCCGCGGCCGTCTCGGTCCTGCGCGCCAAGTGCCGCATCTATGCCGAAGGCTGCCGCAAACGCGGTCGCCACGAAGAAGCCGGCCGTTACGAGGCCCTGGCCGCCAATTCCTTTGCCTTGTCCCTCGAGCCGCTTTCGTAAAGCCCGGGCGAGTCACCTGTTCGATCCGACCGGCCGTGGCATGCCGCCCGAGTCGACGGTTTTCCTTATCTACTTCCGCCCGCCCCGTCCCCTTCACCACCGGCGCGAATCCCCCTCGCCCATCGCGCCAGGGCCGCGATATCCGCCGGGGTGGTGCGGCAGCAGCCGCCGATGATCCGCGCTCCGGCGCCATACCAGGCAGGGGCCGCATCGGCGAAGGCGGCCCGGGTGGCCCCGTCCCGCCAGGTGCGGGTCGCCGTATCGTAAACCTCCCCGGAATTGGGATAGACGATGATCGGCTTGCCGGTGGCGCTGCGCGCCGCCCGGATCAGATCGGGAACGAACGCCGGCGCCGTGCAGTTGATGCCCACGGCGGCAACCTGCGGATGCCCGTCGAGAAAGGCGGCGCAGTCGGCCAAACGTTCGCCGTGGCACACGTGGGCGCCGTCCTTGGCGCTGAAACTGAACCAGGCCCAGGCGCCGGGGAATTCGCTCAGGAGCCTGGCCAGGGCCCTGGCTTCGGCCAGGCAGGGCAGAGTCTCGCAGGCCAGCAGGTCCGCTCCTGCGGCCACAAGGGTCGCCATGCGGGGACGATGAAAATCCACCAGCTCGTCCTCGCCCAAATCGTAATCGCCCCGGTACTCCGAGCCGTCGGCCAGGTAGGCGCCGTAGGGACCCACCGAGCCGGCCACCAGGGGCCGGGGACGGCCGACCCGATTGGCGGGCTGGCCCCAGAAATCGTCGCGGACTTCGGCGGCCAGGGTCACGGAACGCCCCATCAGCGCCAAGGCTTCGTCCGGGTCCAGCCCCCGGCGGACCAGCCCCGGCAACGAGGCCTGGTAGCTGGCGGTGATGGCCACGTCGGCGCCGGCGGCAAAGTAGTCCCAATGCACCGCCGCGATGCGCTCCGGGGCCTCCATCAGCACCTTGGCCGACCAGAGGGGATCGTTGAGATTACAGCCCCGGGCTTCCAGCTCGGTGGCCAACGCCCCGTCAAGGATCACCACGGGATACCGGGCCAGAATAGTCTCCAATGGGTTCACGCCAAGACTCCCTTCGTCCGGTTGTCCGCCGCTCACCGGTCCGGGCGGCGCGCCTGCAAGTACAGGACCTGCCCTTCCTTGGTGAGGGGGATAATCCAGGCGGCGTAATAATCGCGCACCACGGCAGGATCGATCCGATGGCGGGTGTTGGTGGCGGCAGAGGCTTGCAGGGCATCGACCTTGCGGGCCACCCGGTCCAGGATCCGATCCTCCACCGCTGCCCGGGTCAACTGCGCCAGGAGCCGCTCACGGTCTCCGGACGCCAGCAGGGCCTCAAGTCTTCGGGGTTCGGCCCGGTACTTGCTCTCGCCGACGTAAAGGGCGCCATAATGGATCCGGCGCGAAATGGCCTGGATGGCATAGACGTCGTGCTCCACGCTGGAGCCGTACTGGGCGTCGTCTCCGGGCGGGCAGATCCGCTCCACCAGCTCCAGGTAGCTCGCCAGGATGGCGGCGGTGAGGTTCACCCGATTATAATCATCTATTTTCAGGCAATTTTCCGGCAGGTGAACCCGGCGTCGGGGCGGCGGCAGCCCGCGGTTGAAGGGTCTTTCCTCCGGCGCGCAGAAGCGTCCGAAACAGGCGTCCATCTCTTCCTGGTACCGCAGGCGCACCGCGAAGAGGCTCGCTTCCGCCTCCCCTTCAAACCCGCTGCAACCGGGGAGATAGGCCTGACGATTGCGCCGGAACTGGGCGCGATCGATCAGCCTGGCAATTATCGTCTCTTCCAGGCTTTCCAGATCGGCGGCGATTTTTTCAAGATCCGGCGCGGGCATCGACAGGCAGACGGTTCCAGTTGGACATTTATTCGAAAGCCGCCGGGCGGCGACGGCAGCGGCGGGTCAGCACGGCGCCGCGGCGCCGTCCCTGCCGGAATAAAAAGTGGTGATGCGGCGCAACATTTCAAACTTCTCGTTGGTGGAGACGGCCGTGTTTTCCGCCGACCCGATCGTGTCCACCAACAGGCCCATCCGATAGGCGGGCAGGCTGCCGCTTTGTCCTTGAAGGCACCACACCACCTTGCCGCGAAAGATGAACCAGTTTTGATCCGTTTTCCCCACTTCCACCGCCACCGCGGTTTCAGGCGCCAGACTCTGGTTGGCTTCCAGACCGATGCCGTTTTCGCTGATGTTCACGGTGACCACCGGTTGTCCGTCGGCGGAAACGGTCAGTCGCCCGGGGATGCGCACACTGAAACGGGACTGTCGCCGTCGGTCCGTTTCGACCATTGATTGGTTTCCTTTCCAGCACAGGCGAAAGGGCGCCCCAAAATCCGCTCAGCGCCCGGGTTTCCAGCGGCTTTTACCTATCCAAGGGACCGGCGGATGTCAAATATCGCCATTTTCATCCGTGCGCAGGGTCTCAGACGGATCCTCTCCGCTGGGGTTCTGGAGGCTCCGGTTCAAACTCCCGCTCACGTACCCTTCCAGGTCGAGGGCCGCGTGGGCGAACCCGAGCCTCCGCAACGCCTTCACGAGGCCGGCGCGCACCGACGGGGACACCAGCCGGACAAAATGGACCGGCGCCACCTCGATGCGGGCCGTGTCGCCATGATGGCGCACCCGGCCGCCGTGGATACCGAGCCGCGCCAACTCCGCTTCGGCGGAGGCCACCTGGGCCAGGCGGCCCGCGTCGATGGGGATTCCGTAGGCGATGCGGGTGGCCAGACACGGCTGGGCGGGCCTGTTCCAGGTCTCCAGCCCCATCCTGCGCGACAAGGCGCGAATCTCGGCCTTCTCCAGCCCAACGGCCTCCAACGGCGCCAGAATCCCGGCTTCCCGTGCCGCCCGGTGCCCGGGGCGGTAATCGCTCCGGTCGTCCACCGTGGCGCCGTGGGCGATGTGGACAATGCCACGGCTATCGGCAATCTCTTTCATTTTGGCAAACAGGTGCCGCTTGCAGACGTAGCAGCGATCGGGGCCGTTGCGGGTGAAGTCCGCGCAAGCCAGAATCGAATCCTGGAAGCAAAAATGAGCGACCCCCAACCGGTGCGCCAGCGCCCGCGCCAGGGCCGTCTCGGCGTCCGGATGGACTCCCCCGCAGGCCGTCGCGGCCGCAACCCCGTCTCCGAGCACCCGCGATGCCACCGCCAAGAGATAGGTGGAATCCACCCCTCCGGAAAAGGCGATCAACAAAGGACGATGGGCTTCGAGCCACCGCGCCAGAGCGACCTCCTTGTCATGGGCAATTCCTGTTTCCACCGGGGGTGAAGCCGCCTTATCCTCTTGAATGAAGAACTGAAAAAATGTTTACAAGATCGGATCGGTCCATTATAGGATGGCAACGATGCCAACCTTTGAATGATATGCCAACCATTCAGCAATCGCAAAGGGGTTTTTACATGGGCAAAGACAGTCTGACAAAGTCCACGACCAAGAAAAAGACCGCCTCCAAGAAGAAAACCGAACCCGCCAAGACCGCCGTCAAGAAAGCCGCCGCACCGGCTGCTCCCCCTTCCTTGCGCGATCTCTTGCATAAGCAGTTCCAACGGCTGGCGCCCGAATCGCTCTACCGGCCGCCCGAGTCGACCAGCCGTCCTGGAGATGTCACCGCGCCGCCGTTTTTCACGTCCTCGGACCCCGAAGACGTCAAACGGGTCCGCGCCTTGATGTTCCAGAAACACAGCCTCGCCGACCTCGCCGCAGCCGCGGAAGAAGCTCGCAAGAAGGAGGAGGCCGAAGCGAAAGCCAAGGCCGAAGAAGAAGCCCGTCTGAAAGCCGAGGCTGAAGCCAAAGCCAAGGCCGAGGAAGAAGCCCGTCTGAAAGCCGAGGCCGAAGCCAAAGCCAAGGCCGAGGAAGAAGCCCGTCTGAAAGCCGAGGCCGAAGCCAAGGCCAAGGCCGAGGAGGAAGCCCGCTTGAAAGCCGAGGCTGAAGCGAAAGCCAACGCCGAGGAAGAAGCGCGGATCAAGGCGGAAGCCGAAAAGCTGGCCGCCGAGCGCGCCGCGGCACGAAAAGCGGCTGCCGCCAGCGAACCCCGGGTATCAGTGACCTACGGGGACACCAAGGACGCTCCGCCGCCCACGCCATCGGAACCCGTGGACAACACCGGCCGCTGGGCGATGATGGGGATGGCCGGCGGCATCGCGCTGCTCTTTGTGCTGATCATCGGTGCCAGCCTGGCCAATTCGAGCAAATACTATCTCGAATCGACTTCACAGGGCCTGAAAATCATCCAGGGCAAGTTCGCCCCGCTGGGCACCCGTCAGGTTCTCTTTCTGCCTGGCGTGGCCGGACCGGAAACACCGGCTCCGGTGTATCGCCGGGGGGACGTGATGCCTTTCGCCGTTCAATTCTTTCTGGCTCAGGCCGACGCCCGTTTGGCCGAGGCGGCCGTCCCCGATTTCCAGCAAGCCAAGGAACCCCTTGAAAAGGCCTTGGGTTACGCCACCACCCGCGACGAGAAACTGCTGATCCAGGCCCGCCTGGACGCCATCGACCGGGCCATGCTGATCTACAAGGCCCAGATCGGCGCCGCCCGCCAGACCCTCGATGGTTATGACGAATCGGTTGCCGCTTACCGTGAGGCCCTGCGCCTCGCTGAAGACGACATCGACATCCAGGCCATCGAAACGCGCATCGCCGCCGTCGAAAAAGCCCGGGCCGACCTGAAGGCGCGTCAGGCCGAAGCGGCCGCGGCCAAGACAGCGGCCGCCGAGGAAGCGGTCGCTGAAGAAGCGGCAACCCGGGAAGCGCCGACCGAAGAAACCAAGGCGGCCGACTGAATCTTTTCCGACCGAATTGAATTCTGACCGACACCGCCGCCCTCCGGGGCGGCGTTTTTTTGTGCCCTCGCCGAAGGACCGTTCTCAAACGGCAGAACCGTCATCTCCACCGGTCTTCTTGTCCCTTGCGCCGGAGCGGGCCTTGATCTCCCGCCAGCGAGCCAGGCGCTGGCTCACGGTCTTTTCGTAGCCCCTTTCCGTGGGTCGATAGAACACCCGGCCTTCGAGAGATTCGGGCAGGTACGCCTGCGGGGTGTAGGCGTCTTCGAAATCGTGGGCGTAACGGTAATCGCGTCCGTAGCCCAGTTTCTTCATCAAGCCGGTGGGGGCGTTGCGGATGTGCAGGGGCACGGGCGGGCTGCCGGTTTCGCGGATGACATCCATCACCTGGCCGTAGGCGGTATAAAGCCGGTTGCTCTTGGGCGCGGTGGCGAGGTAAACGGCCGCCTCCACCAGGGCCAGTTCCCCCTCGGGACTGCCCAACATCCGATAGGACTCCGTTGCCGCCATGGCCAGGGTCAGGGCAAAAGGGTCGGCCAGCCCCACATCCTCCGCAGCGAAACGCACCATGCGCCGGGCGACGTAGAGGGGATCCTCGCCGCCGGCGAGCATTCGGGCCAGCCAGTAAACCGCCGCGTCCGGATCACTCCCCCGCAAGCTCTTGTGCAGGGCCGAAATCAGGTTGAAGTGGGCTTCGCCCCCCTTGTCATAGGACGGCATCTTCTGCTGCAAGGCCTGTTGGACGTGTGCCGGGGTGATGCGCACCGGTTCCCCGTCGGCGTTCCCTCCCTCTCCGGCCGCCAGGGCCGCGGCGATCTCCAGGCTGTTCAGGGCTCGACGCACGTCCCCTTCCGCCGCCGCCACCAGGTGGGCTTGGGCATCGGCTTCGAGCACGAGTCCCCGCCCTCCCAGCCCGCGTTCGGGGTCTTCCAGGGCCCGCTGCACGATCCGGCCCACTGCCTCGTCGCTCAAGGGATCGAGGACAATCACCCGGCAGCGGGACATCAGCGCAGGGATCACCTCAAAGGAGGGATTTTCGGTGGTGGCTCCGATCAGGGCGATCAGGCCGCTCTCCACATGATGGAGGAAGGCGTCCTGCTGGGCCTTGTTGAAACGGTGGATCTCGTCGACGAAGAGTACGGTGCGGCGGCGGTGAAACTCCCGCTGGCGCCGGGCCTCGTCGATGACCTCGCGAATCTGTCGCACCCCGGCCAGAACGGCGGAGAACTGAACGAAATGGGCCGCGGTGGCATTGGCCATGAGGCGGGCCAAGGTCGTTTTGCCGCATCCCGGCGGGCCCCAAAGGATCATGGAAAAGATCTGGTCGCTGGTCACGGCGCTGCCGATGAGGGTGCCGGGGCCCACGATGGTCTCGTGCCCCTCGAACTCTTCCAGGCTCCGCGGCCGCATCCGCTCGGCCAGGGGGATGCCTCCGGCGGCCTGGCGGCCGGCCTGATCGAACAAGTCCACGTGAATCGACCTCTCCGAAAAATCAGCTCTTGCCGCCGCGCCGGCGCTTCCGGGGCGGCTTTTTGCCGTCGTTAAAGTCGATGCGTCCGCTGCGCTCGCGAAAGATGAGACGCAGCGGGGTCCGGGTGAGACCCGCCCCTTGGCGGATCTGGTTGACGAGGTACCGTTGGTAGGAGAAATGGACCCCTTCCGGGGCGTTGACAAAGGCGACAAAGGTCGGCGGCCGGGTGGACACCTGGGTGGCGTAATAGAACTTGAGGCGTCGGCCCTTGTAAAGGGGCGGCACGGTGCGGGTTACCGCCTCTTCGAGGATGCGGTTGACCCGCCCGGTGCCGAGCCGCGTCGCGTACTGGTCGTAAACTGCGTTGACAAGGGAGAAAATTCGCCCCAAACGCTGCCCGGTGTGCGCGGATACCGTCACCACCGGAGCGTGGGCCATGAACTTCGCCGCGTCCCGCAGGGAGATCTCCATGCGCCGCGCCGCGCCGGCCCGGGCATCCACCAGATCCCACTTGTTGACCACGAAAATGCATCCGCGGCCGCGCTCTTGGACGTATCCGGCGATGCTGACGTCCTGCTCGGTGATCCCCTGAGCCGCATCCACCACCACCAGGGCCACGTCGCAGCGCTCCAGGCTGCGCAGGGCCTTGATCACGGAAAACTTCTCGATTCGGGCGGCGACCTTGGCCTTGCGCCGGATGCCGGCCGTGTCCACGAGGCGGTATACGCGGCCGCCCACCGTGCATTGAACATCCACCGCGTCACGGGTCGTACCCGGCTGGTCGCTGACCAGCAGGCGCTCCTTGCCCAGAATCCGGTTGATCAGGGACGACTTGCCCACGTTGGGCCGCCCCACCACGGCGATGCGGATCTGCTCGGCCTCCGCTTCCTGCGCGATGCCGCGGGGCGCGCGGGGAAGCTGCGCCACCAGCGCGTCGAGAAAATCATCGATGCCGTAACGGTGTTCGGCGGAGATGGGATGTAGGTTTTTCATCCCGAGGGCGTAAAAATCGTACAGGGCCTGCTCCTGCGCTTCTCCGTCGATCTTGTTGACGGCGTAAAGCACCGGCCCGCGATGGCCGTGGAGCCGATCCACCATCTCCCGGTCGAAGGGCGTCACCCCGCTGCGGCCGTCAAGGACCACCACCACGAGGTCGGCTTCGGCCACCGCCAGATCCACCTGCTCCCGGACCTGAGGCGCAAAGGGATCGTCCCGGGGGCCGGCGAACCCGCCGGTATCCACCACGGTGAAGGCGGTGTCGTTCCAGACGGCATCTCCGCTGAGCCGGTCCCGAGTCACCCCGGGGAAATCGTCCACCAGGGCCGCACGGCTTTGCGTGATCCGGTTGAACAGGGTCGATTTGCCCACATTGGGTCGACCAATAATAGCGACAATCGGTTTCATGGCGGCCAGCTATACTCTGCCTGCGGCTGGACTGTCAAACGGATCGCATCCTTGCGGATCCCGTATTGACCAGGATTCCGATGGCAGTTAGAATCCGTTCAATTTCCATTGCCCGGGGATCGACCTCCGGGATTCCCTCGCCAGCGCCAAAGGAGCCCTCCATGCACATCCCCCTTCGTCATGCCATCGCGGCCGTCATGATGCTCACCGCGGTGGTGGCCCTCGGCGGTTGCGCCAGCACCGATTACCTGCCGGTGCGCTACCAGTTGCCCCACACCGCCGATCCCCTGGCCGGCAGGCAGGTCGCGCTGGAAGTGATCGATCAACGCTCCCGGACCGTACCCTTTGGCCCGACAATGAGCCAGACCTTTCGCCATTTCACCGGGAATTTTGCCTTGAGCGTGGCCCGCGGCGATGAACGGGGAATTCTGCTGGGGGCCTTTGACCTCACCGGGCTCTTTCGACGCGCCATCACGGAACGGCTGAGCGCCTCGGGGGTACAGGTGCTGGACGCGGCCTCACCGGCAACGCCACGAATGACGATGGTCCTGACCCGCTTCGTCATGGACCACGATGAGACGCGGTGGACCGCCCAGGTCGATTATCGGGTCGAGTTGTCCGGTACCGGCACGCGCCGGGCCTCCCAAAACATCAGCGCCACCGAGGAGCGCCTGCGCCTGCCGGGCAGCCGCGATGCCGGCCCGTTGCTCAGCGACATCTTCACCGAGACGATCAACCGCCTCGATCTCGCCAGGCTCTTCGCCGACGCCGGCATCTGATGCGGGCCTTCCCTATCGGGTGGAGACAAAACTTGAGGTTGAACCCTGAATTTTGGACCTTTTAACCCGCCGGGTACCGAAGGTTTCAGGTGCCGGGTCCAGAGGTCGGAGGGCAGAGGTCGGAGGTCGGAGGTCGGAGGGCAGAGGTCGGAGGTCGGAGGTCGGAGGTCGGAGGTCGGAAAAAACTTTGAAATAACATAATGGTTTTTCTACTGAAACCTTGAGCCTCGCCTGTGATTATTCATTATCGCTACCATCTCGATTGATCATCGCCGTCATTCCGAATGATTATCGCTGTCATTCCGAACGCAGTCAGGAATCTGCAGTTGGGAATACAACGGAAAATGGCGGCAGATTCGAAGAGATCCCTCGTCGCGTTGCTTCTCGGGATGACAGGGGGAAGCGCTCCTCGGCATGACAGGCGGGTTGTTCATGCGCCCCTCGGGATGACGATTTCTTCCCCTTGTCATTCCGAACGAAGTGAGGAATCTGCAGTCAGGAATACGGCAGAAAATGGCGGCAGATTCGAAGAGATCCCTCGTCGCGTTGCTCCTCGGGATGACAGGGGGAAGCGCTCCGGGATGACAGAGGAGTACGGAAGGCCATCCGCAAATTCCCCAAGCGCCAGTCGCCTGCCTCACCAAATCGGTTTCAATAATAACCGGAGGCTTCGCTGAAATCTGTTACCCAGAATTCAGCCCTCGACCCAATCGAAGGTGCGCGCCACGGCTTTCCGCCAGCCGGCCAGAGCGGCGGCGCGCCGATCCTCAGGCATCTGCGGGGTCCAGGTACGGTCCTCCTCCCAGTTGCTGCGCAGATCGTCCAGGCCGGCCCAGAACCCCACCGCCAAGCCAGCGGCGTAAGCCGCCCCCAGCGCCGTGGTTTCGCTGATCTGAGGCCGGATGGTCGGCACCCCCAGCAGGTCGGCCTGGGTCTGCATCAGCAGATCGTTGGCCACCATCCCCCCGTCCACCTTCAAATGCGTCAAGGCCACCCCCGAATCCCGATTCATGGCGGCGACGATGTCGCAGGTCTGGAAGGCGACGGCCTCGAGGACGGCCCGGGCCAGATGGCCCTTGTGCACATAGCGCGTCAAACCGACGATGGCGCCCCGGGCATCGGCACGCCAGTAAGGAGCAAAAAGCCCTGAAAAGGCCGGCACGATGTAGGCACCGCCGTTGTCGGCCACACCGGCGGCCAGGTGCTCGACCTCGGCGGCCGTTTCGATGAAGCCCAGGTTGTCGCGCAGCCACTGCACCAGGGCGCCGGCCACGGCGATGGAGCCTTCGAGGCAGTACACCGGATCCTGGCCTCCCAAGCGGTAGGCCACGGAGGTGATCAGCCCATGCCGGGAGGTCACCGGCGTCCCGCCGGTGTTCAAAAGGAGAAAGCAGCCGGTGCCGTAGGTGTTCTTGGCCTCGCCGGGGAAGAAGCAGGCCTGGCCCATCAGGGCCGCCTGCTGGTCTCCCAGGGCCCCGCACACCGGCACCCGGGCGCCCAGGGGCCCGCTGGCCGAGGTGAAACCCCAGATTTCGGGGTCGGAAGAAGAAACGATGCGCGGCAGGATCCGTCGCGGCACCTCCAAGGCGGCCAGTATCTCCGGGTCCCAGTCGCAGGAGGACAGGTTCATCATCATGGTGCGGCTGGCATTGGTGACATCGGTGATGTGGGTGCCGCTTTCCGGCCCGCCGGTGAGCCACCAGACGAGCCAGCTTTCAACGGTGCCGAAACAGGCGTCGCCGACCTCCGCCGCCGCCCGGGCTGCGGGCACCTCGTCCAGGATCCAGCGCAGCTTGGGGCCTGAAAAATACGTGGCCACCGGCAGTCCGGTCCGCCCCCGGAACCGGTCCGAGCCGCCTTCGGCTGCCAGGCGCCTGCAGATGGCGTCGGTGCGGGTGCATTGCCAGACGATGGCGTTATAAAACGGCCGCCCGCTTTTGCGGTCCCAGACCACGGTGGTTTCCCGCTGGTTGGCGATCCCCAGGGCCGCAAGCTGGCCGCCGCGGATGCCGGCCTGCTGCAGGGCGTTGCGCATCACCCGAAAGGCGTTGTCGCGGATTTCGATGGGATCGTGCTCTACCCAACCCGGCTTGGGAAAGATCTGGGCGTGCTCGCGTTGGTCCAGCCCCATGATGCGGCCCTTGCGATCGAAAATGATGAAGCGGTCGCTGGTGGTGCCTAGATCCAGGGCGCCGATGTACTCCTCCATGTTGCTCTCCCGTTATCGACTCTCGATTTTGTCCCTGATGCTAAACTTATAATTCTTTCAGCGAATGGCGCAGGCTCGGTCCTGTTTAAACAGCATTATCCAAATGATCTTGCGGACGACGGCAGTCTGTTCCTCACCAAATGTTCTGCCATTTTTCAGTCACTTGAAAATACCGGGGCGGCCGGGGCCGCCTCAATCAACGGTTTCAACCTGCTGAAGGAACACAAAAGAGGGTATTCCCGGCCTTGTGACTCACCTCACTCGGATTCCGGCGGGAGCAAGACGAACTGGACCGCCGCCCCGGAACTGTTTGAGGCGCATAGCGTCCGTTGGTCCGGACAGTAGCGAGCTATTGCCAAAGGACCGATCGATCTCATGGTTGCAGGGCCGCATCGCCATCGTTGCGGCGCTGTCCGGGCTTACGGACGGTTGGCGCCGAGTTTTCCGGGGCGCCGGATCCGGAGCGTCTTGCGGACGCCGGCTCCACGACCTTCATAAAGCATTCTCTTTTCAGTCACTTGAAAACACCGGCACGGCGAGTTTCATGCTTTCCGAGTTTCGCCCACTCGTTTCCCGGCGGGAGCTGGACGAACTGGACCGCCGCCCCGG
>DCWA01000038.1:269-58441 GCA_002327445.1 Desulfobacteraceae bacterium UBA2174 | reverse complement strand
GAATTGATGCGTCAGTTGTTGCAGGGTCCACGGTCTCCCGGGTTTCTCCCGGCGGGCCGAAGATCAGGTCCACCGTTTATTATCAACCTGTTATTGTTGTTTTATTTTCAGTGCTATTCAAAACTGATTGCCCGGAAAAACCCCGGAGGAGTCTGGAAAGCAAATTTGCACCAACAGATGTTGCCTCCTACGCCCGCCGTCAGCCAACACTCCAGTCCGGTCGACAATTTGTTGAAAAGTTAGCCAGTCAGTTGAAATCGAACTCATTTGTTATCTGTCAAACCCGCTTGCTAAAAATGTTGAACCCGTGGTATTTTTTTATAAAATTAATCAACCAAATTTGCTGAATAGAATTCTATCTCGGTTGACATGTGCTCGTTGAAAAGGCGGCAATAGACAGGTCTGCGGTTTCAGACTTCCCCAAAACAATCTTCTAATGGGAGGTAAAGGATGAAAAGGTTATCCTTTCTGCTGACGGCGGTTGCCATTTTTGCCTTGATCGGTTCCGCTTCTGCCGGCACCCTGGACGATGTCAAAGCCAAGGGATTCATTCAGGTCGGCGTCAACGGTGAGTTTTTCGGTTTCGCCAAACCCGATGAAAAGGGCGTCTGGCGAGGTTTGGATGTGGATACGGCCCGGGCCATCGCCGCCGCTGTTTTCGGCGATGCGGAAAAGGTAAAATTCACCCCTCTGACGGCCGTGACCCGTTTCACGGCCCTGCAGTCCGGCGAGGTGGACGTACTCTGCCGCAACGCCACTCGTATCCTCACTCGTGAAACCTCGCTGGGCCTCAACTTCGTCCAGGTCAACTATTACGATGGGCAGGGATTCCTGGTGCCCAAGTCCCTGGGGATCAAGAGCGCCAAGGAACTGAATGGGGCCGCCGTCTGTGTTCTGCCCGGTACCACCACTGAATTGAACGTTGCCGACTTTTTCCGCTCCCGCGGTATGCAGATGAAGCCAGTGGTCATCGAGAATGCCGCTGAACTGAACAAGGCCTTTTTTGCCGGCCGCTGCGACTGCCTCACGTCGGATGTCTCCCAGTTGGCCGGCACCCGGGCCGTGGCGCCCAACCCGGACGATTATGTCATCCTGCCCGAAGTCATCTCCAAGGAACCCCTTGCACCGGCGGTGCGGCACGGGGACGACCAGTGGTACGACATCGTCAACTTCTCGGTCCTGGCCATGATCGAAGCCGAGGAATTGGGCATTACTTCCCAGAACGTCGATGAAATGCTCAAGAGCCCCGATCCCAAGGTGCAGCGCTTCCTGGGGGTGAGCCCCGGCAACGGCAAATCTTTGGGTCTGGATGAAAAATACGCCTACAATATCATCAAACAGGTGGGCAATTACGGCGAAATGTTCGAACGCAACGTGGGCCAAAAAACGCCTCTGAAGATGGATCGGGGTCTCAACGCCCTGTGGACCAACGGCGGCTTGATGTACTCCCCCCCCTTCAAATAGCATCGCTGCAAGACCGGCTTTCGTTCCAGTTGAAGCCAACCGGCTGCCGTGGGTGCCGCCTTTTGCCGAAGCCCACGGCAGCGCAGACTTTCGAGCAATCATCGGATGCAAACAACCGACCCCGGGAATCCTCACGTCCCGCTGTTCAACGATCCTGCCAAGCGATCCCTGATCTATCAGACTGGGGTTTCGATCGGGGTGACGCTGCTGGCCTACTACCTGGTCACCAACACCCTCGACAATCTCGAACGCCAAGCCATTGCCACCGGATTCGGGTTTCTTGAAAAGGAAAGCTCGTTTGAAATCGGCGAATCGCTCATCGCCTACTCGGCGGCCGATTCCTATGCCCGTGCCCTGGTGGTGGGGGTGCTCAACACACTCAAGGTTTCCTTTGTCGGCATCGTTCTGACCGTCTTTCTCGGCACTTTCATCGGCATCGCCCGACTCTCCACCAACTGGCTGGTATCAAGGTTGTCGGCCGTTTACATCGAGGTTTTCCAGGATATCCCCATCCTGCTGCAGCTATTTTTCTGGTATGCCTTTTTTTACGAAATGCTCCCCGCGCCACGCCAGGCACTCAATCCTGTTGCCGGCCTCTTCTTGTGCAACCGTGGCCTGATCTTTGGCGTACCGGCCGCCCACCCGGTCTGGTCCTGGATGGGCGGCGCGTTTCTGTTGGCCTGCGCCGCGATCTATCTCCTCCGGTGGTGGGCGTTTCGCCGTCTCTTCAACACCGGTCGCACCTTCCCTCTTTTTTGGACCGGGCTGGGTTTGCTGCTGGGGTTGCCGCTACTGGTCTGGATCCTCGGCGGCGCACCGACGGCCATGGATGTCCCCGTTTTGCGCGGGTTCAATTTCCAGGGAGGGGTAAGTGTCAGCCCGGAATTTGCCGCCTTGCTGTTCGGGTTGGTCCTTTATACCGCCGCCTTTGTGGCCGAAATCGTGCGCGCCGGCATCCAGTCGGTGGACCGGGGGCAGCCCGAAGCCGCCAAGTCCATCGGACTCAAACCGGGCCTGGTCCTGAGCCTGGTGATCCTGCCGCAGGCGCTGCGCGTGATCATCCCACCGCTGACCAGCCAGCTGCTCAACTTGACCAAGAACAGTTCGCTGGCGGTGGCCATCGGCTACCCGGATTTCGTCTCCGTGGCCAACACCACCATCAACCAGACCGGTCAGGCCATCGAGGGCGTCGCCCTGATCATGGCGGTCTACCTTTGTCTCAGTCTGCTCACTTCGGCATTCATGAATTGGTACAACAAAAAAATGGCCCTGGTCGAACGATGACCATTCACGCCAACGACAACCGCAGCAGGGAGATGAAGCCTCCGGTGGCATCGGAGGGGGTCGTCGGCTGGATCCGCAAGAACCTGTTCGACGGCTGGTTCAACTCGATTTTAACCTTGGTTGTTCTGGCCCTGCTGGTCGACGTCGTACCGCCCTTTGTCCGATGGGCGCTCATCGACAGTCATTGGCTGCCGTCGGGAGCCGGCTGTCAGGAAGGGCCGGGGGCCTGCTGGTCGGTCATTACCGGAAACCTGCGCTTTATCCTCTTCGGTTTTTATCCCCACGATCTGCATTGGCGGCCACTGCTGGCCATGATCATCCTGGTGGCGCTGCTTTTCTACAGTCGCAACCGCAAGCACTGGCACAAAGCGCTTCTGTGGAGCTGGGTGACGGGCATGGTCCTCATGGGCATTCTGCTGCGCGGGGGCGTTCTGGGCCTGGCGGTGGTGGAGAGCGCCCAGTGGGGCGGATTGCCACTGACCCTGCTGCTGGCGGTTTTCGGGCTCACCGGGGCCTATCCGCTGGGGGTGCTGCTGGCCCTGGGCCGCGCCTCGCGCATGCGGGCGGTCAAGACCCTGTGCATCGTTTATATCGAGATGATTCGAGGGGTTCCCTTGATCAGCCTGCTGTTCATGTCCTCGGTGGTCTTTCCCCTCTTCCTGCCCGAAGGGGTCACCGTGAACAAGATTCTTCGCGCCCAGGCCGCCATCATTCTCTTTACGGCGGCCTATATCGCGGAGGTGGTGCGCGGCGGTCTGCAGGCCATTTCCCGCGGCCAGTACGAAGCCGCTGAATCACTGGGGCTCAACTACTACCTGACCATGCGTCTCATCGTATTGCCCCAGGCGTTGAAAATCGTGATTCCACCCTCGGTGAGCATCCTCATTTCGGCCTTCAAGGATACCTCGCTGGTGGTGATCATCGCCTTGTACGATCTTCTCAAGACAACCAAGACCGCCCTGTCGGATCCCAAATGGATGGGCTTTTCGGCGGAGGCCTACATCTTTTTGGCGTTGATCTATTTTTTCTGCTGCTATTTCATGTCCAACTATAGCCGTCGCATGGAGCGGGAGCTGGACAGGAATTTATAAGGACATCAACTCGTTCGCCATAAAGGGCGCAAGAGATTCCCCATGCCTGAAAAGCAGCCACAGACCCGCGAGAGCGGGGCGCCGATCATCGAAATCATCGCAATGCACAAATGGTTCGGTGATTTCCACGTACTCGATGACATCCACCTGAAAGTCGCGCGGGGTGAGCGCATCGTGATCTGCGGCCCTTCCGGTTCGGGCAAATCCACCCTCATCCGCTGCATCAACCGCCTGGAGATGCACCAGCGGGGCCGAATCATCGTCGATGGCATCGAACTGACCAACGATATCAAGAACATCGAAAAGATCCGGGCCGAGGTGGGAATGGTGTTCCAGCATTTCAACCTCTTTCCCCACCTGACGATTCTTGAAAACCTGACGCTCGGTCCCATCTGGGTGCGCAAGGTGCCCAAAAAAGAGGCCGAAGAGATGGCCATGGTCTACCTGGAAAAGGTCCACATTGCCGAGCAGGCGAGAAAATACCCGGGCCAGCTCTCCGGTGGACAGCAGCAGCGGGTGGCCATCGCCCGCAGCCTGTGCATGAAACCAAACGTGATGCTCTTCGACGAGCCCACCAGTGCCCTGGACCCGGAGATGGTCAAGGAGGTCCTGGATGTGATGATCAGCCTGGCCCGGGAAGGCATGACCATGCTGGTGGTGACCCACGAGATGGGCTTTGCCCGCAGCGTGGCCCATCGGGTGCTGTTCATGGACTACGGCCGCATCGTGGAAGAAAACACGCCCACCGAATTCTTCAACAACCCCCAGCACGATCGCACCAAGCTTTTCCTGAGCCAGATTCTGCACTGAGACATTCTGAGCGGACATTGGCGTCCTTGTCGGGACAGCTTGATGAATCCACCCATCACGATGAGACCCGGTTCAGCAGGGCCAGGTAGTGGCCGACGACTCCGGCCTGATCCTGGTAGGCCGGGTGGCCGGATGCGGCGATGGCATCTCTCAGGTCCACGGCCACATGGCGCGCCGCGTCGAGCCGGCCGGCATCTGCCAACCGGCGGAACAGATTCTCGAAAACCGCCGACTTGTCCGGCAGGTCAAGGGACAGAAAGACCTCGCAGGATTCGGCGATGCGATCGCGGTCGGCCAGGTAGCCCACCGCCAGACGGGCCCGGGAAGATTCGGTGATCTCGTTGTCAAAACGCATGGGCGCCGGCGCCCGGGCGTCCACCGCCTCCTTGAGCGCCAGAGGAGAACCCGGGGCACAGTAGAAGCACGGCGCCAGCAGGCCCGGCGTCAGCGGACCGTAGACGTTCTCGTCATGGGCGGCCGCCTGCCGCGCCAGGGGGGTGCCGGGGTAGATGCGCGCGCCCACAGTATACTCATAGCGGCGCAGCGGGGTAGGGGGCCATTGCTGCATGCACCGGAGACTGTGGTCCACGGACTCGCGAGTTTCACCCGGCAGGCCGAAGATCAGGTCCACCGTGGCGTCGATGCCGTATCGCGCGCACAGGTCCAGGGCATTGGCAATGTCCGCTTGCCGGTAGGAGACCCCGGCGGCATCGAGCACCGCATCGGAAAAGCTGGTGCCGGTGAGAATCACCGAGAATCCGGCCTGGGCCAACAGCCGGGCGAATTCATCGGTAAATGGACGCGGGAGAAACTGGGAAGCGAAGCGGAATCGCCGGTGCAGACCCTCGGCGGCCAGCCGCGTGACCAACGCCGTGGCGTAGCCGAGGTCCGGAAGGTTGAACTCCGTGTCCACGAAGAAGACCTTGTCCACCGTCTCCAGGTCGTCGGCGGCTCGCAGCTCGGCCACCACATCGTCGATGTCCCGGTGGATGAAGGTGCGCCCTTCGATGATCGGTTCCACGCAAAAAGAGCAGCCCTGATTGCAGCCGCGCTTGACGCGTACCGGCAGCCCCGCGGCGGCCAAGGCGTGGCGGAAACCCGGATCGCGGGCCGGCGTGTGGGGCCGAACAAAGGCGAACGGGCGGCGGGGCGCTGCGGCGACCCCTTCCCCGCGACGCATGACCAGGCCGGGAATCTGCGCCACCCGGGCCGCGTCCGGCCACGCATGCACCAGGGCGCTCAAGGCCTCTTCTCCTTCACCGACAATCCCCAGATCCAGGTTGAGATAGTCGAGGATCGGCCCGGGCGCCACCGTGAACGCGCCGCCGCCGCAGACCATCGGCACGCCGGGCAGCAGCCTGCGAAGTGCGTCCACAACCTCGCGCACCCGGGGCAGGAAGAAAAAGGTCCGGTATCCGTCTCCGGTCCAATCGCCGTAGGTTTCGCAGGCCATGCAGGTATCGATGTTGCGGATGCCCAGTCCCACCAGGTCGGGGATGAAGTCGGCCGCCATCTCGGCCAGGTTGGCCGCCGGATCGGCGCTGGGCACGAATGGATAGACGACCTGCACCGTGACGCCATCTTGCCGGAGCCTGTCCGCCAGCAGATCCAGACCGTAGGGGTACACCTGTTTGACCAGGTAATAAGGATCTGTGTAAACGAGCAGGACCTTGCGAATAGTGGACATGGCGCCTCCTTGGGGGCGCATTGTAGCAAGCCCGTGGCGCGGCACGGAAGGGAAATTTGCAGTTGGGAAAAAAGGCGAAAGGCGGTAGCTGGAAGGCTCGAAAAACCGCGCCGGGCTCAATGCCCGGCGCTGCAAAGACATCAAATGCGGGTTTCAGCAGCAGCCACAGCAGCCATCGCAGCAGCCGTCACCACAGCCGTCCCCGCAATCTTCCACGGACTGGGTCGGCGTGTCGCTGATGCCGACAACCTCCACCTCGAAGGTCAGCGGTTCACCGGCCAGCGGGTGGTTCATGTCCAAGGTGATGTTCTGGTCGTCCACCTTGACGATCTTGGCGGGAATCTGCTGCCCGTCGGGCGTCTGAAGAGCGACGATCTGGCCCACTTCCGGCACCGCGCCCGGAGGTGTGCTGCTGCGGGGGAAATTCCGCATCAATTCTTCGTCGCGGCTCCCGTAGGCATCATCTGCTTCCAGGGTGAAGGTTTTCTTCTCGTTGATGGTCATCCCCAACAACGCTTTCTCGAAGCCCGGAATCATCTGGCCGGCACCCATGTGCACTTCCAGCGGCTGACGGTTTTTGCTGCTGTCGAAAATTTCTCCGTTGGCCAGCGTCCCGGTGTATTCCACGCTGACAAAGACGCCGTTTTCCACCTGTTCCATGATGGGTTTCTCCCTTGGGTTGGGCCGGTTTCTCCAAAGTCGCCCGGCAAAGTTGCTTCGCTTGTAAAAAATCTGGTTCAACCACAACGTTCACCGAGGCCGCAGAGAAAAAAAAGGGAATTCAAATGGATGCCTTCTGTGTTCTCGGTGATGCGGTCTGATTTTTTACGTGCTCGTCAAAGTTAAAAGTTTGGAAAAATATGTATTTTGCGCCGGGTGTCAAGCGAGGGCAGAACCAGGACACGGCCCCGTCACCGCTTGTGAGATCATCCATGCGGGATTGCGAGGAATTTTTTCTGGTTCATGCGTTTCTCCCGCCGGTGTCCTTGCCTGCAGACCCCTCGTCGTAAACTCGTGTATTGAACAAGCACGAATAGTGCGGCGGCGACTCCACTGGATGCCAACCTCCTCCCGCTGTCATTCCGCGCGTCAGCGAGGAATCTGCAGTTGGGAATAAGGCGGCAAGTGGGGGCCGATTCGGATAGATCCCTCGCCGCGTTGCTCCTCGGGATGACGCTTGTTTTCCGTGTCATCCCGAACGGCAGGGAGGAATCCGAAGTTGAGAAGATCGGCGGGAAATGGTCACATTCGGCGAGAAAATGGGCAGAGACCCTTGCTTTGACGGAGCCCTGAGAAGAGCGAGCGGGTTCAGCGGCGACTGAAGATGAACATGCCGACGATGATCATCGACATGCCGGCGATGTGGTAGAGTCGCAGGGTTTCGCCGAGCAGCGCGATGGCGAGCAGGGAAGCAAAGACGGGAATCAGGCAGATGAAGAGGCCACCGAGGTTGGGACCGATGATGTCGATGCCCCGGTTCCAGCAAAAATAGGCCACGATGGAGGGAAACAGCGCCACGTAGCCGATGCTCAGAAGCACCTTGCCCGTCACGGCGAACCCGCCCTGGTGGGCCAGTTCCCAGAGATAGACGGGAAACAGCCCCAAAACGCCGATGGCAAAGATGTAGAGCATCAGGCTGAGCGGATGAACCGGTGGGCGGTGGCTCAGCGCCAGGGAGTAGACGGCGTAGAGCACCACCGCCACGATCATCAGCAGGTCGCCGAGGGCGAAGTCAAGCTTGTAGAGGGTCGCCGGGTTGCCGTGGAGCACCACCAGGGCCGCCCCCAGCACGCAGACCGCGGCGCCCACCAACTGGCCCGGGGAGACCTTTTCGCCGAAGACCGTCACCGACATCAGGATGATGAACCCGGGCATGGTCGTCTGGATCAGGGAGCCGTTGATGGCCGTGGTGGTGTGCACGGCGGTGTACAGCAGGGTGTTGAAACCGGCGATGCCCGTGATGCCGAGCACCAGCAGGTTCTTCCAGCCGGCCCGGGCCAGGGGCCAATCCTTGCGGGCCCGGCTCCAGGCGAAGGGCAGCAGAAGGGCAAAAGCCAGGGTCCAGCGCCAGAAGGCGAACCCCACCGGCGGCAGGATGTCGACCACCCCCCGGGCCAGTACGATGTTGCCGCCCCAGCACAGGGGTGCGATGGGCAGCAGCGCGTAGGCCACCCAGGCGGGCGGCATTCCCTGTTCCATGGCGGGTTTCGGAGTGGTTTCGGGTTTCAATGTTGGCCCATTGGCGAAAAGCGATGTTCACCCACGAAGACCCGGAAAAAATCAAAACAGGATTTTTTTCAGGGCATCCAGCAGCCGGTCCACGTTTTGCGCCCGGGCCGTGTGGCCCATGAGACCGATGCGCCAGATCTTGCCGGCCAGCGGCCCCAGGCCGGCGCCGATTTCAATGTCGAATTCCTTGAGCAGGCGGCTTCGCACCGCCGCCTCGTCGACGCCTTCCGGCACCCGCACGGCGTTGAGCATCGGCAGACGGCTCGCCGGGGCCACCGGCATCGACAACCCCATGGCCTCCAGGCCCGCCACCAAACGGCGGTGCGTTTCGGCGTGGCGCGCGAACACCGCCTCCAGACCCTCCTCCAGAATGGCCTCCAAGGCCGCATCGATGGCGTAGAGCATGTTGATGGGCGCCGTGTGGTGGTAGGCCCGCTTGGCCCCCTGCCAGTAGTCCACGATCATCGTCAGGTCCAGATACCAGTTGGGAACCTTGGTGCGCCGGGCGCGCAGGGTTTCCACGGCGCGGTCGGAAAACGACACCGGGGCCAGTCCCGGCGGGCAGGAGAGGCATTTCTGGGTGCCGCTGTAGATCACGTCGATGCCCCAAGCGTCGGTTTCCACGGGAATGCCGCCCAGGCTGGTGACGGCATCCACGAGGTACAGGGCGCCGGTAGGCTTGACTGCAGCCCCGATCTCGGCCACCGGATTCATCGCCCCGGTGGACGTTTCGGCGTGCACCACCGCCACGATCTTGTAGGACCGGGACGCCAGTTGAACCTTGACCTTCTCGACGTCCACCGGGGTGCCCCACTCGAACTCGATCACGTCCACCTCGGCGCCGAGCCGCTGGGCCACGTCCACCATGCGCATGCCGAAAACGCCGTTTTTCAGAATCAGGACCCGGTCCCCGTGTTCCACCAGGTTGACGAAAGCGGTTTCCATGCCGGCACTTCCCGTACCGGAAATGGGCAGGGTGAGACGGTTCCGGGTCTGCATCACCTGCTGCAGACGCGCCTTGATCTCATCCATGATGGCGATGAAGCGGGGGTCGAGGTGACCGATGGTCGGCTTGGCGATGGCCTGGTACACCGCGGGGGGAACACAGGCGGGGCCAGGGCCCATCAGTAGGGTTTCAGTCAATGAATCCAACAAGTTAATGCTCATAAAGCCTCCTTGGAGAGTGGACCGGATTGCCCTTTTTGGTAATTGGCATGGCAGGCGCCGATATGGCGGCGGGTCAGGTCCCGGGCCTGATCCGGCGCGCGCCGGCGAATCGCTTCGACGATGGCCTGGTGGCTATCCGCCGCCGCTTGCCGGTTTTGGGCCGAAAGAGCGTGATCGGCCAGAAATTCGCCCACCGGCGCGGCGATGGCTTCCAGAAAGAGCCGGTAGAAGGCATTATCCGCGATGCGGGCCAGTGCCTGGTGAAAGTCGAAATCGTGCTTCCCGAAAGCGGACGGATCGTCGAGGCAGCGGCATCCCTCGGCCAGATGGGCCTCCAGGCAGACCAGGTCCGCTTCGCTGCGCCCGGCGGCCGCCTGGGCCGCCACTTCCCCTTCGATCAACGCCCTGGCCTGCATCAGGTCGGTCAAATGCTGCGGGTTGCGGTGGGAAAACATGGGGCTGAGCACATCTTCGAGGCTGCGGCGGCTGACGTCGGGCCGCACGAAGGCCCCCCGGCCGTGTTCGATGCGCAGCAGCCCCAGGGCCTGGAGGCGGGCCAGCCCCTCCCGAAGGGTAAACCGGCTCACCCCGAGCTGCACTTGCAGCTCCCGTTCACTGGGCAGCTTGGCATCAGGCGGCAGGTGACCGGAGGCGATCCGCGCCTTGATGTGGTTGACCACCGCATCGACAGTGGAAATCTTGACCAGTTTGGTTTGCATGGAAACCATGCATAGCATACTCATCAGACCAGTCAAGCGGGCATTTACAAATTCCCCGTCATTTCAAAAAGTTATGACAATGAGAGCCTGAACATTCGGTTTTCGCCGACAACGTGACGACCACCGGCTGCGTATGGAAACATCCGGCGACTTCGAAAACCGTCAGGGCGCGGCCGGCGAAAGGGTCATCCGATACCTGGCGTCCTCCAGCACCTTCTCCCTGGAAAAATGATCCGGGTGGTATCGGTTCTCCAGATACATTTCCGTCTGGTCGCAGTAGTGGGGGCTGGCTGGAACCCCGCAGATGCCGGTGGGAATCACGGTGAGCGAGCCGTCCCAGTCGGCCGGGGTATAGATGTGCCGGTGGGATGCCCCGTGGTCGACCTTGAACGGATCGGTGTATCTGTACTGGAAGGGACACACGGTGTGCCGAGAGCCGCCGGTCCGATAGGGGCCGCGGTTGAGGTTGAAAAGCCGGTCCAGAATCCGCACGCTGCCCAAGGGATGGTTCAGGGTCAACGGGTGGATGTCTCCCCATCGCCAGGCGGCTGGATCATCCCCTTGCTTTTCCGCCAGCCCGGCCACGGCATCGGCAAAACTCCGGACCACGATGTCCGCGAAACCCTCCCGGCGGTCGGTGGTGGCCACATCGTCGTACCAGGCGGCGGCCGGATCCTGCCACAAGCGCTGGAGGGTGAGGTTGACCACGTGCCCCTGAGCCAAAAAGTCCCGCAACAGATCCGGCCCCAATTCATCGCCCAGCAGATTCGAGATCAGCTTGACGTAAAACCCGTCGAAAATCGCGGCGGCCGCGCTGTCCGGACCCATCACGCCGTCCCAGGCGCCCAGAATCTCGAGACACCGCTTTTCCAGTGCGTTCAAAACCGGAGCCGCCTCGATACTGGATAGGATCCGCGGGCGCAGGTCCGCCGCCATCGTCGACTGCCAGTCCGCCTGCATCCGACCAAAATCATCCACCGAGTGGCGTTCCTTGGCCTCCAGCATCTCTTCGATGCGACGGAAGCGGTAGTCGGGGGCATACCAGTTGCCGATGTAGTAGGGATAGTCCTCTGGAGCGGTGCGGTTGTTGGCCGAGGCAAGCTGCCCGCCGGGCGGGTTGAAGGCGTGGGGCATGACGTCGAAGGGCACCATCCCTTTCCAGTCGTGGGCGTCGGTCCATCCGGGCATGACGGCGATCCCGTTACCGTCGGGGCGGATCGGTACGCTGGCGCAGCAGTACAACCCGATGTTGCCGTCCGCGTCGGCGTAGATCACGTTCTGGCTCACGGCCCGGAAGGTTTCCATGGCATTCTTGAAGTCGGCCCAGTTGCGGGCGCGGCGCAGCAGGTGGAGGCTGCGCAGTTCACTGCTGGCTTCGTTGCCGGTCCAACGCATGGAGATGGACGCACCACCGGTATCCTGCAGGGGTGAAACCAGGGGGCCGCGGTGGGTGAAGCGCAGAATGCGTTCCTCGACCTTGCCGCCCTTGACGCCGATGGCCTCCCGGCGCACGTTTACCTTGCGCCAAGATCCGTTGAATGCGTATTCCTCCGGGTTCTGCGGATTGATCTTCTCCAGGTAGAAATCCATGTCGTCCACCATGACGTTGGTGAACCCCCACGCCAGATGGTCGTTGTGGCCGGCGGTGATGTACGGCTGGCCGGGAACGATGACCCCGGTGATGTTGAACTCCCCTTCGAGCACCTGGTGCATCTGGTACCAGATTCCCGGCGCACTGAGGCCCAGGTGCATATCGTTGGCCAGAATCGGGCTGCCGGTGGTGCTCCGGGCGCCGGAGACGGCCCAGTTGTTGCTGCCGCAAAACACCGTCAGACCCAGCTCGCCGAGGGTGTCCGCGTGAGAAAGCAGGTGATGGCCGATGGTTGCTTGGGACGGGAGAACGCCGGATTCAGGGTAAACGACCGGCGCATCCGCCGACCATCGCGGCAACAGCTGCCGGGCTCGGTCTTCTCCGAGATGCTGGGCAAGCCGATAAAAGAAAATTTCGGGCTTCCAGCCGGAGGACAGGTCGAAGGCCATGTAGCCGGCCACGTTGAGGCTGTGCACGGGCTCCCACGGCTCGGGGGTGTATCCGAGAAGGGTGAATTCCAGCGGCAGACGGTTGCGGTGAGTTTCGATGTACTGGTTGACGCCGTCGGCAAAGGCATCCAGCACGGCCACTTCGTCGGCGCCGGCGTCGGCGAGCATGGCGGTGGATTTTTCCGTGATGCGCAAGGCGCGCATGAGGTGATCGACGCCCAGGGTCTTTTCACCGATCACCTCCGAGAGGCGGCCGGTGGTCACCCTGCGGATCAGGTCCATCTGAAAAAGCCGGTCCTGGGCCATGCACCAGCCCACCGCCCGGTAGAGGTCCGTTTCGTGGCTGGCGTAGATATGGGGCACGGCAAACGCATCCCGGTAGACGGTGACCGGCGCCCTGAGATGTTTCAGGGCCACCTGTCCCTGGTATTCAGGAACACCGCGGTTGGCGATATGCCGCAGGTAGGCGTAGCCGCCCGCCCCCGCGATCACCAGGATCAACAAAATACCCAGGGCCACCTTCTTGAGGATTTTCATGTTGGACGCCTCCTTGGGGTCGAATCGGGAGAAGGCTGAACGCGTGGAAAGCAATATAATCCATCATGAACCAGAATTGGAAGTCGACCTCGGCACCGGAACCCTTTGACCGGTATCTATTCGCTCCCTTGCGAGGGAGGCTTTTACTTGCTGTTGATGGCCCGCAGCGGTCAGGGCTCTACTGGCGGCAGGGGCAGGGGGACGTGGGCGTGGGCCGGCTCCTGATCGGGAACCAGGAGCAGGAAAAGGGTGGCGGCGGCCACCAGGCCGGCCCCCACGGGAAAGGCGATGCGCAGGCTGAGAAAATCCATGATCAGCCCGGCCAGGGTGGCGCCGCAGAGCTGGCCGAGGCTGTGGGCCATGGTGATGAGGCTCATCACCGATCCCATGGCGCTGTTTTGCCCCCCCTTGAGCACGGCCAGGGCCATCAGGGCCGGCATGGAAATGCCGCCGCCGATGCCGACGAGGATGCTGGCGAGATAAAGGGTCCGCTGACTGCCGGCGATGTAGTACAGCAGCATGCCCAGGCAGAGCAGGATGCCCCCGGAGATCATCAGTCGATGCTTGTTCATGCGGTCGGCCACCATCCCCATGGGCAGGTGCATCAGGCCGCTGATGAGAATTCCCAGCATCACCAGGATGCCGATGGTGGAACTGGAAAAGCCGAAGTCCCGGTCTCCGAGAATCGGTAAAAATCCCCAGATGATACCGACGCAAGCGGAGTGGGACCACCGAAACAGGGACAAGCCGACGATGCCCCGATCCTTGAGGAGTATGCTCCAGGGCACCGGCGCGACGCTGCGGCGGTGCGCCGCCGGTTCCTCGCTGGTCGGCGGGAGCAGGGCCAGGCAGCAGAGAAAGCTCAACAACGAGAGCACCCCCATGGCGCCAAAGGCGGCATCGAGGCTGAAGCGGTCGTTGATGACCCCTCCCAGCACCGGCCCGAGGCTCAAGCCGAAGAACATCGCCATGTTGAACAGCCCCATGGAGAAGCCTTCACGGCCCTCCGGGGTGATTTCTCCAGCGTAGGCCTGGATGACCGGCATCATCATGGCCGAGGCCATGCCCTGGATAAAACGAATAAAAATCAACATGTTGACGTCATCGGCAAACATGAGGCTCACCGAGATCAACGCATAGGCGGCCAATCCCAGCACGATGAAGGGCCGCCGGCCGCGGCGGTCCGACCAGCGCCCGAAGTACGGCAGCAGAAAGGTGCGCGAGAGGGAGAAGGCGCTGAAAATCAGTGCGATATAAAAGCCGCTGGCCCCTAAACGGTGGGCGTAGACCGGCAGCAGGGGCACCACGATGCCCACCCCGGTGACCACGGTGAACAGGGCGAAAAAGAGGGCGGCGAAGATCCTGATGTTGACAGACGACATGGGGCGGTTTCATAACACCCCGGAAAGATATGCACAAGCGCCGCCGCGGCATTTCCATCGGCGCCAAAACCCGCGCTTCACCGTCTCTTGACCCCGGCGTCTCGGCAAGGCTATGGTACCCCACTGGCGGCTTCAACGCCGAAACCCGTTGGTCGATGCATCATTTCGTGAGGCTTGAACCCGGTGCCATCCCTGCCTTGAAACCCCAACTTTCCATCGCCGTGCGGACCCTGGCCGAGCACGTGCTGCGCTGCGGGGACCTGCGGGTCGCCTTTCTCGGCCCCCGGCGCGCCCAGGCGGGCATCGCCGGCCATCGCAAGATCCAGGAAAGCCGGCCGGCCGGCTATCAGCCCGAAGTGCCGGTGGCCGGCCGGGTGGAGACCGACCGTTTCGTGCTGCGCATCGCCGGCCGCATCGACGGGGTCTGGCCTCGGGACGACGGCCTGGTGGTCGAGGAGATCAAGACCACCACCCGATCCCTGGATGCTGCGGCCGACAATCCGGTCCACTGGGGACAGGCCAAGATCTACGCCCACCTGCTGGCCGTCGAGCGAAAATTGGAGATGGCTACGGTCCAGCTCACCTATCTCCACCTGGACAGCGGAGAGGTTCTCGAGATCCCCCGAAGCTTTACGGCTGCCGAGCTCGAATCCTTCTTCGACACGGTGGTGGGGCGCTACCTGCAATGGGCCGCCGCCATGATCGACTGGCGGATTCGGCGCGATGAGAGCATCCGGAAACTCGATTTTCCCTTTTCCGCCTACCGGCCGGGTCAACGGGAGATGGCGGTGGCCGTTTACCGGGCCGTCCGCGACAATCATCCGCTGCTGGTCCAGGCCCCCACCGGCATCGGCAAGACCCTGGCGGTCTGGTTTCCCTCCGTCAAGGCCATGGGCGAGGGCCTGGTCGATCGGGTCTTTTACCTCACGGCCCGCACCACCGGCCGGCTGGTGGCCCAGGACGCCCTGTCCCGTCTGCGGGGAGCCGGCTTGCGCTTTCGCACCTTGAGCCTCACGGCCAAGGACAAGATCTGTTTTCGCCCCGAGGCCGGATGCAGCGCCAAGCTTTGCGAATTCGCCAAAGGCCATTACGACCGGCTCAACGATGCCCTGGCGGCGGCCATAAACATCGAGGCCCTCACCCGTGGCGCCCTGGAGGCCGTGGCCCGAACCCACCGGGTCTGCCCTTTCGACCTCGCCATGACCTTGGCCCCCTGGGTCGACGGCATCATCGGGGACTACAACTACATCTTCGATCCCCAGGTGCGTCTCAAGGAATTTTTCGAGGAAGAAGACGCCGGCCGGAGCCTGATTCTCGTCGACGAGGCCCACAACATGGTGGACCGGGCCCGGGAGATGTACTCGGCCGAGCTGTCCACCGATGCCCTGCGGGACGTGCGGCAGCCGCTGAAGAAGGACGCGCCGGCCCTACACCGGGCCTTGGGCCGGGCCGCACGGCTCATGGCCGCCGCGGTGGAAAACGCGCCGGAGGACGGCACCTTGCAGGTCTCGGAACGGCCACCGGAAGAGGCGCTCGATGCCCTGCGGCGATGCCTCCGCCTGGCCGAGACCGCCCTGATCCGCCAGAGCGAGGCGCCGTGGCGCACGGGGTTGATGGAATGCTACTTCGGTATTCATGCCTTCTTGCAGGTCGCCGAAGCGTATGACCGCCGCTACGCCACCTTTTGCCGTCGCCTGGGCCGGGCAGCGCAGGTTCGCCTGTTTTGCATCGACCCGGCACCGGGTCTGGCGGAAACCATCGCCGCCTGTGCCGGCGCCGTCTTCTTTTCCGCCACCCTGGCACCGATGGACTACTTCGCAGCAGTGCTGGGCCTGCCGGCGACGGTGACCCGGTACCGGTTTCCATCCCCCTTCGATCGCCGCCACTTGGCCGTGCGGGTGGCCCGCCGCGTTTCCACCTTCTACAAGGACCGTGCCGGGAGCGTGGACCAGGTGGCCGAGGCCATCGCCGCGGTGGTCGAGGCCCGGCCGGGAAACTATCTGGCCTTTTTCCCGTCCTATGCCTATCTCGATCAGGTGCACGAGGTGTTGGCTCGCCACTGGCCCCGGATTCCCACCCGCTGCCAGACCCCGACCATGACCGAAGCCGACCGGGAGAATTTCCTCGAATGGCTTCCCGAGGCGCCGACCGAATCGCGGTTGGGTTTCGCCGTGATGGGAGGCGTGTTCGGAGAGGGCATCGATCTGGTGGGCGACCGCTTGACCGGAGCGGTGGTGGTGGGTGTCGGTCTGCCGGCCATCGGGCCCGAACGGGAACAGATCCGGCGGTACTACGAAGGCGCGCAGGGGTGCGGGTTCGATTTCGCCTATCGCTATCCGGGGATCAACCGGGTGCTCCAGGCAGCGGGGCGAGTGATCCGCTCGGCCTCGGACCGCGGGGTGGTGGCCCTGATCGATGCGCGTTTCGCCCGGCCGGACTATCGCCGTCTCCTGCCCGACTACTGGACGCTCCAGTGGGCGGACGACGCGAGGCAACTGTCGGTGGGTCTGAAGCGTTTCTGGGCGGGAATGGTTGACCGGGAGGTCACGCCCCCACTTGACGGATGGGGGCCGGTTTCCACCGGCCCGGATGGGGAAAACGATGGACGAGATGGTCAAACCCGACATCAAGGCGCTGCGGCAACGTAACCGCGACGCCCTGGACCTCTCCGCCACGGCGGCCGCGCGGCACCCGGATGTCATGCGCCAGCTGCGGCGGCTGGCCCTCGCCGTGGCGTGCGAACCCCTGGATATCGGCGTCTACCACCGCACGGCGGCAGAAATGGTCCGGCTTCTGGAAACCCTCTGCGCCACAGGGGCCGGAACGGTCTTCGTCTATTTTCGCCGCGGCCTGGATCCGAACTGCGAGGGGCACGTCCGTACCTTCCGCCCCATGTGCCGGGACCTGCTGGCCGTGCTGGAGGAACTGGACCGCTGGCGTGCCCGTCAGCGGTCGATCCGACGGGTCAAATAGCCTGCACCGACGCGGTGTCGGTGGCGGGGATCAGGATTTCTTCTTGGCGGCGTAGCCGTCGGCGTACCATCCGCCGCCCTTGAGACAAAAGGTGCAGTTGGAGATGATCTTGTGAGCCTTGCGTCCGCATTTCGGACACTTGATGGTTTCGGTGCCCATCCGCACGAGCTCTTCGGTCACCTCGCCGCACTGGCATTTGAATTCATACATCGGCATGGCGTTTTTCCTCTGTCTTCGCTATCGACTCATTTTTTTGAACTGGTTGAATCCGCAGCCCGGCGGTTTTTCAATGGGTGCCTCAGCCGCTTCCTGAAGCGGCGCACTTGGGAAGCTTCCACCCGCCGCCGCCAGTGGGAATCCCGTGGGGACGGACCGCTCCGGCGGACATGAGCTTTTCCACATCCCTGGCGCCGCACTGGGGGCAGGCTGGCGTTTCGCGCTCTCCGGGCATCACCAGCGTTTCAAAGGTCGCGTGGCAGCGTCGGCAAACGTATTCGAAAATCGGCATGATTCACCTCGGAAATCTGTCGGCGCAACCCTAATTCTCTTTTTCGGCCAAGTCAAGCACCCGGCGGCAGCGATTGCATGCAACAAGCCGCCTGACCGCTTGTCACACATCTTGATCAGACCGGTTGCCGCATCGGCCGGCCGTAGCAGGCCTCGAAGCGTCCCCAGAAATCCTCCGGGGTGAAATGATGGGTCTGGGTGCCGTGATGACTCACCGAATAACTCGCGCAGACCGATCCCATCCGGGCGCAGGTAACCAGGTCCCGGCCTTGGGCCATGCCCATCAAGACCCCGGCGCGGTAGGCGTCGCCGGCCCCCGTGGGGTCCACCACGCCGTCGTTGACGGCGGCTTCAATGGAAACGGCGCCGTCGGCGCCGTGCAGGATGGACCCGTTTTCCCCGAGGGTGGTGATCACCGCCGGGCACCGCTTCAGGATCTGCGCCAGATCCAGTCCGGTGGCGCGTTTGATCATTTCCATCTCGTAATCGTTGGAGATCAGCAGGGCCGCTCCGGTGGTCATCTCAATCAGGTCCGCGGCGCTGAGGGCGGGGATGGCCTGGCCGGGATCGAAGATGTACCGCAGGCCCATCTCCTTGAAGCGGCGGCTGTGGGCGCGCATGTCCTCGAGGTTTCCCGGGGCGATGATGCCCAGGGCGTCGGTGGGGTCCAGGCCGTTGAAATCGTAGTGCGCGCTGCGGTTCATGGCGCCGGGGTTGAAGCCGGTGATCTGGTTGTTGGCCCGGTCGGTGGTGATGTACGCGCCGGCGGTGAATTCCTCATCCACCTGGCGGATCCCTTCCAGGGAGAGATGGTGGTCGAGGAGCCACTGCCGGTAGCGGCCGAAATCCTTGCCCGCGGCGGCCACAATGAGCGGTGAGGTGCCGAGCAGGGCCAGGTTGTAGGCGATGTTGCCGGCGGTGCCGCCGAATTTTTCCTGAAGGCCGTTGACCATGAAGCAGACGTTGATGTTGTGGATTTTCTCGGGCAGAATATGGTCGGCGAACAGGCCGGGAAAGTCCATGATGCGGTCGTAGGCCAGCGAGCCTGAAACAACGATGTTCATCCGTATCCTCCTTGTGCCTTCGCCGGTTTTTGGGTCGGCGGAGAGGCATCATGGGCCAAAAGGCAGTTGCGTGTCAAATCGCCGGCCCGGGCGGCCTCTGCGGCAACAACCCTTTGGAACGAGAGGGAAAAAATGATGTTGAAAAACAAACGCGCCACCGTGGCGCGCCTGGGAAAACGGATGCTGGCCGCCGGGTTGACCACCGGCACGGGGGGCAACCTGAGCTGGTGCGACCGGCGCCGGGGACTCATCGCCGTTTCTCCCTCCGGGGTAGCCTACGACCGGATGACGGCCGCGGATGTGGCCGTGGTGGACCTGGAGGGCCGCCGGATGGACGGAGACCTGGCGCCATCGAGCGAGCTGCCGTTTCACCTGGCGCTCTATCGTCATCGGCCGGACGTGGCTGCCGTGGTGCATACCCACTCGGTCTATGCCACCACCCTGGCCTGCCTGCACTGGGAGATCCCCGCGGTGCACTACCTCGTGGGCTTCGCCGGCCCCAAGGTGCCCCTGGCAGCCTACGCCACCTACGGCACCGAAGCCCTGGCCCGCAACGTGGTCGATGCCATTGGATCGTCAAACGCCGTTCTGCTGGCCAACCACGGGATGATCGCCGTAGGCGCCGACCTGGAAAAGGCCTTCGCAGTGGCCGAAGAGATCGAACTGGTGGCCCGGATCTACTACCAGGCCAAGGCCGTGGGCACGCCCCAAATCCTGCCCGAGGACGAAATGCAGCGCGTGATGGCGCGGTTCAGGTCCTACGGCAAAAAACCCCTTGAGGAGAGGCCACAGACCGCTCAGAATTCCTTGAAAATCCGCGCCAGGGGATGCCCCGGCGCCTGAAGGGTCAAATCGTTGAAATAACCGTAAGGCGTTTGAACCGCCCGGTAACCGGCGTTTTCCAGGCGCTGGTGCACGCGGTCGATCAGGGCCTTGGCCTGGGGCGCGTCGGCCTTGTCTTCCCCCAGATGGGTGAACGAGTGCAGGATCACAAGGGAGGTTTCCCACTTGCGGGCCAGCCATTTGGCGTTTTTGACTAGCTTGGTCTCCGCCGCCGCGTCCTCGATGTCCCCGGGCTCCACGTGGATGAAGGCCACCACGGTTTTTTCATGGGAACTGGGTTCGGCATCCGGCGCGTCGTCCAGGGTCTTCATGGACGGGGTCCAGCCGAACACGTCGCAATACCAGAATAGAACTCTCATTCGGATCTCGACTGTTGTTGCGTCAATCTTTCAACTTCCGACCGCCAGCGGACTAAAGTCGGTGTCGCGGTCATAATGATCCATATTCTCAGCCCGCTTGAGAAAATTGACGACCATGTAGGTCAGCGGGGTCGCAAGGATCTCGTAGGCGCATTTGAACAGCCATTGGCACAGGACCAACTGAACCATCGCCGCCGCGGGAAGCAATCCCGCAAAAGCGATCGCGATGAAAAGAACCGAATCCGCCAACTGCCCGACCACGGTGGACGAAATGGTGCGCATCCACAACCATCGGCCGTTTGTCAGGATCTTCAATTTTGCCAGCACGAACGAATTGAGGAATTCCCCCAACAGATAGGCGGCAAAGGAGGCTGCCAGCAGGCGAGGGGTAAAACCCAGTATCGCCTCATAGGCCTGCTGTGCCGCCATCGGCGTTTGGTATACATTGGCGCTCCAGAACTGGGCTGGCGGCAGCAGGCCGCCCATCCAGATCGCCGAAACCGCCAGCAGATTGCACCCGAAGCCGATCCAGATGACCTGCCGCGCGCGCGAATAGCCATACACCTCCGTCAGCACATCGCCGAAAATGTAGGATATCGGAAAAATGATCACCGCGGCGGGCAACACCAGGTCGCCGAAAAACGGCAGTGTTCCGAAAGAAACCAGCTTTACGGCAATGATATTCGAAATGATGAGGCAAGTGACAAAAATTGAAGCCACAAAAGAAAAAAATCGGTAACTTGGCATCTACTGATCTCCAACGAAAAATAATTTCCCTGCGTTCATATCCTCCGCACGAAAAAAGAACATGCATTTGGAGTTGATCCTCATTGGATGCATGGCGGGGTCAACTTGCCGATTGGGACTATTTTTCATGAGAGGCCACGACGGTGATTCCGATTCCGCCGCGAACGCCGAATTCGCCTTTTACTTCGATAAAGTGAGGATCCAACACCGCCAAAAGATCATCGCAGATGCTGTTGATCAGATGTTCGTGAAAGACCCCTTCGTCGCGATAGGACCAAAGGTATAATTTCAACGACTTGGATTCCAGAATGAATTTGTCCGGAATATAATTAATGGTAATTGTAGCGAAATCCGGTTGGCCCGTGGCCGGGCACAAGCAAGTGAATTCGGCGGTGGAGAGGGTGACGGTATAGCGGCGCCCGGGATGGTGGTTTGGAAAAACCTCCAGTTTTTTGCTGGGTTGGGATTTACCGCCCAGAAGCGTAAGATTGGCAAGGTCGTTTTTTGAGGTCAGCATTTTTCCGTCATGTCTTGACAATCCAATATTATCGAAGCCTCGGCGTCCGCCGAATTTTTCCTACCTTCCAGACTTGCCTGGTTTTGTCAAGGTTGAAGAAACCAGGGGACCTTGTTGATATCCGGAACGAATCCGGGATCACCGGGCATCAGGCCGCGGAAAGACGCGCCACCGCCGCGCAGACCGCCTCCGCCGCCCGGTCGATCTCGGCCTCGGTGGTCGGTCGCCCGACGCTGAAGCGCAGCGTGCCCTTGGCCCAGGCGGGATCCAATCCCATGGCCTGGAGAACGTGGGAGATTTCCACGGTATCGGCATGGCAGGCGGCGCCGGCCGAGGCGGCCACCGCCAGTCCGATTTCCTCCAGAATCCGGTCGGCTTCCAGATTTTTGAACGAGACGCTGAGGGTATTGGGAAGCCGCGCGGTGGGGTGCCCGTTGAGCTGCAAATCCGGCAGTCGCGAGCAGAGCGTGTTCCAAAGCCTGTCCCGGAGGAGGCGCATGCGTTCGCCGGCCTCCGCCAGACAGCGGGCCGCGACGGCGCAGGCCTCGCCCAACCCGACGATCCAGGGGACGTTTTCCGTGCCGGCCCGCCGGCCCCCTTCCTGTCAGGCTCCGTGGCAAAAGCGCACGATGGGGGTGTCGGCGCGGATGTACAGCGCCCCGATGCCCTTGGGCGCATAGATCTTGTGGCCGGCCACCGAGAGCAGATCGACCCCCAGATCATCCACATTGACCGGAATCTTGCCGAGGCTCTGGGCGGCGTCGGTATGCACCAAAATCCCCTTTTGGCGCGCCAGGACGGCAATCTCCTTCACCGGCTGCAGGGTGCCCACCTCGTTGTTGGCGTGCATGACGCTCACCAGGATCGTGTCGGGTCGGAAAGCGGCAGCCACCCGGGCCGCATCGACCCTTCCGGTTCCATCCACCGGCACCACGGTCAGATCAAACCCCCGGCCGGCCAAATCGCGGCACACCTCCAGCACCGCCGGGTGCTCCACGGCGGTGGTGACGATATGCCGGCCGCGGTGCTCCAATGCCCGCGCCACCCCGCCGATGGCATGGTTGTTGGATTCGGTGCCGCCGCTGGTGAAGACGATTTCCGCGGGTTGGCAACCCAGCAGGTCGGCCACCTGGCGGCGTGCCCGGTTCACGGCCTGTTTAGGCGCGATGCCGTACCAGTGGCTGCTGGAGGGATTGCCGAACTCGGCATCCAGAAAGGGGCGCACCGCGGCGAGCACCGCCGGATCATGCGGGGTGGTGCCGTTGTAGTCCAGATAGACGGGAAGGGGAGAAATCATCGGCTGCGGACTCCTTGTTGGCCCGATTCAAAACGCAAGATATCCAAATATCAGCATACCGTCCTTTGCACCTCCAGAATCGACCGTGAATCATTGCCCGTCAGACGCTGCGCAGGGTTCCGGAAACGGCTGCTTCCCCGGCGCGCAGGTCTCCGGTGTCGTAGAGCGCCAGCGCCGCCGCCAGGCTTTCGGCCACGGAGGCCTTGAGTTCCGGGGGCTCCAGGACCCGGGCTTCGGGTCCGAGAGAAAGGACCCACTGCCGGATTTCCTCCAGGCCGGCCACGCGAAAAGCGATTTCGATGCCGCCGTCGATTTGCCGCTGGATGTGCTGGCTGGGGTGCCACGTCCGCTCGGCGACGTAGCGCGCCCAGGCCGGGCTGATGCGGATGCGCACGTTGCAGGTATCGCCACGCATCACTCCGAAGCAGTCGGCCAGGTAGCGGTCCAGGTCAAAACCGGCCGGCACGCTGAAGCGCTCGGTGGTGGCCTGGATCATGCTGATGCGGTCCACGGCGAAGATGCGCGCCTGCTCGCGCCGGTGGCAATAGGCCACCAGGTACAGGGTGTTGTTCTTGAACCACAGGGCGTAAGGATCCACCCTTCGCACCTGGCGTTCCGGGCTCTTCAGGGATTGGTACGCGATGTCCACCGAGCGGCGCTCGCTGAGCGCCTGGTTGAGCCGGGCGACGATCTCGGCCCGGGCCGCATAGTGGTGATCCGGCCCCGGGCCGATCCGGTAGAGGTCCTTGATGCCATCCAGAAAATCCCTGGTGGCCGGCGCCAGCCCGGACTCGACCGTTTGCCAGAGGCGTTCGAGATCATGGTGAAATACCGTGCCGCGAAAGGCGCCGAGCATGTCGCGGGCCAGGTGCAGAGCCAGCAGCTCGCTGGCACGGATGGGCCGGGGGGTCTTGAACACGTACCCCTCCACGAAGCGCCAGCGGGTCTCGTCGTCTTCCCTTTCGCTGTGCAGCGGAAAGCCGGCGGCCTGCAAGTCGGCCAGGTCGCGGTAGACGGTGCGCTCTGAAATGCCGCCTTCGGTCGCCATTTCAGAGACGGTGAGCCCCGCCTGAGTGGCTTCGAGACGGGTGAGCAACGCCCATTGCCGAATAAGCTGGTCGCGCCGCATCCGGTCCTCCTCGCCTTGCGGTTGGCAATGCGTCGGCATCGTGCAGATCGATCGAATCTACCATGGAAGCGCCGCCGGGAAAAGCGGCGGGCCGTGACGTGTAACCGGGCCTCCGTCCGGGGCGACCCAAAACATGAATGCCGGCATGCGAAAATCGTTTGGAGACCCTTGACGGGCGAAAGGGAAACCCGATGAAGATGAAACAGATCCGCGCGTTGTGCGAAACGATCCTCTGGCTCGGCGGCCTGGCGCTGGTGATCTACTTCGGAATGACCGAATCGCTGACCCAAGAGGTGTTCCACTGGATGCAACCCCGTTGGCTGCCGTGAACCCGGGAGCCGAATCGGCTTTCGCCCAGACCTGACTGCAATCCGTACACAGGGAGATTTGCCATGAAAACCAACCATCGTCCTGCTTCCATCGGCGTGCTCCTTTGCCTCGCCGTTTTCGCTTTCGCCGCCTTTCCGGCCCGGGCCGGTTCCCGTCCGGAATCGCCGGGGGGCGCGGACAGCCGCTGGCACCGCGGTCCGCGTTCCCACCGGCCGCCGGCCTGCTGGACAGCGGGCTTGACCGATGCGCAGGCGGCGCAACTCAAGAAACTGCGCCAGGATTTCCGCGCCGAAACCCGCGACCTGCAACGGGAGTTGCGCCAGCGTCGCCTGGCTTTGGCCGCCGAATTGGCCAAGCAGGCGCCCGATGCGGCCGAAGCCGGCCAGATCCAGCGGTCCATTTCCGATTTGAGAACCGAGCTCTCCCGGCAGCGCCTCCAACACCTCCTGCAAGCCAAGCAGATCGCGCCTGACCTGGACCTGTCCCTCCTCTGGCGACGGGGCAACTTCGCCCACCGCCGTTGATGCGTCGCCTCACGTCGCGTCGCTTCGGGCTCCGTCATCCGTCCCTCTCAGGGGCGGTGCGGAGCCCGAATCATAAGGTGGCTACTTTATACACACCATTCCGGGCATTCCCCTGGCACCTGTATATTTTCTACTCACTCTGTCCGCCTGAAAAATCGGCAACATCCTTCCACCAAAAAAAAGATATTTGATTTCGGGTAGATAAAGAAAAATACACAAACTGGCACGCCAGTTGCTTTATGGAAGATCACGAAGCTGGACAACGGATTTGACGATCCAGAAACCTTTTCCAACACATCAATAAAGGAGAAAGCCATGAAGAACCATCGGATCAACCGCAGCCTTGTGACCGCCGCCGTCGTCGCCCTGGTGGGTATTTCCGGCATAGCCATCGCCGATGCTTACGGCTCGGGCACGGCGATGAGGGGCTACGGCGCCGGCTCCGACTGCCCGCTCTACCACCAAGGCCGTGGTGGATGGGGTGCAGCCAACCTGACCGACGACCAGATCTCCCAGATCGACAAACTGCGCACCGACTTTCACAACGCGACGGCCGACCTGCGCGGCGACCTGCGCCAGAAGGAACTGAGCCTCCAGGCCGAGTTGGCCAAGAAGGAGCCGGACGCGGCCAAGGCCCAGTCCCTTCAGACCGAAATTTCCACCCTGCGCAGCGACCTTGACGCCAAGCGCCTGGCGCATCGGATGGAAGTACACAAGATCGCCCCGGATGCCGGCTTCGGCCACGGTCCGGGATACGGCGCGGGGCCCCATCACGGTCGGGGCGGCCGCGGTGGCGGCTGGAAGTAATCTTCCACCTTGTCCTCCCCCAACACCCCGCCGGTGTGCACTCCCGGCGGGGTTCTCATTTTGTCACTCAAAATTTTATCATGACCATGAAACGGGTCTCCCCGGGATGGTGGTGGGGAGGATAGCGATTTGGGGTCAGAACAGAGCCGGCCTCATGACGGCTTCCAGGGCGAGACGCTGGGTTTCGATGTCGCCGCCGGAACCGGTTTGATCAGCGATTTGAATCGGGGCGCCAAACCGGATCGTGACCGGCGAGAAAGGTTTGGGCAGATAAAACCGGTCCCAACTATTGAACATCCATCGCCGCGCCGATTCCGTGTAGACCGGCACAATCACGGCACCGGTCTTGGCGGCCAGTACGATGGCCCCCCTCTTGACCACCCCGGCCGGGCCCCGCGGCCCGTCGACGATATGGGCCGCCAGACGGTTTTGCCGTAAATCGGCAATCATCTGAACCAGCGCCCGGCGACCGTCTCGGGAGGATGACCCCCGCACCGCCCGCCAACCGCTGTGTTCGGCAACTCCGGCAATCATGGTGCCATCGGCGCTGCGGCTGATCATCAGGCTGGGTCGATAATAGCGAAATCCTCTGAAATAACGGATGAATGAAAAAAACTGCTGGTGCCAGCAGCACAGCAGCACCCGCCCCCCGCCCGCCAGATGATCCTGCCAGTGGCCGCGGCCGACCACATGCAGACGAAAGGTGGCGCAATACAGACGAATAAAGTGATACAGGGCGGCAATAAAAATTTTTGAGCCGAGAAAGCGGCGCAGGGTGGGAGCCATTTGGGCGATCCTCCATTGGAAGGTGAGCGCGGACGCTCCTGCTTCGCCCGGCAACAAAGAACAAACCCACCGGGCGTTGACACCGGTGGGTTCTGGAATGGGCTTTGGAGCGGGAAACGGGATTTGAACCCGCGACTTCGACCTTGGCAAGGTCGCACTCTACCACTGAGTTATTCCCGCCGAAAAAACGCTTGGTCCATAAACCGCCTGCCGAAGGCTTGTCAAGAAATTTCAGATCCCGACCGCGCCAGCAGCCGAACGGCGGCCTGCCGCACCTTGGCGGAGGCATCGTCCAGGAGCGGCCGGATGCGCTCGGCGATGGGGCCGATCTCCTCGGGCGGCAACTCCTCCAACCGTTCCAGCACCAATTCGCGGATCCGTTCCTCGCCGTCCTGCAGCAGCGCGAGGTAGCTTTCCATCTCGTCCGCCGTCTCGCTCACCGTGCTCAGCAGCACCAGAGCATCGAGCCGCAGAGACGGGTCCGTGTGGCACAGGTAGCCGTGGTAGACGGAAAGCACTTCCTCACGGCGGCTGTAAAAGCGCCAGAGGTTGAAAAGGATGGTCCGCTGCTGCTCGACAGAGCCATGCGCCAGCCGGTCGCGAAGCAGTTCGAAAATCCGGTCGTCACGCAGATTGGAAAGGGCGTTGACCGCGGCTTGCTGCACTTCGACGCTGGGGTCGAAAAGTTTTTCCACCAGCGCCACGGCGGCCCGATGGTTGCCCTCCCAGCCCAGGGCGAAGGTGGCGTTGGCGCGGTGCTGGGGATCCGGGTGGTTCAACTGGCCGATGAGCGCGTCGACGAGGGACTCGGGAGATTCGAGAAACGAGGCCGTCACCGAGAGCTGGACGGCGGCGTGGTGCCGCAGCTCGTCGCTTTGCTGTGGATCGCACATCAATTCAAGGAGCGGAACGGCGACCTGGCGTTTGGCGAACCCTCCCAGTAGCAGGATGATCTGCTCTTTCAGGTCGTCCTCCGCGGGGCCCCTGAGCACTCGGAGGAGCAGCGGCACGGCGCGGTCCAGATCCGAGAGGAACGCATCGAGATCCTCGATGTACCCCAACGCCTTTTCGCGCAGGCGTTTCTGGCTGTCGAAGCGGATGACGTTGTCCTTGGCCATGCGGCACGCCTCAAAAGAGGGACATCTGGGTCTGCCGGGGCCGTTTGGGCGCCGGCCGGGAGGGGGTTTCATCGCATCGGAGCCCGGCCTCGATATCTCCGACAAACGGTGACAGTCCCCCTTCGTCCGCCTTTTCCCCCCGGTTGCGGGCCGCGCAGAGGTAGAGGGCCTGACTGGCCCGCGTCATTCCCACATAGAACAAGCGCCTCTCCTCGGCAAGGTCCACCGTCGCGCCCGGGCGTTTCAGCGGAATCAGCCCGTCTTCGCAGCCGGCGATGAACACGACCGGAAACTCGAGACCCTTGGCGGCGTGCAGGCTCAGCAGGGTCACCCGCTCGGCCCGTTCGTCGTAAATGTCCGCATCGGCGGCCAAGGCCACCCGGGTGAGAAACTCGCCGGCATCGGTGCAATCGGCAACCAGCCGAGACAGGGCTTCTGGCAGAGGGTCGAGTCGATCGGCAAGATTCGTGCTCCGGACGAGGTGGGCGATCTTGCGATCCAGGGGCAGCTCCCTGGATTCCTCCTGGAGCCGCTTGAGGCGCTCGATGGAGGCCACGAAACGACGTTGACGCGCCACGCTCAGGCCCTCCACCGGAAGCCGGGACGCCTGTTGCAGGCCCTGGACCAACGACAGGCGGTGGGTGTAGCACCAGTTCTTGAAAACGGCGGCGGTCGCTTTGCCCGCAGGCGTGGCAAGGCAGGCCAAGGCCGGCTCCAGGTCGAGGAGGCCACCGCCGAAACCGATGACCCGCAGCAGGGCCACCAGCGCGGCCACGGCGGGATCGTCCGTCACGAGACGGCGGCTGGCGAGCTGGCAGGGAATGCCGCCGGCCTCGAGGACCTCGGCGATGAGCCGGCCTCGGGCATGGGTGCGGAAGAGGACGGCGAAATCGGCGAAACTGCCCGGACAGGGTTCCTGGCCGCTTTCCATTACCCCGAAATTGACCGTCTCGAAACCGCTCCCACCCACCCGGCGTTCGATGATGCGGCCGATGGCCACCGCCTCGGCCTTTTCACTTGGCGCCGTCAGTACCGCCACCTTGGGGCCGGGGCCGGCGCCTTCCATCCCCGGCCGGTTCGGCAAGGCGGCGGCCATCACCTGGCCGGCGGCGTCCAGAATCGGTTGGGGCGTGCGGTAGCTGCGGGTCAGGCGAATCACCCGCGTTCCCGGATCGTCCCGGCGCAGACGGTCCATCAGCTCAGGGTCGGATCCGCGGAATCCGTAGATGCACTGGTCCGGGTCGCCGATGGCGAACAGGTTGGCTCCCGGCGGCGCCAGGGCGCGGACCAGGCGGTACTGGGCCGGGTTGATATCCTGAAATTCGTCCACGAAAAAATGGGTAAACCGCTCCCGCAGTGAACGGGCTCGCGCGTCGCCGCTCTCCAGGATCTCGACCATCCGGAAGACCAGGTCGTCGTAGTCGGCCCATCCGTCGATGGAAAGAAGGCCTTGATAGCATTCGTAAATCTTCGTCAACAACCCGTTTTCGGGCCCGGCCGGGACCGCCTCGGCCGGCGCCTGCTTGCAGGCTTCGATGAAGGTCGCGGCCCGCCGGGTGGATACCGGTCGGCGCCCTTCGGTGCCGGTCACCAGGCCGATGGCATCGCGCACCAGTGTCAGGCGCCGGGATTCGTCGGCGATGGCCGCGCAACCGGCCCCCAGATCAACGAGAAACTTGGCGCAGAGACCATGAAACGTGCCGATCACCGGCATCGGCGCTCCCGGGTCGAGTTCGGCGGCGATGCGCCGCCGCATGGCATCGGCGGCTTGGCGGGTGAAGGTCACTGCCATAATCCGGTCGGCCGGCACTCCCTGGACGGATATCAGCCGGGCGATGCGCCGGGTCAGGGTGAAGGTCTTGCCCGTGCCGGGACCGGCCACGATGATCACGGGGCCGTCCGGCGCCTCCACCGCCTGACGCTGGGCCTCGTTAAGGCCGGCTGCGGAGCCGGGAGCCATATCGGGAAACAGAAGCGATGTTTGGCCCCGGAACCGGTCCTCCGGCGCCACATCGCAGACGGCGGTATCCGGATGGGGGGAGGCGGCCGGCAGGGAAAAGAGGGCCTGCTGGCCTAAAAGGCGGTGCCGTTCCTCGGAGGAAAAGATCTGGATCCGGCCGTATACCCCGTCGTGACCGGGGTCGATGGCCAGACGACCCTGGCGCATGCGGGACACGGCTTCGTCCAACAGGGGAACGTCAGCGCTGGCAAGGGCGGCCCGGTCCAGGTCCGTCAGGATCTTCAACTCGCTGCCGAGGCGGTGAGTCGCCTGACGGTAGGCCGCGGCCATCTTCTTGGTACCCGGACCGCAGCGGATCACCTCGGCCAGGATGTCCTCGAGGGGCAGGATGTTGCAAAACGGCGCCGCTCTTTCGGGAACCGTTCCGTCGAATCTGTCGGCCAGATCCGTGACCCGGTGCAGCACGCCGCGGGTCAACGGCCGGTGGCAAACGGGACAGATGCCGTTGAGGCGCCGAGTCTCGTCGGGTTTCAGACAAACACCGCAGGCCCGGTGGCCGTCCAGGTGATATTTTCCCTCTTGGGGAAAGAATTCGATGGTGCCCTCGAACCCTCCGGCCGGCCCCCGCTCCATGGCCCGACGAATGCCCTGAAAGGAGAATTCGGTGTCGAAGCGGTTGGCTTCGCGGCCCAGCTTGCCAGCCGAATGGGCGTCGGAATTTGAGATCAGTGTCAGGCGGTCCAGGCCGGAGATGCGCCAGTTCATCGGCGGATCGGATGAAAGGCCGGTTTCGGCGGCAAACACATGGCCGCTGAGATCGCCGAAGCATTCCTCCAGGCTGTCGAAACCGGACTGGCTGCCGAGCATCGAAAACCAGGGGGTCCAGATGTGGGCGGGCACCAGGTAGGCAGCGGGGTCCGTTTCCAGGACGATTTCCAGCAGATCGCGCGCGTCCAGGCCCAGGATGGGGCGACCGTCGCTATGAATATTGCCGATTTTCCCCAATCTCAGGTTGAAGCGTGCGGCGCTTTCCAGATCCGGCATGAAGACGAGATTGTGATTTTTACGGGTCCTCCCGTCCTTCTTGTAGATGTTGCTGATCTCTGTGGCCACCACGAAGCGCACCGGCCCGCGGCAGCGCTCGGGTACCGACGGGTCGCAGACCCGGGCCACCTCGGGCCGCAGGCGGTACAAGCCCGGTTCGGCCGGCTCCAGGCGGTTTTTCAGTTCGTCGAACCAGGCCGGATGGGTCGCGTCGCCGGTGGCCAACACCTGGATGCCCTTCAGTTGGGCGCCGATGTAGAGGCTCTCGAGGTTCAGGTCGCGTGAAGTGGCTCGTGAATGGCGGGAGTGAACGTGAAGATCGGCTATAAATTTCATTAGTTACGATAAATCAAGGTTTGGGGTGAGGCCGGCACCGAGTGGTTTGCGCCACTTTTCAGAACCTTCCGGCGCCAAAATCGGCTCCCTTATACCCCTAAACCCCGACAGGGGCAACGAAAGGGGGAAAATCTTAATTTTCCTTGAGATTTTAGACAATCAGGAGTATATATAATTTTTTTTAAGGTATTCAAATACCTGGATGCCGCGGCGGGGGTTTCACCGCGGGGAAAGCCGTATTCGACCCAATGGGATTTTTCAGTACCAGCGCGGCGATGAGCCGCTATCGCGTCGAGGGGCAGCCGGAGGGGCCGCTTCTGGAGACCGTGCGCCAGGGCTTGAGCCGCAACGCTATCTCCGACATCGACCAGCAGGCCCAGGAGCGCACCATCGGGTGGACCCGAGTGGATCGCCCCTATGCGCCGTCGTTCGAGGACGGCTCCTTCGCCATCGCCGATTTTTTTCTCTTTGCCCTGCGCATCGACAAGAAGTCGATTCCCGTCAAGGTGGTCCAGAAGCACATGGCCGAGGCCGAGGCCAAACGCAAGGCCGAGACGGGTCGGGACTTCCTTTCCCGCAATGAAAAAAAGATGCTCAAGGAGCACGTACTGAATGTACTCTCCTTGAGAATTCCCGCCACACCAGGCATTTACGACATCCTTTGGGTTTACCCGGAAAACGAACTGTGGCTTTTTTCCACCCAGAAGGCGGCCGGCGAAGCCTTGGAAGGCCTCTTCGCCAAATCCTTCAAACTCTCCCTGGTGCGCCTTTTCCCATACACCATGGCCGAGTTTCACCCGGGACTCACCGATGCCCGCCGCGACCTGCTCAACAAATTGACGCCCAGTTCGTTCACCAAGCGAGACGAATCATGATGGATGTCGTTTACGCCCTGAAACGCTTCGATTTCCTGGGAAAAGAGTTTCTCACCTGGCTCTGGTTCGCCCTGGAGAACCAGCCGGACACCCTCCGGGCCCTCGACGCCCAAATGTCCTCCCTGGAGATCGGCAACCGCCTCGTGCTCCACAACAAAAACCAGCAGAATACCGAAACGGTCGCCATTCGTGGCGACGCCGCCGGAATGGAAGAGGGGGTGCTTGCCCTGCGCAAGGGGGCCCTGGTGGCCGAGATGAACCTGGTCTACAGGTCGGGAGACGAGAGTTGGCAGTTCACCCTCAGGGGCGATACGCTGGACCCGGCATCGCTGAAGGTGCCGCAGACCGGACGTCTGGAGACGAAAGAGAACATCGAGGGCACTGCCATCGAGAAATACCACCTCTACCGGCGGGTGGTGGACTTGATACGGGCTCTCTTCAGCCACTTTCTGGAACTGCGCCTGGATTCCCGCTGGCAGTCCGCGGTGCTGCCGTCCTTCCGGACCTGGATCAATACCAAGGAAGGATGAACCTGAACCACCTGTTGAAAGAGCCGTGCAAAGCCTGTTGATAACCAGGCCGGTTATCAACAGGAAAGGTCCGCACGGATGATAATCGCAGGTTGAACCACCACGCGGTAAACATTTTTCCAACAGGTTGAGTCTTATTTTATTTGTTTTATTACAAACACTTGTGAAGTTATTAACCTTATGCACAACCCTTCCTTACCATTTCTTTGTATTTGAACGAACAAAGAAGAAAGGGGTAGCGTCATGCGTGTAAGCATTCAAAAGAGCCTTTTCCAGGACGTGCTGAGCAAGATCCAGGGGATCACGGGGCGCCGCAGCAGCCTGGCCATCACCACCAACGTTATCCTGAAGGCGGAAAACGACGGCTTGAGCCTGTCGGCCACCGATCTGGAAACCGGCTTTTGCGGCGTCTATCCGGCAACGGTGGCCCAGGAGGGTGAGATTGCTCTGAATGCAAGGAAATTATTTGAAATTGTAAGAGATTTTCCAAGCGACGAGATCCACTTCAACCAGATTGAAAACAACTGGATCGAAATCCGGGACGACAAGGTCGAATTTCACCTGGTGGGGATGAATCCGGAGGATTTTCCCGAGATCCCCCAATTCGACGACGTGGCCTTTTTCGAGGTGGACGCCAAGGCCCTGGGCCGCATGATCGAGCGCATGGTGATGATCACTGCCAGCGATGACAAGCGGGTCCATATCCTCGGGGTATGGGTGGAAAAGCAGGTGAACGAGCAGGGACGCCAAATACTGCGCATGGTCACCACCGATGGCAGTCGCCTCTCGAAGGTGGACTACGCCGGGGAAGGGAACCTGGAAGTGGGGCTGGAAGAAGGCGTGCTCATCCCCAAGAAGGGGCTTGCGGAGGCGGGACGCTTCCTGGACACGGTGGGCACCGTGAGTGTCGGCTTCAAAAACAATCATTTCATCATGAAACGGGATTCCGAGACGGTCGTGATCCGGTTGCTGGAAGGGGATTTTCCCAAATACGGAGACATTCTGGACAGCATCGTGGGCGTTCCCATCGTGATGGAGCGGCAGGCCTTTCTCATGATGCTCAAGCGCATGTCGATTCTGGCCTCCGAAACCTACCGGGCCGTGGTGTTCCATTTCACCGAGGATCACCTCATGATTCGCTCCACCAATCCGGACCTGGGCGAGGCCAAGGAGGACATGGAGATCGTCTATGCCGGTGAACCCATCGAGGTGGCCTTCAACCCGCGGTTCTTTATTGAAGCGATCAACGCCATGGATGACGAGAATATCGTCATGACCATGGTGGATCACGAAAAACCTTGTCTGATCAACGGGGAGAACGATCCGGGCTTCCTTAGCGTGATCATGCCGATGAGAATATGAATCCGATGGATATGCAAGACATGGAGCCCATTTACGATGCCGACAGCATCGATGTGCTCGAAGGGCTGGACCCGGTCCGGCTGCGGCCGTCGATGTACATCGGCAACGTGGATGTCAGCGGACTGCACCACTTGGTCTACGAAGTGGTGGACAACAGCATCGACGAGGCCATGGCCGGCTACTGCAACCGTATCGAGGTGACGGTGCATGCCGACAATAGCGTCAGCGTCGAGGACAACGGCCGGGGCATTCCGGTGGATATCCACAAGACGGAGAAGGTGCCGGCGGTGGAGGTGGTGCTGACCAAGTTGCACGCCGGCGGCAAGTTCGACAATGACACTTACAAGGTTTCCGGGGGGTTGCACGGCGTCGGCGTCTCGGTGGTCAACGCCTTGAGCACCTTCCTGGAAGTGGAAATCTATACCAAGGGGCAGGTCTACCACCAGACTTTCGAAAAGGGGATCAAGGCCAGCGAGCTGCAGATCATCGGGCAAACGGACAAGCGCGGAACGAAGATCCGCTTCCTCCCGGACACAGAGATCTTCACCACGGATAATTTCAGCTTCGAGATCCTCAGCCGGCGGCTGCGCGAGCTGGCCTTTCTGAACAAGGGTATCGAGATCATCCTGAACGACGAGCGGAGCGAGGTGAGTGAAAATTACCGCTACGACGGAGGGTTGCGCGAATTCGTGGGGTACCTCAACCGGCGTACGGTGCCGCTGCATGACCCCATCGTGGTGGAAGACCAGCGCAACGATGTGCAGATCGAGATCGCCATCCAGTACAACGATTCGTACAACGAAAAACTCCTGTCCTTTGCCAACAACATCAACACGGTGGAGGGAGGTTTTCACCTCATCGGTTTCAAGGCCGGCCTGACGCGCAGCATCAACCAGTACGCCACCGGCGGCAGCCTGCCGAAGAACCTCCAGGCCAAGATCAGCGGCGACGACATCCGGGAAGGGTTGACGGCCATCATCAGTGTGCGGCTCAAGTCCCCCCAGTTCGAAGGGCAGACCAAGACCAAGCTGGGCAACAGCGAGATCAAGGGGCTGGTGGAGTCGATGCTCTTCGAGAAGCTGGGCAGCTTTCTGGAGGAGAATCCGGGCACGGCCAGGAAAATCATGGCCAAGGCGGTGGATGCGGCCCGGGCCCGGGATGCGGCCCGCAAGGCGCGCGATATCGCCCGCAAGCAAGGCGCCCTGAGCGATTCGACCCTGCCGGGCAAACTCGCCGACTGTCAGAGCAACGATCCTGGTGAACGCGAGCTGTTCCTCGTGGAGGGGGATTCGGCCGGTGGTAGCGCCAAGCAGGCCCGAGACCGCCGGTTCCAGGCCATCCTGCCCCTTCGGGGCAAGATCCTGAACGTGGAAAAAGCCCGCTTCGACAAGATCCTGCGCAGTGAGGAGATCAAGAACATCATCACTGCCCTGGGTACCGGAGTCGGCACGGAAGAGTACAACATCGACAATATCCGCTACAAGAAAATCGTGATCATGACAGACGCCGATGTGGACGGCAGCCATATCCGTACCCTCTTGCTGACCTTTTTCTTCCGCCAGATGCCCGAGGTGGTGGAACGGGGGTATCTCTACATCGCACAGCCGCCTCTGTTCAAGGTGGGGCAGGGCAAAAAGATCGCCTACCACAAGGATGAGCGCGAGTTGAACGATTTCATCCTGAAACGGGTCACGGAAAACCGGCGGCTGCGCATCGGGGCTCAGGAGGAAGTGCTCGACGGACATCGGCTCTATCTTTTCGCCGCCGAGTTGGCCGAGTACATGACGGTGCTCGGGCGCATCGAGGCCCGGGGCGTCGAGGACCGGCTGGCGGAGATGTTGGCCAAGTTTGGCATCGACGGCAAGAATTTCCTGTTGAGTTTCGAGCGGATGAAGGAACTCTGCGAGGCGCTCAACCGCGCGGGATACAGCTGTTTCGACCTGGCCTGGAACGAGGAGCGGGCGATTCACGAAATGACGGTGTTGCCCCGCCCGGACAGCGGCAAAGACGGCATGCGGCCGCTCAAGGTGGGCAGAGGATTTGTCTTCTCCAAGAATTTCCAGAACCTCTTGGTCCTGGGCAAAAGCGTCTTCACCCGCGACACCCCGCCTTTCGTGCTGGAAAGCACCGAAAAGGATCAGGAGCCGGTGGTATTTCAAAACAAGGCCGATCTGCTGGCCTACATGGTGGAGGAGGGGCGCAGGGGACTGGGCGTGCAGCGCTACAAGGGTCTCGGCGAGATGAACCCCGACCAGCTCTGGGAGACCACCATGGACCCGCAAGTCCGCACCCTTCTACAGGTGAAGGTGGAAGATGCCCATGAGGCGGATGAAATTTTCACCATTCTCATGGGAGAGGACGTTGAGCCGCGGCGGGATTTCATCTATGCCAACGCGCTGGAAGTCTCTACGCTGGATATTTGATTTAAATCAAAAGGTTAGGAATTAGCCTGCATGGCAAACCAGCTCTCCATGCACCGCATCGTGGCCCGGGATCTGCCGGATCTCTGGTTCCAAGCCGTCTACGACATCCTCGACCACGGCCGGCGCTTCGTCATCGACAGAGGCTCCTACGCCGGTCAAACCCGCCTGGAGTACGACTTTTTCACCGGCCGGGTGCGGTTTCCCGGCACCCGGCCCCTCCTGCCGGACATCCCGCCGGCCTGCGGCATCCCCAATCCCGTGGAAGAGGACTACATCTACGGCGGACCCGGATATGAGCGCTCCTACATCGAGTATCTGATGACCGGGGAAAAGGCGCCGGGAGAATCCTACACCTACGGCGAGCGGCTGACCAAGGCCCCGATAGACGGGGAAAAATTCGTGTGGTGGAAAGGCGATCAGCAAGAGATCGTCGATATCCGGGAGGTGGATGGGCGCATCGTCTTCGAAGAGGATGGCCGGTTCTACCTCAACCAGATCGAGTGGATCATCGATACCTACAAGCGATTCGGCCGCCGCAACAACCAGATGGTGCTCCAGGTGGCCCATCCCAGCGATCTGGTGCTGCTGGATCCGCCCTGCCTGCGCCACATCGACACCCGGATCCAGGACGACACCCTGCACTTTTTCGTCTATTTCCGCTCCTGGGACCTGTGGGGGGGAATGCCGGCCAACCTTGCAGGGATTCAGAATCTCAAGGAATACATGGCCGATCAGATCGGTGTGGCCGATGGGGAGATGATTGTGGAGAGCAAGGGGTTGCACCTCTACGGATACGCCGAGAACCTGGCCAAACTGCGCTGTCTAAAGGACTGATACGCTCCCAACAACAAAGGCAGGCGTCGCTGGTGCGACTCCTGCCTTTTTACGGGGTGGAACATCTCTATGGTGCCGTTTTTACACGAGATGCACGTGCACCGGGGATGCTCCGATCATGTCACCACAAACCTCTTTTTTAAAGTTTAACCTTTGGCGTCCAACGGAGACCAGTCCCAGCTCCCGCGGCACGGCCGGCGGTTAATATTTTACGTTTGCGGTTGGGTGACAATGATATTCAACCTTATCCACCCGCCTCTCCACTGTCAAGAGCCAGATGGGGCGAAGCGATCAAAACATGATATCGCCGGGGGTGCGCGGAAAAGGGATCACGTCCCGGATGTTGGCGACCCCAGTGAGCATCATCAGCAACCGCTCGAATCCCATGCCGAACCCGCTGTGAACCACCGAGCCGTAGCGGCGTGAATCCAGGTACCATTCGTAGGCCGCCCTGTCGATGCCACACTCCCCCATGCGAGCCTCCAGGATTTCGAGGCGCTCCTCGCGCTGGCTGCCGCCGATGATTTCGCCGATCACCGGCACCAGTACATCCATGGCGGCCACCGTTTGCCCGTCATCGTTGACGCGCATGTAAAAAGGCTTGATCTGCTTGGGATAGTCGTAGACGATGACCGGGGCCCTGAAATGCACCTCGGTGAGGTAGCGCTCATGCTCCGTCTGCAAGTCGAGGCCGTATTGCGCCGGAAAGCCGAACTCTTGGCCCGATCGCTGCAAAATGGCCACCGCTTCGGTGTAACGGATTCGAACGAATGCCTTTTCGATGATCCCGGTCAGGGTGGTCGTCAAGCCCGGGTCCACGAAACGGGAAAAAAGCTCCAGGTCGGCGGCGCATTCCGCCATCACGAAGCGGGCCATTTCCTTGATGAGGGCTTCACCCAGGTCCATGTTGCCGGAAAGGTCGCAGAAGGCCATTTCGGGCTCCACCATCCAGAACTCGGCGGCATGGCGGCGGGTGTTGGAATTCTCCGCCCGGAAGGTGGGCCCGAAGGTGTAGACGTCTCCCAGGGCCAAGGCCAGCATCTCGGCGGAGAGCTGGCCGGACACCGTCAAGTTGGCCCGGGCACCGAAGAAATCCTGAGAAAAGGCGTTTTCGTCGCCTGCGGTCACGCCGGGCGGCAGGGTGGTGACCCGAAACAGTTCGCCGGCCCCTTCGCAGTCCGAGGCGGTGATGATGGGGGAGTGGAGCCAGCGAAAACCGTGCTGGCGAAAGAAGCGGTGAATGGCCCAAGCGGTGTCGGCGCGGATGCGGAACATGGCCCCGTACTTGTTGGTGCGCGGCCGCAAATGGGCGATGGAACGCAGGTATTCGTCGGTATGGCGTTTTTTTTGCAGTGGATACGTCTCCGGCGCCAGACTGAGAACCTCCACCGCCGATGCCGTCACCTCCCAGCGTTGTCCCTTGCCGCCGGAGGCCACCAGGTCTCCCACAACCGCCAGGGCGGAACCGGTGGTCAACTTGCGCAGTTCCTCGTAATTGGGCAGGGTGTCGTTGGCCACCACTTGCAGGTTGGCCGGGCAGGAGCCGTCGTTGACTTCCAGGAACGAAAACGTCTTGCTGTCGCGCCGGGTGCGAAGCCATCCCTTGACCAGCACCTGGCTGAGGGGGGAGTCGCTGGCGAGCAGGTCGTTGACCTTGGTGCGCTTCATCGGCGGTCTCTTTCTGTATCTGGTTTCAAAAACGTCGCACGGAGTCGGATGGTGCGTTGCAGGCCGTCTCAACCCTCATCGGCGGTTGTGGCGAACCATAGCATCGGATGGAAGGGCCTTCAAGGCGCATCGGACTGCTCTTGGCGTTGACAGCCATGCCCTTCTCGGTGAGACACCCCTTCGCGCGTTATTCCGAATCCGCGCCAACGAGGCGAGGAATCATTCCGTTGGCAACACGTCGGGAGATCTCGGCAGATTGAAAGAAATTCATCGTTGCTGGGCTTCTCGATGTGACGGCGAACTCTTGCAATGCTCCGGCGCTAACGTCATTGACAGGGATTTGAATTTCCGGATATATGAACCTTGGTTCACGAAATTGGCTTCAATTTTTCTAGGGAGAGACCATGAATCCCGGAAAACGCGTATGGGTAATAGCCGCAGTGGTTTTAATCGGTTTGGCCGGTTCAGCGGCGGCCGATGAGATCCAGCGGCTCACCGTGGATGAGGCCGTGGAGATGGCCAAGACCAACAACGCCCTGGTCCGGGAAGCGGCGGCCAGAAGTCGGGCGGCCGTGGAGGCGCACCGGGCGGCCCGCGCCGATCTTTTTCCTAAGGCTTCGGGGGCTTATGGGTACGTCCATCTCAAAGAGACCCCATTCATGTATTTTACCCGCACCACGGTGGGACCGGACTATCGGGTGGCCCCGTTTTATGTGGTCACCGGCAGCGAGCGCATCGAAGCGCCCACCGGTTCCAGGGACCATTTTCACTGGGAAGCCAGCCTCACCCAGCCATTGTTCACCGGGTTCGCCCTCACCACCCGGGTCCGGATGGCCGAGTTGGGCATCGACATCGCCGCGCTGGAAGAGGTGCTGGCCACGGCCGATGTCGTCCGCCAAACCAAGCTGGCCTTCTTCGACGTGTTGATGACGGAGCAGTTGCTGACGACCTCCCGTGAAGCCGAAACCACCCTGGCGGCCCACGCGGCCGATGCGCGGAAATTCTACGAACAAGGCCTGATCGCTTACAACGATTTGCTCCAGAGCGAGGTGGCCCTGGCGGATGCCGTCCAGCAGAAAACCAGTGCCGGGGCGACCCTGGAAATGGCCGGCGCTGCTCTGAACACCATCATCGGCCGGCACCTTGAAAATCCGGTACAACTGGAAACGGTGTCAACGCCGCCGCCGGCGCCCGAGCCTCTGGAACGTCTCCTTTCCCGGGCGGAGGACTTTCGGCCGGAGCTGCAACTGCTCGATCTGTCGTTGGCCAAGCTGGATGCGTCGGCCCGCCTGGCCGCCAGCAGCTACTATCCCACGGTGGCCCTGGTGGGGAGCTACAATCAGGAGGGAGACGATTGGCGCGCCAGGGACAACGATTTCCGCAACAGCTACAACGCCGCCGTTGCCCTTCAGGCCGAATGGACCTTTTTCGAGTGGGGGAAAACCCGGGCCGAGGTGGCCAAGCAGCGGCGGGATCATGAAGCCCTGGCGGCCAAGGCGGACGGGGTTCGCGACAGTGTCCGGCTGGAAGTCAAGAATGCGGCCGTCAACCTCTCGGTGGCGCTGGCCAACATCCAAACGGCCCGGGCGGCCCTGGACCAGGCGGAGGAGAATCTGCGCATCACCCGCTTGCGATACCAGCAGCAGATGGCCAACACCACCGAGGTCCTGGACGCCACGTTGGCCCGCAGTCATGCCCAGACCAATTATCATGCCGCCCACTACACCTCCCTGAAGGCCGGCGCCGAACTCGAGCGCGCCGTAGGCGACCTGCCGGAGCCGAAGGATGCCTCGCCATTGAAAGATCACCCATGAACCCGAATGAAATCCATCCCGTGAAAAAAAACCGTGGCGGCACGGTGCTGGCCCTGTTAGCGGTGCTGGGCCTTCTCGCTTACTCCGGCTACAATATGTACCGGTCCCGAACCGCAACGGCCGAGAAACGCGAAGATCGCCCCGCTCGGCCGGTGGCGGTCACCGAGGTGCGTCAGATGGCGCTGAAACGCTGGCTGGATCTCACCGGAGAGGTGCGCCCCTGGCAGCAGGTAAATGTTTACGCCAAGGTTCCCGGCCAGAGAATCGATGTGCTGGCGGTGGACAGGGGGCAGCACCTGAAAAAGGGAGACCTGATCGCCCTTTTGGATCGCAGCCTCGTCGACGCCAGGATGGCCGAGGCAAAGGCGGCCCTGGCCGCCGGTCGGGCCGGAGTGCGCCAAGTGGAGGCGGAACTGGAGGTGCTGCTCAAGGACCGCCACCGTCTCGAAGCCCTCTACGCGCAAAAGGCAGTGGCGCGCCAGCAACTCGATCATCTCAGCGCCAAGACGCGAGGGGCGATCGAGGCCCGCGATCTCGCCTCGGCGAATGTGGCCCGGGCCGAGGCGACTCTCCGGCAACTTTCCATAGCGGTGGCCGACCACCGCATCGAGGCGCCCATCGACGGGGTCGTCACGGCCCGGTTTTTCGACCCGGGAAATCTTTCGGACACCGTCCGGCCCCTGATTCATCTGGCCGATGAATCGCGGGTCAAGATCCACACCTTCGTCAGCGAAACCGACCAGCCGGCTCTGCAGATCGGCCTGCCGGCCGAGGTGTGCATCGACGCCGATCCCGGGCGGGTCTTCGAGGGGACCATCAGCCTGATCAACCCCGCCTTCGATCCGGCCACCCGCAACAGCGACGTGGAAATTCACTTGGACAATTCCGAGGGGCGTTTTGCCACCGGCATGTTCGCACGGGTGCGCCTGTTGCGGGAGCGCATCGAGGCCACCGTGGTGGACCGAGACGCCCTGGTGCGGATGCCCGGGACGGGAAGCGATTTCGTCTTTGCGGTCCGGGACGGCCGCGCCGTTCAGATCAACGTGCGCACCGGCCATGGGGACGAGCGCTTCGTGCAGGTCGAAGGGGATCTGGCCGCCGGACAGCCGGTGGTGATCGAAGGGCAGGGCGCCCTGCGCGACGGCGACCGGGTCGTGATCCGCGCCGCGGAAGATCGGGCGGGCAAGGAGGACGCGGTGCGATGAACCTGCCCGAATTTTCCGTCCGCCAGCCCATGGCCACCGCCATGCTTTTTCTGGCCCTGGCCTTGCTGGGAATTTTCGCCCTGCTGCGGCTTTCCACCGACATGTACCCGGAGATCGAGCCGCCGATGATCTCGATCCTCACCTCCTGGCCCGGCGCCAGCGCTTCGGACGTGGAGACGGAGGTGTCCGAACGGGTCGAGGACACGGTCAATTCCACCAACAACCTGGATACCCTCTCCTCCAAGAGCATGGACAACCTTTCCCTGGTCTCCTGCAAATTCGACTGGGGAACGGACCTGGACGTGGCGAGCAACGACCTGCGGGACAAGCTCGAATTCATCAAGCGGGACCTGCCCGATGATGCCGACCCGCCGGTGCTGTTCAAGTTTTCCAGTGCCGTGGCGCCGGTGCTCTTCATGACCATCCGCGGGGAAAAGAGCTGGCCTCGTCTCTTTCACATCGCCGACAAGCAGATCGGCGACGAACTCAAGCGCGTACCCGGGGTGGGGGCCGTAATCCTCAACGGCGGGCTGCGCCGGCGCATCAACGTCTATTTCGACATGGCCAAGGTGGAGGGGTTCCACCTCTCGCTGCCGACGATCAACCGGATCCTGGACGCCGAAAACATGAACGTGCCCGCCGGGCACATCAAGTCCGGCCGGCGCAGCCACTTCGTCCGCGTGCCGGCCCGTTTCGGCGGCGTCCAAGAGATCCGCGACACGGTGATCGGGTATCATCAGGGCCGGCCGGTCTACCTGCGCGACGTGGCCGAGGTGGCGGACGACTACAAGTCGATGGACGAGCGGATTCTGTCCAACCGGGAGCCGGCCATCCTGATGATGGTCCAGAAACAGACCGGCAAGAACACGGTGGAGGTCATCGGAAGGATCAAGCAGCGGCTCAAGGAGCTGGAACCCGAACTGCCCGCCGACGTGAGGATCACCCTTTCCATCGATACGTCGAAGGATATTCTCGACGCCATCGCCAACCTGCGCGGGAGTCTGATCTGGGGCATCTTTTTCGTCTTCATGGTCACGGTGGTTTTCCTCCGGCGCATCCGCACGGTGGCGATCATCGTGCTGATCATTCCGTGTTCGTTGCTCATCGGCTTCATGTTCATGCAGTTGGCCGGCTATACGGTCAACGTGGTTTCGTTGATGGCCCTGGCCATCGCATCGGGGATGGTGGTGGACAACGGGATCGTGGTGCTGGAAAACATCATCCGCCACGTGGAACGGGGCAGCCGGGTGCCGGAGGCCTCCATGTTCGGGGCGGCCGAGATGCAACTGGCCATCACGGCTTCGACGATGACCACCGTGGTGGTCTTCGTCCCTTTGATGTTTCTCACCGGCCTCGCCGGCGTCCTCTTCAAGCAGCTCGGGTTCGTGGTGGTGGTCACCTTGATGGCTTCCCTGGTTACGGCCCTGATGCTCACACCGATGCTCAGTTCCCTGTGGGTGAAGGCCTCGCCTACCGGGCTGAGGCGTCGGCCGGGGCTGGTGGGCCGCTTTTACGGGTGGAGCGAACGCGGTTTCGAGGCGATCGAAGGTGTTTACGCGGGGATGCTGGACTGGTGCCTGCGCCACACGCGCATGGTCATGCTTCTGGCAGCCGCGGTTTTCGCCAGTGGGGTTTCCCTGATCCCCTTTCTTTCCACCTCGTTTTTTCCGCGGGTGGACACCGGTGAGATCGGAGTGACCTTCCGTCTGGCCGAGGGGACGCGCATCGAGGAAACCGACCGGGCCATTCGGGAGGTGTTGGATATCGTCGACCGGGTCGTGCCCGAGGGTTGGGTGGTCAACACCTATGCCAAGGACGGTGAGGACGAGCAAGGCTACAGCGTGGCCCTGGGCTTCGAGCAGGGACCCAACGTCGGCGAGGTGCGCTTCAAAATGATCGACCGGGACCAGCGCGACCGGACGGTGGAATCGGTGGCGGCCGATGTGCGCCGGGAAGTGGAGAAGATTCCGGGGATCGTCAAGATGCAGGTCAGCACCCAGAGCGGGCTGGACAGCGCCATCATGGGTGGACGCAAGCCGATTTCCGTCGAGGTGCTCGGCTACGACATGACACGCAGCCTGGCGTTCGCACGCGAACTCGAGGCCGGCATGGCCGGTGTGGCCGGGTTGGTGGACCTCACGGTCAGCCAGAAGGACGAACGGCCTGAAATGTGGGTGGAAATCGATCGGCGCAAGGCCGCCAGCCTCGGGTTGAACGTCGCCATCATCGCCGCCACCTTGCGCAACTACTTTTATGGCGCCGAGGCGAGCGAGTTCAAGGACTCCGGCGACAGCTTTGATTTGTTCACCCGTTTCAGCGACGCGGACAAGGACCGGCTCAAGAACCTGCCCGAGGTACCGATTTTCACCCCCGACGGACGGATGGTGCGCCTGAAGACGGTGGCACGGGTAGCGGAAGGGTTTGGGCCCATCGAAATCGAGCGCAAGAACCGCCAGCGCATCGTCCGGGTGGAGGCCGACACCTTCGAACGGTCCCTTGGCGCGGTGACGGCCGACGTGCGTCGCATCGTCGATCGGATGGATGTGCCGGCCGGAGTGCGAATCCATTTCGGCGGGGATGTCGAGGAACAGAAAGAGGCCTTTGGCGATCTCACCACCTTGCTGGTGCTCGGCATCGTCCTGGTCTACATGGTCATGGCGGCCCTCTTCGGCAACCTGCGCGACCCGCTGATCGTGATGTTCTCGGTCCCCTTCGCCTTCACAGGGGTGCTCTACGCCTTTTTTTTCACCGACACCAGCCTGGGCATGATTCCCTTCATGGGAGTGATCATGCTCATGGGGATCGTGGTCAACAATGCCATCGTGCTGCTCGACTACACCCATTTGCTGATCCGGCGAGGCCGGCCGCTGTGGGAGGCGGTGGTGGAGGCGGGCCGCAGCCGGCTGCGGCCGGTGCTCATGACCACACTGACGACTCTTTTCGCCATGGTGCCGTTGGCTTTTTCCGACACGGTGGGCGCCGAGGCCTGGAACCCCCTGGGCGTCACCATGCTCGGCGGGCTGTCGGTGTCGATGCTGGTGAGCTTGCTGCTCGTGCCGACGATCTACTATCTCTTCGAGCGGAGAAAGGTTCACCGGGGAGGACGGACATGAGAATGCTGATGGTGGTCTACGACGCGGCCTTCGACGACGAGGTGCTGGCGGCACTGTCCCGAAGCGGAGCCCCCGGCTTCACCCAGTGGCGGCGGGTCCTGGGACGGGGCCAGGCGTCTGAGCCCCGGATGGACGACAGCGTCTGGCCCGGATACAACCATGCCCTGGTGACGGTCGTCGAGGAGGGCGCGGGCCTTGAGGACACCGTGGCGGCCCTTTCCGAATTGAACGACCGCCTGGGCAAAAAGGGGCTCAAGGCATTTTCCTGGCCCGTGGCCATGGTGATCTGAGGATCCCTCACCCCGTCGTCCTTTTAAAGTTCCACCGTGATGTAGTAGCCCTGGCGACCGCGTTGCACCAGCAGGACAATGGCATTCTGAAGTCTTTGTTTTACCAATGCTTTTTCAAAGTCACGACGGTCTCTTACCGGGGCGTCGCCCACCTGGCGGATCACGTCGCCCGGTTCGACCCCGGTTTGCGCCAGGAACGTGTCCGGCGCTACCGAGGTGATCACCACCCCGCTGGAAACTGTCAGGCGGTAGCGGCGTTCGATGGCCGGGGTGATATCTTCGACGGCGATGCCGAACAGATCCTGGGCCAATTGCGCTGCCTTTTCCGGAGGATAGACCGAGGTGCGCAACGTTTTCGTCAGAAGCCGTCCCTCGCGCCACACCTCGAGGCCCAATGGTCGGTGGGGGGCCGCCGCCGCCGCGGCGCGCCGATATGCATCCGGGTCGGCGATGCGGTTTCCATCCACGGCGCGAATCACATCGCCGGGGGCGATTCCCGCCTTTTCAGCCGGGCTGTCCTTTTCCACGGCCCGCACGAGAACTCCCTCGCTGTCCGGCAGGTTGAGGTAGGCGGCCAGTTGGCCGTCGACCGGTTGTACCAGCAGTCCGATCCATGCCTGGATCACTTCCCCGAAACTGATCAGGTCGTTGACAATGCGTTTGGCCTTGTCGATGGGGATGGCGAAGCCGATGCCCTGGGCCTTGGCGTAGATGGCGGTGTTGATCCCGATGAGTTCGCCGTTGATGTTGAGCAGCGGTCCGCCACTGTTGCCCGGGTTGATCGAGGCGTCGATCTGGATGAAGTCGTGGTATTCCCGGTCGTCGGCGCGGAAGCTGCGGTCCACCGCGCTGACGACGCCGGTGGTCACCGTGTGGGAAAAGCCGAAGGGATTGCCGATGGCAATGACCGTTTCACCGATCATCAGGTCGTCGCAGCAGCTCATGGCCACCGCAGGAAGGGAATCGTCGGCGCTGATGCGCAGCACGGCAAGGTCGCTGTCCGGATCGGATCCCACCAGTTGCGCTTCGAATTGGCGCTCGTCCATCAGGGTCACGGTGATCGCGCCGGCACGGGCCACCACGTGGGCGTTAGTGAGGATAAAGCCGCGGTCGCCGTCGATGATCACCCCTGAGCCGAGGCTGGTGGTGCGGTAGCGGCGTTCCCAGCCGGGGTCGAAGAAATCCCTGAAAAACCATTCGAGGTGCGGAGGGGCCATTTCCGAAAAGGGGTTTTGGGCCTGGCGCACCTGGATCTGGCTGCTGATGTTGACCACCGCGGGGCTAACGGCCCGAACCGCTTTGACAACAGGGGTTTCGCGGTTATAATGTTCGGCGTCGGCCCGCGGCGCAAAAGCGGCCAAGACGGCGAAGCAGACGGCAAGCCAAAGACGCCGGTTTTTTTTTCGACTTTCCATGCGACAAGTCATTGATTCCTCCTTGAACGGGTGGATGAACCCCGCGAGCAACCGAGTGATCGGTGCCTTATCCCGGATGAAATTGAAGGTCCCTACCATGACCCCCGATCCGCTTCAAGAACTTCTTGGAAGCGTCGAGCAGCCCAGCCGCTACATCGGCGGTGAGATCAACAGCGTGCGCAAGGATCCGGCGGATGTCGCCCTGCGCATGGTCCTGGCATTTCCGGATCTCTACGAGATCGGGATGTCCCATTTCGGCATGCAGATCCTCTACGAGGTGCTCAACCGGGATTCTCGCATCAGCGCCGAGCGGGTTTTCGCTCCTGCCCCGGACATGGACCGGGCGTTGAAGGATCGCGGCTTGCCTCTGGTCAGCCTCGAGAGCCGGCGGCCCTTGGCCGATTTCGACATCGTCGGTTTTTCGCTGCTCTACGAACTCAACTATACCAACGTGCTCGCCATGTTGGAAAGGGCCGGCATCCCGTTTCGGGCCGAGGCCCGCGACGAGCGGCATCCACTGGTCATCGCCGGCGGGCCCTGCACCTGCAACCCCGAGCCGTTGGCGCCTTTCTTCGACGCCATGGTCATCGGCGATGGAGAGACGGTGGTGATGGCCATGGCCGAGGCCTGGATGGCCTGGGACCGTTGCCACCGCCAGGAGCTACTGGAAACCTGGGCACGCATCGAAGGCGTTTATATTCCTGCTTTTTATAATGTTACTTACGATGAACGCGGATTTCAGCACCTCACCCCCGCCTACGGCGCCCCAATGCCGGTGCGACGCGCCGTGGTGCCCGACCTGGACCGGGCGGTCTTCCCCGCGCGGCCCGTGGTCCCCTTCGGACGCCCGGTACACGATCGCCTGCGGTTGGAGATTGCCCGTGGCTGTACCCGGGGATGCCGCTTCTGCCAGGCGGGGATGCTCTATCGCCCGGTTCGGGAACGTGCTCCCGCTCACCTGATGGCGCTGGTGAGGCAAGGGTTGGAGAGCACCGGGTACGAGGACGTGTCGCTGCTGTCGCTGAGCACCGGCGACTACTGCGGTATCGAAGCCCTCACCGACGCGTTGATGGCCGAGTGCGCCCCGCGCCACATCGCCGTCTCCCTGCCCTCGCTGAGGGTAGGCAGCCTCGGGCCGGATTTGATGGAGCGGATCCGGCGGGTTCGCAAGACCGGGTTTACTTTCGCAGTGGAAGCCGGCAGCCAGCGCCTGCGGGACGTGATCAACAAGAATATCACCGAGGCGGACGTTTTTCAGACGCTGCAGGACGCTTTCGACCTGGGCTGGCAGACGATCAAGCTCTACTTCATGATCGGGCTTCCCACTGAAACCGAGGCGGACCTGGAAGCCATCGCCGCACTGGTCGACCGCCTGCGCAAGATCAAGATGCCGGGAAAGCGGCGGGGGCAACTCAATGTCAGCGTGGCCACCTTCATCCCCAAGGCGCATACTCCGTTTCAGTGGGTGGAGCAGGTGCCTTTGGAGGCGGCCCAGGCCAAGATTGATCACCTGCGGCGGCGGCTGACGCGGCCGGGGATCCAATTCAAGTGGCAGAATCCCCGGGTCAGCCTGATGGAGGGGCTATGGTCCCGCGGCGACCGGCGCCTGGCACCCTTGCTGGAGGATGCCTATCGGCGTGGATGCCGGCTGGACGGGTGGAGCCAGTATTTTCGCTTCGACCTGTGGCAGGAGGCCATCGCCGCCTGCGGTATCGACCTTGATTTTTTCACCACTCGCGTCCGCCGTCTCGACGAGCCCCTTCCCTGGGACCATGTGGCCGTCGGGGTCGAAAAGAGCTTCCTGCGAAACGAATGGGCGCGTGCGCTGGACCAGATCCTCACCGGCGACTGCCGGCAAGGCGAGTGCCAGGGGTGCGGGGTCTGCGATTTCGTCACCCTGGCGCCGGTGGTGCACCCGGAGGAGGCCGGCGCCCCGAAGCTTCCCGCCGAAGGGACGGCGGACCTGGCGCCAGCTGTGTTTCGCCTGCGCTTTCGCAAGGTCGGTCCCGCGCGGTTTTTCGGACACCTCGAAACCGCCGGAATTTTCCAGCGGGCGTTTCGACGCGCGGGCTTGGCGGTGGAACACGGGGGCGGCTTTCACCCCAAACCCAAACTGGTCTTCGACGATGCCCTGCCCCTCGGCCTGGAGAGCGAGGCGGAATTTCTCACGGTTCACCTGGAGAGGGAAGTGGGGCCGGATCAGATCGTCCGTCGCCTCAATCGGCAGCTTCCCGAGGGGTTGGCGGTAGAGGCGGCGCAAGCGGGGTCGGCGGTCGGGCGGGTCGGCGTGCATTATTACCGGGTCGAGCTGCCGGAGGGCGCTTCCGTGAGCGCGGAGATGAAGCGGTTTTCGGGGGCCAACGCGTGGCCGATGGAGCGGCGCTCGGCCAAGGGGCGGGTTCAGCACGTCGATTTGAAAGAGGCTGTTTCGGAGATGGCGGTGGACAGCGACGGCGGCTTGCGCTTGGGAATCCGCCAGAGCGACGGTCCAAGCGTCCGGCCGGCCGACGTGCTCAAGGCGGTGTTCGGTTTGGCGCCGGAGGAAGTGGCGCGGTTGCGCGTCTGCAAAACCGCCGTCGAACCGGCGCAGATGTTGGAGAGGCAAAGATGTTTCGAAAACTGATCATCAACACGGCCGAACACGAGACCCGGGTGGCGCTGCTGGAAGACGGCACTATCGTGGAGCTGTTCATCCACCGCCAGGACGAGGCCGACAGTGCCGGCAATATATACAAGGGGCGTGTGCAGCGGGTATTGCCGGGGATGCAGGCGGCATTCGTGGATATCGGGTTGAGCCAGGCGGCCTTCATCTATGTCGATGACGTGGTCAGCGACGCGGTGGAGGAGGTGGACGCCTCGTGGTTGGGTGAAGATGTCGAAGAGGCGGAGGATGCCGACGAAGAAACCCCGTCTGACGGCAAGGAGGGGAGCGGGTGCAAGGAACCGCGCCCCAACATCGAGGATCTGCTCACCGAGGGGCAGGAGATCCTGGTGCACGTCGCCAAATCGCCCATCGGCACCAAGGGCGCGCGGGTGACTTGCCACGTGTCCTTGCCAGGGCGTTTTCTGGTGCTGATGCCCAACTCGCGGCACATCGGGGTGTCGCGCAAGATCGAAGACGAGACGGAGCGCAGCCGGCTCAAGGGATTGATCCAGGCACTGCGCAAGAACCGTTTCGGATACATCGTACGCACCGCCGCCGAAGGGATCCAGGCCGACGTCCTCGCCTCGGAAATGGAATTTCTCGAGCGCCTCTGGGGGAACATCAAGAAAAAGTGCCAGAACAGTTCGGCACCGGCCTTGCTCCACAAGGAACTCAACGTGAGCTTGCGGGCGGTGCGGGACCTGCTCACCCAGGAAGCCGACAAGGTGGTGATCGACTCGCGCAACGGGTACGAGCAGGTCATGGCCTTCCTGGATGCCTGCGCGCCGAGTCTCAAGCGCAGCGTCGAGCTGTACGAGGGGCCCGAGCCGATTTTCGACGCATTTCACCTGGAAGGGGACATCTCCCGGGCCCTGAAAAAAAAGGTGTGGCTCAAATCGGGGGGGTATATTGTCATCGAGCAGACCGAGGCGCTCTGCGCCATCGATGTCAACACCGGCCGCTACGTGGGCAAGTACAATCTGGAGGAGACGATTTTCAAGACCAACCTGGAGGCCGTCAAGGAGATCGCCTACCAGGTGCGCTTGCGGGACATCGGTGGCATCATCGTGATCGATTTCATCGATATGGAAAAAAAGAGCCACCAGGAGAAGGTCTTCGCCGCCTTGCAGGAAGCGGTTCACAGGGACCGCAGCAAGACTCACATCCTGCCGATTTCGGAGCTGGGCCTGGTCCAGATGACACGCAAGAGAATCCGCAAGAGTCTCACCAGCGCCCTTTGCGAGCCGTGTTTCTACTGCGATGGGGAGGGGCAGTTGATCTCGCGCAAGACGATCTGCTACGACGTGTACCGGCAGATCCTGCGCGAAGCCCGGGACATGCCCGGCCATCGCCTGATGCTGCGGGTCAACCCGGAAATTGCCGAGCGGCTTCACGGCGAGGAAAATCACCTGATGGTGTCTCTGGAAAGTCGGCTGGCCAAACAGATCATCATCTATCCCAACCCCCAGTTTCATGTGCAGCAATTCGACGTATATGAAATCACCGGCAAAGCGTCCCTTGCGGCGGCGGAAGAAGATCCGGGGGCGCTGTAATGAGGCTTGACACGCTGCTTCGGCTGTGATTAAGTACTTCATTTTTATAGGATGTTTTTGACCTGACACCGGCGCCGGCGGGCAAGGGACCGCGCGGCAAACGAAAGATAAAGGAGCGATCATGAAACGAACCTATCAACCGCATCGGCTGCGGCGGGTGCGTACCCATGGATTTCTTGCCCGGATGGCCACCAAGAGTGGTCGAAAAGTGATCAATCGGCGGCGGGCCAAAGGGCGCAAACGATTAGGCATCTGATGAGCGCAGAGCGGCTTTCGCGAGATAGGGATGGAACCCCGGGGTTGCGAGGGGCGAAAGCAAAAAGCGTGAAGCAAGGCGACATATCGCGATTCACCTTTCCGAGATCCCACCGGCTACTGAAGAGGGGGGATTTCCTCCGGCTCTCGCGAGGAGGGCGGCGGATTCAGAATACCAACTTCATCCTCTGCTATGCACCGGGGAAAAGCAGTACGGTGCGGCTGGGGGTTACGGTTACGCGCAAGGTTGGTGGAGCAGTAAAACGCAATCGTATCAAACGGTTGTGCCGCGAGTACCTTCGCCTTCAGCAGCATCGGTTCAAGGACCCATGGGACATCAACCTGATCGCCAAGCATCAGGCCGCCGCAAGCGAGAACGAAAACGTCCGGCAATCGCTGGCGCATCTGTTGCGGCATTTGATGAGGTGATGCGCCTTGACCTTTCTGGCCAAATTTCTCATCCGAGCTTACCAGTATCTGGTTTCACCGGTGCTGCCGCCGAGCTGCCGCTTTACACCGACTTGCAGCCAATACGCCTATGAAGCCGTATCCCGATACGGTGCGATGCGCGGTGGGCTGATGGCTGTCAAGCGTCTGCTGCGATGTCATCCGTTCCATCCAGGCGGATACGACCCGGTGCCGTGAAGCAGGGTGTGCCGCGCCGGGGAAGCGGTGTACGAAGCCCCTGGATTCCTGTGGCCTGACTTCCCCATTTCAAGAAATCAAATAGGAGCGCATTTCCAACCCGGAGAAACTCATGGAGCAAGCGCGGATTTTCATCGCAATTCTGCTTTCTTTCGTTGTTTTTGTCATTTGGGAATTTATGTTCGGCACGCATGAGGCGGTTCGGCCGCCGGTCAACGCTCCCGCCGAGCAGACCGAGGCTGTTGAAAGCAGGCCGCCGGCGACGGCTTCGGCCGAGAGGCAAAGTATTGGCTCTGCCGGCCCGGCGGAAGGGGCGTTGAGCGCCCCGCCACCGGTCATCGAAGTCGGTGGGGGCAACCCGGCGCGATCCATCACCGTTGAAAATCCTTATTATCGGGTTGTGATCGATGAACGCGGCGGCACGATCCGCAGCGTCGAGTTGAAACAGTATCGGCAGAAGGTTGAAGCAGATGCGCCGGCCTACCGCTTGGTGAGCGAGGACCTTGCCGGCGGAACTCTGCAATTGAGGTTGGCGCCGGAGGATGCGGCCGCTGGCGCCGAAATGGTGTTCAGGGCTGAGGGCCCCGAGGATCGGATCGTGGTGGGCGAAGCCGCGAAATCGCTTGTGCTCACCCATTGGCGGAAGGACGGGGTCGGCATTGAAAAACGGTTTACCTTTCGGCCCGAGAGCTATCTGATCGATCTCGACGTGACCTTGAAAAACAACGGAGAGCAGAATTTCGCCCCTAGAGTTTCCTTGGGTCTGCTCCAACCATACGACGCCGGAAAAACGGAACGCTACGGGTTTGCGGGGCCCAGCATGCTGATAGACGGGCGACTGTCGCAAGTCGACGTGGGCGATATCGAGGACAAGAATCGGTTTGAAGGCAAAGTCGGTTGGATCGCCATCCAGGGTCGGTACTTTCTGTCCGCGGTGGTCCCCCCTGCGGTGGCTGGCGCCGAAGTCCAACTCGGCCAGGAGAAGGCAGCGCTGCGGAGTGCACTCGTTTTGCCGGCGGAGACCCTGGCGCCCGGGCAGGCGCGCACGTACACCTATCGGGTCTTTTTCGGCCCCAAACGTACCGAGGTGCTCAAGCCTTATGGGTTGGAGCTGGAGAAGGTCGTCGATTTCGGTATGTTCGATTTCATCGCCAAGCCCTGTCTATGGTTCATGAACTGGATCTATGGCTTCCTGCCCAACTACGGTATCGCCATCATACTGCTGACGATTCTGACCAAGGTCATCCTGTGGCCCCTCGGCAACAAAAGCTACAAATCGATGAACGAGATGAAGCGGATGCAGCCCCTGATGACCGAAATCCGGGAGAAATACAAGAATGACAAAAAGAAGATGAACGAGGAGATGATGAACCTGTATCGGGTCTACAAGGTCAACCCGCTGGGCGGGTGCCTGCCGATGCTGGTTCAATTGCCGGTGTTCTTCGCGTTGTACCGGATGCTCTACGAGGCCATTGAGCTGCGCCATGCGCCTTTCTTCGGGTGGATCAACGATTTGTCGGCCCCGGATCGGCTTTTCTCCTTCGATATCCACATTCCCATGATGGAGCCGCCTTACGGGATACCGGTCTTGACCATCATCATGGGAGCCTCCATGTTTCTGCAGCAGAAGATGACCCCGAGCCCGGGAGACCCCACCCAGGCCAAGATGATGACCTTCATGCCGATCGTCTTCACCTTCATCTTCATCAATTTCTCTTCTGGCCTGGTTCTGTACTGGCTTGTGAACAACGTCGCATCCATCGCCCAGCAATACTATGTTTACAAAAAAACGGCCTGACGCGAGACGACTCGCTCTGAAGGGGAATCGGGGTCGCTGCTCCACGCGTCCGGCCGTCGCGAAGATCTAAACGGCGGAGGGAGGATGAGCCGTGGCGGCGCTTGTCAATATCGGCGACACCATCGCAGCGATCGCTACTGCCAGGGGCCGGGGTGCCATCGGGATCGTCAAGATTTCCGGCCCGGATGCTGCCAGCATTCTCCATCGCATTTTTGAGCCGGGCGCATGGAAAGGCGGGACTGCCGATGGCGTGAGCAAGGCCCGGCGCCTTCGGCACGGGTGGATTCGGCATCCCGTGACCGGGGAGCGCATCGATGAAGTGCTGGCCTCCTGGATGCCGGGGCCGCACAGTTACAGCGGGGAGGATGTTGCCGAGATCAACGGGCACGGCGGTGGGCAAGCCCTTACGGCGCTGCTGGAAGCGGTGATCTCGGCCGGCGCGCGGCTGGCGGAGCCCGGGGAATTCACCCGGAGGGCACTGCTCAACGGGCGGATTGATCTGACGCAGGCCGAAGCGGTGGCGGACCTGATTGACGCTCGCAGCCAAAAAGCGCTGAAGCTTGCCGGCCGGCGTCTTGATGGAGAACTGAGGCGGCAGGTGGAGGCGTTGAGGCAGGAGGTGCTCGATGTGCGGTCGCGCATCGAGGCGGAGATCGATTTCGGCGATCAGGTGGAGGTGGAAAGCGACCTTCAGGGATTGGCGGCGTTGATTCGGGAGCAAATGGTGTCGCGGATCGAGCGCTGGATTGCCCAATGCGACGCGGCCAAGGGATATGTGGATGGGGTGCGGCTGGCGGTGGTCGGGCGGCCGAATGTTGGAAAGTCCAGTCTAATCAACAGGATAACAAAAAAAGAGAAGGTCATTGTCACCGAAATCCCAGGGACGACGCGGGATCTGGTGGAAGTCTCGGTGAGCCTTGGCGGAATGCCGATCACCATTACCGACACCGCCGGTTTGCACGAAAGCCAGGATCCGGTGGAGCGCATCGGGATTCAACGTACCGAGCGGTATCTGGATGAATGTGAGATGGTGGTTTTCATGGTGGACGCCGCTGCCGGGATTAGTTCAGAGGATCTTCGCATTGGTGAGATGTTGTCGGACCGAAAGGTTGTGGTGGTCCAAAACAAGATGGATTTGCTGCGGACAGGAATACCGCCGAAGGTTCCAGAGGGGTGGTCGGGGTGGCCGGCCGTAGCCATTTCCGCCAAGCATGACGAAAACCTGTCTGAGCTGGAAGACATTCTGGTTAGGGAAATTGAAGCAGAGGATGTCGATCCCGGTGGGGATGTCGTGCCTAATATGAGGCAGCAGGGGTTGCTTTGCAGTTGTTTGGAGCGGCTGAACGCCGCAGCGGAGCGGTTGGGAGAAGACAAGGCCGGAGAGCTGGGAAGCATCGAGCTGGGGGAAGGCATTGGGTATCTTGACCAAATCCTGGGCCGTTGTGAAGGCGCGGACGTCATGGATCAAATCTTCCAGCGATTTTGCATCGGCAAGTGAGGCGACGGCAAGTTCCACGTGAAACATTCGGGTGGCGACTGCCGTGAGAGAGGACAAGCGAGATGGATCTGACGACGTATTTTGAGGCCTACGAGGCGCTGGTAAAAAAAGCCGATGCGGCTTTCGAACGGGTCAAGGAGGCGTTTCCGGAGTGCGTGCAGTGTCATCGTGAATGCGCGGATTGTTGCTACGCACTTTTTGATTTATCCCTGATCGAGGCCTTGTACATCAACCACCGTTTTCGTGAAAATTTTGAGGGAGAGACGCGCGAGCGGCTGCTGGAAGAGGCCAACCGCACCGATCGTCAACTGGCCCGGATCAAGCGCGACGCCGCCAAGGCGCTGGAGGCGGGGAGGGATGAATCCGAGGTGCTGGAGGAACTGGCCACTGAGCGGATTCGCTGCCCGCTGCTCAATGATGAAAATCTTTGCGACCTCTATCCGTATCGTCCCATCACCTGCCGTCTTTACGGGATTCCCACCGCCATCGGGGGCAGGGGGTTCACCTGCGGCCTGAGCGGCTTCGAACCGGGAAAGCCCTATCCCACGGTCCATTTGGACCAGATCCAGGCCAGACTGCAGGAGATTTCGGCGACCTTGCTGCGGGACATCCGCTCGCGGCACATCAAGTTGGCCGACCTGTTGGTGCCGCTATCCATGGCGCTTTTGACCGATTATGACGATGCCTACCTGGGAATCGGAGAAGGCGATAATCCTCAAGAGGAGAAGGGTGATGGATAAATTTTCTCCAGAGGAGCAGGCGGCGCGCAAAAGAGCTGTTTTCGATGCCATGTCCCCGCGTCGTCAACGGCAAATCGAAAAACGCGGTTATGACATCTGGGATCCGTTCCAGCCCCCGAAGGATCCCATTGAAATCCGCCGGGATGTCACCCAGCGCACCTCCGGCCAGTTGGTTCATGCCTTTCTCGCAGCGCAAAACCGCGGCAGCCGCTCAGAAGCCTATCAGCAGGGGGTTTTGGAGATGGCAATGGGTTTGATCCGGGGCGAGGATCGGATTTTGGCGATGTACGAGTTTTCCTGTTGGTATCAAACCCTGCTGGAAGCCGAAGGGCGCTGCTTGAACCTGGAGTAGCGGTTCTGATCGGCGGAGTAGCGCGGTGGCGTCCGATTTATTGGAAAGCTTCATTCTCGCTTTTCTTGCACGCTCGGAATCCCGGGTCTGCGCGGGGGATCTGATCCGCGCCTGCACCAAGCATAGCGGCGCCGGGCGCCATGCAGTGAAAAGAGCCTTGAAGGACCTGGTCGCCGCTGGACAAATCCATTATACGAACCTTTTCGGTTGCACCCAGGTGGACCTGGCATGGTCCCGTCCCCACAGGGTCAGCCCACGAATTCTGCTCTATCCTGGCGACTTTCCTGCCAACCACCAATTGCCTTCGGATGCCATGATTTTGCGCATTGCCGGAGGGGCAGCCTTCGGTGCGGGCGATCACCCCACCACCCGACTTTCCTTGCAGGCGCTGGATGCGCTGTTTACAGAAAAGCGGATCGCCCGTGGCGTTGCGGTGCTGGATATCGGCACCGGCACAGGGGTGCTGGCCATCGGCGCCGTGCTGCTCGGGGCCGGTACGGCGCTTGCGCTGGATATTGACCCTTGTGCGTTGTGGGAGGCCAAGGAGAATGTTGCGCTCAATAATTTGGCACTACGGATCCGGGTGTCCGCCGATCCGGTGGAGGACCTGGTTGAAACATTCAATTTGATTATAGCCAACCTCCGGTTGCCCACCTTGCTGCGATTGACGCCGACAGTGGACCATCTGCTTGCGACGAAAGGTGTCGCGGTGGTTTCCGGAATTCGACCGGAGGAAACCGACGCGTTGCTGAAGCATTGGTCGGCCCTCGGGTTGAAGCCGTGCTGGCGCGAAGAGCAACAGGGATGGGCCGGAATCGGATTTTGTCGAGACGGGAAGAGGGGCTGAAAAGAAAGACAGGCGCCCAGACGCTCTCAGGTCGCGAATTCGGCGATTGATAGGTCGATTCGATGTTTGGCCTTCGGCAATGGCAGATCGGGCAAAATACGCGATCTGGGAGGGTCATTTTTTCGAAGGAAATTTGAAAAAATTGGACCAAGCTTGCAGGTGGAGGTGTTCCCGCCTGCAAGCTTGGTTTTTTTTGGGAGGAACTCGGTCGCCGGGATGGTCGGAGTTGTTTTCGCTAATTTTTAGGAGGGGGGAGTTTTCCGAATACCAATTTTCCGCCGAGATATCCGGCAACGGCGCCGGAAGCCACCAGGGCCAAGTGCAGCAGGATGTAAAACCAGCGGCCCGAGGAACCGGGGACCAGGATTTCCGGATTCACTATACGCCACAGCACTATCCAGGCGGCCAGAATCGTGAAAAAGGCGCCGCAGATAATTTTACCTTTGAATATCTTGTTCATCTTGCCGCCATAGCGCCGCTGCCAATCGTTGTATCCGGAAAACAGAACAAACGGCATGGACAGAAAGACGATCACCAGGTTTGCCGTTGCGGTGCGTTCCAGTGTGGGGCTACCAAAAAGGGCGGCCAGCAGGGCGAACAACACCGCAACGGGGGCCACCCCATTGGGAATGTGAACCGAGATGGGGTGGGCGTGCAGCGCGGTCATCATTCGGTAATAGCGTTCCGCAGGTTTCGAGACAGGCTTCGTCTCGTCGACCGGCGTCTCCGGTTCGGAAGGAACGGGTTCAGTCGCTTTTTCCAGTCGGACGAACTTGCTGCGGTCTGCGCCGCAGACCGGACATTTTTCCGGTGGTTCAGAACCCTTGTGAATGTAGCCGCAGACCGTGCAGCGCCAAGCGGTCGGCGTTGTTGGGGGAGAAATGGTGCCGGATTCGGCCATGGCCAAATTTCCTTTCGTTGCTTTTTTGTAGGGCGAATCAGTCGATGCCGGCCATCATCTGGCCGATATGATCGATTTTATCTTTATCAAAAACGTTGAAAATGTCCACCAAACGGCCGCGGTACATCACCGCGAGGCGGTCACTCAATGCCAGCGCTTCATTCAGGTCGCTGGCGACCAGCAAAATGCCGGCTTCTTCCCTCGCCTTGAGCAGCAGACGCCACACGTCCTCGGTAGCGCCGATGTCGAGGCCCTGGGTAGGCTGTTCTGCGACGATGAGCTTCGGCCGACGGTAAAATTCCCGTGCCAGCACCAGTTTTTGGAGATTTCCGCCGGAAAGCTGCCGCGCAGACAGCCGGGGGTTGGCCGGATGGATCTCGAAGTCGGCCATCAACGATTGCAGGCAGGCGGCAGCCGGGGCGCGCCGCAACCAAGGCCCCTTGGAGAAGCGGCGCCTGGTGGTCAACAGGAAATTGTCCACCAGGACCAGTTGATGGCAGGTAGCCAAGCCGAGACGATCTTCCGGGATGTAGCCCAGCCCAACGGGAGGGCAGGCGAAAAAATCCTCCCAGCGTCGCCCGAGGACCTGCACGTCTCCGGAAACAGGGGCAGTCAGGCCGCAGATGGTCTGTACCTTGCATTTCGCTCTTTGAAAAAGT
>DCWA01000038.1:0-166 GCA_002327445.1 Desulfobacteraceae bacterium UBA2174 | reverse complement strand
GGCATCAAGTCGTCCAGTCCACGGTTGCGCTGTTGGATGTTTGCCCGAGCGGTTCTTTCGACCAGGACCACGATCTGCAGGGCGATTTTGAACAGGAACAGATATGCCTCGATGCGTTCGGGACGCTGCAGATAGATCGGTTCCAGATCGTAGGGACCTTTGGCGC
>DCWA01000033.1 GCA_002327445.1 Desulfobacteraceae bacterium UBA2174 | reverse complement strand
TCGGTGCGCTCCTGAACCCTGAACCCTTGAACCTTTGAACCTTGAACCCTGAACCTCTCAACCCTGAACCGGAACCCTCAACCTTGAGAATAGTTCATTTGATCGCCGCTGCGCGACCCAACTTCATGAAAATCGCCCCCCTCTACCACGCCTTTTCCCGGCAAAAGTGGGCCCGGCCGGTCATCGTTCACACCGGCCAGCATTACGACCGCAATATGTTTGCCGATTTCTTCCGGGACCTCGGGCTGCCGGACCCCCACGTCAGCCTGGGCCTCGGCTCGGGCACCCATGCCGAGCAGACCGGCGGGGTGATGATCGCCTATGAAAAGGTGCTTTTTGAATCCCGGCCGGATCTGGTCATCGTGGTCGGAGACGTCAATTCCACCGTGGCCTGCACCCTGGCGGCGGTCAAGTTGGGGATTCGAACGGCTCACCTGGAAGCGGGATTGCGCTCCTTCGACCGCACCATGCCCGAAGAAATCAACCGGGTGGTGACCGACGCCATTGCAGATCATCTGTGGACCCCGTCCCGGGACGGGGACACCAACCTGCTGCGGGAGGGCGTTGACCCCGAAAAGATCCGGATGGTGGGCAACATCATGATCGATTCCCTGGTGATGATGACCCCGGCCATCGAGGCCGAAGACGCTCGCTGGCGATTCGGACTCGAAGGAAGCGACTACGGGGTCGTCACCTTGCACCGGCCGTCCAATGTGGACGACAAGGACACGCTGGCCACCCTTTGCCAGGCTCTGCGGCGTATCGCCGACCGGACGCCGCTGATCTTTCCCGTCCACCCGCGCACGCGAAAGCAGCTTGACGCTTTTGGGCTCGCAGATCATCTTGCCAGGCACAAAAACATCATCTTGACCGAACCGCTGGGCTACAAGGCCTTCATGAACCTGGTCTTCGGCGCCCGCTTCGCTGTCACCGATTCCGGTGGCTTGCAGGAAGAAACCACTTACCTGGGCATTCCCTGCGTGACCTTGCGCCCCAACACGGAACGGCCGGTGACAGTGGACCAGGGCACCAACGTGCTGGGCACCCCGGATACCCTGGAAGCCGATCTTGAAAAGGCCATGGCCAAGAAGGGCCGCACCGTGCCGGAAATGTGGGACGGCCGCACGGCAGACCGGGTGGTGGAGTTGGTGCATGGGTTTTAATAAAAGCAAGGACGGTTCTCGCGCCAAGACGCAAAGAACTACTAGGAAATTAATTGGTGCTTCGCACCAAAATAAGGAACTTCGATTCACTTGCTTTTCCGCGCGCTAGCGCGGTCAAAACAATTTTTTGTCTTTCTTGGCGTCTTTGCGCCTTTGCGCGAGCCGAGTTTTTGCAGTTTGCTTTTAGCTGTTATTTTTTCTCGCGCAGCGCGCCGGGGCCGGATCAATAGTGGTAGCGAAGTTGGGCTATCAGAATGGCATCTGCTGCCGCTTTGTAAACGATTCTGTGTTCATCGTTGATGCGTCGGGACCAGTACCCTGATAGCGCATGTTTCAACGGCTCGGGTTTTCCGATGCCCTCGAACGGATGGCGTTTCATATCTTCAATCAACGTGTTGATTCGCTGGAGGATTTTTTTATCCGTTTTTTGCCAGTGAAGGTAATCCGCCCATGCATGATCGGAAAAAATCAGTTTCACTCGACCAACTCCCGTTCATGTCCTTTCCCATTTTCAAGTTGGGTGATGGATTCAATCAAACGACGGGTATTTTCAGGTGAACGCAAAAGATAGGCGGTCTCTTGCAGTGCCGTGTAGTCATCGAGGGACATCAACACCACGGAATCATTTGTTTTGCGTGTAATGATGACCGGTGAGTGATCCTGGCAGACTTGTTCCATGGTTTTTGCAAGGTTCTTTCGCGCAGCGGTATACGACAGGGCTTTCATGGGTTACCTCCTTGTGTTGTACAATTAGCTGTACATCATGGATTGGTGGGTGTCAAGTAAGAGCGGGTTGTGGGGGGTAGGTTGGAAAAGACGGTTTTTGAAAACTGCAGGTCTATCCACTATCGGAGCCTTCTGTCATTCCGTGGAGCCCCACCCCTCTCAAAAAAAACCAAAAGACAATCTCGCGCCAAGACGCCAAGGCGCAAAGAACTGCAAGAAATTCCTCGTCGCTGCGCTCGGAATGACAGGGGGAAAGCGCTGCGCCCCTGAATCCTTGAACCCCCAAACCCTGAACCGGGAACCTCCCCAATCCCCGAACCCCCTTCCCGTGTCATTCCGAGCGCAGCGAGGAATCTGCAGTTGGGAATATGGGCGGGAAGTGGCAACAATTTCGAAGAGATTCCTCGTCGCTGGCGCTCCTCGGAATGACAGGGGGACGGCGCGTTCCTGAACCTTGAACCGGGAACCCTTCAACCCTAAACCTTGAACCCCTAAACCCTGAACCTCTGAACCTAGAACCATTTTTTCTTTCTTGGCGTCTTTGCGCGAGAATGCTTTCCCCCAAAAATGACCTCCATTCGCCCATACACCGAAAACGACCGCTCCGGCTGGGACGCATACGTCCTCCGCCACCCCATGGCATCGGTGTATCACCTCAGCGGCTGGAAGCGGGTCATCGAACAAACCTACCGCCATCGGTCCTTTTACTTGCTGGCGGTCAATAGCCGCAACCAAGAGAAGATCGCCGGTGTTTTTCCCCTGGTTCACCTCAAGCACCCGCTTTTCGGCAACCACCTGGTGTCCATGCCCTTTTTCGATCACGGTGGCATTCTGGCCGATGACGACCAGACCGCCGCGGCGCTTCAGGCCCACGCCGTCGGGCTGGGCCGGGAGTTAGGGGTCGCCGATATCGAAGCGCGCTACCTGGGCGCCGAAGCTGTGCCGGCGGGCGCCCGGACGGATTTCGGGACCGGCGTTTCCAGCCGCCTGCAATCCCACAAGGTCAGGATGCTCCTCGACCTGCCGGAATCGGCCGACGAATTGATGAAATCCTTCAAGGCCAAGCTGCGCAGCCAGATCAAAAAGCCGCTCAAGGAGGGCTTGACGGCCTCCGCAGGCCGCCTCGAGTTGCTGGACGACTTTTACCGGGTTTTCGTCGAAAACATGCGCGACCTGGGCTCCCCGGTGCACTCGGCAAATCTCATCCGTCATACCCTCGTCGAGTTTGCCGACAGCACCCGGCTCATCGTGGTGTATCAGGGCCGCAAGCCCCTGGCCGGCAGCGTGGTGGTCGGTTTCGGCGATACGCTCTTCAACCCTTGGGCCTCTTCCCTGCGCCGGTTCAGCCACCTGGCGCCCAACATGCTGCTCTACTGGACCATGCTCGAAGACGCCTGCCAGCATGGATATTGCCGCTTCGATTTCGGACGCTCCACGCCGGAAGAAGGCACCTTCAGGTTCAAGCAGCAGTGGGGGGCCGTGCCGGTGCCGCTCTACTGGCAACACTTGTATCTGGATGGCAGGAACGGTTCTTCGGACGGCGGCAAGGAAAAATTTTCAAAAATGATCGAAATCTGGCAGAAATTGCCCGTCTCCGTTACCCGCATCCTCGGGCCGCGGGTGCGCGGGCACATTGCCTTATAGCGCATTTTGCCGTTCAGGAAGCTTCCTTGACGGTTCCAGCGTGAAAGTTCACCCCCTAAAATCGCCCAGAATGACCGCCCCAGGCAAACACCTGCTCATGATCACCCACCGGATCCCCTATCCGCCGGACAAGGGGGACAAGATCCGCTCCTACAACCAGCTTGTTTTTTTGCGGCAAAACGGCTGGCGGATTCATCTTTGCACCTTCATCGACGACCCGGAGGATCTGCGCCACATCGTCAGCTTGAAGCCGTTGTGCGAAAGCGCCTCCTTTCACCACATCGGCCCCGTGCGCCGCGCCGTCGGCATGGCCTCAGCGCTTGTTCGCGGTCAAGCGCTCAGCGTGGGCGCTTTCTATCATCCCAAGGCCCTTGCCTATGTCAGGCGGGTGTGGGCAAACCATCCCGTCAAGGCGATCTTTTGCTTTTCTTCACCGACAGCCGCCTATCTTTTCAAGGCCGGCAAGATAGCGCCCAACTGCCGCAAGGTGATGGACCTGATCGACGTGGACTCGGACAAGTGGCGCCAATACGCCCTTCAGCGCCGCCCGCCGCAAAGCTGGGTCTACCGGCGGGAGGCCGCCCGCCTGGCCGCCTACGAAAAGCGGATTGCCGAAACCTTCGATGCCACCTTGCTCGTCTCGGCGCAGGAGGCCGCCTTTTTTCGGCGCCAGGTGGTGGACAGCGCTCGCGTCCATGCCCTGCCCAATGGGGTGGATACCGCGTTTTTCCACCCGCGAACATCAGAAAAAGATCCAGTCGATGACAACACCTGCTCCTTGGTCTTTTGTGGCATGATGGATTATGCGCCCAACGTGGATGCCGTGGTCTGGTTTGCCAATGAGGTCATGCCGCGTCTTCGCCAAAAACTGGGGGCCATGTGGTTTGACATCGTCGGCGCCAGACCGACCAGGGAAGTCCAGGCGCTGGGTAAAATGGCCGATGTAAAGGTGCACGGAAGGGTGGCGGACGTGCGGCCCTTCGTCTGGAATGCCGCGATTTCCATAGCTCCCATTCGCATCGCCCGGGGCATCCAGAACAAGGTGCTGGAGGCCATGGCCATGGGCCGGCCGGTGGTGGCCAGCGAGCAGGCGTTTGAAGGTATCGAGGCGGTGCCGGGCAGGGATTTGTTGGTTGAAAAAGCAGAACCGACCGCTTTTTGCGACGCGATCACCAACCTGTGGAAGAATCGCACATTATCCGCTGACCTGGGCCGCCAGGCACGTGCCTTAACCGAGAAACGCTATGGCTGGGATGCTCGTTTAGCTCCCTTGCAGACTTTGCTTTCATGATCCAAGGAAAAACCATCATCTGTTTTGCCAGCGGCTACGACGCTCCGCCCACCAGCAAGCATCACGTGATGCATCTTCTTGCCGAGCGCAACACGGTTCTGTGGGTCAACTTCCACGCCTCGCGCATGCCCACCACCAGTTCCTCGGACCTGCGCTACATGGTGCTGAAGCTGCGGCAGGTCGTCTCCGGGATGAAAAAGCCGCGGCCCAACCTCTACGTGATGACCCCGCTGGTGATTCCGCTGCCATCCTCCGCGTGGGCCCGTCGGATCAACCGCCGGCTGCTGATCATGCAGATCCGCCTGGCGATGGCCAAGCTGCGCACCGGCCCGGTGCAGGTGTGGAGCTTTACACCGGACGTGGCCTATGCTTTGGGCCATTTTCACGAGGAAAAGGTGGTCTACTACTGCGTGGACGATCACGCGTCCTTCTCCGGCTATGACCGCGCCCAGGTGCTGCGAGACGAGGAGGCCCTCTGCCGCCGTGCCGACCTGGTGGTCACCACTTCCATGGCCCTCCAGGAGGCCAAGGCCGGCTGGAACCCCAACACCATCCTGGTGCCCCACGGGGTGGATTACGATCATTTCAGCCGCGCGGTGACCGAGGATTTGCCCTGTCCTCCGGATCTTGCGGCCATCCCTAAGCCGCGCCTGGGTTTCTTCGGTTTGATCCGCGACTGGGTCGATCTGGATCTGCTGGCAAGCGTGGCACGCAGCCGCCCGCACTGGCATTTCGTGCTCATCGGCGATGCCGATTCCAGGGTGAACATCGGCCGATTCAAGAATGTGCCGAACATGCATTTCCCGGGTCGCCGCCCTTACGCTGCACTGCCGGCATACTGCCGGCACCTCGATGCAGGGCTGATTCCGTTCAAGATCAACGAGCTGACCATCGCCGTTAATCCGATCAAGCTGCGCGAGTACCTCTGCGCCGGCCTGCCGGTAATTTCCACTCCATTGCCGGAAGTCCTGCTTTATGCGGATTACGTTGAACTCGCGGAGACAGCCGCCGATTTTGAGATGGCCGCGAAAAAATGCCTGGGTATTCAAGACTCGTTTCGCGAGAAGCGAAGAGTCGTCATGTCCCAGGAAACCTGGGCGGGAAAGCTCGAACAAATTTGCGCCAGCATCTGAAATTCACCATTTATTGAAATTCAAGGATGATGGGTTAAAAAACAAGTTTTCATCCCGAGCGAAGCGAGGGATCTCTACTCAAATAACCATAAATCCTATTTCGTATGATTGAGATTTTCCGTCGCAAGCTCGAAATGCCGGATGCTTTTTTTGAGCCTTTTTGACGACTGAATAAAGAATCTAATGAGCGGAAAGATTCACGCCCGCAACTTGATGTTCAACTGGGGAGGACACGCCGCCTCGATGGTGGTGATGTTCTTCCTTTCACCATACATCGTCGGCAACCTTGACGCGGTGGCTTACGGGATCTGGAGCCTGCTGACAGTCCTGACCGGCTACATGGGGCTGTTTGACTTAGGTGTACGAGCCAGCGTGGGCAGGCACATCGCCCTTTACCTGGGCAAGGGAGACCAGAAAGGGGTCGATGAGTCAATACGGGCGGGGTTGGGCTTCTTCTCTTTTACCGGGGCCTTGATCCTTGCCGCAGGTGTTTTGCTGGGCTGGCTCTTCCCTCAGGTGTTTAAAGATGTTCCCGTAGAATACCATGGCACCGTTCGGATGCTACTTCCGTTAATGGTGGTCAACGTCTGGCTGGCCGCGGTGGCCGCGGTCTATTCCAGCGTGCTTGCGGCCCATGACCGCTTCGACGTGGCCCGAAGCGTGGATTTGGTCGTTTTGATCGTCAGAACCGCGGCAACCGTTTATGCCCTGCAGCGCGGTTGGGGACTCTGGGGCCTGGCCGGGGCGGTGGTGGTGGGCAATGTTTTGGGAATGTGGGCCAACTGGCTGGCCGCCCACCGATATCATGCGGGTCTGAGAAGCTGGCCGTTTTTATATCGCAAGAATCGGTTGAAAGAAATTATCAGTTACGGTGTGGCATCCTTTCTTTCAGCCTTTTCGGCCCGCGTCATCGGGCAGACCGATTTGATCATCGCCGGGGCGCTGATCAGTGTCGCGGATGTTCGAGAATACAGTGTAGGTGCGATGGTCGTTTTTTATTCCTCCACATTTGTCAAGTTGATCGGGCGGACCTTCTTTCCGGCGTTTCAACGGGCGATCGGAGCGGGGAAGATGGGTGAGGCCAGACACCTTTTCGAACGCCAGGTGCGTTTGGCGCTTTGTTTTGGCCTGCTTGTCTATATCGGCTTCGCCACCTATTCACACTCTTTCATTCGGCTGTGGATGCTTCAAGACGGGTTTGGGGAGGCAGCCGTGGCCGTATCCGCATCGGTGATGACAGTGTTGGCGTTGGCGCAGCTCCCCATGCTCTACGCACTTCCGTCCCTGGATATGCTCGCCGCCATGGGCTACATTCGTTTCAACGCAATTATTTCAATGACCGAGGCGGTGGTGAACCTTGGTCTGTCCTTGTTTTTTGTCATCGTGCTCCACTGGGGACTGGTGGGCATCGCCGCGGGGTCCCTGGCCGGGCGCCTGTTGGTTTCCTGCCTGTGGGTCCCCATCTATCTTGACCGCAAGCAGGGTTTTGCCTTTAAGCGCCTTTTTTTCAGAATCGTGGCGCCTGCAATGGCAGCAGCGATGATTTTCTATGTTTTTTGTAAAGTCCAGCTCTGGATTTTTTTCCCCGGCACATGGCTTTCCTTCGTCTTGCAGATTTTTTTGGCTTTTCTGTTCTGGTCGCTGATCGCCACACTGATAATTTTGCCGGCGGATTACCGCCAACGCCTCAGCCTGTGCCTGCGGCAGTTTCACGCAAAGGCTTTTGTATGAACATTCTCCATCTTTCCGCCTTGCCTGTCTGGTCCATGGAGGGAAAGGGGGGAATGCCTTCATTACGCAAAACGCTCGATGGACACGGGGCCGCCGGACATAATATTTTTCTGATTTTGCCGTCTTACGACTTGTTTTCCGATGATTTTATCCAAGTTGTTATTCCTGCCGGATCCGGCGATGACGTTTCGGTTGCGGATTGTCGATGGCTTCCGGCGCTTAAGAAGCTGCGTGCTGCCATGCGGCGTTTGTCGGGCGGTAGGGAACTGAATTCTATGGTGCGCTGGTTTTTGAATGTGGCAATGATGCTAATGATCACGGTCAGCCTTTTTCAAACAGCGCGACGTGTGGTGCGACATGGCTTTCAACCAGATCTGATCTATGCCCACAACCAATTTGCAGCGCTTGCCGGTTTTTTGATTGCTCGGCGCCTAAAGGTTCCCAATGTGACGCGGCTTTACGGTACCTTTTTGGCGGACTTGATTAAAAAACCACTCGTTTCCTTGCGTTATCCAACAGCGGCAGCGGGTTATAAAATACCTTCGAGCCTATTGATTTGCGCCAACGACGGTACCCGCGGAGACGAGGTAGCGCGGGCTTTCAAGGTCCCCGATTCCAGGTTCAGGTTTTGGCAAAACGGCGTTGATCCGCCTCTGAGTCCGCCAGACTTGACCCGGCGGGAAATAGCCGAGCGTTTCGGCGGCGGATTCAGGCTGGAAAGCCAATGGGTCGTATCGTGCTCGCGGCTCAGCTACTGGAAAAGGATCGATCGCATGCTGCACGCCTTGGCGGTTTGCCGGGCCGGCGGCTGCGATTGCCAATTGCTGGTCGCGGGCGACGGCGCGGAACGGCACGGGCTGCAAACCTTGGCCCATCGGCTGGGGATCGCCGGCGACGTGGTTTTCCTGGGCGCCCTGGCGCATGACGATATCTGGGCGTTGATGAACGTGGCGGATATCTTCATGATCACCAACGACGTCACCAACCGATGCAACCCCCTTTACGAGGCGGCCTGGGCCGGGTTGCCGGTGGTGTCAGTGTTCGATCCGTCTACGGCCGACTTGCTGCGGGATGGAAGGAACGCGCTGCTGGCCCCAAAGGGCGACATTCAGGCGCTGGGGGCCAAGCTGGCCGAACTTTGTCGCAACGAGTCCCTGGCCGGCCGGATGCGCAAGGCCCAGCGGGAGTTGGCAGCATCCTTCTGGACTTGGGAAGAGCGCATGAGCGTGGAAACACAAGAAATCGAAGCGGTGGTTGCCAGATTGAAAGCTGATAACACCAGCGAATGAAAGAGATTTAGGGAACCCATGCTATCTCTAAAAGGGATACTGTTTTTTGGTCTTTTTGTTTTTTGCTCGATTGGCGCATTATTTGCGCCTTATATTGGCGTTTACGGATATGTGGCCGATTACTCAATTGGCCCTGCCGGGCAGTGGTGGGAGGCGGCTTTTTCCCCTTGGGGGATCCGCTATTCCCTGGTGCTGGCACTGGCCACGGCCATCGGCATGCTGCTCAACTGGCACAACCTGGATTACGGTGACCGGTTTTTGGTCTGGCAAGAAAAACTATTGCTCCTTTTTCTCTCAATGGTCTGGCTTTCCGCTTTGATTGGCCCTGAAACTACTGGCCGCTTTTCCACCGTTGACCATCCGACGGTAAAGTTTTCCAAGGTGGTCATTTTTGCATTGATGCTGACCCATATTATCACTGATCAGCGCAAACTCTCGGGACTTCTATGGGTATTTGTGCTGGTAGCCTTGGTTTTAGGGCTCAAGGCTTGGGCGACGCCCTGGAGTGCGTTTCAATCCGGCCGGTTGGAGGGGGTGGGAGGCGCCGATTTCAACGAGGCCAATTTTTTTGCGGCCTTCATGGCGGCCATGCTGCCCATTATCGGCGTTCAACTGCTGCAGAGCGGATGGAAGGGAAAGCTGCTTTGCGCCGTCTCCGGCGCCTTTGCCGCCAACGCGGTGGTGCTGTGTCGCAGCCGGGGCGCCTTTCTGGGGGTCGCCGCCGGCGTTCTGGCCGCGGCCCTGTTTGCGCCGAAGAAACACCGTAAAACGATTGCCGTTCTGCTGGTTTTGGGGATTGCGGGCGGTTTTTACCTGGCGGACGAACAGTTCCTCGAGCGGATCTCCACCATCACCACCTCAGAAGAGAAGATGGACACGTCCACCGCTAGCCGTTTGCAGTTGTGGGGCGCCGGCGCCCGGATGATCATCGACCACCCGCTGGGCGTCGGTGTCGGCAACTGGTATCAAACCATCGGCCGCTACATCCCGGAATATGCAGGCAAGGACGCCCACAGCACCTATATCAAGTGTTGGGCGGAACTCGGGCTGCAGGGCATGATCGTTTTTTCCCTGGTGGTTCTCGCCGCTTATTTGCAATTGCGAACCATCAAGAGATACGCTTCCCTGCTGCCGGAACCCGAGGCGGATCGGATGGTTCAGTTTTCGTTTGGAATCCTCATTTCACTGGTGATCCTGCTGGCCTGCGGCTTGACCATTTCCCTGACCTACATGGAGGGCCTTTGGATCTTGCTGATGCTGCCGGTGTGCTTGAGGCGCGCACTTGAAAATGCCCTGCTGGAAGCGGAGGTCGAAGCTTCCGGAACAGTCTTGGCGAATCTGGGGGTCCGGCCGGCCGCAACGGATGCCTGAAGAGGTGGAACAATCAAGTCGCAGCCCGCGCGTTGCCATTGTCCTCACCGAACTGCGGCCGGGCGGCATGGAACGGGTGGTGGTTCACCTGGCCAATGGGCTTTCCCGTTTGGGCTCCGCTGTATTGGTCGCCTGCCTGGCCGGCGAAGGCGACCTGGCGGCGGAATTGGAGCGGCCTGGGGTTCGACTCGAAGCCCTGCGCTCCGCTACCGGTTGGGATTTGGGGGCATTGTGGCGGCTGTTGCGGCTGTTGCGGCGCTTCAGGCCATCGGTGCTCAACGTTCACGATTATGCCAGCCTGCCCTACCTCGCCGTTTCCAACCTTTTTTCGGGCCGCGCCCCCATCCTTTTCACGGCACATGGGTTGCTCTACGAAGGCTTTGAACGGCTGCGCGTGAGAAACCGCTTCTTTGGTCGATTCATCCGGGATTTATCGGCCGTTTCTGAAGAAGTGGCCGAGCGCCACAAAAACTATCTGGCCTGGCGCGACCCCATTGACATTATTCCCAACGGGGTGCCGGCCATCGAGAGGGATGAGATGCTTCGGCGCGGCGTCCGGGTTGAACTGGGGTGCCGGGACGACGACTTTCTCTTTCTGGCCGTGGGGAACCCCAGGCCGGAGAAGGGCTTCGAGGACCTGGTGGAAGCCGTTCGGCTGCTGGGCCCCGAGCCGGCCGAGGGTCGTCGCTGCATGGTGGCCGTTGCCGGGCGGCTGTCGGATAGCCAATACTGTAAAAGTTTGTTGCGCCGGGTCGAGGATGAAAGCCTGACGGAGCGCTGCCTCTTTCTGGGGTTCAGGTCGGACACGCGTGCGCTCTATTCGGCCGCGGACGCCCTGGTGCTGCCCAGCCGCAGCGAGGGGCTGCCCATGGTGGTGCTCGAGGCTATGATGGCCGGCCTGCCGGTGATCGCGACGCGGGTCGGCGGGGTCCCGGATGCCGTGGCGGACTGTGGCCTGCTGGTGTCGCCGGCCCGCCCGGATGAAATCGCGGCCGCCATGAAGCGGCTTTGCGAAGATGGGGCTTTGGCCGCACGGCTCGGCGCCAACGCGAGGGTAAGAGCCCTAAAAGAGTTCAGTGTGGACCGGATGGTGGACGATTATTTGGCCTGTTATCAAAGATTGATTCGTTCGTAGAAACTCCATTCAAACCACAGAGTTCACAGAGGACACAGAGAAAAACGTGGGATTCAAATTGTTTGCGCCTGTGTTTTCGATGGTGATTCAAGATATTTTAATAGTCTGTTAAAAATTGGCTTTTTCTTGGGATTTTGTTTGAACATCCTTTCTTTTTCCTACTGTTTTCCAAACCGCAAAAACCCGGACTGGGGGGTGTTCGTTCTGCAGCGCCTGGAGGCGCTTGCCCGCCTTGTTTCACTGCAGGTGTGCGCGCCGGTTCCGTGGTTTCCCCTGCTGACGGCAAGGCGGGGCAACCCCGGGCCGGTGGATGATCATTTGAACGGCCTGAACGTCCATCGGCCGCGGTTTTTTTATGTGCCCGGCTACCTCAAAGATCATGATGCCCGCCTTTACGCCCTCGGCTTGCACAAGTGGCTCAAGGCGCAGTGCCGCAACCGGCCCCCGCAGATTCTCGATGCCCATTTCGTGTGGCCGGACGGCGTCGGTGTGGCGCTGCTTGCCGGCGCCCTGGGGCTGCCCTACGCCATCACGTTGCGGGGCAAACTCTACGAATGCCTGAAAGTGCCCGCCCAGCGCCGGCAGTGCGCCGCGGCCCTGAAGGGGGCGGCGGCCGTGATCAGCGTCTCGGGGCCTTTGGCGGCTGAGGCCCTGAAACTCGGGGTTCCAGCGAAACGGTTGCACGTCATCCCCAACGGGGTGGACCGGGCGCGATTGCATCCCCGGGACAAGATCGACTGCCGGCGGCGTTTGGGCCTGCCCGAGGCCGGCCGCCTGCTGGTGACCGTGGCCCACCTGGGACACCGCAAGGGGCACCACGAAGTCATCCGGACTTTGCCGGGTTTGCCCGGGGACGTGCGCCTGGTCATCGTCGGGGGGGCTGCCCAGGGAGGGACACCGGAGGCCCTGATGAAGACCGCGAGGGAGGCCGGCGTGGCGGGCCGATTGATCCTGGCCGGCCGGCAGCCCTACGATCGTGTGCCCTTGTATTACTGCGCGGCGGACGCCAGCGTGCTGGCCTCCTATCGCGAAGGGTGCCCCAACGTCGTTTTGGAAAGCCTGGCCTGCGGCACGCCGGTGGTGGCCAGCGACGTGGGGGCGGTGCGCGACATCCTGCCGGTGCCCGCCGCCGGAGCCATCGTCCCCCCGCGTGAGGAGGCGCCCCTTGGCGACGCCCTGGGACAAGTGCTCGGTCGCCGATGGGACCCGGAAACGGTGGTCGAAAAAAGCGGTATCAAGTCCTGGGAACAGGTTGCCGAAAAGGTTCACGCGGTGCTGCAAGAGGCCGTCAGCGAAGGTTTTGGAAAAGAATAAATGCGGATCGTAAAACCATACAAAGGGCTGATTGGTCGTTGCCCCGATCCCGCACATAGCGTGCTGGCGCTGGTGGGAGACACCCAGGTCGGCCTGTGGGTGGTGCGCAGCCTGGCCCGAAACGGCATTGCGGTGCATGCCGTCGTCCGGTCGGAGCACGGTCAGTCCGCCCACAGTCGCTTTGCCGCCAGCGCCTGGGTTTTCGATTCAGGGCCTTCCGACCCGGGCTTTGCCGACGAGGTGCGGCAACTGGTGGAAATCGTCCAGGCCGGCTCGATCATGCCGGTCTCCGAAGGTCACCACAATGCCCTGATCGAAGCGCGCCACCGGTTCGAGCCTTCGGTGCACCTGTTTTCGCCGTCGCGCGCCAGTTTCGACCTGGCCACGGACAAGGACCACATGCAGGCGCTTTGCGAGAAGCTGGGGGTGCCGGTGGCCCGGGGGATGCGTTTGGATCGGTTGATGGCAAGTGGGCCGGAGCATTTGCTGCGCTTTCCACTGGTGCTTCGAACCCGGAGGCAGAACGTTCCAGGCGGCAAGGCGCCCTGGAAGGCCGCCTACGCCGAGACGCCCGATCAGCTCGAGAATCTTTACAAATCGCTGGCTGCCTTCGCCGACAACATCCTTGTTCAGGAATACCACCCCGGTGCCGAGGACCACGTCCAGATCCTGATGCACAACGGCCAAAGGGTCATGGCGGGCGACTACATCGGCGAGCACCACATGCCCCTGGCCGGGGGGGTGACGGTGCAGCGCATCAGTTGCCGGCACACCGCGCTGGTGCGGGACGCCACCAGGCTGCTCCGGGCCATCGGGTACGAAGGGATCGCCGGGGTCCAGTTTCGCTACGATGTGCGAACGGATCGCTACATTTTCATCGAGATCAACCCGCGGTTCAGCGGCGGGCTGCCGACAGTGATCATGGCGGGCTTCGAGGCGCCGTTCATGCTGTGGCAGAGCCGCTTCGAGCCGGAAAAGATGCGCCCGGTGAACTATCGCGCCGGGCTGCGGACGCGCATTCTCGGGGGCGATGCCAACTGGTTGCTGGGCATGCTGCGCCGGGACCCGCTGCCGCCTGGGCAAACACACCAGGGAAAGATCCGGACGGCCGCCGAATTTCTCTGGAACTGCGGGCCGTGGACCCGCGACGACTCCTTTTTGCCCAGCGATCCCAAGCCGTTTCTGGTGGACTTTGGCCAGATGGTGAGGAAACTTGGCACCCGGTCCGTCGATATCGTCGGCAACCAGTAGCGCGTCGGGTTGATGGAAAAGAAAATTCGGACCTTCTATCAGTGCGGCCTCTACACGTACATCCTGGCATTGTTGATCGTCGTGGGGCTGTTTCGGTTTTGCGGGGACAGGTGGTGGTTTGCCACCGTGCTGCTCTATGGCCCGCGATGGATTTATGCCATTCCCATGGCGATCCTTCTGCCGGCAGCGGTTTTCTGGCACCCCCGCGGGCTGCCGGCGCTGGGAGTAGCCGCGCTCATCATCGTCTTTCCGATCATGGGCTTGAACATTCCCTGGCAAAGCTGGGGGCAGCCGGACAGGCCCGCGGAGCTTCGCGTGCTCACTTACAACGTCCAGCGATGGCAGGTGAGCAGCCAGGAATTCGCCGAGCTTCTTGAAGCGGTGCAACCGGACGTCGCCGCGGTACAGGAGTGCGCCCCGAGCAGGTGGACCCTCCCGCCGCAGTGGCATGTCCGGCGGGCCCAGACATCTCTGGTGGTATCAAAGCACCCGATTCTCGATGTCCAGCGCTGGTATCGAAACGCCGAGGTCAACGGGATCTACTGCGTCATCGATGCGCCAACGGGTAAAATCGGTTTTTGCTGCATCGACCTGCTGACACCCCGAAGGGCTTTGACCATGGTGCTGGACCGGGAAACCGTTTTCAATCTTGAAAATGTGGATTCCGCCCAGGGCAAGATCGCGAACCGGTGGCAGGAATCCGCCCGGCTGGCAAAATGGGCGGGTAACTTTCCGGAACCCAAGATCCTTGCGGGAGATTTCAATCTGACTGTGGACAGCCCAATTTATGGAAAATACTGGTCGCCCTACCAAAACGCCTTCAGCCGCGCCGGATTCGGCTTCGGGCACACCAAGGACACCAAAATCAACATTTTCAGGTATCCGTCGCGAATCGATCATATTCTTTCCACGCCCGGGTTCCGCCCGGTCCGCTGTTGGACCGGCCCGAACCTGGGCTCCGATCATCTTCCGCTGATTGCCGATTTTGTGCTCGAATGAAGCCCGGGGTTTTCGTTACCTTCGATGTCGAATGCAGCATGGGCGGCGCCTGGGCCGATAACAGCCTGAGGCCGGTTCCACCGCGGCTCGGCATGATGGGTCGCTACGGTGACAGAAGCTACGGCATCCCCCTGATTTGCGAGATCCTGGCGCGTCACGGCCTCTGCGCCACCTTTTTTGTGGAGCCTTTCAACGCTGAGTTGGGGCACCCCGGTCAGACCGAGCCGGTATGCCGATATTTGATCGACCACGGGCAGGATGTTCAGCTTCACGTGCATCCCAACCACGTTCACTATGGTTTGCACCTGGACGGAAAACCTCACGCCCGGACCGACTACATGGCGGATCTGCCGGCGGACCGGCAGCGGGAGATGCTGATCGAAGGCGCCGGGCGCATCGTGCGCTGGACCGGCAGGAGCCCCATAGCTTTCCGCGCCGGCAACATGGGCGCCTCGGAGGAAACGCTCTCGGTTCTGCCCGGGGCGGGCCTGTGGATCGACAGCAGCTACAGTTTCCCGTTTCTGGGAGGGCAGTGCCGTTTTGGGAACAGAGGAGTGTACAACGGCGCCAGATGGTACGGCGATGTCCTGGAAGTGGCGCTTTCCGGGTTTTTCCAGAAGCCGATTCCCAAAATTCTGCCGCCCTCCCAGTACGTTGACCTGATGGGCGCCTCTTTCGAGGAATGCCGGGATGCCGTGCAAATGATTTGCGACGCAGGCGCCGATGCGGTCCTGATCCTGCACAGCTTCAGCCTGTTCAAGGTCAGGGACATCCAGTACCGGGGCGGACGGCCCAACCGGGTGGTGACGCGGCGGTTCGAGCGCTTTTGCCATTGGCTGGCAGAAAACCGCGAGCGCTACCCGGCGCGGACGTTCAGCGAACTGGGCCGGATGGTCAGGGAAGATGGATATCAGCCCAAGGCGGTGGGACCGTGCAGGCTGAACAAGCCGTTGCGGGCATTGACGCGGAAGTTGGTGCAGGGGTTGAATCGTTTCTATTGGTTTTAAAGAATGACCACAGACTATTTTGGTAATAGCCACGGACGCACACGGACTCACACGGACAAAGAACTTTTAAATAAAAAAATAAATTTTTATATAGTAGTTGTCTGTGTTTTTCTGTGTGAGCCTGTGGCAAAAAAATAAAATGGCCACGGACGTACACAGACGCACGCAGACGAAAAAGATTTTTAATAAAGCAATAGGGGTATCTACTTTACTCAAGTTATCTGTTCCTAACATACTGAATTCATAACATTTTCGGTCGTTTTTCTAAATAAAGCCCTCACCTGATAAAAATCCGTTATAATCAGATAGATAGCTTCTATGTACTGGAGCCAACCGGATACCCCAGTAAAGCAATTAGCCTTTGTCCGTGTCTTTCTGTGTGATTCTGTGGCTAAAAATAAAATGGCCACGGACGCACACGGACTCACACAGACGGAAAAGATTTTAAACAAAACAATTAGTTTTTGTCTGTGTTTTTCCGTGTGGGTCTGTGGCAGAAAAATAAAATGGCCACGGACGTACACAGACCCACACGGACAAAGGACTTTCAAGTAAAATAAAAGCTTTTTATATTGGTTGTCTGTGTTCTTCCATGTGTGTCGGTGGCTAAGAAATAAATTAGTTTTTGTCTGTGTTTTTCTGTGTGAGTCTGTGGCTAAAAATAAAATGGCAACGGACGCACACGGACTCACACAGACGGAAAAGATTTTAAACAAAAATTAGTCTTTGTCTGTATCTTTCCGTGTGAGTCTGTGGCAGAAAAATAAAATGGCCACGGACGTACACAGACCCACACGGACAAAGGACTTTCAAATAAAATAAAATCTTTTTTATTAGTTGTCTGTGTTTTTCTGTGTGAGTCTGTGGCAAAAAAATAATATCTTTTTTGTCTTTGTCTTTTTGTGTGTCAGTGGCCAATCTAAAAAATAGCTATGCTTGACGAAATAACGTACAAAATAAATGGCGCTGTTTTTGAAGTAAACCGAAGACTCGGTTACGGCTTTCTTGAGAAGGTTTATGAAAACGCTTTGATGGTCGAACTTCGCCAGAGAGGTCTCAATGCAGCGAATCAGGTGCCTATCACAGTAACTTACAAAGGGGTAAGTATTGGAGAATATTTTGCTGACATCTTGGTTGAAAACCAGGTCGTCATAGAACTGAAAGCTACTGAATCGTTGGGTAAAATTCATGAGGCGCAAATATTGAACTATTTGAAGGCGACCGGATTGAAGATTGGACTTTTGATAAATTTCACCTATCCGAAAGCAGTAATCAAACGCTTTATTTTATAAATATTGGCCACAGACGAAAAATATTTTAAATAAAGCAAAGGGGGTATCCCCTTGACTCA